>JAOAAY010000048.1 GCA_026418615.1 Candidatus Sumerlaeaceae bacterium | reverse complement strand
CCCAGGGTGCTGAACCCGAAACTGTTGCTGTTGACACCGTCGTGGGCCCCGCGCGGCCATCCGTTGATGGAATTGTAGCGGCCTTCAAAACGGTTGCCGAGTTTGTCCACCAAAAAGTGATACCCGATGTCCGCCCATCCGTTTGAGTCCATGTGATAGTTTTGGATGGCTCGCACAAGGGCGGCGGACTCGCTCTGCGAGTTGGTGTTAAAGTCGGACGCACTCGCGGTGTAGTGGATCACCGCTCTGTTGAGCGCTGACATTTCGGCGGGGATGGACCGCGGACTGCGGGCCCCCCAGCACGAACGAGCGCAGATTGTTGGTCTCGTCGCGGCTCCTGCGCCAAACGCCTCCCCTGCAGCCATTGCTACCAGCACCAGACAAGTCAAAGCACCAAGCGTTGTGGTTGATGTAAGTTTCATGAATCGTGCTCGAACCTTTCCGTTGTCACCGTGGATGCTTATCCCCACCGACACGGGACGCCCTCAGACGGGGGGCGGCATCGGGGCAGCATCTCACTCGTCGTCGTTGTGAGCGGATTGTCTCTCAACCCGGGCGGCGCACCTGCCGGCGGCCGCCCGGGGCTTTCTCGAGGGATGGTTTGTCGAAGAAATGGATTACTGCTTTTCGAACTTCACGGCGTCGGCGATGACATAGTAGCCGGCTGTCGTCCAGCACGACAGTTTCACGCGCACGGCTGTGCCTTGGTAGAAGTTCCAAGTGCCCAGCAATACCCATTGGCTGCCGTTGGCCTGCTGGTTGACATTGACCGTCGTCGTGCCGCCGGTGTGGGTGACCTGGTAGGGTGCCGCGGCCGCGCGGTTGGAGCCGGCAGTGTACCACACATAAACCTTATATGTGCCGTCTGCCGGCAAGGTGACTGTCCACTGCGCCTGATCGCTGACTGCCTCAGTGGCGCGGGCGCGGTAGTTGCTGCCGTAGTAGCCGGGCGTCGAGGTGCTGGCAAACCAGTTGGTGGAAGCGCTGAAGCCCGAATCGGTGTTGTCCACGATCACCGGCGGGGTGCCGACGATGCGGCGGTTCACCTCGTTGCGAGCCTCGCCCCCGTTGACATTTGTGCCGATGTACTGATACATCAAATCGCCGGGGCACGCAGTGGCACCGACATCGCGATGGCCGCACAGGTAGCCAACCGTCGCGCCATTATAGGTGCCGGCGCCGTAGCCCGTGAAAGGATTCGGAATCTTCCATGCGATGAGGTCATACAACGCCTGCCGCTGCGCCGTGGTTGGCGACTGGTTGTACGGCGTGTGCATGTAACCCATGACATTGAACCCGAAACTGTTCGTGTTCACATTGTCGTGGGCCCCACGCGGCCATCCGTTGATGGAATTGTAACGGCCTTCAAAACGGTTGCCGAGTTTGTCCACCAAAAAGTGATACCCAATGTCGGCCCACCCGTTCGAATCCATGTGAAGATTCTGGATGGCACGGACGAGCGCGGCGGACTCAGCCTGCGAGTTGGTGTTCCAATCGTTGGGCTGAGCCGTGTGGTGGATGACGGCGCGGTTGAGCGCGGCCATTTCCGACGGGATGGACCTCGGCGCCCGCGCCCCCCAGCACGAGCGGGTGCAGATGCTGGGTTGGGTGGCTTGACCGGCGGCGCCGGCCAATGCGGTTACAGCCATAGTTGCTGAGGCGAGGACCGCCACCAGGGCGGACCCTATGATACGCCTTGTCATTGAACCCCTCACTCCTGTTTGAATAGGTGTTCCCTCCGAGAGGGCACAGTTTCGGGGCGCAGAGGTTATGCTGGCGTGCCGCGGTGAAGCGCCCCGAAGGCCACCGCGGCACGCGGTTTAGGTTCCTGCTCTATCAGGGCGTCTCACCCCCCTTGCCGGTTGATGTGGCGGCGTTGGCACCGCCGAGAGCGGGTTCGACCCACAACAGCACCACATCGAGTCGCACCAACGCTGAGGTGCTAAACTGATCCCCTTCGCTCAGGTGAGCCGTAGTCCGATACTCAGCCTCCGGCGCGAACTCGATTTCGCGCCGGCCCTGCTCTTTCATCGTGGCAATGGCCGCATCGAAGGCGGCGGGCATCTGGCCATCACCGTAAAAGTATCCGACGGGCATGCGCGACCCGCGCGTCGTATGGAACAGCGGCCCGTCGTCGAGATAGGTGCTGATGTGCATGAAAACTTTGTCTCCGCGCTGCGGCGAGCGGCCGCGCCCCGGGGACAACTCGCGCCACCGAACGCCGGGTGCGGCCTCGGTCCAGGCGGTTGCGGTGGTGGCCGTCGTTTCGGTCGCAGGCGGCTGAGCAACTGCGCAGGCGCCCGCCAGCATCAGCGTGCCAAACAGGAGGGAAAAAGTGCGGGGGAAAAAGTTTTTCATGGCGTGCCTCCCGGGGCGCTGGGCGGCGGTGTCGCGTCGGGAGCCGGCGTGGGTGTGGGAGCGTTCAAATCGGCCAAGCGCCCCTGCCCGAGCGTTGAATCCTGATAGAAAACGCGGACTGCCGAGAGGGTGGGCGAATTTGGGCCTTCCGAGTAAAGCCGGAACCGGTAGCGCATGTGGGAATATTGGTTCAGGCCCCACACCAGCACGGTGCCGGGTGTATAGCCGTAACTCGGGTTGGGCGTTCCATCGGGGAAGAATTCACTTATGTTGCCGTAGGAGCCGTCGTCGATCTCGACTAACTGCCACGGCCCCCATTGCTTGCCGTCCGGGCTGACCGCGACCTCACCGAACACATCGCATTTTGTGTCCGGAACCTGCTCCTTCCAGAGCAAAGCCACAGCGTTGCTGTGGAAGTTGAGCATCTGAGCGGGCGCTTCGACGAAACCCGTGCGCGGCTCGTTTTCCTTGCCGGGTTCTGGCGGTGCCAGTTGGAAGCCCTCAGGCGTCAGGACCACGCCGTCCAACTGAAATCCGGGCGGTACCTCTTTGAGGCCGCGGAAATCCGCGACAAGCCACGCACGCGGCTGGTTCTCCGGATCCGTGGAAATGATGGCCGTGCTTTCGAGATTGGCGGACGCGACCGTACTGAGCATGTCGCGCTCGCTCAGCCGCGGGGCGGCCTTACGGCCCGAATCCGCCGTGTCCACCAGCGTGACTTGGGATGTCTTGCCCCCGCGGTCGGACAATTCCCCGACTTTGGCGCGGTTTGTCGCGCCGCGCGAAGCCGCCTCCGTCTGATATCGCATCAGGCCAATAATCGCGATGACAACCACTACTCCGGCCAAGACGGCCAAAACCGCGCGCTTGTCCTTCAAGAAGCCGTACCTCCCAAGCCCGACTCACGGCAATTACTGAATGGACCCACTCATTTGCTGCACTCCAACGCGACATTCAAGGACAAAATGAAGGCAAATGCTCGCGAATGGCACCGTTTTCGTGCAGATTACCATCCAAGAAAAGGGCATGCAACTGAAGCGTAAAATCGAAACTTAAAGAATCTCCGCCGCTAAGCCTGCGAATGTCAGTCCGGCACCAACTGGTAAGATTTGATTTCGATTTTCTCGACTTGAACATTGCCCTGTTCGAGGGGGGCGCCGAGGCCGCCGGAGAGGGTATCCACAAGGTCAATGCCGAGGAAGATGTCGCGGCGGCTGGGCGAATTGACGCCGGGGGCGGGCTGGCCTGAGATGTTAGGCATAGAAACGGTGAGCCGTGTTCCGGCTGGGAATTCCGGGCGAATGTCCGCGCTCATGGGTGTGTGGAGCATCAAGTTGTACCAGCCGCCGTTGTTGATGCCTTGGCTTTCGGGGTTCATGCATCCCACGCCGGGCAGAGTTTGCTGAGCGATGGAGTTGTTGGCGTTGAGCGGATAGGTCTTGCCCCCGTCCGTGGCCCAAGCCCCGCCAACCTCGAATTTTTGGCTCCACGCGAACTTGATGCTGCGGGCGCGCATGCGGATTTGCGCCTGCCGGTTGACTTGCTGGGTCGAGGTCAGTTTCCACCGGATGGTGTACTGTTTGCCCTCACTGACGCGGACGCGATGGGGGTAGTCGAGCGTGTTGCGGTCGGGATTGAACTCGCGCGCGGCCACCGCGATTCGGTTGGTACCCACGGCGGAAGTGTCGAGCGTTATGCCGGCCGTGGTCTGCGTGTGGGTTGGCAGCGGCGCCGTGTCGTCCCAAGTCCCGAAATCTCCCTCGACCGCTCCGGGTACCAGTTTGCGCAAGGAGAGTTCCGCCGGGTCGAACACGGCCAGATCGCCGGCTCCGACTGCATCGGGCTGATACTCTTTGGCCGGCACCACCATCGGATGGACGAGCGTGGTGGGGTACACTCCGGTGCTGGACTCGGTCAGGGCGATGTAGCCGTTTTCCTGCGGGAACAGGGCGTAGGCCTCGAAGGCCCGTGCAACCCCTTCAATGGACGAGTCAGCAAACAAAAACGGAACATCAACCGGGTCATAGTCGAGGCGATAGAGCGACGGGCTTGCCGGGAGAGATGAGGGGCGCAGTTCGCAGGCGAGCGCGGCATTGCCGGGATCATATGGGTTTTGGTGGAAAACCTCCAGCATTGAGTTCGCTGCGAAGCGGTTCATCAATCGCAGCCGGAAGTTAGGTATCTGGTTGAGATCGGAGGGATTGGATTGCCCCCCCGTGAAGACATACCACTTGGATCTCAAGATTCTGGTGGATTGTATGCTCGAGTACGGAACCCACGCGTCCCAGTTGGCGATGACGCCGGTCACGCGGTATCGCGATGCATGGGCAGTCACATGGCCGCGGTAGGCACCCTGCGCGAGGCTGTAATCTGGCCACGCAAAACCGGGCGTATTGAACCCGAAGGCGCTCGCGCCGGTGGTGCTGCCGGGGGGTTCAAGCCCGCCAGTGTCGAAGGTCTCATCATCATATTGATAGTATAAAACCGACTCGAAGGCCCCAATGTCTGGTGCGGACCCCTGAGGTCTGACCACCAACCGGCGCTGATCAATGGTCGTTGTGCTGGCTGGGTTGGCGTTGTTGATGGCCATGCTGCCGGAGAGCAGCGCGCAAGTGGGGGTGTATGCCGCGTTCTGATCCAAGAAGGCCAGCAGCGGATCAATAGGCTCACCATAGCGGATTGCGCCGACCCCCGGCGGTGTGGTGTTGTTCGGATCGCCATAGCGGTCGCCGGGCCTGTGGTTTGCAAAAACCTCCTCGCCCAAGGATCCGATCAGATTATAGCCGCTCGACACAATCGGACCGGCGATGTCGGGCTTTTGACCTCCCAGATCCAAGTTGTCAGCCACGATGCAATTTGCAATGACAAGCCGCGCGGCCAAGCCCGCATGCAATCCCCCACCATCGCCTCCGGCGGGCGTGAGGGTGTCAGCCCTGTTAAGCGTCACCGTGACATGTTGCAGGTACGCCGTGCCAGCCGTCACGCTCACTGCGCCTCCATATTCTCCGGCACCATTAGAGTAAAAGGTTGAATTGGTGATGTCCACTGTATGATTTGCAATTTTCCGGATTGCTCCGCCGCTTCCCATGGCTTCGTTCATCCAGAATGAGGAGCAGACGATGGTGGCGGGAGTGTCGAGATAGAGCGCCCCGCCGTTAAAGGCGACGGTGTTGACGAGGAAATTGCAGTCACTAATCACGACATTGTTGCTGCTGGTGAAGTAGGCTCCGCCGCCGTATATGTCGGCGTCATTTTGCGTGAAGCGGCACTTGTAAAGTTCGACGGCGGCCGGCATACTGGCTCTCAGCCCGCCGCCGTAATCGGCATTGCACCGGGTCAGGTGGCAAAATTCCATGCGCAGTTGGCTGCCACTGCCCGTGTAGATGCCGCCGCCGTGGGTTGTCGCTGTGCACTGCTCCACATAGCAGGAGACCAGCCGGAGCGAGCCAAGGTTATGAATTCCGCCGCCGTCGCCTGCAGAAAGCCCCGAATGCACTTTGACCCTCTCGAGTGTGACGCTCGTGCCGCCGAGAATAGAGAATGGCCTGCAGACTCCGCCGCCGCTAATCGTTACGAGAACATCGCTGGAGCCGCTGATGCCCAATTGATCCGAAATGGCCGGCAAACTTGAACTGACGAGAATGCCTGAATAGAGCACAGTTGGAGCAAACCGGATCAGGTCGTACCCCGGCGACCCGGCGGGCGCATCACTGCAGGGCGCATTTGTGTTCGCCGCTGTGATGGCCTCCCGCAGGGTTATCCTGCCGTCCAGAGCGATCGAGTCGCCGTCGGAATTGACTGTGATGATGGCCGCTGCCCCCGACAGGGTGGGTGGAACAACAGCCAAAGCCCAAATCAGACGGCGGATGACGGACATCCGCACCAGCACCCGTGCAGCCCCGCGCGAGCCGCCGCAGCCCCCTGCTTTCATGATTGGTCACCCCTTGACGATCTTGCGCAGGGTGCGCAGACCCCCATTCAGCCCGCGGCGGGCATCCCTGCGTACGCGCCGCACCCGCAAATGTGGCTAGTACCAAGCCATGATCAATCTGTCAAGGGATGATCCTGAGACCCTTGGAGATTTTTTGCGCAAGTCGCCGCGGGCGGATTCGTCCATTATGGGTGATCACGGCATAAGGGGGTGCCAGCAAGCCATGCACACCAAGAGCGGTTTCACGCTCGTCGAACTCCTTGTGGTGGTGGCGATCCTTGCCACTCTGTCCACCATCGCGACAATGAATTTTCTCGATGCCCAAGTGCGATCGAAGGTGGCGGTCGTGAAGAGCGACCTCCGTTTGCTTACGGGTGCGCTCGAGGCTTACCATGTGGAATTCCGGATGTATCCGCCGGCCAAAGGATACAGTCCGTTGCCAAACACACCATTTATCACGCCTGTGAGCGGGCGCGTCCGGCAACTGACCACGCCTGTTGCGTATATTTCAAGCATTCCCCGCGACCCGTTTCCGGCGCGTGAAGCCTGGTATGTGGACGATCTGGACGCCCTGGACACCTATGACTATGTGGACGCCGACGCGGTGCCGACGCGCGGTTCGGGGCTGACGAGCGGCGGCGCATGGCGCATCAGCAGCGCGGGTCCGGACCTGTACCAAGCGTATGGCGGGCGGCCTGTGTCCAATCTCGATTGCAACGAGAAGGGGGTGGACTACGACCCGACCAACGGACTGCGCAGCACGGGCGACATCGTGGCGGTCGGCCCTTACCACAACAAGTATGGCGACCCACTCGATCCGTCGAACCCCAACCGCCCGGGGATTGTTCGCGTCCCGCGATACATCGAGCAGTGGCGTTGATCGCGATGCATCAGCGACGATGGCCTACGGTTTTCCCCGCGGGGCGCCGAGGAGGATTGGCCATTTGGGGATGAAACATTGATGGTCAAAAAGAAACCGGGCGGTGGGGCTGGGAGCCGCACCGCCCGATCTTGGAACGGAGAATAGCGGTAAACGGTTTACATTTTTTCGAAGCGGACAGCATCCGCGACGACATAGAACCCTGCCGTCGTCCAGCACGACAGGCGGACACGCACATCGGACCCGGCATTGAAACTCCAGGTTCCAAGCGTGACCCAAGTGCCGCCGTTGATCTGCTGGTTGACATTGACGGTTGTCTGGCCGCCGGTATGATACACAATGTAAGGCGCCGCCGTCGGACGGTCGGCTGCAGCGGAGTAACGCACCGAGACTCGGTACGAACCCGACACGGGCAGGTCGACTGTCCAAGCCGCCGGATCGCTCACAGCCTGAGTGGCGCGGACCCGATAGTTCGTGCCGTAATAGCCCGGGACATTGCTGCTTGCCGTCCAGTTCGCAGAGGCGCTGAAGCCCGCATCGGTGTTGTCAACGATAATGCTGCCGACGATGCGGCGATTGACCTCGAGGCGCGCCTCGCCGCCGTTGAAGTTGGTTCCGATGTACTGATACATCAGGTCACCCGGACAGGCCGTCTGCCCCACATCGCGGTGACCGCAGATGAAGCCAACGGTTTTCCCGCCGTAGGTGCCCGATCCGAAGCCTGTGAACGGATCGGGGATTTTCCATGCGATCAGGTCATACAGGGCCTGGCGCATGACATCGGGCGGCTGGTGGTTGTAAGGCGCGTGGAGATAACCCATCAGGCTGAAACCGAAACTGTTATCGTTGACAGCATCGTGCGCGCCGCGCGGGCGGCTGGCGATCGAGTTGATGCGCCCCTCAAACCGGTTGCCCAACTTGTCCACGAGGAAGTGGTAGCCGATGTCAGGCCAGCCGTTGGAGTCCATGTGATAGTTTTGGATCGCGCGGACTTTAGCGGCCGATTCAGCCTGCGAGGCCGTGTTCCAATCGCTCGCCCCGGCGGTATGGTGAATCGTGGCGCGGGTCAGTGCGCCCATCTCGGGGATGGCGTTTTTCGGTGCCCGCGCGCCCCAGCACGAGCGCGTGCAGATGGGAGGTTGCGTGGCAGCCCCCGCGGCGCCCGCATCGGAGGTCAAAGCCATCGAGGAGGACAGAAAAACCGCTGTCAACGCGGCCATTGCCTGGATTCTTGTCATGTTGGTCCTTTCGTCATGGTTGACATGATTATCTTGAGTGATGCGCGATGGGGAGCGCTCCGTGATATGCGCCCGTCGCAACCTGACGCCCCCAACCCGGTTGCCGCGGGCGGATAACCTTCGTGACCGTTTGGCAATCGCCACCTCCCTTCTCTCCCGACGCAGGCGAACGGACAACGCCGTACCGTATGGGAGCGGGTCAGACGGATCTTTGACCAACTGGGCAAGGATTCGCATGTTGCCCGCCCCGTAAGGGTGGGCAGGTTATGCAAGCGCTTGCGCAGGTCAAGCACAAAATGAATGCGGATTTGCCCCGTTTGGAAGGGCCATGGGTGAGGAGATGGCCTAAAGCCGCAGGACGCCTGAACAGGACCAGAACAGTACAAGAATTATGTAACCGGTAACAGGTGGCGGCCTTGGCGGCGAAGAGCCCACGAAGGTCGGCATACTCCAACGGGCAGTCCGCTCGCGGGGGCTGGCGATTGCATGTAAAGGGGATTGCGGGACTCCATGGAAAATAGCGCGGCCCGCGGGTGGAGGGGGAGGAACCTCCCGCGGGCCGCTGGGTGTTCCGGGAGGGGGAGGACCCGGAACAAATCTGACTTTCTATACCACTAACCGACCTTTATCGTCGCTTCGCCCTTCTTCCAGTTACACGGGCACAGTTCGTCGGTCTGGAGCGCATCGAGCACCCGAAGCACCTCGTCCGGGTTGCGGCCAACATTGAGGTCGGTCACATAGACGAACCGGATGATTCCCTGCGGGTCAATCAAGAAAGTGGCCCGCTGAGACACTCCCTTTTCCTCATCGAGAATGCCCAAAGCCCGCGACAGCGACTTGGTGTAGTCGGCGATCAGCGGATGCTGCAGGTTCTTCAGTTCCTCCTTGGCCTTGACCCAACCGAGATGACTGTAGGTGCTGTCACACGATCCGCCCAGCACCACGCAGTCGCGGTCCTCGAAGTCGGGAACCGCGTCGCTGAACGCCTTGATCTCTGTGGGGCACACGAAGGTGAAATCCAGCGGGTAGAAGTAGAGGCACACCCACTTGCCCTCGAATTGCTTGAGCGAAACCTTGCCGTTGACATCTTCGCCGATGAGCGCCGCGACCTCGAAGTCGGGGCACTTTTGTCCAACCTGAATCATGGTGCCTTTTCCTTTCGTGAGCAGATAATGTAAATTTTTGGTCAACTCATGCTGGGAGGCGTGAGTGCCGCGATGGCTTGTGCAGCCGCCTGAGCCACCGCGCCCGCCTTGATGATCTCGTCCACTTGTTCGTCCGTCAGCCCGAGGCTTCGGCCCTTGGCGAGGTGTCCCTCGACGCATTTCTTGCAATTGTTGGCCGAGGAGACAGCGATACAGATGGCTTCGACTTCGGTCTGCGAGAGCACCGATTTGACCAAGGCATTTGCGTTGAACGGGGCCCGGAAGGCCTCAAAGGCTTGGGCCATGTCCTCGGGCACCTGGCTGCGGAAGCGGTAGTAGCCGTTGAAGATGGTGCATGTCGTTGCCACTGCGATGGCATCCAGCACCTCTTCGCGGGTGCGTCCGGCGGCCTGTGCGGCGTGTGCGAAAAAGTCTGCGGTCCGCGAACTGCCGCACGCGACGGCCACCCCCAATGCCACCAGCAGTTTGGTCCGCTGTTCCACTTTGCCGTCCTGCAACTGCCGGTTGAGGTTCATGTACACATCGTTGATCGCATTTTCGGATTGCGCGAGGGCGTCGAGGCCCGCCGGCAGTTCCGTCACCCGCATGACCTCGCGCAGGCGATCGAGTGAGCGCGTGGCCCGCTCTGTCAGGACTGCTTCTCCGCCCGAAAGCGGCTGTGTTGTCATTGGATCCTCCATGTGTGATAGCCCGGTTTTTGTCCGGAATGCGGCCCTTTTGGGCGGTTTAGCCCTTTTGTTTTATAAAAATAAGACAAAAGCCAGTCGGTTAAATCGGGCTATCCGAGGTCTTGTTTACATACAACGGGGCCAAGCGCTTCAGATCCTTAGCGTGTTTCCTTGTGACTGCCACAAGTGCTGGCCGGCGAAGTTGTCATGAACGGTTGGAAACGCGCGTAAAAGCGACGCGGTACGAGTGCCGTAATGATGAGAGAGGCGTCGGCCTCGTCATAATGCTCGTCTTCGACTTGTCCCAGCCGGCGCAGTGCGGCAGCGATGTCATGGCGCTGCGGCGGGATGCGCAATTCGACGCGCCCGACATCATGACCGGCCAGTTCGGCCATGGCCTCGACCAGTTGGTCCAGCCCCTCGCGGGTTCGCGTGCTGGTGGCCACGACATGCTCGGCTCCGCGCGCCAGTCGGGCCAGCGCCGTGCGGTCGGGAACCATGTCTACCTTGTTCATGACTAAGATGGTCGGTTTTTCTGCAAGGCCCAACTCTTCGAGGATCGTCTCTGTGGCTTGGCGGTGCTCGAGGGCGCTCGGGTGGTTGGCATCCACCACATGCAGGAGCATGGTGGCGACCTTGGCTTCTTCCAAGGTAGCCTTGAACGCCTCGATGAGCGTGGGGGGGAGTTTGCGGATGAATCCGACCGTGTCGGTGATGACGATGGCCTGTCTGTTGGGCAGGCGGAACTTACGCGTGGTGGGGTCGAGGGTGGCGAAGAGTTTGTCTTCCTCAAGGACGCCGGCGCCCGTCAGCGCGTTGAGAAGCGAGGATTTGCCGGCATTCGTGTAGCCGACGAGCGCCGCCGCGGGGAGGGGGACCTCCGTGCGCTGGCGACGCTGGGTAGCGCGCACGCGTCGGACATGGGCGAGTTCGCGTTTGAGCCGGTCAATCTGGCGTCGGACGATGCGGCGGTCCACCTCGAGTTGGGCCTCGCCGGCGCCGGCGCGCAGTCCGCCGCCGCCGCGCTGGCGCTCGAGGTGCGTCCACGCCCGCTTGAGGCGCGGCAGGCTGTATTGCGCCCGGGCGAGTTCCACCTGCAGGCGCGCTTCGCGTGTCTGCGCGCGGTCGGCAAAAATGCCCAGGATGACCTCGCGCCGGTCAATGACGGCCAGGCCGGTCAGTTTCTCCCAATTGCGCTGCTGGCTGGGTGACAGGTCATCATCCACGATGATGACATCGGCTCCGGCGGCCAACGCGGCTTGATGTATCTGGCGCACCCGCCCCTCGTTGAGCAGGTGGCTGGCTGTGGGAGCCCTGAGGACGGCAATTTCGTGCCCGAGAACCGGTACTCCGTAGGTCTCCGACAGGCGTATCAATTCCTCCAGATGCTCCTGCGCTTCCGCGGCTGTCATGTTGTCGCGGCGGATGCCCGTGAGGTAGGCTCCCACGGGTTTGGCCGATGTAGGCAGGGCGGTATTGATAACCAAGGAACTGTGCAAACGCTCCGCTGTCGGATGATGCAACCAGTGTCACATACACCGGACGGGCGCGAAAGCGTCAGGGCGGCCAAGACTGAAGAAACCACCGTGCCGCCGTGTAAGCGCCCACCGGATGCACGGTCTTCCAATCGTTGTTGTTGACGACGGGCCGCCGTTTTGCTTGCATCCCGCGGTAGAGGGCTGGTCCCGGGTCGTCTATGCGGGCCGGTGCTCTTGCCATCGCCGCCTTGGCTAACGGGGCGTGCGTCATTCCCGAAACAGAAGGGAGGGACATTGCGATGAGTTATGTGGTCGTCGAAGGCGATGAGCCTATTGACCGCGTTCTGAAGCGCTTCAAGAAGGAGTGCCAGAAATCCGGTATTCCTGCGGAACTGCGCCGGCGCGAGCACTACGAAAAGCCGAGTGTCCGGCGTCGCCGCAAGGTGGATGCCGCTCGTCGCAAGGCACGCCGCCGTCAGATGAAACTGATGCGGAAACTGGAATCGTACTGATCGCCCGCAGCCGCCGGGCGGCCGCGGACAGATGTACCGAGTTTTCAGGAGGCCGGGCAGGACTCCCTGTCCGGCCTCCGTTGATTTTTCACCCCGGTCTGTTGCGGATCGCGCCGGCCGTGCGGCTCCGCGAAAAGAGTCGCCGCGAGGTGAGCCTGCTATGTGAGGTTTTCGCCTCGCCCCGCCGCGGACGCGATTGGTTCCAAAAAGAAATCTGTCGGCGCCCTCGGTGTCTGTTGCGAGGGTGAGAAGGAGGGAATGTCGTGAGAGTTGCCGTGATCGGGGCCTCTGCCAACCGGAGCAAGTATGGCAACAAGGCCGTCCGCTCGTATGCTGCGCAAGGACACGAGGTGTTGCCCGTGAATCCGCACGAGGAGACCATCGAGGGCCTGAAATGTTACAAGAGCCTTGCCGACATTCCGGGTCCGGTGGACCGGGTCCTTCTCTATGTTCCGCCAGATATTGGCTTGTCGGTGTTGGCGGACATTGCCGCGAAGGCGCCCGCAGAGGTCTATGTCAACCCCGGGGCGGAGAGCGACGCCCTGTTTGCCGAGGCGGGGCGCCTCGGTTTGAACCTGATCTTTGCGTGTGCGATTGTTGACATCGGCGATACGCCGGCCCGATATTCCTGAAGCCGAAAGCCTGCGTCTGCACGCCAAGGGGAAGGGGTGCCGGCCACATGAAGTTTTTAGTCCGAATCGCGATCCTCGTGGCGATCATCCTTGGCATCCTGCTTTGGCTGCAGGATCGGACGGAACGCGAGCGGGCCGCTGCGCAGCGGCGCCCTGAGACCCGAGAGGGGGCGGTCGCGCAGCAGCCGTCGCCCTCCCCGGCGGCTCGGGCGCCGGGGCAGCCCCCGCCTGTTGCAGCGTCGGCGCCGCCGGTGGTTTCGCAACCGGGTGCGTGCAGCCGCGTGCGTGCCGTTGCCGCCCGGCTGGGTCTGGTTGTCGTCCGGTGCTCGCAGGAGGGCGAGTTTACGGTGGCGACGCTGCAGGCCCGCGACAGGAATTTGCTTGGTGACTTCCTCGATGCGGCCATGCGTGAAGGGATGCGGGACTTTGATGTGAACCGTCAGGCGTACCGGTCCTTTACGGATGCCCAAGGGCGGCCGATGCACGAAAACACCTTCTGGATGAAGTGGTAACGCCGCGGTTCAGAACTCCGAGCGGGCGAGAGTCACGACGGCGTCATCAATGAATTCCATGACCCTGTCGGCGCCGCCTCTGAAACCGTTGACATTGACGCAGTAGTACATTTCGCGGCCTGCGGCGTTGGTGACGATGCCGGCTATGGAGCGCACGCCTCCGATGAGGCCTGTCTTGCCGTAAATGCGTCCGGCTGCGGCTTTGGAGGCATCGTCCTGCTCAAACCGGGCGCGCAGTGTGCCGCGCTTGCCGCCGATGGGCAGAGTTTCGCGCCAGACCTCGCGCAGCGTGCCGCCGTCCATCAGGGCGATCACCTCGACGAGTTGGCGTGCGGACACATAATTTTCCGGCGACAATCCGGAGCCGTCCACCATGCGGTGACCCTCGTGGTACAGGCCGCGCTCGCGGCAGAAGTCCATCACGACACTGCAGCCGGCGGCAAACGAGCCTTCGCCGCGCAAGCGCCGGCCGAGCATTTTCAGGAGGCACTCGGCGTAAAAGTTTTGGCTGTTGCGGTTGATGACATTGCATACCTGGTCGAGCGGCGGCGACTCGCGCCGGGCCAGCAGGCGTTCGGGGGCATAGTCCACCGGCTCGTCCGGCCTGACGAGCCGCACGAGGCCGTTGACGGTGATTCCCTCGCTGGTGAGGGCCTCGCGGAACACCGTGAGGAAGTAGCGTGCCCCGTCGTGCACGCTGGCGCTGTCCTCTTTTTCCGTGTCAACGGTCAGCGTACCCGTAGCGAGGATGTCGTTGGATGTCTCTTCCCGAAAGTAGGTGCGGCCCGACTCGCGCCCGCGGGCGGCCACGGTCACGCCGCTGCGGATGTTGACATACTTGGTGGGGGGGTTGAGGGCGGGCGTCAGCAGGGTCCCCGGCAGTTTGCCCACGGCCGACCAGGACAGGTCTACGCAATTGTCGTTGAACGAGAGGCCCCACACCTCGGCTTCGTACCACTCGCCTCGCTCGCGGGGGTACCAGAAGGGGTGGAAGAACTCGCGGTCGAAGATGCGATCGTCGGCGACGAGATCGCCTTCGATGGTGCGGATGCCGTTGGCGCGCAGGGCCGCGGCCCATGCTTTGGGCGTCGCGGCCACATCGCGCTTGTCGGCCTCGAAGCGCCCGGAGATGGTCGGGTCGCCGCCGCCGCGCACGACGAGGCTGCCGCGCAGCGTCTCGCCCGCGGTTGTACCCGTCGTGTAGAGTTCCGTGACGAAGCGAAAGTCGCGTCCCAGCAGGGTCAGGCCGGCGGCCGTCGTCAGCAACTTGTTGCACGATGCCGGCCGGAGGGGCTTCTCGCCGTTGGAGTTGATGAGAATCTCGCTTGTGCGAGTGTCCAGGACATAAATGGCCACGGTGGCGCCGCGTGAAGTCAAAGGCTCCGCCAGAGCGAGCACGGCGCGCCGCATGTCTGCGGGGCTGCTGGTCGCCACGGACGCTGCCGAGGCCAATCCAACGGGGGCCAGCAGGCAGAGGACTGCGCAGGCACCCAACAAGCGATGGGGTTTACACCAAGAAACGGTCAATCTCAGACGCTCCCGGGCATCAGATGGTGAGGGACTGTGACTGTGCCATGTCGAGTATGCAACAGTGGGAACAGGCGGCCGGGCGCAGGGCACGAACATTCGGATGCCCGGGCGTGTAGGCCAGCATCGTCATGATCAAACGCTTGTTTCTCTTAGCGCCGCTGGTGGCGGCCACTGTGCCTGCGATAGCCGCCCTCAGCGATGTGAATGTTGGTGCCAGCCTGAGCGAGCGGGGGCTTGTACTGACGGCGCTGATCGTATTTGCCGGTGGTGTGGCGGTCAGTTTGACGCCGTGCGTCTATCCAATGATTCCCATCACGCTGGGCATCATTGGGGCTCGCTCGGCCGGCCAGAGACCGCTCATGGGATTTCTGCGTTCGCTGATTTTTGTTTTGGGCATTGCGGCGGTTTACACGGCGCTGGGCTTCTTCGCCGTGCGCACGGGGCGCACCTTTGGGTTTGTCTTTCAGAACGCATGGTTCATCGGGTTCATTGCTCTATTTTTCGTGGCGATGGGACTGAGCATGCTGGACCTGTTCACCATCCAGTTGCCCGCCACTTTTGCCGGCAAACTTCAGAGCCGTGCCACCCGTGGGGGCTACACGGGGGCTTTCCTGCTTGGGCTGGTGACAGGCGTGGTCGCCTCGCCGTGCGGCAGCCCTGTGCTGCTGGGCGTGTTGGCCGTTGCCGCGGAGAGCGGTCGCGGGGTCGTGGGCGTCACTTTGTTGTTCTCGTACGCGCTGGGCCTTGGCTTGCTGTTTCTCATCCTCGGTACCTTCCCGGCCTTTTTGCAGCGCATGCCCAAGTCCGGCGTCTGGATGGAGGATGTAAAAAAGTTGCTTGGCCTCGTGCTGATCGGGGTCGGTGTTTATTACAGTAAACTGGCACTGCCGGAAACGGCGTTCTGGGTGGTGGCGGCGGTGGCGGCGCTTGCCGGCGCGGTTGTAGTGGCGGTGTTTGCCAGCAAGCGAGCATCGTGGCCAGTCCTGCAATGGTCGTGGCGGGGCGCGGGCATCGCGTTGCTGGTTTTCGCGATTTACGCTGCAGTGCCGAAGACCTCGTTAGCGTTGCTGACGGGTAGCCATGATGCCAAGTCGGTCACCCAGCCCCTTGGCACCCAGCCGGTCTCGCCTCCCGCTGACGCGGGTTCCGCCGCATCGGGCGAGAGCCAGGGGGAAATTCTGCCCGGAGCCAAGGAGGGCGCGGCCTCGGCGACTCCTGCGCCCGACCCGAACGCGCCTCCGACTGAGTGGCTGACGGACGAGGCTGCGGCTCTGGAGTTGGCGGCCCGCATCAATGCGCCCGTCATGATTGATTTCACCGCGGCTTGGTGCGCTGCCTGCAAGCAACTCGACCGGCAGACCTTTTCCAATCCGCGGGTGCAAGAAGCCTTGAGCCGTTTCATTCGGGTGAAGATTGACTGCACGGAGCAGACGGAGGAGAACGCCGCGCTGCAGCGCAAATACGGCGCGCTGTCGCTGCCCACGGTGGCGTTTGTCAAACCTAATGGTGAAATCGTGAAGGACCTTTCGCTGTACAAATTCGAGCCGCCCGATGCGTTCATCGAACGCCTCGGACGCGTTCCGCAGTGACACTGCCCGCTGCGCCGCCGCCGGCAGATGCCCCCGGAATTGCCATTGAGGGGCTGACCAAGCGCTATGAGGATCTGGTGGCGGTGGACAACCTTTCGCTGACGATTCCGCGGGGGGAGTTCTTCTGCTTTCTTGGTCCCAACGGCGCCGGGAAAACGACGACCATCAAGGTCCTGACGGGGTTGGTGCGGCCCAACGCCGGCACGGCCCGCATTTGCGGCTACGATATTCAGACGCGGCCTGTGGAGGCCAAGCGCCTCATCGGATACATTCCCGACCATCCGTATCTGTACGAGAAACTCTCCGGGCGCGACTTTTTCCATTTTGTTGGCGACCTGTTCGAGGTTCCGGCCGACGAGCAACGGCGCAAATGCGAGGATTTTTTTGCCCTGCTAGGCCTGACTCGCGCTGCCGATAAACTGGTCGAGAACTACAGCCACGGCATGCGCCAGAAACTTGTCATCGCGGCCTCGCTGATGCACGACCCGGCGGTGATCATCGTGGACGAGCCCATGGTCGGGCTTGACCCGCAAAGTGCCCGCACGGTCAAGCAACTGCTGCGCCGTCAGGTCGAGCGGGGGTGTTCGGTCTTTTTGTCCACGCATATTCTTTCGATTGCCGAGGAACTGGCCGACCGCATCGGCATCATCAGCCGCGGCCGGCTGATCTTTCTCGGCACCCTTGAGGATCTGCGCGCGCGGCAGAATCTCGGCGACGCGCGGCTGGAGGAACTGTTTCTCTCGCTGACCGAGGACGCGGCGGAGGCGTCCGAATAATCATCTGACAAAAGGAGACCCGGGTCATGCTTGCCGAGTTTTCCATCGCTCCCATGAACCACCCCGGCGGATTGTCCGGGGTGGTGGCCGAGATGATCCGCATCGTGGATGATAGCGGCCTGCCGTACGAGTTGCACGCCATGGGCACCATCATCGAAGGCCCGTGGGACGAGGTCATGGCGGTCATCGGCAAGTGCCATGCGAAAGCCCTCGAAACGGGGTCGCGCGTGAGCACTTTCATCAAAATTGATGACAATCCGGGCCGCACGAACCGGCTGACCGGCAAAGTGGAAGCCGTGGAGCGGGTTCTGGGCCGGCCGGCGCGGCGCTGCACACCGGATAAGGAGTGACCATTCCGTAGCCCTGTTGCGGCTCCGGCGGGGCTTGACTGGCTGGAAGCCTCGGGTTGGATGCGGCATCAACGCCATGGAACTCATCCGCCACCACGAGTCAGGCTGGATCGAGGTCATCTGCGGCCCGATGTTCAGCGGCAAGAGCGAGGAACTCATCCGGCGCCTGCGGCGGGCGCAAATCGCCCGTCTGGGTGTCGCTGCATTCAAGCCGCGCCTCGACAACCGCTACGCGCAGGAGAGCATTGCCTCGCATTCAAGCCTGATGATCCCGTGCATGCTGATTGATCGCGCGGATGAAATTCCCGCGTTGCTGCCGCCCGGGACGGAGGTCGTAGGAATTGACGAGGCTCAGTTTCTCGGGGAAAACCTGCCGGAGATCTGCAGCGGCCTTGCCGAGCGGGGGTTGCGCGTCATCTGTGCCGGCCTCGACATGGATTACCGCGGCGTGCCTTGGGACCCGATGCCGCGGCTGCTGGCGCAGGCGGAGTGCGTGGACAAAATGCTGGCCATTTGCGTCGTTTGCGGCAACCCGGCCAGCCGCACCCAGCGCAAGGTGACTGGGAAGGGGCTGGTTCTGATTGGTGCGGAGGAAGCGTACGAAGCCCGCTGCCGCCGCTGCCACACCGTGGACAAGGGCGAGCAAACGGAAATCTTTCCCTACTGACTCCCGGTGTCGGCGCGGCGCGCGGCGCAGAGGGTCTCGTTCACCCAGCGCTGACAGTTCGCCAACGGGAAATAATTGCGGGTTGAGCGCAATCCCATGAGCGGTTCGACGCGCCCGGGTTCGAGATCGTCCATCCGTTTTACCAAAGTGTCGGGTTTGAGCACGGCGCCCGAATGATCCACGACGGCGAGGGGTTTGACGACAAGCCAGAGAGGGCGCGGCAAACCCGCAAAATGATTATAATCAGCACCGACGAAACCGACCCCGCGCTCCATCGAAGGGGTGTAAATCCATTGATGGTAAAAACCCATGGCGGCCATCATGCGCCCGCACGGCACATGCGGCACGCGCTTGCAGACATACACCCCCGGCTGCGCCGGCCGCCGGCCGCCGGTGTGGCGAAAACCTTTGGCCAGCGCAGGTTTTTCGATCGGGCTGAAATGCCGGTCATACAGGACGCGCCCGGAGAAGGGCAGAGGCGGATGTATTGCGGAAATTTGGCCAGCCGGACGCCCTGTGTCACAACCGGCAAGCATGGTCAGCATGACTGCCCAAACGCACCCTTTTGTGACACCCGCGCCGAACATCTTTCATTCCCCGTGCTGACAGGTGCCCGTATGCCCGCACGCACCCGAACATCCAAACGAATCACTTCTCGATGTTGGATGCAACCCCGAATGCATTGGCGCCTGTCCGAAACTGTAAGGCGCGACAGCATGCCGCGATTTGTGTATGAATCGTTCATTCCCGCGCCGCCGAAAACGGTTTTCGCGTTTCACGAGCGGCCCGACGCCCTGGCGCTGCTCATTGCGCCGTTCGACAAGACCGAGGTACTCCGGCCGCCCGCGGGGCTGGAGACCGGCACCGAGGTCGTCCTGCGCACGCGCCTGTTTCCCGGGGTCTGGCAGACGATTGTGGCTCGTCACACGGATTTCCGGCACGGTGAGTTCTTTGAGGATACGATGGTGCGCGGGCCGTTTCGGCGCTGGCGTCACCGGCATGTGTTCGAGCCGCACGGGCAGGGGTGCATGCTGCGGGACGAGATCGAGTACGAGCCGCCGCTGGGCTGGCTCGGGCGGCTGGCGGATCCGCTCCTGATCCGGCCGCGGCTGCGCCGGATGTTTGAATTCCGCCATGCGGTGACCCGGCGCGAGGTGCTGAAGATGGCCGGCACGCAGCCCGGCCCGGATTAATCCAGCGCGAATTCCTTGCGCCAGTCGCCCGACTCCTGCCACGGCGGCTGATCGGCTTTGTGCATGAGGAAGGGGCCGATGACGAGGTCGTCCATGTTTGTGCGCATGAAGCAGCGGTAGGCGTCGGCGGGCGTGCAGACGATCGGTTCGCCCCGGACATTGAAACTCGTGTTGATGATGACGGGCACGCCTGTCTGGCGGTCGAACTCCTCGATGAGGGCGTAGTAAAGGGGATTGGTGTCGCGCGAGACCGTCTGAAGGCGGGCGCTGCCGTCCACATGGGTGACGGACGGGATGACGCGCTTGTCGGGTCGCACATCCGCGACCAGCAACATGAAGGGGCTGGTGTGGGGCGGATCGAGTTCGAAGAACTCGGCGGTGCGCTCCTCGATCACGCTGGGCGCGAACGGCCGGAATCCCTCGCGGAACTTGATCTTCATGTTCAGGGTGTCTTTCATTTTTGCGTCGCGCGCATCAGCAAGGATGCTGCGCGCTCCCAGCGCCCGCGGGCCGAACTCCATGCGTCCCTGATGCCAGCCCACTACATGGCCTGCGGCGATAAGGGCGGCCGTTTCGCGCACGAGGTCCTCCGGCTCAAGGCGCCGGTATTTTGCGCCGATGGAATCGAGATAGGAGCGGCTTTCTTCCTCGCTGTAGGCGGGGCCGTAGAGGGCGTGGTCCATGCGGAACGAGCGGGGATTGCCGAGGACGCTGTTGTGCAGATAGAAGGCCGCTCCGAGGGCGCCGCCGGCGTCGCCGGCCGCGGGCTGGACCCAGATGTCGTCGAACCCCGCCTCGCGCAGGACCTTGGCATTGGCCACGCAGTTGAGCGCCACGCCGCCAGCCATGCACAACTTGTTCATTCCTGTTTTGTGGCGGATGTGGCGGGCGAGCGCCACCATGATTTCGTCGGTCACCTTTTGAATGCTGGCGGCTATGTCGAACTCGCGCTGGGTCAGGCGCGTCTCGGCCACGCGCGGCGGCCCGCCGAAAAGGGCGTCAAAGCGTTCATTGGTCATTCGCAGCCCGTGCAGAAAATCGAAGTATTTCGTGTTTAGCCGGAAACTGCCGTCCTCGCGCCATTCCACCACTTCGCGAACCTTGTCGTAGTACACAGGTTTGCCGTAGGGCGCGAGCCCCATGACCTTGTACTCGGCGCTGTTGACCTTGAAGCCCAGATAATAGGTAAACGCGCTGTAGAGCAGTCCGAGCGAATGGGGAAACCGGGTTTCCTCGCGCAGTTCGATCTGCGATCCGCGCCCGACGCCCCAGGTGGAAGTGCTCCACTCGCCGACGCCGTCCACCGTCAGGATGGCGGCCTCCTCGAAGGGCGAGACGAGGAAGGCGCTCGCCGCGTGGGACATGTGGTGGTCATTGAACAGGATCTTGCCGTGGAAGCCGAGGGCGTGCCGGATGACGGATTTGATCCATAGTTTTTCGTTCATCCATAGCGGCATGGCGATGCAAAAGGTCCGGAAACCGCGGGGAAACTGCTCGAGGTAGGTGAACAGCAGGCGCTCGAACTTCATGAACGGCTTGTCGTAAAAGACGACATAGTCGAGGTCGGCCACTCCGATGTTGCCTTCCTTGAGACACCATTTTGCGGCGTGCGTGGGGAAGCGGTCGTCGTGTTTGCGTCGGGAGAAGCGCTCTTCCTGTGCCGCGGCCACGAGTTGCCCGTCCACGACGAGCGCTGCCGCCGAGTCGTGATAGAAAGCCGAGATGCCGAGGATTCGCATGGTGATGACAGTGCTACGCGGGCGCACCGGATTTCATTTGCGGCAGGTGTGGGGGCGGCGCGGCGGGCAGGCAAGGCGCAAATGCCGCCCGGTGCGCGGTGCCGCGCCGCCGCCTGTTGATGCGGAGCGGGGACAGGCTGCGCGATCGGTCGCCGCGGTTAGCCGGCGAGCGCGCGCGTCATCAGGTCTGCCACGCGCCGAGTAAACGCCGCGGCGTCGGGCAGCGTTCCTCCCTCGGCCAGCAGGGCCTGTCCGTAAAGCAATTCTGCGTACTCATCAATGCGCGGGTCGGCTGGATCCGCGGCGCACGCCTCGCGCAGCCGTTCCACGACGGGGTGCGTCGGGTTGAGTTCGAGGATGCGTTTCGAGGGAGTGACCTCTTGCCCGGCGGCTTTGAGGAGGGCCTCCATGCGGGGGCTGATGTCGAACTCTTCGCCGACGAGGCATGCCGGGGACGAGGTGAGACGCGCCGACAGGCGCACCTCTTTCACGCGGTCTTCCAACACCCGGGCGAGGGCGTCGGTGAGGGGCTTGAACTCCGCCGCTTTTTCCTTTAACTCCTCCGCGGCCTTTTTGCGTTCCTCCTCGGTGCCGGGTGTGGTCTCGCCTTTGCCGACGGACATGAGTTTTTTGCCTGAGTAATCGGCCACCACTTGCGGCCAGACTTCGTCCACGGGATCGGTAAGGATGAGCACTTCGAAGCCTTTGTCGCGGAATGCCTCGAGATGGGGCGATCCCTCCACGGCGGCGCGGGTGGCTCCGGTCATGTAATAGATGGTATCCTGCCCCTGCGGCATCCGGTCCACATAGGCTTTCAGGGTGGTCATGCCCGCTTTTTCCCACGGGGCCGCGTCGTCGCCCTCGCGGCGCGGCGCGGTCGAGTCGAACAGGCACAGATCCAACAGGGCCTTGCGGTGGTCGGAATCGGAGAAGACGCCCTCCTTGATAAGCCGGCCGAACTCCTTCCAGAAGGTGAAATACTTGTCTTGGTCGTCGGTCATCATGCCTTTGAGGGTGTCGAGGACTTTTTTGGTCAACCCCTTGCGGATGATGCCGATCTGGCGGTTTTTCTGCAGAAGTTCGCGCGAGATGTTGAGTGACAGGTCTTCGCTGTCCACGACGCCGCGCACGAAGCGCAGGTACTCGGGTATGAGTTCCTTGCAGTCGTGCATGATGAACACGCGTTTGACATAAAGGTGGATGCCGGTGTGCTCGCGCTCGGGCAGGAAGAGGCCGAAGGGTGCGCGGGAGGGCAGGAACAGCAGGGCGCGGAACTCAGCGGTCCCCTCGGCTTTGTAGGAGATGCGTTTGAGCGGCTCGGCCCAGTCGTGGCTCTGTCTCTTATACACATCT
>JAOAAY010000047.1 GCA_026418615.1 Candidatus Sumerlaeaceae bacterium | reverse complement strand
CTGCCGGGATGCGCGGCATATGGTTGAAACTGACATTCGAGGAACGCGGATGGGAGCCCGAGGACGACTTTGGCGCGGCCTACCTTGAGAGTGCCCGCGGTCATTATGCGTCTTCAGTGGGGCCGGCTGGCCCTGACGAGCAGCCCGATGCCATCGCCACCAGCCCTGAAGAACTTGTCGCCCTGCTTGCCTGAATTGCCCGACCGGGCGGGCTGATTTCCGCTTGCAGCCGTTTGAAGGCTTGGCGGCGGGTGTAACTCATGACAACCCAGCCCCGCCCCATCTACATGGACCATCACGCCACGACGCCCGTGGATCCGCGCGTGCTCGAGGCCATGCTACCGTACTTCAGCGAATATTTTGGCAATGCATCGAGCCGCACGCACGAGTTTGGCTGGCGCGCAGCCGAGGCAGTCGAGGCGGCACGCGCGCAGGTCGCCGCCCTCATCGGGGCTGACGCGGACGAAATCGTTTTCACCTCCGGCGCCACGGAGAGCAACAATCTGGCGATCCTCGGCGCCGCGGAGGCCAATTTGCGCCGTGGGCGGCATGTGATTACCTGCATGACCGAGCATCGCGCCGTGTTGGATCCCTGCCGGGCGCTCGAGCAGCGCGGCTGGCGGGTCACCCGGCTGCCGGTCGAGGCTGACGGTTTGCTCGACCCGGCGCGTTTGGCCGATGCAATCGAGGCCGAGACGGTTCTGGTCTCGGTCATGTGGGCGAACAATGAAATCGGCGTCATCCACCCCATAGCTGAGATCGGGCGGCTATGCGCTCAGCGCGGATGTCTGCTCCATGTGGACGCTTCACAGGCAGCCGCCATGCTGCCACTGGATGTGCGTGCTGCAGGGGTTCATCTGTTATCGCTCAGCGCCCACAAAATGTATGGACCGAAAGGGATCGGGGCTCTCTATGTGCGTCGGCGCGAGCCGCGAGTGCGCTTAGTGCCGGTGGTTCACGGCGGTGGCCACGAGCGCGGGCTCAGATCCGGCACGCTCAATGTTCCCGGGATCGTGGGCATGGGCTCTGCCGCGGCTATCGCCCGCAGCGAAGGTGCTCAGGTGGCCAAGCAATTGGCCGCCTTGCGCGACCGCCTCTTGGCGGGGTTGCGGGCGCGCGTGCCGGGACTCCAAGTCAACGGCTCGCTGGAGCACCGACTGCCGAACAACCTTAATGTGTCCATCGAAGGGGTGGAAGGAGAGTCGCTCATCATGGGCTTGCGCTCGGTGGTGGCCGTCAGCAGCGGCAGCGCCTGCACATCCGGCTCGGCCGAGCCCTCCCATGTTCTGGCCGCGCTGGGCATTTCGCCGCGTCTGGCGCACAGTTCCATCCGGTTCGGGCTCGGGCGCGGCAACACACAAGAGGATGTGGACCGGGTGGTGGAGGGTGTGGCTCAGGTGGTTGCCCGGTTGCGCGCCATGGCCCCTGACGCGCCGCCCTCCGCGACATGATGATTTTCCCGCGAAGGCGTGTATGACGGGATACCTCGAAACTGCTCAGGAGCATTACAGGCACCATGGCGATCACCCTCACCGAATCGGCTATCAACGAAGTCAGACGCGTGCTTGCAAGTCAGCAGCACCCCGATTGGGGCCTGCGGATCGGCGTCAAGGGCGGCGGCTGCTCCGGATTGTCCTACACCATGGGAATCGAGGAAAAACCCGGACCCTCCGACAAGGTGTTTGAATTTGGGGATGTCCGGGTGTTTTGCGATCCAAAGAGTTATCTGTTTTTGAACGGCCTGACGGTGGATTTCTCCAACGAATTGCTCAACGGCGGATTCCGTTTCGTGAATCCGAACGCCACAAAATCCTGCGGTTGCGGCACTTCGTTTTCCGCCTGACCGGCGACCGGTTCCCCTTGGGCTCAGGCAAAAAGGCGGGCACCCCGAACACGGAGTGCCCCCGGCGGATGCCTCTCTTGACACGATAACTGGGCGTCTCGCGGCCGTCTAGTTAAGGTGTCAACGGCTACTGATCAAGTTTCACAACATTCGCGGCTTGCATGCCTTTGGGACCGCGCACTGCCTCATATTGAACCTGCTGGCCCTCGACAAGCGTCCGGAAACCCTCGGAAACGATCGAAGAGTGGTGGACGAAGATGTCCTCGCCGCCTCCCTCGGGCAGGATAAACCCGTACCCCTTCTTGTCATTGAACCATTTGACTTTACCGATCGGCATCGCTTCTCGCACCCCCTTTCCCCATCAGGCTGAGTCAATGGGCAGGCCGAACGGACAGGCAGCAGCACGCAAGACAGGCGAACCGTCGCGCGGGCCGAATCCCGCGGGGAAACTTCGGACTTCACTTGCGGCAAGTCTCTCCTGCTCGTGACAACCATATGTGAATCCCTGACAACATTGCGGGCTCGATCAGGAAAGCGGGCAAGTCAACTGGAATGTCGGGCAGAAGCCGACCGCGCGTGACGGGGACCACAAATGACACCGTCCAACGGCGGATCGGCCCACGACGCGGACACCGTGGCGCTTTGGAAATCCGGTGGCAGGCTGGTCAGGTCGCCCAAGAAGCGACAACCCGAAAACGCCGCTTCGCGGCGCGCAGCCGCCAGAGCCTCCGCACAACCGGCACCCGAAGGCGGACAAAGAAAGGCGCAACACCCCGGCCGCAGGTCCCACCGGGCAAGACAACTGAGCGCTAGCGGCAACTGCTGTGTGTGGAGGCCGGCAATGCCACGCCGCGCCGCCCCGCGCATGAACCATGCACAAAAATCCCGCTTTTCGAACACGAAAGCGAAATCGCTCAGATAAGAATGCAACAGGACCGCGCCGCGAAACCCCCTTGGCAGAAGGGCAAGGTCGAAAGCGGCCAGCGCGCGTGCCACGAGCCAGAAGTCTTTGGCCGCGGCAAGGTGCGGGCGCGACGCCACCACAAGCCCGGCTCGGGTCACGGCACGCGCCATGCACATGGACGAACCGCTCAGACCGAGCATCGTCGCGGCCTGACCCGTATTGAGCAGGCGTGCGTAATTGAGAAAGTCCGGCACCACGACGACGGCTTTCGAACCGAGACGCTGGGCATCCGCCGGCGTAAGGCGAGCCGCCTGCCATGCTGTCAGCAATGGCGCTTCGCCTTTCGCGCCCTGCGCCGCACCATGCTCAAGCGCGCCCAGCCATGCGATAACACCCTCTGGTTCCACCGTCCGAAGATCTATCAACACGCTCACGGCGCAAGCCTCCGCAACATGCCCTCCATACGAGCATCCACATCGGCAACAAGACTGGTTCTGTCCGGGGCGGGCCAGATCGGACTGGAAGCGTCGGCCTCGCACGAAGCGTAAAGGTGAAAGATAAACTGCTCGACGGCCGCAGCCTCTTCGATCGTGACCGGACGCCGCGACGGGGTGCCGTCTTCCGGCAGCGGCAACCCGAGGCGACGCGCCAATAACGCTCGGGCAAAGTTCCGGTGCTCGCACGAGAAACCGCCGCCCGTGTAATCCGGCGCGGCGTTGTACCCGACCGCAAAATCCTGCTGCGTCCAGACGCCCTCCACCCGCCCGCCGCGCCGCAGCACGACACAATAATTGTCGATGTCGAGACGCGCGCACTCGGTTTCAACGGAAATTTCGTAGACTGGCCGTGCGTAACCGGGCATGGACCAACTGGCCACCATTCGGCCACGGAACGCGCCATAATCGAGGACGACCTCGGCGGCGTCCTCGACTTCCTTCGAGTGGATCGGCCACATGCGAGCCCGGCCGGAGACTGGAGCGCCAAACAATCGCCCCAACACGGCAAGCACATGGCCGGCAAAATTGATGATAACCCCGCCCCCCGACCGGGAGCGGACCATTTCCCAACGCACCGGCTCCGGGGCCATAATGTGCGATTGGAGGCAGACAGCCCGAAACCCGCGCACCGCGCCAAGTTCACCGCTCGCCAGCAGCCTCGCCACTTCGTCAAGATGCGGATACTGCGCCGCCATGTAGCCAATGTGGCACGGCACCGCCGGAAACTCGCCCGCAAGGGCACGAAATCCTTGGAGCCCCTCGGCATTGATGGCCATGGGCTTTTCCACGAGCGCCGGCACGCCGCGCTCCAAGCAAAGCCGGGCCAGCGCAAGATGCGTTGTGGCGGGCGTAGCCACGATGGCTGCGTCGGGCTGCAATTCCTCCAACGCAGCCGCCGCGTCCGTCCGGAATGGCGCACGGAAGCCCATGCTCTTGTACAAACCAAACGCCCCTCGCGCGGTGTCCACGATGCCGCCCAAGGCCATGCCCTCGCGCCGCGTCAGATTGAGTGCATGCACGATCCCAATCTTGCCTGCCCCGATGAGCAACACCCGCAGCGGACGATTGGGTAGCGCGTCCGGAGGCAATTCATCGCGAACCGCCGTTCTCATCGCTTCATCAAAAGGTTTGAGGTGCAGGTTCAGCCGCTCGAGCGACGGACGGGTGTCCATGGGGCGCACCATCTCGAGGCCGCGCAAATTGTCCGAACTCACCGGCAGCGGAACACGCAGGGCTTCGGCCAAACCGACCACCATTTTCACGGGGGCCAGAGGAATCACAACCTGCTTCTTGCGCCGGCCTGTGGAGGCCACAGCGATGGCCTGAAGAAAATCGCGCAAGGGCATGGCCTCAGGTTCGCCGAGATTCAACTCCACCGATTCGTCCGCGGGCAGATCCAAACACAGAAACGAAGCCTCGGCGAGGTCGTCCACTTCGATGGGCTGCACGGGTGCGCGGCCGCCGCCAAGAAGCGGCAACACCGGCAGCCGCAGGACTGACCGGCGCATCCGGTAAAAGAGTCCGATCCGACCCGGACCGTACACGAGACCCGGCCGAATGATAGCGTAGGGCATGCCGCAGGAACGCACCAGCGCCTCGGCCTCGAGTTTCGTCCGTCCGTAAGCCGAAACAGCCCCCTCGTGTGCCGATTGGGAGGATAGGAATACAAATCGTTGAAGCCCCGGCGACCATCGGCGCACGCCCTCAAGCAAAAAGCGTGTGCCAGTGACCGTGATCGCAGTACTTTCGGCCCAATCCTGCCCAGTCGTGGCGCCGGCACAATGGATGACCGCGTCAAGATTTTCCAGAGCCTGCCTCGGCACATCAAACGGCAGTTGCCCGAAGACAGGCTCGCCGGGAGGCAGTGCCTCTGGCGAACCTCCGCGCGGGCGCATCAGCCCGACAATGTCATGACCGCGCTCCACGCCCAGCGCGCAGATGCGCCGCCCGATGAACCCTGATGCCCCTGTGACAAGTATCCGCATAAACGAAGCCGATGACGACGGCCCAACGCGCCCGCGTCAACCTGTCATGAAGGCAACTGCCCCTCAGGGGCCCGGTGCTTGAAGAAACGATAGTTCGGGATGGCCGTATCGTCTGCTTGATAGAGGGCAATACCCCATGGGGGCAACTCCAAGGGGATGCTGCCCGACGCCGCCCGGGTGGCCGGCGCCGCGCCCAGCAGGTCGCGCAAGGGCGCAGCATCATGGAGCCAGGCGTACGGGATGAATGCACGCGTGCGCAGCGGTTCGTCGCTGGCATTGGCCAGCACAAACACGGTTTCGCCCGGCCACGGTCGCGTCCGCGCAAAGGCAAGAAGGGCCGGGACGCCCGGCTGCGGCAACGGGAGGTAGCCGCCCGCCCGCAACGCCGGATGGTCGCGCCGCAAAGCGGCGAGACGGCGGATCAAGTCCAGCGTGACCGTATCCCAGCCGCCCTCGTCCCAGTTCATCGGACGGCGGTTGTCTGGGTCTTGGCTGCCGTCCATGCCCGTCTCCTCACCGTAGTACACCAGCGGAACCCCGGGACAGGCAAAAGCGAGCACCCACGCAAACAGGCGGCGAGAGGAGTCAGGAATCACATGGATAAGCCGCGGCGTATCGTGGCTGGAGAGCATGTTCCACGAGCACTGCAGGGCGCGGGTCGGATAGGCACGCGCCATGCGCTTGAGATTGAAAGCAGCCTGCGCAGGCGCAATCTCGCCGCGGACGAGCGTCAGGACCGTCTCGCGGAAATAATAATTCATGACACCGTCGAGCGCGCCGCTTGCAAGCCAGGCATCCGCAAAATTCCATAACTCACCCGTGACCCCGTCCAGAGCCGCTTCTTCCCGGGCGACCTGCGTCAAAAGACTGCAGCATTCCGGCCCGACATCGTTCGCGCAATCCACTCGCCAGCCAGTGGCTCCCCGCCTCAGCCACCAGCGGCTGACAGACTCCGGACCTGTGATCAGGTAGTGCCGCACCGACTCGTCCGACAAATTTAATTCCGGAAGCGACTTGTGGCCGCGCCAGCACTCATACTCGGTCGGCGAAGTCCACCGGAAGAAGCGGCGTTCGGCCGCATCAGGATCGGCCAGAGCGGCCTTAAACCATGCATGCTCCCGCCCCACATGGTTGAACACCGCATCGAGAATCAGGCCCATGCCGCGCGCACGACAAGATGCCGCCAATCGCTCAAAGGCGCCGTCGCCGCCAAACCGTGGATCCACCTCGCGGAAATCCGCGGTGTCGTATTTGTGATTCGAACCGGCGCGGAAGATGGGAGTCAGGTAAATCGCGTCGGCACCTAGTCCGGCGATGTGATCCAAGCGTGGGACGATGCCGTCGAGGGTCCCTCCGCAATGATGCGACCACGGCGGCGCACCCGCGGGCACTGGCTCAAGGGAAGCGCCCGACGGTCCTGCAAAGCGATCCACAAAAATCTGATACACAAGAGTCCGCGGAACGCAGGAATCATTCGCGGCCGGAGGGGAACCTTTCAATGCAGCATCCAATCTGTCGCAGAGGCTGCGGGGGCGACTTGCACGGTGCTGGGCTCGTCTTCGGCCGGCAGCAAGAACCGAACGCAAAGGGGAAAGCGCGCCTGCCAGGCCGACTCATTGTGTTGCTGTCCGTAACCAACCGTATGATAGACATCGCGGTTGAGTATCTGACCGCGCCGGAGCAGGCGGTCGCGCGCGTCGAAGGTCAGGGCGTACCCGTCAGGCGAGCCGGAAGAGTCGGATGCACCCGCGTTGCCGGAGTCGAAATAGTGCCGCCATGCGGGCAGCACCGGCGTGTCGGTCAAGCGCGCCACCACCGACGCATTAGCCCAGTAGGCGGGGCTGAACGCCGCCACTTTGCCGAATACCGAAGGGGCTTCGAGGCCCATGTAAGTGCTAATGAGGCCTCCCAACGATGAGCCGGCCACCGCCGTATTTGCCGCGTCCGGCAGCGTGCGGTAAGTCGCGTCAATCAACGGCTTTACCGTATCGCGAACATAGGCCAGATACTTGTCTCCCTGCCCCCCGGGCAGTCCCCCCAGCGGTGCTCCGGGCGGCGTGTATTCCGCCAGTCGGTTGGGAGTGTTGTCGATGCCGACGACGATGGTTTCGCGCGCGAGCCCCATAGAAATGAGCCGGTCAAGCGTGCCGTCCACATTCCACCGAACGGGCGGAAAACCGGAGCCCGTCGTCCCAAAGATATTCTGTCCGTCATGCATGTAGAGCACGGGGTAACTGCGGGTCGTATGCTGGTCGTAGCCGCGAGGCAGGTAGATGCGCAGCGTGCGCGAGGCAAGGCCCTGCGGGGAGACGACATTGGCAATCGTTTCCTTGCGGCTGGGGCTGACGGCAGGTGCCGGTTCGTAATTAAAAAGATTGCCGTCTTGCAGCAGGGCGCGATCAAGACAGGTTTCGTACAGTCCGCCGCCGGGCGCATAATCATAACCTCCTGCGCCGTCCGTGAGACGGAACCGGACGGCACGGCCGGGCACGCCAAAGCCGCTGGCCAGCCACCGGCGCTCGCCGGCAACCCGCCCCGGCCCAATGGCTGTCAAACTATAACTGGTAAACACTCCGGGCGAGGATTCGACCTCCAGCGACGGCTGTGCCCAGGCAGTCAGGTAAACAAGCGATTTTGTGGCCGACGGCATGTAGGAGGGATGGGCGGGAGTGGTCGTCGTTTCGTAGGCGGTCAGCGGCGTGCCGTTTGTCGCCTGCGCGACTGCCGCGGCACTGTCGGCGCGATTGACATAACGATATGTCAGCGTGGCCGAGGGCGGGACCCCGATACGGGCACGCCAGACCGCTCCCGCTGTGTAATACAGTTTCACAGCGCGCGTGACATCGCCACCGCCCAGTTCCGCGGCGTCGCCCTGCACAAACACGCTATTGCCCCACCCCACATCGTGCTGGAGGGCAAACTCGACAGGGACAAGATGCTCAGGCGACATGCCCCGAGCCGACCCCGCCGAACACAGTGCAACACAAACCAAGGTGAATTTGGTGATGCTCCCGCGGCTGATCATGCTGAGAGCCACAGACAATCCGACGGTTGGTTTTCTGCAGACTGAATGCACACATCATGAGGCTACCCCTTCAACGCGCCCGCCGTAAGCCCCTCCACCAGCCTCCGCTGAAAGACCAGCACGAGGATAACCAAAGGCAGCGTCACGACGACCGAGGCCGCCATAATCGCCCCCCATGGAGTCTGGTGAGCGGATGCACCGGCGAAATTTGCAAGAGCCACCGGAACCGTGCGGGCGCGGTCCGTTACCGTCAGACTCAACGCAAACAAGTACTCGTTCCACGCGCTGATGAAAGTCAGCAGGCCCGTGGTCACAAGGCCGGGCGCACTCAGCGGCATGAGGACGCGCCAGAAAGTTTGCAGCGGCGTAGCGCCGTCCACATACGCCGACTCCTCCAGTTCCCGCGGCAGCGAACGGAAGAAGTTTGTCAACACCCACACGGTGAACGGCAGAGTGATCAGCATATAACTGACCACAAGACCCGCGAGGGTGTTGTGGAGCCCAAGGCGCGTCACCACGGTATGCACCGCGCCGACAACACTGATTTGCGGAAACATCGTCAGGGCGAGAATAACCGTCAGCGTCGCCTCGCGCCCCCGCATTCTGTATCGCGCCAAGGCATAGGCAGCCAGCGATCCCGCTGCAAGCGCCAACAGTGTAGTCGCGCAGGCGACCACGACGGAGTTGCCCAAGGCCCGCACAAAGGTCGCGTTGGAAAACACCTGCCGGTACGAATCCAGCACGGGCGGCGCCGGCACATAATACGCAGGCGAGGCGAAGATACGCGATTCGGACTGAAAGGAGCCCACCAAGGCCCAGTAAAATGGAAAGACGGTGTACACGGCAATGGCAGCCAGCAGGAGGGCGAAAAGCACACGGCGGATCATGACATCTCCGCCTCACGCCAGCGCCGCAGCACGACGAGGTAAGCCGCCACGAACAACGCGATGAGCGCGAAAATGGCCACGCTGACCGCCGACCCGTAGCCAAGTTTTTGGAAGTCAATCAATTGGCGGAAATTGTAGGTCGCCATGCTCTCCGTGCCCGACTGGCCCCGGGTCATGACCCAGATGACATCAAACACCCTGAGTGCGTCGAGCGTGCGAAAAATCAATGTGACGAGAATCACCGGCCGCAGCATCGGAAGCGTGATCCGCCAGAATTGTTGCAGACGCGACGCACCATCCACGGACGCCGCCTCGTACAGCGCGGGCGGTATGACTTGCAGACCCGCAAGCAGCATCAGCGCCACAAACGGCGTCGTTTTCCAAACATCCACGGCGATGATGGACGCCAGCGCGAGACCCGGCTCCGCCAGCCAGGCCACTTTCGTCTCCAGCAACCCAGACCGGGTCACGAGAAGGTCGTTCACAACGCCGTAAGTGTCCACCAGCATATAGTTCCACATCTTCGCGGAGACCACGGTGGGCAGCGCCCACGGTATGAGCATGGCAGCACGAAGAACGCCGCGGCCGCGGAAGCGGGAATTCACCACAAGCGCCATGGCGAGACCAAGAACGATTTCCACTATAACACTTGTCACCGTGAACAGCACGGTGTTCGCGACGGAGGCTTGGAAACCCGGGTCGGCGGCAAGGCGGGTATAGTTGGCCAAACCGACAAAATTCGCAGGCCGGCCGCTGGCGAGGCGTGCGTCTGTCAGACTGACATAGAAAGTCTGACCAAGCGGGTACGCGCCAACAAGAATCAGCAGCACAAGCGCCGGGCTTACCAAGATCCAACCCAGCCGCGACTGTCGCGCCTCAAGCGACAGGCGGCGCATAGCGTCTCCCGCCTCTGGCCCGTGTCATGGCCGACCCAAAACCTCCTTCAAGGCTCGCTCGGCTGCCGCCAGAGAAACATCAGGCGGTTGCTCACCCGTGAGCACCCGGTGCACGGCCTGAAAGAACTCCGTCGAGACCTCATTGTAGCGGGCTCCGGTTTGCGCAGACGGCCGCGGGGTGGCGTTCAGAAAAATCTCTTTCATTTGCGGAATGAATGGGATGGCAGTGGCAATTTCCGGGTCATCGTAGAGCGCCGGCCGCGACGGTAGGAGTGAGGCCTCGAGAGCACGGCGCTTCTGGGCCTCGCGCGAGGTCAGCAGCCGCACGAACTCCGTCGCAGCCTCCGGATTCCGGGAATATTTGGATACGGCAAGTTGCCACCCTCCGAGGGCGGATGCACGCCCGCCCGGTCCCGCGGGAAGCGCCGCCAGTCCAACTTTTCCATGGACAGGAGAGTCTTGCGAATGGGTGAGCGCATAGGCATAAGGCCAGTTTCTCATGAACGCAACGCGTCCCGACTGGAACAACTGCCGCGCCTCTTCCTCCTGATAGGTCGTCACACCCGGCGGCGCAATGGTTCCCACCCATCCCGCCATACGCGAAACGGCACGAGCGGCCGCTTCATTGTTGACGGACACTCCGCCGTCCGCGTCCACGATCGTTCCGCCGCCGCTGGACGCTATCCACTCCAGCGCGTTACAAGTCAGGCCTTCGTATGCCTTGCCTTGAAACACGAAGCCCCAGAAGTCGGCCGTGCCGGCGGCGCGCTCGCCCTCCTGAATCGTCCGGGCCGCCGCACCAAGTTCATCCCAAGTTTTGGGCACCGATAAACCATATTTCTCTAACAGATCGGTCCGGTAATAAAGCACGCCAGCATCCGCGAACCACGGAATGCCAACGAGGCGCCCGTCAACCGTATTATTGCGGACGATCGGCTCGAAAAACTCGGCGCGTTCTTGATCAAACGCGCCGGCAAGATCAACCAAGTGCTCGGCCAGGACGCCGGGCCAGATGACATCAATCTGATAAATGTCAATGTCGGGCGAGTGAGCCCCCAAGTACTGAAGATACTGCGACAAACGCTCTGTGGCGTCTGTGGGGCCCTTGATGATCTCGATGCGCGTCCCTGTGGCGGAAGTGAACTCGGCGGCCAATTGCTCCGTCAGTGCCAGGTTCCTGGCAATGGGATCCACATTGATCCGGATAATCTCCGGGCGGCTTCGGGCGGACGCTCCGGAACCGCTCGCGGCGGATTCGGGTGCAGGACTCGAACAACCCCACAGTCCAGTCATGCACCCCAGCGCGACCCACATCCATCTGATTGCACTCTGCATCTCGCCCACCTCCGCCAAGTCCTGTAGCAAACCAGCGGGGTTTGCAAGACCGGGGCAACCCACAACGGACTCACAGCGGTTACACGGTCGCAGCGACTGTCAGTATAACTGCCAATCCCCCACGCTGGACGAAGTTGTCATGGAGAACGCAAAAAACTCGCCGGCGTCAATGTTGCCGTCGGCGTTGACACTGGCGGGCACCTGAATGGTGTGAACCAGAGCCGACCCATCGCTGGTGCCATAAGCCGCGGCACACACATAAATAATGGACGGCACATTTGATTCGCCACCGTAGAGTTGCGCCAGATCAATCGTGCCCTCCAGCACACCGCCGGGACCGCCCGCGGCCACCTGCGTGAACGCACCGAGCGTCTGCCCGCCCGTCGCGTTGAACCACCCGGCCCAATTATTGCCCACCTCGTTGGCAAGGAAAGCATCCCACGACACCACGGTTCCAGCCTTCGCCCATGGAGCCGCCTTGGTCGAGGCAAGCGAGCGGGTGACGAAAATGAAGTGGTCGTTGCTATTGGCAGCGCGCGGGGCGCCGACATACAGCACGGAACCTTGATTCGCAATCCACAGTCTCAAACCGTTGGCGTTCGGGTTGGTGGAACGCAAAATGGTGGAGGACTCCTCATTGCCATCCACCGTGAACGGAGGGGGGGCCGCTCCCTGAACCGGGAAGTGCCAATCAGCGCCACCGTTATTGTCCCATGTGCCGCTGCCATTATGAAACACGACATCCAGTTGCGTGGCGTTGATCGGCAGCGTCACGGTCGTCTCCCAGCGCGAGTTGCCGGAGTTCCAAGTCATCACCGGATCGGGCGACGCCACGACAGCCCAGTTGTTGATGCCCCAATGCAACCTCACCGAGGAAGCCCCGGCAAGGTTGCGCCCGGCCGGGTTATACTGAATCAGAACCGGTTGTCCCGCTGTCGGGGTGGCAGGAACGATCGTGACAACGGTTCCTCCTCCGCCACCGCCGCCCGTCTGCGTCCCGACATACACATGCTGGATGGGCGAGCGCGCAATGTTCCCCTGGTTGTCCACAGCCTCCACATAGTAGTCTATGAGTTTTCCAGCCTGACCGGTGATTACGCCGTGGTAATGGTCGGCGATATAGGTCGGCAGTACCGTGTAGTTGAGTTCAGGCTTGTTGTAAATGTTGTGCTTGGCATAGGTGCGGCCGGTCATGGCGATGCTCTGCCACGGCCCGACATCCGCGCCGCCGGCATAGGTCTCGTTGTGGATGGTCTGCGTCGAGTTCACACCGTCTGCGTCCACCCGCCAGCGCAGCGTTGCGCCTGCAATGCCGCTCACATCGTAGATGAAAGTCCACACCGTGAAATCCGGGCCATACACCCGCTGCTGATAACCCGTGGTCACACCAAAATTGACATCTCCGGGATTGTAAGGCCATCGCTGCGGGATGAAGATGGTCGGCGTCGTCGTGTCGGTAAAGGACCCGGTCAAAACGCTGTCGGCACGCGCGAAGGCCGCATTGCATCCGACCGTGCTGCGGATTTCCATGTCACCCGGTGTTCCATAGTAAACATTTCCGCTGTCGAGCGAACCCAGATAGTAATGCCAGGCTCGCTCGACATTCGTCGAGCCGGCGTTTGGATCGAGTATGTGGTCAAGGCGCGGCGCGACACCCGCCACCTGCTCGGCCGTGCGAACCCGGTTTTCCGCTGCCGTGAACATGGCGTACTCGCGCGCTTTCTCATGCCAACCGTTTGCCGGGTCCGGCTGACCTGAGGAATTGAGCAGCGGGTAGAGCCAGTTGACGAAGGTGGGTGAGCCGAAATCGCTGTCAGCGTTCACCCACGGACCATCCTCCACATGCACGACAGCATTGGACGGCACGGGGAACTTGGCGAGGTACTGCTCCACTGTCGTCGGTCGGATTTGGTTGCCTTCGGCCGCACCCACAAAATTCGGCACGGCCTCCTCATAGTAACTGTACCCGCCGCCCCACGCATTGTCGCCGTCATGGGCAAACATGACCAGCATGGGCCGCGAGGGGTTGTTGAAGGGCTTGAGCGGGTTGAGTTCCGTCACCGAGAGGGGATTGTAGCCGTCGAGCCAACCAAATTCCTGAGCCGCGGGGACGACAATGATCTCGTGAATCTGGCCTGTGTCGGGATCCACATAGCGCGTCCGCTGCGGCGTGTAAGCCAGCGGCATGGCGTTACACGGCGAGCAGCCGCGGCTGATCTGCATACGGAAATAGTTTGTCTGCGGAGGGTTCAGTTTGTCCGCGCGGTTGGGCGGTTCCGTGTTTTCGCCGCCCGTCCCGAGCACGAGCGGAAAATCCTCGCACGCCCGCGAGATGTGATTGCCTGAGACGATCGTCCACTCAACCCCCATGCTCTTGAGCGTGGGAATAAGACGGCGCGTAAAAGCCATCTCGGTCGGGAAGTAACCCCGCGATATTGGCGGGTTGGTGCCCCACACCTGCTCCATTTTGCGCCGGTGCAATTTCAGTTCCATCTCAAAGGTTTTCTGGGAGTGCAGCGGCGCCAGCGAGTGGTGGTAGGTGAACTGGACAATGTCCATGCGCGGTTTGCCATAGGTGGCCGTCCAGCCCCGCGCCTCTTGGAAACTGCCCTCCCAGCCGAAGTAATAGCCGGAGAGGTTGCCCGAGAGCGACTGCACATTCTCCATCAGCGCACCGCTCATGTTCAGTTGCACGCCGGCTTCGCTGTGCCAGCGAATCATGTTCACCGAAGTACGGGGGCGGTACTGATAAGCGGCCACGCGGTCGGCCACCGAGAAGATCGTCTCCACATTATCGCTGGGGTTCGCGCGCCCGCCCCGCTGCGCCAGAATCGTGTCCCAAGCCCGCTCATTGCGGTCGGGCAAGCCACTTTTTGGAGCATTCCAATAAATCGGTTGATGCAGGTGCCACATGTAAGTGGAATGGATGGGATTTGCGGCAGCCTGAATGACCGCTCCCGCCACGAGAACTGGCACGAGGGCCAGGTTGAGTTTCACTTTCACTTTATCCTTCTTGAAGCAACGCGCCAACAGCGTGGCGCGCCCCCTGCTCACATTTGTAATTCATTTCATTACGCTCCACCGCCTGAATTTTTCAATATCCCCCATTTCTTTAGAACAAATCGGGACCGAAAAGGTCTGCCGCGATGGAACATCGTTTGCATTTTTGACCCATAAATGTTTCGGATTTCCGACATATCACACGGGATACCCCGGCCCATGAAGCGAATGACCGCCCAAATCGTTTTTGCGGCCCTCATTACGGTCGCAGCCGTCTCCATGGCCTCAGCCAACAGCGTCATCCTCCAGTACTACGAAAGCCGATGGGAGACGATCGAGAAAAAGATGCCCGATGTGTTCATGGCAGGGTACACTCACTTTTGGCTCCCGCCGCCGTACAAGGCGGACACCGGCAACTTTTCCGTGGGGTATGATGTGTACGACCGGTTCAACCTTGGCTCGGCGTTCGACCAGACCCTGTACGGCACCGAGTCGTCGCTCAAGAGCCTCATCCGTCTCGCCCAGCGCTCCGGCGCCCTCGTCTACCTCGATTATGTCCCCAATCACAATGGCTTCCGTGACCTCGGCACGCCGGGCTTCCACGCCGCCGGCGGTTATCCGGGTTTTGTGCTGACGCTGCCGGGCGACATTGACGGTGATTTTCACGGAAGGTTTGCCAGCGGCGAACTCGACGGCCGACTGGCCGGCCTGATTGACATCGCTCAGGAAAAAAACCATGTATTCATCCGCCACCCGACCGTCCCCGGACCCCAGAACATCCCCAATCAGACGCCGAATCCCCTAAATGCTCGCTTCTACCCGGATCAATCGCTGCCCGCCAATTTCCTTGGCATCCGTCCCTTCAACCTCGCCAACCCCATGGCTGGCGATCCCACCCCGGAAAACGCCACAGGTCTGCTCCTGCGCAACGCCCAGTATCTCATTGAGGTCATCGGCGCCGACGGCCTGCGCATTGACGCCGTCAAGCATGTTCCCGACTGGTTTTTCCGTGATTTCTTTGACAATGTCATGTATCAGCGCGGCCGCAAAGACCTCGCCGGAAATCCCACGACCCCCTTCAGTTTCGGGGAAGCCTATGACGGCAGTTTTGCGGTCCTGTCGAGGTACACTCGCAAGGACGGCTTCGGGAACCGTGATGTTAAGGATTTTCCTTTGTTCTTCACCGTGCGCGATGTGCTCAATGCCAACGGATTTGGCGATATGCGACGCTTGGAATTCTGCAGTTTTGACGGTTCCGACGGCAACTTCAACGACGGCACCCGCGGGGTCGGCTTCGTTCAGTCCCACGACAACGGCGGACCGGCGCTGCTCAATGTGGCCTATGCCTACCTGCTGACCCGCCCGGGTTTTCCGATCGTGTACTTCAACGCCAAGGAGTTTGGCACCGGTCGCGATTTCCCGCAGGATGGGCGCGGCGACGCGCTCGGCGGCGATTTCGGCAACATCATCCCCACCTTGGTCTCCATCTCACGCCGGTATGCCAAGGGGCCGTTCTTCACACGCGCCATTGACGACAATGTCTTTGTTTACGAGCGCAGCAATTCGCTGCTCGTCGGCATCAACGATCGCATGGATTCCGGGTATGATCAGCGGACCGTTGTCACGAATTTCCGCAACATCACCCTGACCGAACTGACCGGCGCCGCAACCGACCCCGTCGTAAACGCCAACGGCGATTTCCCCCAGACGATCACGATTGGCAACGACGGCATCGCGACGATCCGCGTGCCGCGCAACCGCACCAACACCGTCACCCACGGCCGCGGCTATATCATGTACGGCATGGCTCCGCCTCAGCAGACGCTGACGGTCAGCCCCGTCACCTCCGTCCTGGCCGCCGAGACAACCGCAGTCCCCAACGGCATCCGCCGCCATACCCCCATGCAGGTCATCACGGGCACAACCATCGGCATCACGGTCCAGACGGCGCCCAGCCCGCAGGAGGACAATGCACTCGTGCGCCTCGATGCCGGTGTGGACATCAACACCACGCCCGGATTATTCCTCACCACGGGCGAGTTCGCGGGCTTCGAAAACTTCAATGTCGCCAGTCCCCGGGCCTCCGGCGGCTCCGGCTTCTACTCGCTGACTACCTCCACGGTCGGTCTTGCGGAAGGCCCGCACTTCATCGAGACGGTGGCCTTCCATCCGCGCCTGCCTAACGAGCCTGCCGTGTACTCGTCCGCGCGGGCGGTCATTTATCTCGACCGCCTGCCGCCGCCCGTGCAGATGGTCTTCCCGACCAACACCGGCACCTCCGATGTGCTATCAAAGAGTTATCAGGTTGTCATGCGCTGCCCCGACGGGACGGCCGACTCGATGCACATTTTCTTCGATCAACCCAATGCCTATGACTTTTACGGTAATATCAGCCCGGCCAACAAGATGACCCGCGTGGATCGCGATGAGTTCCGCTTCGACTGGAACAACATCACATCAGGGCTTCACAAAATCTCCGTAGTGGTTTTTGAGCCGACGGGCAACACGCAGGTCGTCCATTTCAACAATATCGCTGCGGTTGTCCCCGAGCCCGACATGGCCCTCGGCGTGGACACCAATCCTTCCCCAAGCGCGGTCAATTTCCAACCCGTCCCGGGGACCATCGCCGACCGGGCCTATCCCAACGAGTTTGTGGTGCGCGTCAAAACGCAGGTTGCCTCGGGCACTTTGTCGTTCCCGGCCGACTTTACCGTGTCGCTCGAGGTGGACGGCATCACTTACAATGCCCAGCCTTACAACCCGGCCCTGCTGCCGCCCGTCAATCGGCTCGTGCAAAATGATCAGAATCTCTCCGACGACTTTGACGAGTTCCGGTTCCTTTGGCGAGGCTATGGCAGGGGAGTACGCAGTTTTGTCGCCCGCGCTGCGCTCACTAACAACTCCCAGCCGCCCAATTCCGTTTCGGCCCTTGTCACCGTTCCCGACAGCGTGCCCGGGCCTGTTGTCGTTATCCAAAGCCCCACGCCCGGGACCACCTTTGACCAGCCGACTTCGCTGACAGTGCGCGTGGCTGCCGATGCAACCGTCGGATCAATCCAAGCCTATATTGGCGTTCAGAACCAGCAGATCCTGCTCGGGCAGATTAACAACGCCGTGGGCCTGACACCGTACGATATCACGACAACAGTCAGCAACTACCTTGCCAGCGATTCGCTCGGCGGCCTCAACCTCGACAACGGCAATTACACCATCCGCGCGGTGGCGGCCACGGGGCAAAACGGGACCGGCATCACTAACGAGGCTCTGACCTCCATCACTGTCACGGGCTTTCCCGCGCCACCGCCGCCGCCCGCCTTGCCGGCGGTGGATGGTAACTTATCTGAATTTTTCAGCCTTACCCCCCTCGCAGTATCGGCTGCCGATGGCGGTTCCGGCAGCGGTAATCCGCAGGACTTCGGAGCCGACGGCTCACTGACGGAACTGCACGGACGCGTGGGCCACGACGGCAACCTCTACCTTGCCGTGCGCGGCGACATCTTCAACGGCACCAACCAGAACCAGAATGCCACCATTATTTACATTGACACCGACGGCACTCAGAGCACAGGCGCCACCAGCATGGCGACCAGCGCACCTGCGCCGCCGCCGACGCTCGGAGATACCTCGTCCCAGTTGCGCAAGTTGGCGCGTCAGTCGTCGTTTTACCTGTCCCCTGCCCTCGTGACCGCCGGGGTAGGCTTCGACGCCGCGGTCGTTTTCGATGGCCGCAACCCGGTCGTTTACGGGATCTTCGGTTTCGGCACGGGCGGAGTGCCCGGTTCTCCGTCCAACTTTGCCGAGATTCAGGGAACCTTTGCTTTTGGGACGGGTCTCGGCGCCTACCCGGGCGCGACCGGAACGACCATTGCCGGCCCGACCGGTTTCGAGGTCTCCATCCCGCTGGCCGCGCTGGGAAACCCCGACCCCCGCAAGATGCGCTTCGCTGTTGTCACCACATCCGATACATTCTTCCCCAGCCCCAACACGCTGCCGGAAAATGCTCAGAACACCTTTGATGCCGTCCAAATGCTTGATGGCGTTGCCCAATTCCCGGCGCCTCCCGCCGTGCGCCTCAACGAGATCGCCAACGGCGCACCCGATTGGGTGGAGATTGTCAACGCTAGCGCGTCCCCTCAAAACCTTGGAAACTGGCGGTTGCGCTGGACGGACGGCGCTGGAGCAAGCGCCATCCTGCCCCTGACCGGCCTGAACATTCCCGCAGGCGCGTACTTGCTCGTGGCCGACGGGGCCCTCACGCCGCCTGCCCCTCCGGGGTCCATCCAAACGACATCCAATATCCCTTGGGCCAATGACCGGGCGGGCTCCGCAGCCTTGATTGATGCCTACGGCGTGGCGGTGGATTATGTCCGGTGGGAATCCGACACCGTCCAACAGTCGCCCGACGGCCCGCCGCCGGGCACAGCCTTCACCGGATGGGCGCAAGGCTTCAACTCGGCGGGCTCGCCACCGCTGGCGCTGACTCGTGACGAGTTTTCCACCGATACGGATCAGGCCTCCGATTGGTACCGTCGCACGCCGACACCGGGCGCGCCGCTGTCCGCCGATGTGATGATGTGGGAAATCTACTGAGCGACTCAGCGGCTCAGTCGGATGCCATGAGGCGCGGTGACTCGCCGTCCGGCGACTCGACGATGTCGTGTCGAGGCGCAGCCCGCGGTCGTGGCTTGTAAACATAATATTTCCAAAGACGGCCGTTTGTCCGCCGCGAGTCCTCAATATAGTGCTCGCGCATCAGGGCCAGCGTCTGGCTCGTGTAAACGATGGTCCCGTCGCCCGAGGCGATATCGTGGTTCGTCACGATCACGCTGAATCGCCGTGCGCGCAAGTCGGCGTGGAAATGGTCCAGCCTTGCCAGGCCCTGCCGGGCCAGTTCGCTCATGATGAACGGCTGCATGTGGATCGAGCGCCCGGCGAGCAGATTCAACATCCCCAGTTCCGCCCAAGAGTCGCCGGGGGCGCGTTCGACGGCTCGCGCCGCCGCGGCTGCATCTTCAAAGTCCGCCCGCGCCGGATTCTTCAAGGGACTGAACATGATGGGCTGCAAGGCTGACACCCGGACAGCATGAACCGTCAGCAATGAGGCAAGGCCGACCGCCCCGGCAAACGCCACTCCAGCCAGACGCCCTCGCAGGATATGAGCCGTCAGACGCCCGAAACCGTCCGCCGTCAGCAGCGCCAAGGCCGCGAGCGGTTCGAGCAGGTAGTTCTCGGCCGACCCCGCTTTGCCAATGGCGAGAAATCCCCCGAGCGAGAACAAGGCGTAAAGCAACACCGGCAAGGTTGGGGGCGACGAGCCGCCGGCGGCGGGCCCGGCCGACCGAAACGCGGCCGCACCAGCCAGTCGGCACCACCCGGTACCTGCCAGCGCAAGCGCCGCCGCAGCGAGAAGCCACGGATAAAACAACAACACATGACGGCCCCAAACCAGCAGATCGGACGCGACAAAGGTATTCATGTTATAGCGGATCGTATGAACCGCAAACTGCCCCCCCGTGGCCGCGGTGAGCACCGCGAAGGGGAGCACAAGCCCCGCGCCCAACCCCAAAGCGTAACGCAGGCCGCCCCGACGGTCGCAAACCAGATAATAAATGGTGGCCGCCAGCGGCGCCGCCACACTCGTCTGCTTGGTGTAGAACGCCAGAACAAACATCGTCGCCGACAGGACGCGCGCCGCTCTATCCCGCGGCGGCGAAACCGCCACACAACCAATCCCCATGACCGACAGGAACAGCGCCGGCAGATCAACTCGGTAATACGCGATCCAATTATAGACCTCGTACGATGCTAGAAACAGCGCCGGCCCTGCCAGCGCCGCGGCCACATTGCGCCAGCGCAGCGCCAACATGACACCGAGCATCAGCGCCAAGCCCATCGCGCTGCCCGCCGTGATGATCCGCCCGGCGAAAAACGACGGCTGCTCCCGGTCGGCAAAGGGAGCATTCATCAGCAGGAACAGCGGCGGATAGGTGCCCACCACGAGGGGATAGTTATCCAGCGGCCGGTAGATCGAGCGCCCGGCGCGCAACTCCAGCGTCTGGAAAAGCAGCGCGCCCTCCTCGTTGTCATACTGAAACCAACTGTGCTCTCGTGCCACCTGCGCCCGCACGAATGGCAGCGCGGCATACGGCGCGAGGCTGACCACCGGATACAGGAGGAAGAGACTCGCAGCCAGAGCCGCCGCGACCCGCCAGCCCGCGACGCGGGTTGGCGCCCGAGATTCCGCGGCCGGCGCGCATTTCTGCCCGTCCAAGCCATCCGGTTCGGCTGGCTGGCAATCAGGCTCCATGCCCCACCGCCGCCAGCCCGCGCAGGACCGCCTGCGCCACGCGTTCGCCCGTCAATGCCTCCATGCACATAGTCCGCGGCCCTTCCGGCGGTGCTTCGCCCCGTGCCACCGCCGCATGGAAATCTTCATCCATCCGGCACTTCTTCAGGTAGCATGGGGCGCAGGGAAAATCCGTGACTACCTTCTCGCCTCGGTCGTACAGGTCCACCTCCGTCGCGGATGTCGAGCCGAACATCGCCACCACCCATTTGCGGCGCGCGATGGCGATGTGCATGGCGAGGCTGTCGCTCGTCACGACAACATCGCATGCATCCACGACGCCAAAGAACTCCTCCAGCGAGTGCCGGCAGCCGGCGTCCACCACGCCGCAACCATGGGTCTCCGCCAAAAGACGCCGGTTGAAATCCTCCTCGGCGCGTCCGCCCAGCAGCAGCAAGTGTGCGTCTGTGCTGGCGCGCAGGGTTCGGATGAGATCGGCAAAGCCCCGCAGCGTCCATTGTTTTGTCGGAAAAGCAGCGCCGCAACCCGTGTTGATCCCGACGCGGGGCCGCCCGCGGCCGCCGACTCGCGCCATCAGCGTCTCGCGCGCCCGCAGCGAGGCTTCGCTCAGCGCGAGCATGTACGGGTCGCGCCGGTATTCCAGCGCCGCCATCTCGCAGATGATCTGCGGATAGGAACGCGTGTTGAGGCGGAACTTCAGTTCGTCGCTCAATCCGAGCAGCAACCCGTAACGCGATTCGGGATTAAAAACCGTTGGCGTGCCCCAGCGCGTCGGGCCAAAACCCCGCCGCTCCGCCGCACGCACCCGTCCCGCCAGAGCCAGCGCTTCGCCCTCCTTCTCGAGGCAGATCAACAGGTCGAAGTCGCGCGATTCGACATCCGCCGCCGTGTCCGGCGTCAGCGGCACCACCTCTTCGATCAGCGGATTGCCGCCCAGCAGGGCCAGTGAACTGACATCCGTCACCCAAACCACCCGCGCCCCCGGATGGGCTCGATGGATGGGGCCCAGAAGCGTCGTCGTGCGCAACACATCGCCCATCGCGCCGGTCTTGATGATTAGAACGCGCAGTCCCTCACCCGCCCGACGCTGTGTCTGCGGTGCGCCGCCTGTGACTGCCTCGCCAGCGCCCTCTGCCGGCGCGCCCTCCAACGGGTCGTAATGTGGGCATTCTGCGCACTCGTTGCCAAAGCGGCAGGGCTTATAGCCCGAATAGAGCCGGCAGTCAAAGCGGATGTCGTCAAAGGTCAGCATCGCGTCCATATAGAGGTGAGCGCCGCGCGGGATAAAGGGCGAAGTGGAGCGGATGCGGAGCCAGTCCGCTCAGGTCAACTCATCCTCCACATCCGCCATGCGCGGCCGTTTGAGTTTCTCCACCTGCCTCGCGATGACAAGATCGGCCAGCCGGGCAGCCACCGTGGGCGGGTCGCGCAGCGCGAACGCCGCCGTCGCATGGTCCTCGTTCACATCAATCCGGTAAAGCGCCGCCAGCAGCATCTCAAACTCGTGGACAAACAAGTACTCGATACGGGCGCTCAGGATCTCGTGCAGCGCCGCCCACCGCGACTCCACCTCGCCGGTCTGCGCCGACACCAACTCGATGTCAAACGCTCGACAGACGGCGCTCAGAACCTCAGGCGTGGTGGGGTCGCGCCATTCCGGATGCGTCATCGGTCCCGCCCCTCATTCTTGGGAGTTGTCCGTCGTAATGATTCGCGTGTCGTAGGAAGGCTTGATCTGCTGCCCCGGTTCCACGACCAGAAAATCCTCCGGGTTCCACGGGCCATTGAGCAGTCCCATGATGAGCCGCGGGTCGCCGCGCAGCACTTCGCTCTTCCAGCCCAGCCAGTCTGCGCACTCGCGCGTGAACGCTGCGTGACCCTCCGAGTCGCCAACGCCGACATCCACATAGGTGGCCTGATTGTACTTGGTCACCCAGTCCGTTTCATACTGGAGCAGGTACTCGGCCTCCTCCTCGTCATACTTTTCCCGGTATTTTCGCCGCAGCGCCTCGAAACGCTCCCGCCCCGGCATCGCCGTCTGCTCGATCCAACCCGGACTGTACCAGTAAGTCCCCGGATGTTGGGCGAAGTACTCCTGATAGCGCTCCTTGCTGCCGAGCAGGATCGTAATACAGTCGTGCGCCCGAATAGCCACGAGGCGCGTCCGCCGGGCCTGCAGCCCCGTCAAACCGCTGCAACACAACCCGTAGCCCAATAAAATGGCGTCGTATCTCGGCATCTCCGCGGCGTCCGCCGCGTCCACGGCCGCCTGCAACTCCTCGCGCAGCAATTCCGGCGTATTGTGAAGCCCCTGACGCAGGAAATGAAACGAAATCTGGTTGGGGGAGAGCGCCGCAAAGTAGCAGAACTCCCTCCACAAAACATTGCACGCGATGAGATGATAGCGGGCCATGACGGTTGTCCCCAACCTACACCGGCCCGCCTCCGCCATGCAAGCAGCGGCGCGAAAACCGCGCAACGCTAATCATTTTCCCCTTGCAAAAAAGTCCGAGTTGCCTCGCTTCAAATGATCGAACGCATGGCCATGGCATAGTTTTTAGGAGGAAAAACTATGGCCGCCCCCCGCCATCCACCACCGTCACAGATACACACATGCGTAGAGCGGGTAATTTCTCAAAACCAGCACGGCTTTAGCAGCATTTTCTCTGCGCGGTTATCCGCTCTCTTTGTGTTTGCCAGCATGCTA
>JAOAAY010000046.1 GCA_026418615.1 Candidatus Sumerlaeaceae bacterium | reverse complement strand
AGATGTGTATAAGAGACAGGGGCTGGAGAAGGTCCCAAGGGTTTGGCTGTTCGCCAATTAAAGCGGTACGTGAGCTGGGTTCAGAACGTCGTGAGACAGTTCGGTCCCTATCTGATGCGGGCGCAGGAACGCTGAGAGGAGTTCACCCTAGTACGAGAGGACCGGGTGGAACAGACCTCTGGTGGCGCAGTTGTGACGCCAGTTGCATTGCTGCATATCCATGTCTGGAAGTGATAACCGCTGAAAGCATCTAAGCGGGAAGCATACCTCGAGATAAGCGTTCCCGGACTTCGGTCCCTAAAGACCCCATGGAGACGACATGGTTGATAGGCGGGGAATGTAAGCATGGCGACATGTTGAGTTGACCCGTACTAATAGGTCGTGCGGCTTAACACTATTTTTCTTCCGTACAAATCGCCAGTTGGCGTGCCGATCAGTCAGGCCCTCAAAGGTTGTCAATGACCCATCTCGTTGTGGCCAGCGCGCGTCCGGCCCAGACGCCGACGCAGCGCGGCAAGAATTTCCCGGTGATTATGGCGGGGGGGAAACACCCGTTCCCATTCCGAACACGGCCGTTAAGACCCCCAGCGTCGATGGTACTACGCGGGCGACTGTGTGGGAGAGTAGAACATCGCCGGGAATTTTTCTTTTTAACCCCCATGACGGCGCAACGCTGCGGAGCGCCGCAACAGCCCCGGCCCGCGCCTTAACGGTGCCAGAACTGATCCCACGCTTGCCAGAATGTCTCGCCCCGCGAGACGACGGTCCGCGGCCCGATCAACTCGCAACCTGTCCGGCCCACGAATGCCTGGGCGGCATCGGGCGTGAACAGATCCACGCGCAGTTCTACCGGCGGAGAGACTTTGTAGGGCTTAGGCCAGCGGCCGCGGTGGATCAGGGCCTCGTAGACATGCTCTTCGATCAGCGCTTGAGCATCTTCAGGTGCCTGGCATCGCGCTGCGGTGCGGCCCAAGCCCACCTTCACCGTTGCGCCTACCACGCTCTCCCCGACCAGATTCTTGACCTCGCGTACAGTGGCCGCATCGCCCGAGACAAACACGACCGGCACATCGAACGACCCGGCAATGGCGGCCACCAAGCCAGATTCCCCGACCTTGAGCCCGTTGATCGAGACATCCACCCACTGCGCGCTCGACATGGTGTGGCACAACACGCCGTCGGGTGTTCCGGCCATGGCATGGGCGCCGGGCAGCAGCAGGGCATCGCAGCCCGACATCAGCGGCTCCACATAGCAGCCCCAGCGGTAGCCAAAGACATACTCGGCCCCGGGCTCGAGTTTTTCCTTCACGAGGCTGTTGAAGGTGTGGTCGCCACCGGCGCCGTGGCCGTCCACCACAATGATTTCCTTGGCTCCGGCGCGTTTGGCGCCGCGGACGGCGGCATTCACATCACCCGTGTACAGTTGGCGTCCCTCCTGATACTGAATCGAACCGGCGCTCACCTGGTCCCACTTGGTAATGCACGAGACGCCTTCCATGTCGCACCACATCATGACCCGCATTGTGCAATGCCTCCCGCTTTGATGACGGGCGGAGCGTGGGGCGGTCGCGAGCGGCTCGCAAAGGAAAAATGGAGAGGTGGCCGATGAGGGCTTGCCAGCCCCGTCATGTCAGGGATGGGCGGCAAACACCGAATGGAGAAAGGCCTTCAGTTCCTCCCATGATGCTTTGTCCGCCGCCTCGTTGTACGCGACGCCCTCGATGCCGGCCTTGCCGGCGTCGGGGTTGGTGAAACTGTGCACGGCGCCGGGATACCGGACGACCTTCAGGTCGGCTCCTGCCGCTTTCATTTCGGCTTCCAGCGCTTTCACCTGCGCATCGGGCACCATGGGATCCGCATCGCCATGCAGGACGAGGATGCGCGCTTTGACGCTGCCGGCGGTCGCGGGCGCAGTGGTGCTCAGCGTGCCATGAAAAGAGGCGACGCCGGCGAGCGGCAGCCCGGCGCGCGCCATATCGAGGCAAACGCTCCCGCCAAAACAATAACCAATGGCCGCCACGCGGTCGGGATCTGTGAGCGGATGGTATTTCACCTTGGCCATGGCGGCCTCGAAGCGCTCGCGCGCCAACCGCGGGTTGGCGCGGATTTCTCCAGCCCACTTGGCGGCCTGCGCGGTGCTGGTGGTCACGCGGCCGTCGCCGAACATGTCCAGAGCAAAGCCCACATAGCCGAGTTCCGCCAGCATGGCGGCGCGCTTTTTCGCATAGTCATTGCAGCCCCACCACTCGTGGACGACGAGGACGGCCGGACGCTTGCCGGTCGTGGCCGTGTCGACTGCCACATAACCTTTTAATTTTGTCCCGCCCGCCGCATACTCGACAGGTTCCACTTGCACGGCTGCCAACGCTCCGGTTGCTGTCAGTGCGATGGCCATTGATACAACCCAGCGTTTCATGTTGAGGTGTCCGCCTTATGATCAGGAATGCATCCGTTTTACCCGTGCAGCGGCCGCCCATTCCCGCCTGTGTCCGGCCGGGCCGGTGCGCAGGTGATGTCTTGAGGCCTATGACACACCGGATGCTTGCTGTGGCGGCGGCTATGGCGGCTGTGTTGCTGCAACCGCTGCCGGCGGCGGCGGATCAGACGACCCGGCCTGCTGCGAGGGCCGCGACGGAAAGGGGTCCCATGCTATCGTACCTTGTTGGAAAGGATCTGCCGGAAGACCTTGCGGCGTATGAACGGGCGGGCCGGCTGGCTGATGCCGAGGCATGGCTGGACGCGCGCACAAGCGCCGTGCTGGAGGGCGGCCGCCTGCAGGCGATCTACAAGGTCGAGCGGGAGCGGCTGCGGCGGCTGCGGCGCGAATTTTCGCGGACGCCTTCGCAGATGCTCGACCGTTTGCGGGAGGCGATTCCGGATGTGGCGCCGGCCGACCTTGAGCGCTGGCGCAACGAGGGAGTTTTGCAATGGTTGGAGATTGACGGCGAGGTGCGCTACTTCCGGCGCGAGCCGTCGAATTTGTTCCGGTTCAGCGAAGACGCCCGTGCGCGGCGCGATGCGGCTCGCTCGGCCCGCGACGGCAACACGACGCGGGCCGCCGCGGCGATGGGCGATCCTGCCGGCGATCCGGCGGCGGCCAGCCGAACGGTTTCCCTTCCGCGCCACGCGGCCGAAGCGCTGGCCGCCGCGCGCGACACGGGTTCCTCGGTGGTGCTGCCGGTTCGGTTTCGAGCGCGCCACGAGATCACTCTCAAACCGGGAATCGTTCCCGCGGGCGAGGTGGTGAGGTGCTGGCTTCCGCTCGCGCAAGAGTACCGGCATCAGACGGATGTGCGGATCGTGGCCACAACCCCGGCTGCCCATCTCGCGGCTCCCAACGGAGTGGGCCAGCGAACGGTCCTGCTCGAGCAGCCCGCCGCGGCAGACGGAAGTGCGGCCTTCGTGCTCGAGCAAGAGTATACCGCCGGCGCGTTTGTGCCCCTGCTGGATGCGGAGCGCGTCAGGTACGAGGCGGATGATCCGGTGGTGGCTCAATACACAGTCGAGCGGCTGCCGCACTTGCCGCTAAATGCCGAGGTGCGAGCGCTTGCCGCCCAGATTGTGGGTGCTGAGACCAATCCGTTGCGAAAGGCCGAGCGCATCTGGCGATGGATGCAGGACAACATCCGCTACTCGTCGGAGTTGGAGTATTGTGTGCTTCCGAGCGTGGTGGAGAAAATCATGGCGGAGCGCCACGGGGACTGCGGCGTGCAGGCGCTGCTGTTCATTGCGCTGTGCCGGGCGTCGGGCGTGGCGGCGCGATGGCAGTCGGGGTGGGTGACGCGGCCGGCATCATGGAATATGCACGACTGGGCTGAATTCTACGCGCCACCTTACGGGTGGCTGCCGGCCGATCCGTCCATCGGTTACCTGAAGTCTGACGATCCGGCAGTAAAGGATTTTCTTTTTGGCCACATGGACGCCTACCGGTTTGTGGCCAACCTCGATTGGGAGACGGATTTCGATCCTCCCAAGCGGCATTGGCGCAGCGACCCGGTGGACAACCAGCGCGGGGAATTGGAATGGCGCGGCGGCAACCTCTATTATGACGACTGGGACTATCGCGTGACCGTGGAGCCGGTTCAGCGGTAAAATTCCAGTCGCGCCACGGCCACATCGGCCTGAAAAGCCTTTTTCATTCCGACAACCGCGATGCTGGTGAGCCGGCGCGGATTGAATCGCGCCCGTGTGCTCTCGGGGGCAAAGTCGGCAAAAGGCAGGTCAATGGTCTGCCACTCGTCCGTCGTTTGGAACGGCGCGGCGTAAAACTGCCAGGGGAATAGCAGGCTGGTGGTGCGCAGATGAACATAGTAGGTTTCGCCGTTTCCGCGCGCGGTGATGCGGACGCCCTTGTAGTCCCCTGCGTCGAGGGGGCGACCGGCCGGGGCGAGGTCGGCGCGTACCATGACAAAGCCGCCGTTGTTTTCCAGCCGGACATCGCCGCGCAAGCGCAGGGCGGGGCGACCCGCGATCGTCTCGCGGGTGACCTGCTGGGTGCTGATGCCGCCCATGACCTGATCCGTGAAGTTGCGCCACTGCGTGCCGAGGGCCGTCAAGCCGTCGCTCCGGCTGAAATCGTCCACCAGAAGCGTGCCGGTGGTCGGGCTTTGCGCGTGCGCGGATGCGGACAGGGCAAGCAAAGCGGCAAGGACTGTCAGCGACACGATTTTCATAGTGACGCACCACTACGGTCGCTGCGGGAGGGAAATTCGGCACGGGCTCGGGGCAACGCAAACCGGTTGCGACCTCATGATTCCGGGCGAACGCTTGTACACCACAACCATGACCGAGACATTCAACGAGCGGCTGGAGCGGACGGTGCGAGTGCGCGACTCGCACCTGTGCGTGGGCTTGGATCCGGATTTCGAGAAGGTGCGTGCCACCATGCGGGATGCGATCATCCGAAAACTCAGCCAGCAGCCGCTCTTTTTCGGATTTGTGACCACGGAGGCCGGGCGCGCCCAGCAGCCAACCAATATTTCTCTGGATCAACTGGCCGACGAGCCGGATCTGGCCAATGAGGCGGCCTGCGAAATGGTCATTGCCGTGACCCATGAGCACGCTGCTGCGTTCAAACCCAATGCAGCGTTCTTCGAGATGGCGCTGGCCGGCAGCACGAGTCTGCCCGAGTTGATGCGGTCGAAGCCAGAACCGGTTTTGTCCATTTACGACGGCAAACGGGGCGACATTGGCAATTCGAGCGATCAGTACGCGCGGCGTATCCTCGAGCAGGGCGGGTATGACGCCGTGACGGTCAATCCGCTCATGGGTCGCGATGCCGTGGCGCCGTTTTTGCGCAATCCGCAACGGGGCGCGTTCTTGCTGTGCCTGACATCGAACCCCGGCGCGGACGATTTTCTGACGCCGGGAGACCTGTACAAACGGATTGCCGAAAAGGCCGTTGAGTGGAACACAAACGGCAATGTGGGGCTGGTTGTGGGCGCGACGCGGCCCGAGCAGGCGGCTGCGGTGCGGGCCATAGCGCCCAACCTGCCGTTTCTCGTTCCGGGCGTCGGGGCGCAAGGCGCGCCGCTCGACGAAATCCTGGACGCCATTGATGCGCGCAATAACCGCCGCTTCCTGATCAACTCGAGCCGGGGGATCATGTTTGCCAAGCCCGAGGGCGACGAGGATCTGTTCCTCGCCATCGCGAACGCGGCGGCGCGGTTGCGAGCGGAGATCAATGCGTGGCTTGCCAAAGGATAAGGTGGCATCATGGACTGGATTGATGGCGGTGGCCTGCGCCGCGCGGCCGTGCTGGTGGCAGCCTTTGTTCTGGCGGTGCGGCTCGTGAGCACGGCGGCAGGCGCAGAGGGGCCGGTGCGCGTGGGTTTGCTTTCCGACACCACCTGCACGGACGAACGAAGTCGCGAGGCGGTTTGGCGGGTGTTGAGCGAGCAGGCAGATTTCGCGCCGCGGCGCGTGACGGCCGACGAGATCCGCAAGGCAGATGCGCTCGCCAGCCTCGATGTGCTCGTTCTGCCCGGCGGCACTGGCGGCGGGCAGGGCAAGGCGCTGGGGGTGGACGGCGGCCGGCGGGTGACCGAGTTTACGGCCGCAGGCGGGGGCGTTCTTGCGATTTGCGCGGGCGGCTACCTTGTCGTGGAGGGGTGGAACGCCGAGACGCGCGCGATCGAGTTGATTAACGCAAAAACTTTTGACGATGAGCACTGGGCGCGGGGCGAAGGTTTCATCACGGTGGAGGTCGTGGACGGAGACACGACGGCCGCGGCGCGCTCCGATGGCTCGACCACGCGCACGATGTGGTTCGAGAACGGACCGATTTTTGTTCCGCGCGGGTTGGAGGGGCAGCCGGCGTATGCGCCGCTGGTGCGCTATGTCAGTGATCTGGCCGCGCCGGGTGCGCCGACGGGGATGATGCGCGGACGCGACGCGATTATTGCGGCGCCGTTCGGGCGCGGGCGGGTCGTGGCGTTCGGGCCACACGCGGAATTGTCGCCGGGCCTTCACCACTGGCTTGCGAATGCGGTCCGGTGGGCGGCGGGGCGGCGTCCGCTGGAGCCGGTGACGGCCGCGCGGGTTCTCGAGGGACAATGATGCGGCTGGCGGAAAGGACGACACCATGGCCTTTGACAACCTGAGGCAGTTCATCGCGGCGCTCGAGAAGGAGGGGGAACTTGCCCGCATCCGCGAGGAGGTGGACCCGATCCTCGAGGTGACGGAGATCGCCGACCGCGTCATGAAACAGCCAAATGGCGGCAAGGCGCTGCTGTTCGAGCGCGTGCGCGGCTCCGGCATGCCGTTGCTGATCAACGCTTTCGGCTCGCGGCGCCGCATGCAAATGGTGTGCGGGGCGGAGAAAATCTCGGAGGTCACGGAGCAGTTTCTCGCCATGCTCGAACCCCGCGGGTCGCTGAGTTTTCTGGAAAAACTCAAAATGCTGCCGCGGCTCAAGCAGATCAACGACATCTTTCCCGTCGAGGTGAAACCCCGGCAGGCGCCGTGCATGGAGGTCATCGTAGAGGATCCGTCGTTCGACCTGATGCCGGTCTGTCAGTGCTGGCCACAGGACGGCGGGCGCTACATCACGATGGCGATGACTTTCAGCCGCGATCCTGCGACGGGGGCCTCGAACTGCGGCCTCTACCGCCTGCAGGTTTTCGACAGCAAAACCTGCGGCATGCACTGGCACCTGCACAAGGGCGGCGCCGAACACCTGCGCAAGATGAAGGAGCGCGGGGAAATGCTGCCGGTGACGGTCGTGGTGGGCGCCGGCCCGGCGGAGATGTTCAGCGCGGCGTGCCCTCTGCCGCCGGATGTCTTCGAGATGATGTTTGCGGGGCTGCTGCGGGGCGAGCCGGTGAGGATGGTCCGGTGTCGGACGAACGACCTGCTGGTGCCGGCCGAGGCCGAGATCGTGCTCGAGGGGTTCGTTGATCCCGGCGAATTGCGCCTCGAGGGGCCTTTCGGCGATCACACGGGGTACTACTCGCTGGCCGATATGTACCCGGTGTTTCACCTGACGGCGATGAGCATGCGGCGCGATCCCGTGTATCCGCACACGATCGTCGGCATTCCGCCCATGGAAGACTGTTACATGGGCGAGGCGATCGAGGATCTTTTCAATCCGATCCTGAAGAAGCAGTTTCCCGAAATCGCCGACATGCATATGCCCATGTGGGGTTGTTTCCACAACCTGATGCTTGTGTCGCTGAAAAAGAGTTATCCGGGACATGCGCGAAAGATCATGCACGGCATCTGGGGCCTCGGGCAGGCCATGTTCACGAAGTGCATCGTGGTGGTGGACCACGATGTGAATCTGCGCAACTATGGCGAGGTGACCTGGCGGGCGCTCAACTGTGTGGACTGGGCGCACGATATCGAGGTGGTGAAAGGGCCGGTGGACGACCTCGACCACGCGAGTTATATCCACCGTTTTGGCGGCAAGATTGGCGTGGATGCCACGACGAAGTGGGCGTCGGAGGGTTTCACGCGGCCCTGGCCGGACATTATCCGGATGAGCGACGAGGTGAAACGCCGGGTGGACGCCCTGTGGCCGCGGCTGGGACTGTAGCAGGCCGCCGCGCCGGGCGACTTGCGCGACCACGCGGAAAGGAAATGTTTTCCGGAATCGTCTTGCGGCCGGGGCGGCCTACGGGTGGGTCATTTCCGCCGGGCGGACATACCGGTCAAACTGTTCCTCGGTCAGGAAGCCGAGTTTGACCGCTGCCTCCTTCAGGCTGGTTCCCTCCTCGTGGGCCGTCTTGGCGATTTTGGCGGCCTTGTCGTAGCCGATGTGCTGGTTGAGAGCGGTGACGAGCATCAACGAGTTGGCGACATAGTGGTCAATGATTTCGCGGTTGAGTTGGATTCCGCGGACGCAGTGTTCCACGAACGAGCGGCAGGTATCGGTGAGCAGGCGCACGGAATGCAGGAAATTGTGGATCATGACGGGCTTGAAGACATTGAGTTCGAAGTTGCCCTGCGAGCCGGCAAATCCAATGGCCGCGTCGTTGCCCATGACCTGCACGGCCACCATCGTCATGGCCTCGCACTGGGTGGGGTTGACCTTTCCCGGCATGATGGACGATCCGGGCTCGTTTTCGGGGAGGATGAGTTCGCCGAGTCCGCAGCGCGGGCCGGAAGCGAGCCAGCGGATGTCGTTGGCGATTTTCATGAGCGCAGCGGCCAGAGTCTTGAGGGCGCCGCTGGCATACACGATCTCGTCGTGGGAGGCAAGAGCCGCAAATTTGTTGGGATGAGAGCGGAACGGCAATCCTGTCAGTTCTGCGATGCGCGCGGCGGCGCGTTGCGCAAACTCGGGATGGGTGTTGAGGCCGGTCCCGACAGCGGTGCCGCCAATGGCGAGATCATACAGCCCGTCGAGCGATTCGGTGAGGCGGGTGAGACACCGGTCGAGCATGGCGACCCATCCGGAAAATTCCTGGCCAACGGTGAGAGGCACGGCGTCCTGCAAGTGGGTGCGGCCGATCTTCACGATGCCGTCAAACTCGCGTTGTTTCTCCGCCAGGGCGTCGCGCAAAAGAGTGACCGCGGGAATGAGCCGCTTGGTCACCTCGGTGGCGGCGGCAATGTGCATGGCGGCGGGGAAGGTGTCGTTGGAGGACTGGGACATGTTGACATGATCGTTGGGATGAATGGGCTGCTTGCTGCCCATTCTGCCGCCGGCGATCTCAATGGCGCGGTTGGAGATGACCTCGTTGACATTCATGTTGGTCTGGGTGCCGCTGCCAGTCTGCCAGATACGCAAGGGGAAGTGGTCGTTGAGTTTTCCGGCGATGACCTCGTCCGCCGCTTGGATGATTAGCACAGCCTTGTCGGTGGGGAGTTTCCCGAGATCCTGATTCACCAGGGCGCAGGCTTTTTTCAGGATGCCGAAAGCGCGGATGAGTTCGGGCGGCATGGTATCGCGCCCAATGTCGAAATGGATGAGCGAGCGCTGGGTCTGGGCACCCCAGTAGCGATCGGCGGGAACCTCGATGGTTCCCATGCTGTCGGATTCGACACGGACGGCTGCGGTCATGGCTTCTGGCCTCGCATTGATCATTCTTGGGCGGGGGCGGAGTCTCCGCCCTGCCGCGTGCGCGTGGATTGCGCCGTGGACGGGCGGGACGCTCAAGACCAAAAGCGAGACCGGTGATTGGCTGCAGATTCTGCCGCGGCGTCAGTAGACAGATGGAGACGGGGCTAATGCCAGAGGGCACGACCCGCAAGGAGTTGATCGGATGCGCAATCGTGCGACGGCGATGTTGGCGGTCGCGTCCTTGATCGCGACGCTGCCGGGCGCGCCGGCCGCGGCGCAGACCAATGCGACGGGCCGCAGCCAGCAATGGCGCTATGCGCGGTCGCTGACGGCGCCCAGCGCTCCGGCGGCCGGTGGTCAGGTCACGCCGCTCAATGTGGCCACCTTCAACCTGACACCCCGCGCCCCGCTTAGCGACAATATCGAGCAGGCGCGCCAAATGGCCGACAGTGTCGTCGAGGTGGTGAAAACCCTGCTCTATGCCCAAGTCGGCGAAGCGGCGGCCAGCGCGCAGGGGCGGCGGCTGTGGTTTGACCGCAATACGCTGACGCTGACTATCACCGACACGCCGGAAAACCTTCGGCGTGTCTCGGACTATCTGCGTTCCGTCAGCACCCTGCCCGCCGACCGCACGAAGAGCGAGATCGTGTTTCTCAAGCATCAATCGGCCGAAGAGATGGCCAGCCTCGTGCAGCGGGTGACGGGTATCGAGACGGGCACCGGCGGTGCCCAGACGGGGCTATCGGTCACGAAGACGCTGCGCGTCGAGGGAGAACTGACTTTCCGCGATCTGCGCATCCGCGTCACGCGGATCAATGAAAACGATGCTGCCGACAAAAACGACGACAGCGTGGATCTGGTGGTGCGCACGCCGACGACCAGCGAGGACCGCACGATCGAGGAATTCCGGTCAGAGTTCATAGACGACTACGAAATCAATGTGATTGAAGTGCGGCCGTCGGGCACACCGGGCGAGGGCTCGGCTCGCATCGAGGTGCGGTACAATCCGCAGGCAACCGGCACGACCGGGATGATGCCGCGCAATTGACGGGGATGCCCGGATCGTTGTGCTCCCACGGGCAGGCAGTTGCCCGGCTCGGGGCGCGGCGGGGATACCGTCTCCTCTCTGCCCGAGTCCTGCGCCCGGCTCGAGCCTGACGCTATGCCGAAGAGGCGCTCACCACGAACCCTTTTGCCGTTCGGCTGTTGAAGTTGTTTTTTGAGGGCTGCTGACTCGCTTGTTATGACAAAGCGTCTGATCATACTGGGATCCACGGGATCCATTGGCCGGCGCACCTTGGATGTGGTGCGCGATTTCCGCGACCGGTTCGAGGTTGTGGGCCTCAGTGCCAACACCGACATTGCGACGCTGGCCGCGCAGGCGCGCGAGTTTCGCCCCCGGGCGCTGTGTGTGTGCTCGCCGGAAGCGCTGTCTGCCGCGGAAGATCTGGCCATGGCTTGCGGTTCCCGGCTGCATGTCGGGCGTCCGGGCTTGGTGGAACTGGTCGAGGAGCACGACGCCGACATCGTGGTGGTCGCCACGGTGGGGTTTGTCGGGCTGCTGCCGACGCTGCGCGCCATCGAGTTGGGGCGAACGATTGCGCTGGCGAACAAGGAGGTGCTCGTGACAGCGGGCGACCTCGTCATGGAGTCGGCGCGAGCGCATTCGGCGACCATATTACCGATTGACAGCGAGCACAATGCTGTCTTGCAGTGCCTCAACGGCAGCGGCCCGGAGCGCGTCCGGCGCATCATCCTCACCGCGTCGGGCGGCCCGTTTCGCGGGCGGACACGCGACGAACTGGCGCGCGTTACTCCCGCCGAGGCGCTGGATCACCCGACTTGGCGCATGGGACCGAAGATCACCGTGGATAGCGCCACCCTGATGAACAAGGGTTTTGAAGTCATTGAAGGAAAGCACCTCTTCAATGTTCCTGTAGCCCGAATCGAAGTGGTCATCCACCCGCAAAGCATCGTCCATTCGATGGTCGAGTATGTGGACGGCTCGATTCTTGCTCAACTTGGCGTAACCGACATGTATCTGCCCATCCAAAATGTGCTGTTCTATCCGGAGCGCGTGGCCAATGCGCATCCATCGCTGGATTTTCCGTCGCTGGGCATGCTGAGTTTTGAGTCCCCCGATGCCGGCACCTTCCCGTGTCTTCGTCTGGCGCGCGAGGCGGCCGAGGCGGGCGGCACCTGTCCGGCGGTGCTCAATGCGGCCAACGAGGTGGCCGTGGAGCGTTTTCTCGCCGGGGATCTGGGGTTTCTGCGCATACCGGCCGTGGTGGAGGATGCTCTCGAGGCTCACGAATGCGGTCCGGCCCGCAGCCTGGCGGACATCATGAGCGCCGATGAGTGGGCGCGGGCCCACGCGCGCCGGGTTTGACGAATGGAACAACTGCTCGAAATCCTCCGCGCGACGGTTGCCATCGTCTTCACTTTCGCCGTCGCCATCTTTGTCCACGAACTGGGCCATTTTCTGTTCGCCAAATTGTTTGGCGTCTATGTCGAAACTTTTTCCATCGGTTTTGGGCGGCCGCTCTGGAAGCGCAAGTGGGGCGAGACAACTTATCAGATCGCGCTCTTGCCGTTTGGCGGCTATGTGAAGATGGCCGGCATGCACAGCCGCGAACTGGAGAAGATCCTCGAGGAGGACGAGAAGCCCAAGGAGGGGGCCGAAGGGGACAGCGGCGAGGCTACAGGGGGTGCGGGCGCGACGGCTCACGAAAAGCAGACACTGAGCGAATCCGTCGTGGAGGAGATGGACGCGCTGCGCAGCAAGCCGTATCCGGCGCGCATCCTCGTCTTTGCGGCGGGCTGCATCAACAATCTCCTGACGGCCGTCGTCGTCTATTTCTTCCTGTTGTGGCTGGGCCATCCGGTTGCTGCGGCTGTGCGGCCGCTGGTCGAACGGGTGGAGCCTTCCGTGGCATCACAGGTGGACCTGCGCCCGGGTGATCTTGTTCTCGCGGTCGAGGGCAAACCGGTGGATTCGCGAGGAGCCTTCCTCGAGGCCTTGCTGGCCGAAACAGTCAGAAAAGGCTCGGACAGCGTTCAGGTATCCCTGTTGCGCGACGCCACGACGGTCACCGTGGCGCTGCCGGCACAGTTGGATCCTGAAACGCCGGCAAAGGGTGAGGCGATCAAAAAGGTGGCGGGCCGCGAGGTGCGCCATGCGCAGGACGCGGCGGACAAACTCGAGGTATGGATCGGCGAGACGACGGCCGTGGAGGTAACCCTCGAGAAGCAGGGACAACAGCGAACGGTGGCCGTTGATCCGCTCGTGGCGTCCGGACGCTACTGGCCACTGTTGGCGCTGGATTTCTTCATGCCGCCCCATGTGGGCACCGTTCTGCCCAATCTTCCTGCGGAGCGGGCCGGCATCCGCCATGGCGATGTGTTCGTGTCGGTGGACGGCAAACCCGTGAAAACCGTTTCCGAGGCAACGGCGGTTATTCGGGCGTCAGCCGGCCGCACGGTTCCCGTGGAACTTTTGCGGCCGATCAAAGGCGGCGAACCGACCACGGTCACCGTGGCCGTTCAGATTCGGCGGGATCCGGATACCCCCGGAGCGCGGGGCCAGATGGGCATTGTCTGGTCCATGCCGCTCACCGACCGCCAGCAGTATCCATTTTTTGAGGCGTGGAGCCGCGCTGTCGGCCGCACGATCACCGCGTCGGTGCGCTATCTCGACGCGCTCGGCGACCTTTTTACGCGCAGTTTCCAGACGGTGCGCGAGAATGTCGGCGGGCCGATCCTGATCGGTGTCATGGTCAAGAATGCCGCCGACAAGGGGCTGGTGTGGTTCTTCGAGTTGTTTGCGTTCTTCAACATCATCCTCGCCATCACGAACCTTCTCCCTCTGCCCGTGCTCGACGGCGGCCACATCATGTTTACGACGATCGAGGCGATCATCCGGCGGCCGCTGCCGGCCCGGTTCATGGTCGGGGTGTATAATGTCTTTGTGTTTCTGCTCATCGGCCTCGCCCTGCTGATCACCTTCAATGATGTGATCATGAACGCGTGGCGCCTGCTGTGAAGCCCGGCGACCGCCCGCGCCCCGCGCCAGCCTTCGGAGTGATCTTTGACAACGACGGGGTGCTGGTTGACAGCGAGGGATTCAGCATTCTGGCGTACCGGCGCGCCATCGAGGAGCAGGGCGTGCGGCTGCGCGAGGAGGACGACGAGAAATACTGCGGTCTGACCGACGCGGACATCATTCGCGACATGCGGCAGGTGTACGGGGCGGATCTCGATCTCGATCTGTTTTCGGCGCGCAAGCGCGAACTCTACTTCGAATACGCTGCCGCGGGGTTGATGCGTGCATTCCCCGGAGCGCGCGAACTGGTGTCGGCTCTCCGCGAAAAAGGTATTCCTGTGGCGCTTGCCTCATCGGGTTCGCGCGAGAAGATTGCCTTTAATCTCACCCGGGCGGGGCTGGACCATTTGTTTTCGATCGTGGTGAGCGGCGAGGATTTCCGCCGCGGCAAACCTGATCCCGAGATTTTCCTTTGCGCGGCCCGGCGGCTGGGATTGGAGCCGCATCAATGTGCCGTGATCGAGGATTCCATCAACGGCCTCAAGGCTGCGCGCGCCGCCGGCTGCGCCGCCGTCGCCGTGGCGAACACTTTTGCCGCTGACCGGCTGGCGCCCTTCGCCGATGAGGTCGTGGACTCCCTCGAGCACCTGACGCCGCAGCGGCTCAGCGGCCTCGTGCGGCGGCGATCGAAAAGAATGAACATCAACGCTGTTTAACAGCACTTTTTTCTGTGATATTGTTGAGCACATGCTCAGTTCTCACACCGACGCTACAGATTTATGGGTCGCCCTGCCCACTGCGGTTTTTGGAGGGACGAAAAGTGTAACAGGCACTCGGTCGCTGCTAAAGCGGCCTAGTGTAAGTCTAATGCTGTCAGCGGGTGACGGTCGGCCTGGCGAAAATGTGCTTTTTTGTGACCCCCTGTGTCACCCGAGTGCCGTAAAGGAACAGGGACGAAAGACCACATGGGGGAGCATGCCGGGCGTGGGGGACATTGTGAAAAGCGACATTGGATCAATACCGTGCAAGGCGAACATGTACTGTAAAATGCTTATTTTCGCAGCGGGAAAGGAGGACTCCGGATAAACCGGCAATAAACACCAACATACAAACCCGGGCCAGTCCGGGTCCCATGCGGACGGTGTCCGCTGACAATGATGACCGAGTCGAATCCCCTGCCGTGGGCAGAGGGTTTGGCAACCTTAACAAACCATTTCAGGGACTTGGAGGCCCGAGCACTATGATGAACCGTCATCACAACAGTTCCGCCGGCCCGAGCGATCGGGATCTGATTATCCGCTTCCGTGACGCGGGGGACAGTAGCGCTTTTGACGAACTGGTGCAGAGGTATGACCAGCGATTGGTTGCTGTCATTAAGAAACGCCTCAGCAAGTGCCAGCGCAATGTTCGCGAGATTTGGGAAGATATTCGTCAAGAAGTGTGGATCCGTATCAGCAAAGCGCTGAAAACCACATTTAGTGTGGACAGGGAATTTGCCCCTTACCTGTGGCAGGTCACTCGCAGTGTCTGCTCTGACCAGAATAGGAAATGGCGCAGGGAGGAAGGCCGGCTTGTGTTCATTCAGGGCGATGCAGACGAATCCCCTGAGGATGTGCACACGGTGCCGGATGCTGCTGCCGTTGCCTTGCAGCCGACGCCTCGTGATTTCGCTATCGAGGCGGAGCATCGCGAGATGCTGCGCGACAGGGTATCCCGTTTGGATCCTTCTTACCGCAAGGTGATGGTCATGCGCTATTGGGAGGAGATGTCAGTCGCTGAGATTGCCCACAGGGAAAACCTCACCTGTGAGGGCGTCAAAACCCGGCTGCGCCGTGGCACGGCGCAACTCCGTGCGATGTGCCAGTCGTTCCGGTCCGTCAGTCGCAGGCTTGCTCCGCCGGGTGACCATCGCCGGGCCTCCCGCTCCCGTGCCCGGAGAACCGCTGGACGCCCCGATGTGTTTGGTCAGCGGCTCTCCCGGCCCGGGAGAGGGTTCGTGACTTCGTGCAAAACAATCGGCCGTTGGCTGCCTGGCCGTCTGCTTGCGTTTTGCCCGTGCACCTCCTGACGGGCCGGGCAAAACGAGTAACCATGTCCCGGTTTTCAACGACAGATCGCAAAGAGGCAGCCCTCGCGGCGCGGATGGAGCGGCTTGGGATTCGCGAGGAGGACCTCGAGGAGCAGTTTGTGCGCTCCGGCGGGCGCGGCGGGCAGAATGTCAACAAGGTGGCCACTTGCGTTTATCTCAAGCACAGGCCGACAGGGCTTGAGGTGAAGTGCCAGCAAGAGCGCAGTCAGGCGCTCAATCGTTTTCTGGCGCGCCGAATCCTGTGCGACCGGCTCGATGCTCTGATCTCCGGGCGCGAAAGCGAGCAGCGCCGCCGCATCGAGAAAATCCGCCGGCAAAAGCGCAAGCGCTCGAAGCGGGCGCAGGAAAAGGTGCTCGAGGCCAAGCATCGCCAGTCGGAGAAGAAGGCCGCCCGCCGCTTGCCGCATGCGGACGACCCCGACGGGGACTGAGCGCGCCGTCCGCCTCAGCCGAACCGGCCGGTCACATAATCGTTGGTCATCTGCTGGCGGGGGTTCAGGAAGATCCGCTCGGTCGGACCAAACTCGATGATCTCGCCCAAGTACATGAACGCCGTATAGTCCGACACCCGCGCCGCCTGCTGCATGTTATGGGTGACGATGACGACAGTCGTGCGTCCCCGCAGCGAGTGAATCAGTTCCTCGACCTTGGCGGTGGCAACCGGGTCAAGGGCGGAGGTGGGCTCGTCGAGCAAGAGCACCTCGGGGTCCGTGGCGAGGGCGCGGGCTATGCACAGCCGCTGTTGCTGGCCGCCTGACAGGCCGTAGGCCGGATCGCGCAGCCGGTCTTTCACCTCTTTCCACAGCGCCGCACGCTGGAGCGCTTCCTCCACGCGGTCTTTCAACTCGCCTGCCGGCACACCGTGCAGGCGCAGTCCGAACGCCACATTGTCGAAGATGGATTTTGGATAAGGGTTGGGCTTCTGAAACACCATGCCGATGCGCATGCGCATTTCGACGGGGTGGACCTCGGGAGCGATGATGTTGCGCCCGTCCGGGTGCAACACGAGCCGGCCTTCGTAACGGATGTCCGGGTACAGGTCATGCATGCGGTTGAAGCAGCGCAGGAAAGTCGTTTTGCCGCAGCCCGACGGCCCGATGAGGGCTGTGACAAGGTTGCGGGCAATGGGCATGTGAAGGTTTTTGAGCACCCGGTGCGATCCAAACGAGAAGGAGAGGCCCTCGGCGGTGACTTTGGGGTCAGCGACCTCGTCGGGGTGGGTCAAGGCGTCTGGCGGGCGGGCGGCGCCCCGTTCCAGCAACGAGGGCATGGGCCGGGCAACTGGCTCTGGCAGGGCGCCCGACATCACCATCTCACTCGCTTTCTGGCCCGGTAGCGCAGGGCCACCGCGGCCGTGTTGAGAAGCAGCGTCACCGCGATCAGCACGAGACCCGTCGCGGCCGCGTTGATGTGAAACTCGCGTTGGGGCCGCGACACCCAGTTGAACATCTGGATGGGCAGAACGGTGAAATCGGACTTGAGCCACTCGAGGCTGACAAACGGCGGTTGGGGCTGGACGGGCGACGGCGGCAGGAAGGCGATGAAGGTCAACGCGCCGATCGTGACGAGCGGTGCCGTCTCGCCGATGGCCCTCGAGATGGCGATAATGATACCTGTGAAGATGCCGCCCATCGAATAGGGCAACAGATGGTGGCGCACCGTCTGCCATTTGGTGGCACCCAGCGCGTAGGAGGCCTCGCGGATGGCCAGCGGGATCGCCCTCAGCGACTCGCGCGTGGCCACGATGACGATGGGCAAAATCAGGATGCCCAGCGTGAGACCTGCTGTGAGAATGCTGCGTCCGAACTGGAACACATAAACAAACAGACCCAGCGCCAGCAGACCGTAGATGATGGACGGCACGCCGGCGAGATTGTGCAGATTGATCTCGAGGATGCGCGCCACGCGGTTTCGCGCGGAATATTCCTCAAGGTAAATGCCCGCAGCCAGCCCCAGAGGGATTGCTGTACAAGCCGTGACGAGAATCACCAACAGGGTGCCGACCCAAGCCGAGAGAATGCCCGCGCGCGCGGGGAAGCGCGACGGAAACGATGTCAGGAATTGCTTGTTGATGCGAGCGAGTCCATCAATGGCCAGGTCGGCCAGTAGCGCGACAAGCGTGCCCAAGCACATCAGGAGCAACAGCAACCCGATCATGGAAAAGATCCGGTCGTGGCGGCGACGGCGCGCAATGATGCGCTGGATGCGATCGGTTTTCGAGTCGGCTGACATCAGTACGCCTCGCGGAATCGCCGCCGCAAATAGTAGCCGAGGATATTGAAGCCCAGCGTGACGAGCATGAGTGTAATGCCCGCTGCAAAGATCGACTGGTAACCGATGCTGCCATGGGGCAGATCGCCGAGGCTGACCTGAACGATGTACGCCGTGACGGTGGCGGCGCCTTGCCGCGGGTCGAAGGTGAGGTTGGGCTGGGTGCCGGCGGCAATCGCGACAATCATCGTTTCGCCGATGGCGCGCGCAATGCCCAGCACATAGGCCGCCGCAATGCCCGACAACGCCGCAGGGAACACGACCTGCGTGGCTGTCACCAGCCGGTTGGCGCCCATGGCATAGGCGCCTTCGCGCAGCAGCATGGGCACGGAACGCATGGCGTCCTCGCTCAGGGAGGTCACATACGGCACGATCATGATGCCCATGACAATCCCTGCGCTGAGCATGTTGAACCCCTCGAGGCCGGGAACGATCCGCTGAAGAATCGGCGACACGAACAGCAGCGCAAAATAGCCGTAAACGACGGTGGGGACGGCGCTGAGCAGTTCGAGCACGGGCTTGACGGCCTCGCGCAACCATGCGGGCGCGAACTCCGACAGATACATGGCGGTGATCGTGCCCACGGGCAGAGCCACCGCAAGGGCAACGGTTGTCGTCACCAAGGTTCCCGTCAGCAGCGGCCAGATTCCATATTGGGGATTGGCAAACAGGGGTGTCCACTCTTTGTCTGTCAAGAACCGCCACAGGCTCACATGGCGGAAAAAGCCGAGCGATTCGTACACGAGCACGCCGACAATGCCGACGGTGATGAGGATCGAGGACGCAGCGGCGAGAAACAGCAGCGACTCGATACCCCATTCCAGGAGGGCAAGCCGCCGCCGCTGAGCGGCGCTGGCGAGGGCAAGCCGCCGCTGCGGGAGGACAGCCTGCCCGGTTTCGATGGCGCTCATGTCAGACATAAATCAACATGACCAACCGGCTGCCGGAGGGTGATCCCTGCGGCAGATCCGGCTACTTCTTCAACGGCCGGTTGAACAATTCGTCAATGTGCAACCCCACCTCGGAGTGGCCGCCGAAAGCCGTACCGGTCTCGCCGGCTTTGAGACGCTCGAGCCCCTTCTCGTAAGCGCTTGGCGGCAACGGCACATATTTGACTTCACGCGCCAAGTCCGCGACATTCTTCAAGTAGAATTCCACAAACTGGCGAACGGCCGGCCGTTCGAGAGACTTTTTGCTCACATAGATGAAGATGGGCCGGGAGAGGGGCGCGTAGGTTGCGTTGATAACCGTCTCCTCGGTCGGCGCGACTGGCCCTTTGCCAGCATCAATCGGGACGGCCTTGAGTTTGTCTTTGTTTTCGGCATAATAGGCATAACCGAAGTATCCGATGGCATTTTTGTCGGTCGAGATTCCCTGTACGAGCACATTGTCGTCCTCGCTGGCGGTGAAGTCGCCGCGGCTGGCCTTGGGTTTGCCCATGATGGCTTCGGTGAAGTAATCGAAAGTGCCGGAGTCCGCGCCCGCGCCGTAGAGTTTCAACGGTGCGTCGGGGAAACTGTCGCGGATCTGCTTCCAGTTGGTGATCTTGCCCTGCGCTTGCGGCTCCCACATGCGCTTGAGTTCGTCCGTCGTGAGTTTGTCCACCCAAGTGTTCTGCGGGTTGACCATGACAGTCAGCGCGTCGAACGCGACGGGCAGTTCGATGAACTCGATGCCGTTTTTACGGCACTCGGCGATCTCCTGCTCGAGGATGGGTCGCGACGCGTTGGAGATATCCGTTTCGCCGCGTCCGAACTTCTTGAATCCACCGCCCGTGCCCGAGATGCCCACGGTGACTTTGAACTTGCCCCCCGTGGAGGCCTGAAACTCCTCGGCAACAGCCTCCGTGACCGGATAGACCGTGCTGGAGCCGTCCACGCGAATGGTGTCGGTCTCAGCACGCAGGCCGAAGGTCTGAGAGACAAACGCAGCAGCGACAATACCGGCCGCAACAGAATGCATCAGATTTTTCATTGATTCACCTTGAGATAGTCCCTGTGATTCTTGTCCCCCCACTTTCCCTGCACACCATACCTGCCGTTCTCGGGCAGGCACAGATGGCAATTTGGTGACAAACGATAGCGGACGCTTTGGGTGCCGTTTGTAAGCGCCAACAGGCGGCTTGACGCGGCGGCTGCGGGGGGATGGGTTGGCGCGGTCAGGACAGAAGGGCGGACAGACATGGAAAAGAGGGAATTTGTCGTGATCACCGCTGCCGGGACAGACCGGCCGGGGATCGTCGAGGACTTATCCGGTTGGATTCTGGACGAAGGCGGCAACATTGAGGATAGCCGGATGTCGCTGCTGGGCGGCGAGTTCACGGCGATGATTCTTGTCTCCGGGCCGGCGGGATTGGCAGAGCGGCTGGAGGCGTCGCGCGAGGCGTTTGCCCAGGCCCACTCCCTGACGGTTTTCACCAAACCGGTGGCCGCGGCGCCGCCTCCGCCCGTTGCGCCCATGCTGCGCTATGCATTGCGGGCCGCCGCACTCGACCACCCGGGGATCGTCCACAAGATCGCCCATGCCTTGCGGTGTCACGGCGCTAACATCGTCTCGTTGGCCACGACCACCGTGTCGGCCCCGTTCACGGGAGCCGAGGTCTTTCGCATTGATATGGAGGTTGATGTTCCCGCCGGGACGCCTGTGGCACGCCTGCGGGAGGAACTGGTTGCCTTGGGCGAAAGCCAGAATATTGATATTATGCTGACCGCCGATTTCTGAACGGCGAGGCATGAGCATGGCTCGCCGGGCGGCTTTGGGGGGCCGCGTGGTCAATCTTTGAAGTCCTCGGGTCGCTTCACATCGTCGAAATTGCCGCGCAGCGCGCGGTTGTTGTCCCGGGCATTCTTCTCGTGAAATTTCACAGCATTCCCGGCGCAATTGCGCGCCAGATGCGAATTCGGTACGAAGATCAGCACCAAAATGCTAATGATGGTCAGCACCACCAGCAGTTCTAAAAGCGAAAACGCACGGCTCCGTCGGCGACTCCCGAGCGTGATAGGGTAAAATCCCAGTCGCCTTTCCACCGCTCAGACCCCCTTTCACCCCCGCAACTACACTGCCTGTGCCCCGCGGGCAAGTCCAATGAACGAGTTCATTCGACAAGTTCCACGGATGCCGTGATATCGTTGACTTTCCGGCCGGTGCCGTCTCATAAAACTTCGTTGCGGATACCCGTAAGACACCAAAGGGCGGGAGGCTTCGGCCCGTCGGTTTCGAGAGTTGGCCCATGGGCCGGCGACCTTCCCGAGGAGGGCACAATCGTGCGGCGGACTGCGGCTTTGGTTTTCTGCGCGTCAATTTCTGTGGCGACAGCCTGCGCTGGGACGCCGGTCATTGACGGCGTTTTGGATTCGGGAGCGGGCTACGCTCTCATGCCCGATTGCGATGCGACTCCAAGTGCGCGAACAGGATTCGGTTTGAATAACGACTGCTCGCAAATCTGGTTCACGAATGACGCCACGCACCTGTATTTTTTTGTACGGGGACGGCTGCAGGGCGACAACAACAACGGCCTGCTCTTGATGGTGAACGCGTCCAATATCTCCGGACGGCCGGCAGGCAACGCTTGCGGGGGCCTTGGTCCCGGCGGCGGTTATGTTTTTGGCAACACGACTCTTCCGGGGCCGCCGTGGAGTCCGACGACCGATTGGCGCATGGATTTTGAGGTTGATCGCGGCTGGTCAGGCAACACGGGCGCCGGGCCGACGGTCTTTGACATTGACCGGGGCCGCTATTATGCGCCGATTGGCTGGTCGTATTTTGGCAACCCGGGCACAGCGGGCTCGCCGCTCACCGTCGGGGACGAGACGCACGCCTTTCTCAACGACGGGGGCACTTCGAGCGGCTGGGAACTGAAAATACCGCGCTCCATGTTAAACAATATCACGGGTGCCGACACGATTCAGGCGTTTGCGGTTGTGGTGAGCGGCTCGGCCTTTTTTAGCGACGATTCGGCGCCTGCCAACATCACCGGCGGCAACCCCGGGCATTGGCCCAATTTCACACTGATTTCCGGCAACCAGCATGGCGGCAATGTCTTTGCGCCCGTGAGCGTTTCGGCCTTCCGGCTGGACTGAGGGCGACCTGCGCCGCGCCTAAACAATCCGGCGGTATCGGGCGCGGCGATTGGCGAATGCGCTCTCGCCGGCTTCCCGTCTGCGGGCGGCCTCGTAGTCTTCGAAATTGCCCTCAAACCACCGGACGCGTCCTTCGCCCTCGAACACCAGCAGGTGGGTGCAGACGCGGTTGAGAAAGAAGCGATCGTGGCTGATGACCAGAACGCAGCCGCCAAAACCATTGATGGCGTCCTCAAGCATGCGGAGCGTCGAGACATCGAGGTCATTGGTCGGCTCGTCGAGCAGGATGACATTGGCGCCGGACTTGAGGATTTTGGCGAGGTGGACCCGGTTGCGTTCGCCGCCGGAAAGGTTTTTGACCAGTTTTTGCTGGTCCGTGCCGCGGAAATTGAAGCGCGAGACATAGGCGCGGGCCGGGATGGTGCGCTTGCCAAACACAATGTCTTCGGCGCCCTCGCGGATCTCGTCGTAGACGGTGTTCTCGCCGTTGAGGGTGTCGCGGTGCTGATCCACATAAGCCATCCGGACGGTGGGTCCGATGACGATTTCCCCCGCGTCGGGCGGCTCGGCGCCGGTGATCATGCGGAACAGGGTGGTTTTTCCGGTTCCATTGGGACCGATGAGGCCGACGACGGCGCCCTTGGGAACGGTGAAGGTGACATCGCGGAGGAGAGGCTCGCCGCCAAACCCTTTGGTTACGCCGCGCACCTCGATGACTTGGTCGCCGAGATGCTCGGCGGGGGCGATCTGGATGGCGGTGTCGTCCTCCTCGCGCTTTTCCTCGGCCACAAGGCGCTCATATTCGGCGAGGCGATGGCGGCTCAACTCGCGGTGTTCGGCCGTGTTCATGCGGATCCAGCGCAGTTCGGATTCGAGCGATTTCCGGCGGGCGCTCTTGGCCTTTTCCTCGCGCGCCAGTAGTTCAATTTTCTGGGCCAGCCACGAGGAATAATTGCCCTCGAACGGGATGCCGCGCCCGCCGTCGAGTTCGAGAATCCATTTGGTCACATTGTCGAGAAAGTAGCGATCGTGGGTGGCGATGATGACATTGCCGGGGTATTGGCGCAGTTGCTCTTCCAGCCACGCGACGGTTTCGGCGTCGAGGTGATTGGTGGGCTCGTCGAGCAGCAGCATGTCGGGCTTTTGCAGCAGGGCCTGAGCGAGAGCCACGCGCCGGCGTTCGCCGCCGGAGAGTTTGGTGACATCCATGTCGTCAGGCGGCAGCACGAGCGCGTTGGCGGCAGCATCAAGAGTCTGGTCGAGTTCCCAACCGCCAGCCGCCTCAATCTGATCCTGCAGGGCCGCCATGCGATCCATGGCCTTTTCCATGGCCTCCCCTTCGAGTTCGCCCAGCGAGGCGGTTAGTTCATCATACTCTTTGAGCAGGGCCATGGTGTCGGCAAAGGCCATCTCCAGATTTCCGCGCACGGTTTTGGTCGGATCGAGTTGCGGCTCCTGAGGCACCAGCAGCACGCGCGCCTTGCGGGCCGGCTCGGCTTTCCCCTGAAAATCGTCGTCCAGACCGGCCATGATCCGCAGCAGAGTGCTTTTTCCCGAGCCGTTGTCGCCCACGATGCCAATCTTTGCGTCGGGGTAGAACGCCAGATTGATGTCTTTGAGCACATGGCGCGTGCCATAATACTTGTTGAGCCGGTGAATCGTGAAAACGAATTCCATGGTTCCTCCGATGAGCCATTGGCCGCGGGGATGCCTCCCCCCTCTTGCCGCCAAACGCATACCGCCGCGCTGCGGAGGCGTTCACCGCTTGCGCGCCGCCAGGGGCCGCTGAACGATTATACCCCGTAACCGGTAGATGCCCGGCATGACGGTGCTGATCGTGGGATACGGCAACCCGCTGCGTGGCGATGACGGTTTGGGACCGGCCATTGCGCGGGCCGCGGCGGAAATGCTCGGCGACCGGGCGGCGGCGCGGGTTGTGGAGTGTCACCAACTGACTCCGGAACTGGCCGAGGATTTGGCGGCGGTGTCGCGCGCCATTTTTGTGGATGCATCCGTGGATGCCGCGCCCGGAGAGGTGTCGGCTGTGAGCGTCATTCCTGACTCGTCGGCCCCCGGGTCTTTTTCACATCATTTGACGCCCG
>JAOAAY010000045.1 GCA_026418615.1 Candidatus Sumerlaeaceae bacterium | reverse complement strand
CCAGGTGCAGACATGCTTCGTCGCGCCGGGCACCAGCGCCGATTGCAACTCCAACGGCGTGCCCGATGAATGCGAACTCGAGGGCAACGACTGTAACAACAACGCCATCCCCGACGACTGCGATATCGCCTCGGGCAGGAGCGCCGACTGCAATGGAAACGGTGTGCCTGACGAGTGCGACATCGCCTCGGGCACCTCTCGCGATTGCAATGAAAACGGTGTGCCTGACGAGTGCGATATCGCCAGTGGCACTTCGCGGGACTGCAATACAAACGGTGTGCCTGACGAGTGCGACATCGCCTCGGGCACGAGCGACGACGCCAACAGCAACGGTGTGCCTGACGAGTGCGAGGCAGCCGATGTGGCCGTGACAAAGTCCGCATCGCCCAACCCGGTCTTCGTCGGCCAGCCGCTGACCTACACGATCGTCGTAACCAACAACGGTCCGCAGCCGACGACGGCGACGCTGACCGATGTGCTGCCCGCGGGCGTGTCCTTCGTGTCCGCCTCGACGGGTTGCTCGGAGGTCTCGGGAACGGTGACCTGCGCCGTCGGCCCGCTTGCCGCCGGTCAGGCCACCACCGTGACCATCGTCGTGGTGCCCAACACCACCGGCACGATTGTCAACCGGGCCGTGGTGGCGGGCGGCGCCTTCGATCCGGTACCGGGCAACAACCAGACGCCCGATGTCGAGACTCAAGTGCGCCCGCTGGCCGACCTGAGCATCACCAAAACGGCTAGCACCAACCGCATCTTCGTTGGACAACCGCTGACCTACACCATCACGGTGTCCAACGCCGGCCCCAGCCCGGCCACGAATGTCACCATGACCGACATTCTGCCGCCGAGCGCCCTGTTCGTCTCCGCGTCCACGGGCTGCTCGGAGGCCTCGGGTACGGTGACCTGCAACCTCGGCACCATTGCGGCTGGTGGCTCGAAACAGGTGCAGATCGTCGTCATTCCGCAGACCACGGCCACGCTGCACAACACGGCCGTCGTCACCGGCGACGATTCCGACCCCGACACGACCGACAACCAAACGCCGGTCGTCACCACGGCGGTGGATCCATCGGCTGACCTTATGGTGGACAAGAGCCTCTCACCGCTGCCGGCACCTGTCGGCCAGACGCTCACCTACACCATCGTGGTCACCAATATGGGACCCAGCAATGCCACCAGCGTCACCGTGGTTGACAATGTCCCGCCGCAGTTCCTCGTCGGCACCGTCACCACACCTCAGGGAACCGTCACAACGGCCCCCGGCGTGGTTATCTGGGATCTGGGAGTCATCGCCTCGGGCACCAGCCTCAGCCTCACGCTCACTGGCGTGACCACACAGCCCACGACCCTCGTCAATGTCGTCACCGTGCTGTCGGTTGAAAATGACCCCGACGGTGCCAACGACACCGACACCGAGGTCACCGACACCTGCTGGCCGATTGTCACCGAAATCGATGACATCTTCACCACTAATGTCATCGAACCCATTGGCAGTGTCAACGGCTGGTGGAGTTTCGGGTTCAACACGCCCGGATTCGCCGACACCTACTTCGAGTCGACGGCCCCGGCTCTCGCCTCGCGTGTCTATGCCTCGACGCCCGACCGGTTCCGGGTCTCTGGCCTCTACACCAACTTCAACGAGTGGCTGCCCTACTCCTCGGTCGGCCCCACGAAGTATGTCCGAGGCCAGTACTACCTCTACGGAACCGGCAATGTGAACCTCCCCACCACGGTGACCATGCCCAACCTGCGCGTGCGCCTCACCAACCGATTCGCCGTCAACTCCATGCTCGAGGTCTTCACTCACCTCAACGGAGATCCTGAGGGAACCTCCCTCGGACGCGAACTGCGGCCGTCGCTTGTTCCTTCTAACCCCTCCGTCTACACCGTGGACTTCGACCCCGTTGATGTGCCCTTCCTCGTGGCCAACGCCGCCACCGAAGGCATCGCGCGGGCCTTCGAAGCCTACGCCCTCGACCCGCAGGACAACGGCGTCATCGCCATGGTCGAGTCGCTCGTCTACACCTACCCGAAGACGCTCCTGACCACAGCAGCCCAGCCGCTTAAGGTTTACGAGCCCTTCGGAGGAACCGCAGGATCGCTTGGCGTCGTCTTCCCCGCCTCTGAACTGGCCGTTTACAACCTCGCTCTTAGCCCGCTCCTAGGCCAGTATGGAACCATCGAGGATGACGGCTCCACTACGCTGCCGACTTACAGCGAAGGACCGTGGGGCATCACCATGGATTCGACCCTCGTGCCCGACAACCGCGTCGGCATCGTCAGCCGCGAGTTCTTCCCGGGTGGCGACCTGACCAAACGCGTGCGCGTGCGCGAGAACAAGCAGTATGTCATCCGCTGGCACATCACCTCCACTCAGCAGTCGAACCTCAACTCCATGATTCGCCTGCGTGCGAGGTCAGCCAAGTTCATGTGGGGCCAGAAGTACGAACTCGGAGGCGCATGGGCCACCGGGCGCGGCGAAGTTACTAACAACAACGCCATCGCCCAGCAGGCACTGCCCGGTATCGGGACGCAAAATCCCGACCGCTACACCACCGACACCGTCGGCGGGTGGTACACCATGCACTTCCACACCCCGCTGGACCGGAGGATCAGACCCGAGTTCGCACCTGCCGACTCGATCGAAACAAGAATGCCTATCCTCGCCAACCAGCCAGGGCCGGGAGTCAACGCACCCTCGCGCCGCGACATCATCCTCGGCGCCGACCTTGTCGACACTCTCAGCCCGGGCGTCGCCAGAATCCGCGAGAAGGGCAACTTCACCATCGATCGAATCGAAATCCGCGAGTACGACCTCCTGAGAGAGGACGAGGCCTGCATCCCAGCGAGGTAACGCCTCGGCCCGCGGAAACGCGAAACACTGCTGAAAGGCACCCCCCGGGGAAACGGGATAACACCCCAAACCCCGGGGGGATTTTTTTACTCTAATCCAGCAAATCGAGAAGTTGCATCAGATTATCCAACCTGAGCCGGCATAGTGTGTATCAAATCGGCCAATCGCCACCAACCGTATCGCAGTGCATGTCAGACACACTCCCATTCCAAGCGCAGCAGGATCCCGGCGACCGCACCAGCACGGCAGACGAAAACAGGGTGCTTGTTGAGGCCACAGATCTGACCAAGATCTACTTTATGGGTGGACAAGAAGTCGTGGCCCTAGATCATGCGACGCTCAGCATTCATGAGGGCGATTTTTTGGCTCTCATGGGCCCATCGGGCTCCGGCAAGTCTACCCTCCTACATATCCTTGCCGGGATAGACCGACCGACTTCTGGCTGTTGCGTCGTGCTAGGCCAGGATATTGCTGCGCTCAGCGAAACGGAACTGGCGAAATGGCGAAACCAGTATGTTGGATTCGTATTCCAAACATTTAACCTGATTCCCGTGCTGACCGCCAGCGAGAATGTGGAAATGCCGTTACTTCTGACGGGTCTCACCCGCCGCGAACGGCGGCAGCAGGTGGAAACGGCTCTGAGTCTTGTGGGACTTGCCGACCGGATGCATCACACGCCGCGGCAGTTATCCGGCGGGCAGCAACAACGCGTCGCCATCGCGCGAGCCATCGCGACCGACCCTGATCTGATACTGGCAGACGAACCGACAGGCAACCTCGACTCGCAGTCAGCGGACGATGTGCTGCAGATGTTCCGCCTGCTCAACTCGGAACTTGGAAAAACCGTTATTATGGTGACCCACGACCCCCATGCTGCGGGGTCGGCTCGACAAGTGCGTTATCTCGAGAAGGGGCGCCTGCTTCCGCCCGGCCAGAAACCCAAGGACTGGTAAGCGCGTTTGGACGCAAATCCATGAATCTCGCCAGTTATGTCGCCAAAAACGCACTCCGAAATGCCCGGCGAACCGTCCTCACGGTGTTAAGTATTGGGGTCTCGCTTGCCCTGATTGTCATCCTGGACACTCTTTTGCTCGAAATCACCAAGCCCGCCGCGCTGGACGAGGCCATCCCTCGGTTTGTTGTACGGCACCGCACATCGCTGACCATGCAACTGCCCAAGCCCTACCAGCAGAAGATCGCGCGCGTTCCCGGCGTGACCGCCTTGACACCCATGGACTGGTTCGGAGGCATCTGGAAGAATGAAGAAATTGAAAACTTTTTTCCGCGATTCGGGATTGATCCGCGCGACTTCTTCACCGTCTTCCGCGATTACAAGCCCCTCAAACCCGAATACCTGAAGGCCATGCAGACCGAGCGGACAGCCTGTCTGATCGGCGATAAACTTGTCGAGCGCTACGGATTCAAAATCGGCGACCGCATCGTCATTCAAGGCGACATTTATCCTGTGGACTTGGAGTTGACCGTGCGGGGCATTTTCACCGGACCGGCGGCCGAATGGCTTCTTTTCAACCTGACCTACCTCGATGAATTGATGGGCGGCGGCAAGCGCGTTGGCACATTCTTTGGCTTGGCAGAAACGACGGAACGCGTCCCGGAGGTGCTTGCCGCCATCGAGGCAATGTTCCGCAATTCCGAGGCCGAAGTCAAGGCTGAAACAGAAAAAGCCTTTTATCTGTCTTTTGTCGAGATGATCGGCAATATTCAGGTGCTTGTGCGCGGGCTTGTGACCGTTGTCGTCTTTGCCATCGTGCTGATCGCTGCCAGCACCATGGCGATGGCCGTGCGCGAGCGCGTGCGGGAAATTGCCGTGCTGAAAACCATCGGTTTCAGCCGCGGGCATGTTTTGGGGCTCGTGGTCGCCGAAGGGTTGTTGGTCAGCCTCGCAGGCGGTGCCATCGGCATAGGCGTTACCATGGCGATCCTGCCGAATCCGCGGATTTTTCTGTCTGTGATTGGCGGAGTCGCTGTCACTGGTTTTGTAGGACTAACTTTGCTTCTTGCCTCGCTGCTTCTGCCAGAGTGGACACCGGGCGGTCAGGTGCGGCGTCTTGCTGAGATCCAGCACTGGCTGACGCGGGTCGGGCCGTGGGTCTCCGTAGCCGGCGGGGTGACGGTGACAACCGCCTTGCTGCTCGCGCTCCCTCCGATTGACTGGTTCAGGTTCAGCAACGGAATCATTCCATATCTCAACATGCGTCAAGAGACCGCAGTGCTGGGGGCTGTGATCACCGTGGGCGTGGGATTAGCGAGTTCGTTGCTGCCGGCATGGTCAGCGTCGCGGATGGGAGTATTGGACGGATTGAGGACTGTGGACTGAGGCGATGGCCATTCCCTTGCGATACAGCATCCGTCACATAGGACTGCGGTGGCGGACAACGACGCTGACGGTCTTTGCCTTTGCGCTGGTGGTGGCCATGCTGGTGATTGTGCTGTCGCTCGCACAGGGCCTGTCGGAGGCTTTCGTGTCCTCCGGCGATCCACGCAACCTGCTTGTGTTGCGAAAGGGTTCGACATCCGAGACGAACTCCACTGTGGATCGCAAACATCTGGCAAAAATCCGCTATCTGGAGGGAGTCGCCGCGGGTCCGGACGGACGCCCGCTGGCGGAACTTGAGACAATCAACATTGTGAGCCTTGAGAAAAACGGCGGCGGGAAGTCCAATGCTATCATTCGCGGTGCCGGACCGTCGAGTTTTGGGATGCGGCCGGGGCTGCGCATCGTGGAAGGCCGACCTTTTACCCCTGGCCTTCAGGAACTGATCGTCGGCGATGGCGCCAGCAAACGCTTTCGCAACACCCGCGTGGGCGACCGCGTCAAACTGGTGAAGAGCGAGTGGATCATCGTAGGACGCTTCGACACGGGCCGCACCGCCTTTGATTCCGAACTCTGGGGCGATGTCGAGGTTCTCAACCGGGAGTTTGACCGGGATGTGTACTCTTCGATTATTGTGCAGGCGACGGATCCCGCAGGGCGGGATCGTCTCAAGGCCGCCATCGAGAGCAACCAACAATTATCCGGCCTGAAGCCGCGCGCCGAAGTGGACTACTATGCCGAGCAGACCAAGAATTCCAAGCCCATTCAATACCTTGGCACCATGATTGCCGTGATCATGGCTGTCGGAGCAGTATTTTCTGCCATGAATACCATGTACGCGGCGATATCCAGCCGCGCCCGGGAGATCGGAACGCTGCGAATCCTCGGATACTCACGCCGCAGCATCCTCCTGTGCTTCATCATCGAGGCGGCGATGCTTGGCCTAGTTGGCGGCGTGCTTGGCGGCCTGCTCGCGCTTCCGATGAACGGTGTCGCCACCGGAACGAGCAATATGTACTCGTTCAGCGAGGTTGCGTTTGCTTTTCGCGTGACGCCCACCCTTTTCGCCATCGGAGTGGGTTTTGCCGTGGTCATGGGTATTGTCGGCGGTTTCCTACCGGCTCTGCAGGCATCGCGCGCTGCGATCGTAGAGAACATGCGGGACGGGGCGTAGTCAGTCGCTGCAGGAGGATGACGAGCAACAGGTGTCGGAAAAATCCGTAACAAACCAGAAACTGCAGAGCCTGCGCATAGACCCGGCCCGTAAGGCCATCCCTCGCCGGCGGGGCGGCTGGTGGATGCTTGCGGCTGGTTTTGCGCTGGGTGCCGGCGTCATGGCGGCCATTCAAACCGCGCAACCCGGGGCAGGGTTGACAAAGAGCCCGAACGAGCCGGCGGCCACGACCCAACCGATCACCCAAGATCAAGCCTCAACAACAACAACAACGGCGGAGTCTCGCGCCGGTGCGATCGTGCTGACCTCGTCGGGCTATGTCACGCCTCGCCAGCGCATCTCTCTGATTCCACAGGTGATTGCGCAAGTTATGTGGGTCGGAGTCGAGAAAGGCGACCGGGTGAGCAGCGGGCAGGTTCTGGTCCGGCTTGACGATCGCGATTATCAGGCTCGCTGCCGCGAGGCTCGCGCCCGGCTGCAGGCGGCGGAAGCCCGCCTGCGCGAGTTGGAGAACGGCTCCCGACCCGAGGAAATTGCTCGCGCCAAAGCCGAGGTAGATCAGGCGGAAATCCTTTTGGCAAATGCGGAGCGGCTACTCGAACGACGCCGGCTGCTGGTCGAGCAGGGAGGCGCGGTCTCGCGCGAGACGGTGGACGACGCCCGTGCGGCGCGCGACAATGCGGCCGCCCGTCTCGAAGTGGCCAGACAGAACCTGGCTCTCGTGCAGGCCGGCCCGCGCCAGGAACAACTGGACGCTGCTCGCGCCGAACTGGCAGCGGCGAAGGCAGCAGTCGAGGTGGCCGAACTCAATCTTGAGGACACCGTGATCCGCGCCCCGCGCGACGGCACGATCCTGGAAAAACTCATAGAACCCGGCGAACTGGTCACGCCACAGAGTTTTGGGGGCAGCCGCGGAGCACGCACAGAATTGCTGTCTTTGGCCGACCTTTCCGACCTGCAGGTCGAGGTGGACATCAACGAAGCCGACTTCGCCAAGGTTTTTATGGGTCAGCCAGCGAAGGTGACCCTGGATGCCTATCCGGACAAGTCCTACGAAGGGCGCGTGCGGGAGATTGCGCCAGAGGCCAACCGCACGAAAGCCACCGTCCAAATCAAGGTGCAGATCCTTAACCCGGATGGGCTTGTGCTGCCCGAAATGAGCGCGCGGGTGGACCTGCTACAGGGGTCACCAGCCTCTTCCCCCCATGTCTCAAACCATCAGACAACCACTTCTATGAATTGACCAAGGAGACTCCTCTCATGCTCGTTCCAACCCCACAACATGACATACGAATCGGCACCTTGGTGCCCGGCCGAGTTGCGCCGAGTTACATCCCGCAAATTTTGCCTCACGGCTTTGAGAGTTTCAGTCTCACTTTCGGTCCCGACGACTATGGCATAGATCTGAAAGCGCTGGCCGGAGAGGTTCGCTCGGCTCTGGCCGACTCAGGGGTTGTCATCAGTTCCCTCGGGGTGTACGGGAACCCCTTGGGCGACGAGGAGAGGGATCGCAAGACGCTCGATCTCTTGCGCGCGGCTTTGGAGGCGGCTCCTCTGTTTGGAGCCACAGTGGTCGCCGGTTTTGCCGGACGGGTTCGGGAGCGGCCGATTCCGGAATCCATTCCGCGGTTTCGCGAAGTGTGGGCACCCTTGGCTGAACAAGCCGAGCAGAAGGGTTTGCGGATCGCCTTTGAGAACTGCTCCATGGGCGGCGACTGGAATCGCGGCGACTGGAACATCGCTCACAACCCGGACGCTTGGACCCTGATGTTTGACGCTGTTCCCTCGCCAGTCCTCGGACTGCAATGGGAACCATGCCATCAGATGGTAGCGCTGATTGATCCCATGCCTCAACTGCGCAAATGGGGAAAACGCATCTTCCATTTACATGGCAAAGATGCGACTATCCGTTGGGATGTCATCCGCGAGCACGGGATTGCCGGCGGCGTGCCCTTCGCGTTCCACCGCACTCCCGGTTTTGGGGACAGCAACTGGACCCAGATCATCTCGGAACTGCGCCTTCAGGGTTTCCGCGGTTCCATCGACATCGAAGGCTGGCACGATCCGGTGTACCGCGGCGAATTGGAAATGACGGGACAGGTGCACGCACTTAACTATTTGAAACAGTGCCGCGGGGGCGCGTATGTGCCAAATCCCGCCGCGTAGTTCGCAGGCAGGTCCCGTTTCACCACAAGCCTCATACCATCGGCATGATCAGCAGGCCAGCACGAATCGGTCCAGCCGCAGGAGTTCGCCTACAGACCAAGCCTGAAACGGACATCCGGCGGGCGTATGCGGTGGGTCGCCATCAGCGACTTCCGACACATGGCCCATGCCCGCCTCCTTCAAATGCTTCTGCAGCGGGACTATAAACCGTTGACGGGCTTCGGCTTTTACGCCGGGCGTTGCACCGCGCACTCGCACCCACGCCTCCACAAACGGTCCCATGAGCCAGCACCAAACCATCCCCTGATGATACGCGCCGTCGCGCTCGAGGATTGTGCAACCGAATGTGCCGCGATAGGCCGGCTCGCACGGCGCAAGCGACCGCAGCCCGATCGGTGTGACAAGATGTTTCTCGGCAACATCCACGACCAACCGCGCCCGCTCACCCTCGAGCAACGGAAATGGCAGACCGCCTACAGCAAAAACTTGGTTCGGACGGATGGAACCATCCGTTCGACCCGGCACATCATCCACATCAACGACATCAAACAGGCAGCCGCGCCCGGCGTTCCAAAAGCGCGCCTCAAAACTGCGACGCACGGTCTCTGCCGCCGCACTCCATCGGCGGTCAAACAACGAACCGATCCGCAGCGCATTGTACCAGAGCGCCTGAATCTCGACCGGCTTGCCGATGCGCGGAGTGACAACCCAGTCGTTCACCTTTGCGTCCATCCATGTCAGTTGCACGCCCGGTTCGCCTGCCGCCAACAGGCCATCGTCGTCGCAGCGTATGCGGTGGCGGGTCCCGGCCGAGTAACCGGCGAGAATTTCTGTCACCGCGGCGCCCAGTTGTGCCCGATGAGAATCCGGCACTGCAAAGCCCGCATTCTCGCAGGCCTTCAAGAAATCATGCACCGCCACGATAAACCAGAGCGAGGCATCCACCGCATTGAACTCGGGCGCGTCGCCAGCATCTGTAAAACGATTTGGCACCATGCCGCGCGAAACCGTCTTGGCCCATTCCAGAAGGATGCTCTGCGCGTCGTGTAGGCGGCCTGTGGCAAGGCACAGGCCGCGCATGGCAATGAAGGTGTCGCGCCCCCAATCCGTGAACCATGGGTAGCCGGCGACAATCGTTTTTCCGTGACCCCGCGAGACAATGTAAGCATCCGCGGCCAGATCCAACGGCGAGGGGAATGCCGCGCGTCGGTGATGCTCCCGCGAGCAACATTCGTGGAAAAGGGAAAGGCCGTCATTGGAGATCGGCAGGCGCCGCCCCTCCGTGCGCGGAGCCAGGATAAGGATTGCCTCCCGGGTGTCGGAGCCAAGCGTCTGTGTAAGAATTCCCGGCGACTCGAGATCCTCGATGTGAACGAGGCCACGCTGGCGCTCGACCTCATAGAGCAGGCCGCGCCGCCACACCGGATCGTGCTCAAACTGAAATGTACCAAGCATGCCCACCCGCGGCAGGTGCGGGTCCGGCTGGAGCACTGTCCAACCGTTTTCGTTGGTCACCGCACACCGAAACCTTGGCCCTGCTGTCTGCACGCTATGGTAGTCCCGCCCTGACACAAGCGGGCGCAGCCGCAACTGCGACCCTTGCGGTACGCCGCCGATCTTCCACCTCAGGCAGAGGCAGTCTTCCTGCCGGGACCAGAACAGTTCGTGTGTCACGGTGATCCCGCCGGGGAACTCCAGGGTCCACTGCGGCCAGGGATCATGCTGAAACGCGGTGATCTGCCGTCCGCATGTGTCCGTCTCGCCGGATTCCGCAAAAACATGCGGTGCCAGCGGCAGCGTGCGCCCGTCCGGCAGTTCGATCCAGGATTCCAGTCCATTGACCAGCACCACGCGCCCCGTGGGCGGCGTGAGCGCCGTCAGCACGAGCGCATGGTAACGCCGTGACAAGTGGCCATGCACTGTTCCCATGGCGAATCCGCCGCGGCCATCCGCCTCCAGCCACTCGACGGTGCGCCAATCCGTCACGCGCCAGCCTCGGCCGCAGGCGTGGCGCCGCAACGGTAATGCACCTCGGACAGATCGCGCAATTGCTCGGCCGCGTCCTCCGGGGTGAAGTCGCGCTGGGGCGTGGCCAGCATTTCGAAGCCCACCATGAACTTTTGCACGCTCGCCGAGCGGAGAAGCGGCGGGTAGAAGTGCAGATGCAGGTGCCAGTGCGGGTGATCCAGCCCGTCCGTCGGCGCCTGATGCAGTCCCATGGTGTAAGGGAATGACACATGAAACAGATTGTCATACCGGACAGTCATGCGACGGAGGATGTCGGCGAGGCCGTCGCGCTCCGCCGCATCGAGTGCGGCGATACTTTGCACGGGGCGCAGCGGCGCTAACAGCGTTTCGAAAGGCCATTTGGCCCAGAACGGGACGACCGCGGCCCAGGTGGAATTCCGACAGACGATGCGTTCCGCACGCTCCAATTCGGCGGACATGTAATCCTCGAGCATGGTGCGGTGGTGGCGGTGGAAGTACTCGCGCTGGCATCGGTGCTCTTTTTCCGGCTCGACCGGCAGCGACTCAGTGGCCCATATCTGCCCGTGAGGATGCGGATTGCTGCATCCCATGAGCGCGCCTTTGTTCTCGAAGATTTGTACATAGCGGATGAAATCGTACGCGCCGAGATCGAGCCACTGCTCGACCCAAACATCCACGACCCGGACGATCTCGTCATGCGACATCTCGGCCAGCGTCAAGTCGTGGCGCGGAGAGAAACAGACCACACGGCACATTCCGCGCTCGAGCCGGGCGAGAAACAGGGTGCCCTCGCGGCTACAGCGTCCATGGGATTCGGGCAGCAGGGCCGCGAAATCGTTGTCGAATACAAAGGTGGATTCATAATGCGGATTCACCGCGTCGCCCGCACGCGGATTGCCGGGGCACAAGTAGCATGCCGGGTCATAAGCCGGCCGCGCCTCGTCGGGAAGCGTCTCGACGCGTCCCTGCCACGGGCGGCGCAGGCGGTGGGGGCTGACCAGCACCCATTCGCCTGTTAGCGGATTAAACCGCCGGTGCGGCGCTTCTGAAAGCACAGTCATCGGGAACCATCCTCAACAGGAAGAGCAGTCGCGCCGTGTGCGGCCGGATGGACATCCAAACCCATCCGGTCAGCACACGGGTGCGTTTGTATCGCGCTCGAGGATCGCCGCAAGCGGAATCGCGGTTGACCGTGCCACTGTCTGCGTCTCGCCGTTGCCGGCGAATTACGCGTCCGCCCGCCAGACCACGATTTCCTGCGGCGCCATTCCGCGCCAATCCCCTGCACCGGGAAGGTCAAACGGCTCCGTGGAAACAACTCTGAGCGCGGGGCTTTCCGCCACGAAAAGCGTATGATAGTTCATATTTTGCGGTGTGATGCGGCCGCGGTAAGCCACCAACTCCCGTCCGTCCGTCAGCAGGGCGTTGACCGAGACGGCGTCCTCGCCGACAGTAGAATAAATCATTTCCGCGGTGGCCAAGAGGGCATCGCTCAACCCCTGCTTCGCCTTCACTCGCTCCAGCACCAGGGCAAAGTAGCGCTCGGTGTCCGTTGCGTGATCCGGGCAAGCCACAGGCAGACGCTCCGCTGCCCTGATCGTCCCATTGTGGCAAAACATGAGGGTCGAACCGTTTGTTGCCGCGGCAAAGGGGTGTGTCTTGGTCAAGTCTATCCGGAGGTCGGGAGACGCGAGCCGGGCATGCAACAGCATCACCGTCCCGCAAAGCCGCCGCGACGCATCCAGTGCGCCCACCCACATCGGGCATTGCTCGCGAATATGAATCCAATGCCCGCCGGAATAAACCGCGACACCGTAGCCGTCTTCATGAGGCCGCGAACGAGGCCCGGGCGGTCGCTTGCCGTCGCGCGCCTGCACCATCAGCGCGTCCACAAATTGCGCGGCCTCCACCGGCTCACGCGCAAGAACACCAATCATTCGGCACATTGGCGATACAGCCTCACCTTTTCCGTCGGAATGGATGCGAACTTGGGTGACATGGAGGCCGAACGCAAGACCTGAGCAGTGGCAGGTCTAGTGCGATCCGAGTAGTTCCGGCACAGGCGGACATGTTGTGCCGTCGTAAATAGCGCCGCGAATGATGTTCCCCGCGGAGAAAAGACCGTTGGTGGGATCGTATGGTAACTGGGCGCTGTTGGCAAACAGATGGTCGAAACGAAGGTCCGGACCCACGGACATCAAACGCCACTCCCCATAAAACTCTCTGGCTCTGGGCCAGAATGATGATTCGGGAACACGCAGGACATACTCCGTCATGTCGTGATAGGTGTAGAAGCGTTCGTCCATCGGAGCAGCGGAAACGGCCAGCATAAAGGGATCTGGCATTGGGCTGCGTCCGATGTATGCGACAGGCGTGGTCAGGCACTTGGACGAGACTCCGTTCACGGGTACATCCCCGTAGCGGTCGAAGGCCTCATCACGGTAGAAGCGCCAGTGGGCCATGCGTGGCGGGCGGTTGTGGTCCACCGTGTAGGCCTCGATGGCACCGGCCAGTGTCCGGAACTCCGATTTCACGCGGGCAGTGCGCGCACGCGCCAGGGCGTCCATATAATTGCCGGAACCCAGCCCAGCGAGAAGAATGAGGATGGCAACAACGACAATCAACTCGACGAGGGTGAAGGCTCGCGCGCCCGACAAACGGTCAACGGGTGGCATCTGCGATCCCTCCGACTTCACCGGATGGCTTGAAGACAAGTCTGAGGCGGTCCGCCAGACCCGGCGGATCGGCCGTCCCGACCTCGGCGATTGGTGCAATCAGCAGGGCAAGGGGGGTGCGGCGTGTATCAATGCCTTTTGATTCCAAAAAACCGAGGAACTCCGCCCAGTCGTTGTTGTCACTGCCGTCGGCCGAGGTCCCGCGCGACATGTCGTAGATACAAATGCAACCTTTACTGCCTCGATGGTCCCAAAGCCTCACGCCAAGCGGGTGGATTGTGGCTTCGCTCTTTTCGAGGAATGTCTTGGTGCTGGTTACTGCGGTTGTTTCGGCCGCTCCCGGAACAGGAATGCGGCGCAGGACTTGAGCCTGCGGCAGACTCAAGCGCCCGTCAGCCCGATACCAGTCTGACACGGCGAACTGCCGCCGCCGTTCGGTGGAAGCATCAAACAGTTTGTAGAACCCAACTGGAACTGATACATAGCCGTAAACATGCGGAGCACGGGTCAATACCTCTGTGGTGTACGAGTCATCCGAAGGGGTCGGCGGGTCCGCCGAAGTAGACTCGGACCGGCAAGGAAGGGCACGGGTTTGACGGTATAACTTGTCGCCCACGCGCTGATACACGGCAATCCGAGATCCATAAAACGGAATTGTTGTCTCGTCGGCGTTCATTCGCTCGCGCGCCCGCCCAATGACGACAATCCACTTGTATTCGTCCGGTCGCACCATGCGAGGCTGCACGGTTGCGGGCCACCAAGCCACAATCCACGCGAGACCCTGCGGGGCGAACCAAGCCAGAATTGCCAATGTCACGCATCCGCCCCACACACCGTAGCGCTTCAAGAGGTTTGGCGGCGAATGTCGCAAGGCACCCTCCGGCACCACCCGGGAAGCAGCAGATTTCTATCGGGGTGGCAAAGGCATCGCCATTTCGGCGCGCCGTCCCCCGGACATGGATAGCAGTATCTCTGGATCCTCGCCATGCCGCTGCAGCAGGTAGATCGCGTGAGGCTGTGAACTGCCATCCGCGGCCACAATACGCAGCGTGATGCGTGCCGCATACAGTGGCCGACTATTCGTGGAATCTCTATCCAATTTGGCCAGAAGTGAGGGAGGAATCGCCCGGGGCACTCCTGCAAGGTCGGCCACATCAAACACTTCAACGGCACACTTCCCCGCTGCAACCTTGCGCCACTGAAAAGTCCGAGACTGCTTCTTGACCGACCCAATCCACCATTCGACCGCTTCACGGTTCCCAATGCGCGTCACCTCCAGGGCCTCGGTCAACGGAGCCGTGCAGGTCGTGGCGAAAGCCATGGCAAGCGGCGCTGCCAGTTTGCGGGCCGCCTCTGCAAGATCCGGGGGCGGCTGTTTGCCACCCCCGGGCGGAGTCGTCACCACATCCAGTTGGTTGGTCAGCCACGCGCTGAACTCCGGGTCGCAGGTGATGGGATGTCCAGGCAATGCGGCAGGATCAGGTCTTTGCTCAGCCCCCGCAGATCTCCCGGTGTTCAGAACCACGCGGCGGTCTGCGACCGCACGGGAAACAAAAAACCAAGCCGCCGCAATGCAGACAGCCAGCAGAAGGAACGCCATCAACGCTCGTATTTTCACCGGCTCACTCCCCTCAAGTTGCCTTACCCGCAGCCCGAAAATCCTGCCTTTTTCAGGAATGATACTCATCTTGAATCAAACAGAGCGGCGAGGCAAGCGAAAAAACATCCAAATAATTGACATTGGTTCCGGAGTGCGCTCCGGGCGTGCAGCCTAGTCTTACTGTTGAACCTCCACCCCCTGGCCGATTCGCACGATGTCGGCGCGCAGGTTGAGGGACTGGTAGAACTCCTGCATCTGTTCACCGCGGCCGGGGCAGAGGACGAAGAAGGAACCGCCGCACCCGGAGCCGTTGATTTTGCCGCCTGCGGCGCCCACCGCCATGCCGTCTGCGAGGTGCGCGTCAATCTCCGGCAGCGACACATCGAGCCCCACCGACAACAGGCGATGGTGTTCCGTCAGCAGACGCCCGAGCGCCGCCTGATCAGGCGGAACGAGCAGTAACCGGTGCGCCGAACTCTCCTACTTGAGAGGCATGAGCCAGTGGCGCGATGTCCGCCGGCTGGAGGTCGAATCCGGTGACCTCCGTCCATCTTTTCCGTTGCAGGCCAAGGCGGCGAACCGTCATTGCTTGGCTGTCGGTGCGCGACGGGGGTTGCGCATCTCAACACAGGAAAAAGGCATGACTGGCAACAATGGCTTCTCGGAACAGGAATCTGACATCCTGAGGCGACTCGCCGCGCGCGTGCGCGAACTTGCCGCGCGACCGATCGAGGTCGCCAAGCGCGACCTATGGCGACGACACAACCGCCTTGAGCCTACGCGACCCCTGATCGTCTGCGACCCTGAGAACGGCTGGCACGAAATCATCACTCCCGATGACCTCGAATGCACCAGTCCGCTCGCGCGTGAGTGGGAGTGGCAATTGCGCAAGCACATTTACACGGCGGAACACCTTCGCGAGGACACGCCGACCCCGGACTTTTTCGAAGTCCATTATGTTTACTCGGACACGGGCTGGGGCCTGCCCATTGAGCGCCATGGAGGCGGACATGGCCGGTCGTACACATGGATCCCGCCCCTGCGCGAATGGTCCGATATGGAGCGGCTTCGCGTTCCCCAACTCACTGTGGACACAGCCGAGACCAACCGGCGGCTCGAACTGGCCAACAAAGCATTTGGCGACCTCCTGCATGTCCGTGTGCGCGGTTTCTGGTGGTGGAGCCTCGGCATGACCGAGTTGCTCGTGTACCTGCGCGGTATGGAGCAGGTCATGGTGGACATGATTGAGTCGCCCGACGAACTCCACCGCCTCATGGCTTTCTTGCGCGACGCTCACATGGCGAAACTGGACTATCTTGAGGCCAACGGTTTGTTGACCACTAACCTTGACGCCTATGTGGGGTCCGGGGGGTACGGGTTCACGGACGAATTGCCGGCGCCGGATTACGCCGGCGGCCCTCTGCGAGCGCGCGATATCTGGGGCTTTGCCGAGAGTCAGGAGACCTCGAGCGTTTCCCCAAGGATGTTTGAAGAGTTTATCTTTCCCTATCAGGTTCCGCTGCTGGAGCGTTTCGGCCTCAACTGCTACGGCTGTTGCGAGCCGCTCCACCTGCGGTGGCATGTGGTCAAACGGTTTCCGCGCCTGCGGCGTGTCAGCGTTTCGCCGTGGGCCGATCTTGCGAAAATGGCGGAGTATCTGTCCGACCAATATGTCTACTCGATGAAACCCAATCCGACGCCCATGGCCGTGCCCGAGATTGATCAGACGGCCGTGCGAAACAATCTGCGCGAAGCCCTCGCGATTACCCGCGGCTGCCGGGTGGAGGTTATTCTGAAAGACACGCACACAATCGGGCGCAACCCGCAAAATGTTGTGAATTGGTCACGCATCGCGATGGAGGAGGCTGAGCGGTGCGCTTGAAGGGCGTACCTGCCATCTCCACATCGTTTCAACCCGGCCGGTTTGTCTCCTTGGGCGCTCTGTGACCGCGGAGACGGACGCGCGCCGGCGTCTCATGGTTTGGACGATGCGCTGTCTGACAATATCTTGACCAAGTCCTCGGGCGATGCAGGAATTTCAACCACGGTTTTGACCGGCTCGCCATTGGGCGTCGTTACCGCGATTGTGCCAGCGCCGTACACGCCCAGCCGATAAGCCGCCCGCGAATTGTTCACGAAACTCACGCGCGCCAGCACAAACTTGGCGAGCAGGTCCTTCATCGCCGGCGATTCGAAGAACTCGCGGTCGAGACGCTCAACCACCCGGTTCCCCGGAGCCACGAATAAAATGAGGACATTGCGGCCGCTGTTGCGGGCGGCTTCGCGTGCCGTGCCGATGTCCAGAATCCACGGGAGATTGGAGGTAGGCAGCGTCGAGGCGCGAACGGTAGACTCAGACGGTGGCTGCACCGTTGCCGACTCGACAGCGGACGCAAGTCCAGCCGAGGCCGGTTCGGGCGGGGCCGCGGGCAAGGACGAGAGAGATGGGGTATTGCCCGGTGGGGAACCCGAGTCCGACCGCGCTGCTTGGCCCGCCGATGATGGTGGCGGACTTCCACCAAGAAGAGGAGGCAGACCGGTACTAGCACCGGAGGCCGGGAGCGCGGCAAGGCCAGCGGGCGACGAGACATTCGACGCTGGCGCCGATGCCGCAGCCAATGAGGGTAATCCTGCTGGCGATGATCCTGCACCGGAACCAAGCGGCGGCAACCCCGCCATCGCTGGCGAGGATCCTCCCGCTGCCGCGGCAGCAAGCGTTGGGAGACCTGCAGCACTCGGTGTCGGTGCTGGTCCCGGCGTGGAGGTTAGGCCAAGCACGGGCATACCTGAAGCGTCTGAAGACGACCCCGCTGCTGTTGCCGCAGCCAAGGTCGGAAGACCTGCTGCGCTGGGTGCGGGTGCCGCACCAGTAGCAGCCCCAAGCGCCGGCAGCCCCGCGGGACTTGAGGCGCCGGACTGCGGGGCCGATGCCGATCCCAGCGTAGGCAATGCTGGCAGCGACGATTGCGAGGCGGGCGGTTGCTCCAGACGCGGCAATGCCGGAGTGGCAGCAGCCGCTTGCGGAGTGGTGGCTGCGGACGGCAAGGCGCTCAGCCCGGGCAACGCAGGCGCGACACCTCCAACACCCGGCAGCGCCGGCATGCCCGCAGGTGTCGTCGGCGGAGGCGGCAAAGCCGCTTCGAGTCCTGTCTCTGGGACCGGGGTTGCGGCAACTGGACCGGTCGCCACCGCGGGCAAAGTTATTGGCGTTTGTCCGGCTGCAGGCGTGGCCACAGCAGCAGCCGCACTGGGTGTCTCTGATGCAGACGGAACAGCCGCCGCCGAGGTGGGAGCGGAGGCCACAGTGCCCGCACCGACGGGAACGAATTTCACGGCATCCGCATACACTCGGGCATTTGGCTCCCGCTCATTGGCCCGAACACCCGTGCCCGGATCGGCAATTTCGACATATCCATCGGTGCCTTTGTCAAATCGGTACATGCCGAGGGAAATCCATTGGTCGGCAGGCGGTGAGGCATTTGCACTGCGGCCATTCTGATCTTGGATGATCTCTTTTTCGCCGTCGGCCGACTTGACCTTGATGATGACCCCTTTGGCATTGCCGGACTTGGGATAAGTGACAAAAACCTCGTAGGTGCCAGCCTCGGGAAGGTCTGGCTGAAACCGGGCCGAACTGACGGTTGAGTCTGCCGTGTTAAACATGGACTTGCTGGCCTTCAGCCCTTCCGCCAGACTCTTGGCGGCGCTTTCCAGCCAAGTGCCATCCGCGGTTTGAAACCACTGGTAATTCTGGCCGTCGCTGTACGACTCAATGATAATGGGCTCAGCGCCTTTCGCTGCGCCCGCTGCAAGCCATGCGGCCAAAATGGCCACAAGGATCCGCTGTTTCACACTCGAATTCCTCGCGATGTCTCGAATCTCCGGACATGGTCACTGACCGGACGGGGAGGCAGTCAATACTTTCCCCGGTAGTCCCCAAGATGCGCCCAACGGCCACCCCCGGAGACATTCCACACGCTGGGCAGGCATTCCATTCGCTGGCTGTTATGCAAAGTCCTCGGTTTCGGCCGGAGCGGGTTCCGGCACAAGCCGCCCCTCACGCAAACGAAGGCATCTGTCCGCGCGTCGCGCAATAGAGGGCTCGTGCGTAACGATCACGAGCGACCGGTGCTTGTCGCGGGTGTGCTGCCAGAGCAGGGAGATCACAGTCTCCGCCGTTTCAGTATCGAGATTTCCGGTTGGCTCATCCGCGAGGATCACATCGGGGTTGTTGATCAGCGCCCGCGCCAGGGCCACACGCTGCTGTTCGCCGCCGGAGAGTTTGGCCGGACGATGGGTCAGCCGATCGCCCAACCCCAGCGATGTGAGCAAGTCCGACGCGACAACCATCTGCTGGTGAAGGTCTCGGCCAAGAATGAGAGCAGGAACGACAACATTCTCCTGAGCCGAGAACTCGGCCAACAGGTGGTGAAACTGAAAGATGAAACCGATACTCTCGGCGCGCACGCGCGCCAACTCCCTGTCGCTGAGCGCCGTCAAGTCGCGTCCGCCCAAGGTGACAGACCCGCGCGTCGGCCGATCAATGGCACCCAAGACATGCAGCAAGGTGCTTTTGCCCACACCGCTTGCTCCGACGATGGAAACGATCTCCCCGCGGCGCACCTGAATCGAGACATCGCGCAAAACATGCAGGATGCGCGTCCCGTCATGGTAATCTTTGGCAACATGCTGCGCTTCGAGCACTACTCCGCTTGGGCCGGTCGTGCCGGCAGCCGTGTCATTCATAGCGCAAGGCCTCAACAGGGTCCAGCCGTGCCGCCTGACGCGCCGGATATAGCGATGCGAGCAAGCAAATGAGGAGCGCCGATACGACAATCACCACATTGGTCCACGCATCAATAACCATGGGAATCCGGTCGCTCAAATAGGCCTCGGACATGATGTCCAACTTAATGTAATACTTGAGCATGTAGCACACAAAGAGGCCGGCGACCGTGCCGACCAAGGTGCCGGTGCCACCGATCATCATGCCCTGATAGAGAAAGATGCGCTGAATGGCTTCGCGCGTGGCCCCCATGGACTTCAGAATGCCGATTTCGCGCGTTTTCTCCATCACGACCATGACAAGACTGCCAATAATATTCGTGGCGGCCACCAGCACGATCAGCAGCAGGATGATGAACATGGCCCACTTCTCCAGCCGGAGCGCGTCGAACAACAGCGGATTCTTATCGATCCAAGTCATGACGCGATAATCCGGCCCAAGCGCTGCCTGAACTGCGCGCTGAGCCTCGCGCACGCGCTCGGGGTCGGAGACCGTCAGCCGCACCGCGTCCGCCTGTCCCTCCGGCACAAGGAAGAGACTGCGGGCGCTCTCGATGTCCATGTACGCCGCGACCTGATCCGTTTCGGGGAATCCGGTGTCGAACACGCCCTCGAGGGTCAGGTTGCGCACGACCGGCACGCGACCGTTGGCCGTTTCGGCAAAAAGAGGTGTCCAGACCAGCAGTTTTGTCCCCAACGGCGCGTAAAGTTGCCGTGCGGCCATTTTGCCCATGACCAGACCGTTGCCCTGAGGGCGCGCCTCTCCCTCCACTTTTTTCATGATGGTCGTAACGGCAGGCTCCCGGTCAAAATCAATTCCTTGAATGTACAAGCCGGTCTGGCGGCTTTCGGAAGCCTCATCACGCACTTGGACGAGCGCCAATTTCAAGATGACCGGCGCAGCCGCCCGAACCTCCGGCACGGCCGCGAGTCTTTTCGATATGTCATCAAAAATGATGGGCGGCGATTGCGGCGTGGCCTGTGTGATCTCCAGATGAGCATACGCGCCGATGACCTTGCTGCGCAGATTCTGGCCAAAGCCCTCCATCACAGCCAGCACCACGATGAGAGCAAAGACCCCCATCGCCACGCCCAAGACCGAGATGATTGTGATCACCGAGACCAGCGCCTTATGCTGGCCGGAGAACAGGTATCTGCGTGCAATGAAGCGCTCGAAACTCAACCGTCAGTCCTGACTGTTACTGGATTTCATCAGCGAAAGTACATTCGCCGACCCGCGATGTGTGCAGAGCATGAAAAAACCACGGACGGCACCCGCCGCGAAGCCCGCGGCAGAGCGTCCGCCCGTGGTTGGATTTTCAGGCCCCGTTTCAGACTCAGCCGATGAAGAGTGGAGCCATCACGAGCGTGAGCGTGCTCAGCAATTTGATGAGCACATGCAGCGACGGGCCGGCGGTGTCCTTGAACGGATCGCCCACGGTGTCGCCCACGACGCTGGCCTTGTGGGCATCACTGCCCTTGCCGCCAAACGCGCCGGTCTCGATGTACTTCTTGGCGTTGTCCCACGCGCCGCCACCGTTGTTCATGAGCAGCGCGAGCAGAATGCCGCCGATCGTACCGACCATCAGCAACGCCGCCACAGCCTGAGCGGCCAGCACCTTCTCGGCCGGATAGGCGAACCGGATGATCAAACCCACGGCCAGCGGGAAAATCACGGGCAGGATGCCCGGCAGCACCATGGCTTTTAACGCACCCTTGGTCACGATGTCCACGCAGGTGCCATAGTCAGGGTCCGCCTTGCCTTGCATGATGAGGGGGTTCGCCTTGAACTGACGGCGGACTTCCTCGATGACCGTCTGCGCAGCACGCCCCACGGCCTTGATAGCGAAGGCGCTGAACAGGAAGATCAGCATCGCGCCAATAAACGCGCCCACGAACACCGCCGGGACGCCGATATCAACCGTGTAAACATTGTGCACGAGTTTCTCCAGTTCCTCGCCCGTGAACCTTTTCTGAACCATGATCTTCACTTCGTCCAGATAAGCCGAGAACAGGAGGAAGGCCGCCAGCGCCGCGCTGCCCACAGCATAACCTTTGGTCAGCGCCTTGGTCGTGTTGCCCACCGAGTCGAGACGGTCCGTCGTGTCGCGGATGGAACCGGCTTTGCTCTGGGCTTGGTCGGTCGTCTTCGCCGAACTTTCTTCGTGGCTCAGCCCCATTTCCACGATGCCGCCCGCGTTGTCCGTGATCGGTCCAAAGGTGTCCATCGCCAAGATGTACGCGCAGGTGCTCAGCATGCCCATGGTGGCTACGGCCGTGCCGTACAGCCCGCCGCCGGCATGCAGGTAGGTTGTGTCAATCAAGCCCGCGCTGATTAGGGGGGCCAGTGCCTGATCGCCCATCCAGTAACTGAGCAAAATGGCCCCGCAGATCACGACCACCGGGTAAAAGGTGCACTCGAGGCCGACCGCAAAGCCGGAAATGATCGTTGTTGCCGGGCCGGTCTTGCATGACTCGGCGATGGTCTTCACCGGCCGATAGCGGTACTCGGTGTAATACTGGGTGATCCAAACGAAAATGTAACTCGTGATGATGCCGATGATGCCGCAACCAAGGAACCACAACCAAGCCGTGGGGGCCTCGGCCTTGTAAAACATCAGGTAGCAGGCCAGGGCGAAACCGATAATCGCGCCGATCGTGGTCACGAAGTAGCCGCGATTGAGCGACTTCATCGGGTCCTCGTCGCCCTTCACGCTCACGCTGTAAATGCCGATGATGCTGGCGATGAGACCAAACGCGCGAGCCAGCAAAGCAAACAGGATGCCCTTGAGCCCGAAAACCGGGATGAGCGCCATGCCGAGGATCATCGCGCCGATGTTCTCCGCGGCGGTGGACTCGAACAGGTCGGCACCACGGCCCGCGCAGTCGCCCACATTGTCGCCCACGAGGTCCGCGATCACCGCCGGATTGCGCGGGTCGTCCTCGGGGATGCCAGCCTCAACCTTGCCGACAAGGTCTGCGCCCACATCGGCCGCCTTGGTGTAAATTCCGCCGCCCAACTGGGCGAACAGCGCCACAAACGACGCGCCAAAACCAAAGCCGACGATGTGCAGGGGGATGATCTTCGCGCCTTCCGGCGTCAGGCCGCCGAACGCGCCAAACAGCGCGCCGACGCCCAGCAGCGAGAGGGCCACCACGAGCAGGCCGCTCACCGCACCGCCGCGCAGGGCGATCTGCAGCGCCTCATTCAGACCGCGCCGCGCCGCGCTCGCCGTCCGGATGTTCGCACGGATCGAAACGAACATACCCACATACCCTGCGATGCCCGAACACAGAGCACCGGCAAAGTACGAAACGGTCATGTGCATCGCCTTCTCGGGCTCTTTGCCGAGAAAATAATAACCAAGATAAATGATGACGCCAACCACGGCAGCCAGCACGGCGATCGTCTTGTTTTGCCGCCGGAGAAAAGCCTCCGCGCCCGCCTTGATGGCATTTGAGATGCGCTGCATCTCCGGCGTCCCCGTATCCTTCGCCAGCACCCACCTCGCCAGCAAATAGGCCACCAGCAGCGACGCCAGCGAGATCAGCATCACCACGCCATAAATCCCGGCGTCCACTGCGGCTATTTTGTTTGCTGCGTCCATAACGACTCCTTCAAACGCTCCTAACTCATGGATTTTCTTGGCAAGACCGTGCCTAACCGTTGAACCCAAAACGGCGAGGGCAAGCACAATTTACCGTCCCCGGCGCAGCCCGGCCGAAGTCCCCAAAACGGCACATTGACTCTCACGCCATGCAATCCTCAGCGAGCATTCGCCCCCCCCGCCCTTCCCTACTTGGCAACGCTCCCGCAGGCAAGTTCGCCCACACCCATGCCCTGATCGTTGCCGAGGAGGGCAGACGGCGTTACAGTGAAGGGGCTATCGGACCAATACGACAAGCATGGGGCCGACCGGTGCGACGCGCGGGACCTGAACAGCCGGCTGTGCGATGACCGACTGCGGGTGAGGAGCCTTACCGGGCAGTTCGCCAGACCGGCTTAGCGGCCTGCGGCTCAGTCTCTGCCAAGTTCAAAAACGGCTGCTATCCAGTAGGCGCGGCTTGCGCTGGCCATGTCGAGCAGGCGCACTTGGGTCAGTGGAGCGGTAGTCTCCGCGTCCCACCGCGAGGGATAGAGGCCGGCAGGGTCGCGGGCGTGGTCGTGCAGGTGACGCAGGGCTCGCCCAACGATGGCAGCCCAGCGCGGATCGCCCGTAGCGCGGCCGGTGTGGAGGAAAGCCTCGCAAAGCAAGTGGGCGAAGGACGCCTCGCAAGCGATGGCTCCGGTGTCGGCACGCACCCAATGGGCTTCAGCGGCGCGAGCGGTGGCAAGCGCCTCGTCCCGGTAGCGTGGATCGCCAGTGATCTCGTGCAACAACAGGCCCGCCCGGATCATGAGGGCTGCATTGTAGGACCATTTGGTTTTCTCGATGATGTCCGGCGGGCGGATGTTGTCGTAATAGAGGTTATCTGGCGCCAGCAGGCGGGCGCGCATCCAGTCGTACAGGCGTCTGCCTTCGGCGAGATGCTCAGGCCGGCCGGTCATTTGGTGCAGGCGCAGTGCAGCACAGGCCACGGGCGCGTTGGAGCAGGTGTGCTTGCTGGCACAGTCTTTTTCGCGCCAGTAGATGCCGCCACCGAGAACCCTGTCCTCGCCAGACATCACGAAACGATGAAGTTCCGCCGCGCGGGCAAGAGTGAGTGGATCGGTGGTCTGCTCGCGGATCTCGAGCAACGCCAGAACGATCCATGCGTTGTCGTCATAATATCGGTCGGGTTGGGCTGCGCCGGGGCCGGGGTTGTAGCCGCCGAGGCCGTCCTTCGAAATCCAGTAATGATCAAAGGTTCTGAGGAATTGCTCTACGCGTTCGGCAGCGCCGGGATGCCCGCAGCGAGCCGCAGCGGCGAGGGCCGTCAACTGGATACCGCAAGCCCACATGAAGGCGGGTTCGACCGAGGCGTTGTCGGTCCGTGGAAGATCGGTCTTCTCAGCATAAAGAAAGGGCGGGGTGCCGGACAAGTATTTATCTGTCGCTTCGAGCGCCTCTGCGCCCCACCGCATGTAAAGCGCGGCGGAGCCCCCAGCATCGGCCGCAGCAGGCGCCCCGGCGGAGGCCGCCGCCGCGCACAAAGCCGCTACCATGGCAACGCCGCTGCCATGTAAACGCGAGGCACAGTGCATGATCATCATTTGACGAAGCCCCCCGGTCGAGCGATGAGGACTTTTGCTTCCTGCACGAGCGCGACTCAGTCAACGGGGATCAAATTCGGGACTCAAAATTACGGGGACGGTTGATGAATTAAAGTTCTAAATTCGGGGACGGTTAATAAAATTCGGGGACGGTTAATGAATTCGCGTCACACAATTCGCAATTCGGGGACGGTTGACGAATTAAAGTTGGGCGACGAGGGCGACTCCTGAAATTTAGGGGCGAAATTCGGGGGCGGTTGACGAATTGAAGTTGCAGAAATTCGGGGACGGTTGATGAATTGAAGTTGGGCGACGCAGTTCACTCGACTGGGGCACAATGCTGAGAACCCGACCAGCAGACTCGCGAGGTGGCAAGCCGATCAGAGGTTTTCCTC
>JAOAAY010000044.1 GCA_026418615.1 Candidatus Sumerlaeaceae bacterium | reverse complement strand
CGCTCGGTCAGGTCGAACTGAATGCGCACGAGCGGGTTGGGGATGAAGAGCATGCAAACGACAGCCAGACCGCCAACGCCGGCTGCGAATAGCAACTGCCGCCGGTAGGCTGGCGACAGGGTCAGCAAGAGATAGAGCGGGACGGCCGCCGCAAGCACGGCCAGCCATGCGCCGCGGGTGCCCCCCGTGACGAGCGCGGCCACGATGGCGAGGGCACCTGCAGTCCCAAGGCTGCGCAGAAGTCTGCGCCCCCTCCAAAAGGCATAGAACAGTGCCCAAAACAAAAGCGGCGCCAAATACGACGCCATGTAATTGGGATGGCCGAAGGTACTGCTGATCATTTGCTTGCCTTCGATTTCGTCCAAGGCGTCTTCCGACACAAATTTACTGTACGGAAGGAACTCATAGCCCTGGCTTTGCGCGACAGCGTACAGTGCCGCCGGAATGCTGCCTGCCACGGCAACGAGGAGCAGTTTCTCCGTGGCCGGGCGTCCGCGGACCCCGCAGGTGGCGACGACAAGGAACATGAGCCAGGCCAACGCCGGCCCCGCAAACTGACGCAGCGAGAACAGAGCGCTCGATGCGGCCACGAGCGAACACAACTGCAGTGCGATGAAGGCCGTCGCGATCCAGAGGATCGAATTGCGCGGGAAGCGACCGGGGGGCGCGAAGATGCGCCACAGCGCATAAGGCAACCCCACGGCCACAGCCGCGAATTGAAGATGGAAGAACTGGTTTTCCACCGGCCGCAGGAGATAGACATCGCGCGGCAACTGAAGTCTTGCCAGAAGCGCATCGAGCAGGGCAGGAACCGCATAGGGAAGCGTGAGCGTGATCGTCAGGATGCCCAGATACCCGAAACGCCCGGCCAAGCGTTCGTCCCTCAGCAGGCCACCGGAAGGCGGCAAGGCTGGTGTAACCCCCGTGCTCATGCTCGCTTTGTTCGGCCTGCCGCCTCGCGGAGGCAAACGAAATTCAGAGTGGCCATGTCGGACGCCCTGAAAGCCGCCCTTCTTGAGCGCGCCCGCGCCGCGGGTTTCGACGATGTGCGCGTGGCGCCTGCCGCCGCACCCGAAGCCGACCGCGACCGGCTGCTGGGCTGGCTGGCCGCAGGATTACACGGGGAAATGGATTACATGGCGCGTTGGGGTGCCGCCCGCGCCGATGCCGCCACCGTGCTGCCCGGCGCGCGCAGCGTGCTGGTTTTCGCTGCCAACCACTATCCGCTGGCGACACCTCCGCTGCCGCCGGGCGGTGCAGAGGGTTCCGGCGGACCGATCCTGGTGGCCGGACCTCCACCCGGCCATGTCGCGATTGCCAAGTACGCCGTTGGCGAAGACTATCATGTGGTCCTGCGCGAACGCCTCGCGCCGGTCCTCGGCTGGCTCGCGGAAGTTCTGCCGAATGAGAAGTGGCGGGTTTGCGTGGACTCGGCCCCGCTGCTGGAGCGGGCGTTCGCGGTGCGGGCGGGCATCGGATTTGCCGCCAAGAATACGATGGTCATTTCGCCGCGTCGCGGGTCGTACTTTTTCATTGCGTGCATTGCGACGACTGCCCTCATCGAGCCCGACGCGCCCATCGAGGGCACCTGCGGCACCTGCACGCGGTGTCTCGAAGCCTGCCCGACCCAAGCCATCATTGCCCCCCATGTTCTCGATGCCCGGCGCTGCATCTCTTACCAGACCATCGAACGGCGAAGCGAGCCGGGGCCGGACGAAAGCGTTCATCTGGCCGGGTACGCGTTTGGGTGCGACATTTGTCAGGATGTGTGCCCGTACAATAAATTTGCGGTTCAGGCGGGCATGGAGGAGTTCCGCGACGGCCGGGTGGTGCGCCACCACGAGCCTGCCGCAACCTTTGCTGCTATCCGCAGCAACCGCGAATTTGCGCGCCGTTTCGCCCGCAGTCCGCTCCGGCGCGCGGGCCGGCGTCGGCTTCAGCGCCATGCGCAATCGGCTGTCAGGGGCCGCTGAGCGCAGCGGGGCGACAGGAGGGGTTAATGGGCCGGCGCCTCCCCGATCTTCAGCACGCTGTTCAGCCCGCCCATGCCGTCTTCGGCAGTTGCGGGGTTACGCGGGTCCGCAACCCAGCGTTCGCCATCCTCGACAAACTTATAAACATGTTTTCCGTCTTTTAACTCGACCGTGACGACATACTCGCCGTCCGATCGTTTCATGGGATTCTTGCCGACATCCCAACCGTTGAAACTCCCGGCGAGCGAGACAGAGGTGGCGCGGTCGGCAAGGTGGCGGAAGGTGACGCGGTTTCGTCCCTGTCCCAGCGGCTCGACGGCCACCGACGGGCAGGGTACGATCTTGGGTGCGGCCGTGGGCTCGGCCTTTGCCGGCACCGCGCTGCTGATGCCCAGCCGGAGCACGCTGTTGGTGTTGCCGCGGCCGTCGTCGGCAGTCAGCGGATTGGACGGATCTGTCAGCCAGGTGGAATCCTCGAGGACAAATTTATATTCGTACTGGCCCGCCACCAAATCCACCGTAGCCACCATGTCGGCGCCCTCGCGCTTCATCAAGTTGGCGGTGGTATTCCATCCGTTGAATGTCCCGGCGACTGCGGCCGTCTTCGCCGAGGTGTCTTTGAGCCGGAAAGTGACGCGATATTTTCCGTCGGGCAACGGCTCGACAGCCAGCGGGCCGGTACTGGCCGATGCGGTCGTTTGCATAGCCGCTTCCGCGGCGCTGACCTTCAGCACGCTGTTGAGACCACCGTTGTTGTCGTCCGCTGTGTGGGGATTGAGGGGATCGTGTCTCCAATCGCTGCCGTTGACGACGAATTTATACTGGTACTCTCCGTCGGGGAGTGTCAGCGACGCTTTGAAGGCGGAGCCTTCCTGCGTCATGGGGGTGGCGGTAGGACTCCAGTCGTTGAAAGTCCCCGCGAGATGAACTGTGTCGGCAGCGCCGGGCTCGTACCGGAAGGTCACCGTCCACTTGCCTGGTGCCGTCGCGGGTTTGATCTCAATGGACGGCGGTGCTGCAAAGCCGATCCCCAGCAGCATCACCACCATGGCCGTAGCGGCACCTGCCCAAAAGCCACTATTGTGTCTTTTCACGAATATCCTCTCCTGCAAATGTTGCGCTTTGTTGCGTTTGCGCCAAGCGACATGCTCTTCTACCGGCTCAGGCGGGCAACAAACTCTTCCGGCGAAAGCCGCGCCGTGATCTGGTCGCGCGGACTGCCGTCGCTGTTGTAGATATTGATGACCCCCGCGCGGTAAACCTGCAACTTATACGCCATCTGGTAGTTCGCCGCAAAATTCACCTGAATGAGGACGAACTGCGAGGAAAGCAACTGCACCACTTTGGGGTCCGTGAACACCATCTCTTCATAGTAGCGGCAGGTCACGCTTTCCGGGGCATGGAAGAGCAAAAGAATTTTGCGTCCTGTTTGGCGGGCAATGTTGTAACCGGAAGCGATGTCGCTGGTCCAACTCAGCAGCGATCTCTGGGGCCGGGCGGGCAGCGTCTCTTCGAATTTGCCCAGGCGCAGCACGCTGTTGATGATGCCGGTTCCGTCGTCCGCCACGGCGCGGTTGCTCGGATCGCGGATCCACCGCTCGCCGTCGAGGATAAACTTGTATTGATGCGCGCCCGCCGGCAGGTCCAGCACGGCCATGAACTCGTCTCCGACGCGTGTCATCGGGGTGCCACTGCGGTTCCAGTCGTTGAAATTGCCGACGACGGCGGCCGTTTGAGCGGTGGGATCCTTGAGGCGGAAGGTCACGCGGAAGCGGCCGTCGGGCAGGGGCTCGACGCCCGTCACCCCCGGCTCAGGCGCGGGCAGGCGCGGTTCCATTCCGACCCAGATGACGCTGTTCATGCTGCCGTAGTTGTCGTCGCGGCCTTCGCGGTTTTTCGGGTCGGGCAACCATTTGTCACCGTTCACGACGAACTTGTACTCGTATTCGCCCGCCGGCATCTCGACAACACCGACCCAAGTATTGCCCTGCTTGGTCAAAGGATTGGCTGTGCCATTCCAGTCGTTGAACGAGCCCGCCACACAAACCGATTGGGCCGCCGGGGCCTCAAACCGGAAGGTGACCCGGTATTTGCCCGCGCTTCCCCTTTCGACCGAAACCGACGGCGGCAAAGCCGACGCCAGCGACACAGTAAAAGCCACGGCCAGCACGGCGTACAATCGGATGCGGGTCATAAAATGAGCGCGCAAGGACCCCATGGAATATCCTCCCAATCCCCTGATTTGGTCGCTGCAAGTCCGCAGCGGATGGTGCCTGACGAAAAGAGAAACGGCCGCCCGCGCACGGAAAAGCGCGGGCGGCCTCATCAAAGCCTCACACGGCACAACGGTGCCGAAGGAGTTTCACGGTCAATAGATGGACCAATCGCCAACGCCAGCACCGGCGCCTGCATTGAATGTTGCGGGCCGGGTCGGCTGTCCGGACGGATTCACCGCTGTGCGGCCAAGAACCGCGTCAACCACCCAGACGACATTGGTTCCCGCCGGGATGTTGGGCAACGCTTGATTGGCCGGGTTGCCGCCCTTGTTCAAGCCTTCGCCTGCACCGCCCATTTGGATCAGGTAGCGGTTGCCGACCGGGCCGCCAATGACTTTGAAGTTCTCGCCATTGACGCCGAGCGGATTGCTGAATGACCCGCCGAACACTCCGTTGCCAGCCGGTCCGTCATTGCTGACACCATTGTCGAGCAATTGGAAGGTCGCCGAGTTGTCAGCCCATCCCTCGGTCAGTCCACCCAGGTTCACCAAGTTGCCCACGGCCTGAACGAACTGCGAACCAGCCGGAGCGTTGCTCGGATTGCCGGTGTACACCGTCGTGTCGAATTGGACGCGTGCGGCCGGGTTCACCCAGCAGAACCGGGTGTTCGGCAAGTAACCATCGGTGTAGGTGTTCGTGTCGAACTGGACAAGGATGGTGGTACCCGTCGTGACCGAGTAGGGGTATCCCTCGTCACTGGACACACTTCCGCTGCCGGGATACTGCGGCCCGACGCCCTGGGCAATCTTGAGCGCACGAGTCGTGCCGGGGTCGGCGCCATTCGTGACCAGGAACGAGCGGGAATGGATACCGTCGCCACTGGTGACATCGCCGTTGGTGCCGTCGTCATACAGTTGTGTGGCCGGACCGAGCACGGTGCTCCATCCTTGTGACAGCGCATAGAACGGCGGGCCGGGATTGAGGAGCGGGTTGTCGTTGGAAATCTTGACGCGCCCCGTCAGGCGGTTGACTTCGAATTTCACATTATCCGTTGGACTCAACACCGTGAAAGTGAAATTGCCGCCGGAGCCCGCGCTAAAGCCGCGGGTCTTGATCATCTTGTCGTAGCCGCCGTTGACCGTGACCAGGAATTGGTAGGTGTTGGCCGGAAGGCCCGTAAAGCCGACCGTGTAAATGTTATCGCCGGCTGTGGCATCCGGCGCAAGGCCGTCGTCCTTCACGATGGTATTCAAGGCCGACGCATCCCAGTCGCTGCCGCCCAGTTCGCTCTGGAAGTCGCCCGTGATGCGCATCACATCCGTCAGCGTAATGGGCGATGGAACCGTGTAGAGAATGCCTGTCTGACCAGCAACGCCAACATCGGGCAGGTAGCCGTCGTTCTTGGCCGCGGTCTCGAGCACGAACTTGATCGTGGCACCCGCCGTGTCGGCGACGCCCATGCTGTTGTCGAACGCAGCCGGGAATTCCGGCGACCAGTCGCATTCCGCCACCTTCCAATTGAAGCGGTTGGCGGGCTGGCTGCTGGGGGTGACAACCGTAAAGTCGCGCTTCCAAATCCCGTCGCCGGCCACATCGTCGCCATTGGTACCGTTGTCATAGATTTCGATCGTACAGGCCGGGAAACCGTCCAGCGGGGGATTGTCGCCCCTGATATAAAACGGTTGTGCGAATGCCGCAGAGGCCGCCAAGGCGACCGCGAACACCGTAAGCCGTTGGAATGTTTGCTTGAGTGTCATTTCCTTTTCCTTTCTCCCCTTACGAATTTGATTCTGAACCGTTTACGGCCGCGCAAAGCCCTGCGTGTCGCCAAACACCACGACATCGCCGGCCGAGACCGTGCCGTTGGTCGGGTCATAAACCCGCGCAAGCGTCGGAGAGAACCCTTGCTGCAAATCCCGGTCATCGCCGTTGTTGGGGCCGACGCTCTTGAGCATCCAGAAACCACCTGCCTGCTGATCAAATGCTAATCCGGGAAGTTGCAGGTAAACCGCCCTGTCGAGCATGTAATTGGAGTCATACTCCGAATACGCCCCCGGACCTGCAGTGGTCAGTCCCGGGATGCCAATGGCGCGGACATAAAGATAGGTCTTCATGATGTTGCAGAGTTTGCGGTTCGCCGGCCCCGGCCAGCCCGGATAGCCAATGTTCTCCTCCCGGAACGGCGATGTCGGAACGGATGAAATGTAGGCGAGGGGCGTGGTCAGACGAAGCATACCGCAGCCCTGCTGCGACAGGTTGGCAACACCGAGATCCGTTTCCGGATAACGGTTGTGATCCACCCGGTACGACTCGATCGCCGTCCGAATGCTGCGCATGTCGGCCGCGCAACGCGAGACCTTGGAACGCGTCTGCGCCTCGAGGAAGTTCGGGACTGCGATCGCTGCGAGAATGGCGATGATCGCCACCACGATCAACAACTCGATCAGCGTGAACGCGCGCTTGTTGTCTTGAAAACTGCGTGATATGGTCAAAATCTCACCTCCTTGCTTATTTAGAAACTAATGTTAAGATCGAACCTAAGAACTTTCATTCCGGGTTATGTGAAGTGAAATTCATGGCCATTGCCTTGAAAAATTCAAGTGACATCGCACTTCCTGAGCAGATAGGTTCTTTTTGAGCAATAGGCGGGCTTGGCTCAGGTGCTGAACACCGCAAAAATTTTAGGACATCCAGACAACGAACAAGGGGTTTTCCAGATGTTGCGCCAGTTGCTAAACCTGACGGCATGGACTTTGTGTGTATTGGGGATTGTCAGCGTCGCGTCGGCTCAGCCCACGGATTTGGTCACAACGCACGGGCGTCATTTCAAGCGGGCCGGGCAAACTTTTCGGTTTGTGGGCGTGAACATCCGCGGGCTTTGTCATTATGGCACCCCTTCGCTGCCGTATGCCAATTCCGGACATGTAACGCAAAACTTGGACGCGGTACAGGCCATGGGTGCCAAGGTCGTGCGCGTTTTCGCCGCGAATCGCCATTACGCGAATGCGGACAACATCACGCGCCTGACAAATGTGCTCAACCTGATGGAGGCGCGCGGGCTAAAGGCGATCGTCTGCCTGACCGATTACTACAGCACGGACTTTCACCCCCAGGGCGACGATGGCTTCTACAGCGGCGGGCTGCTGACGCCTGCCTGGTTCAACGGCGGTTACCTGACGAACTACAAGCCGTGGGTGGGGGCGGTTGTGAATGCGCTCAAAAACCACAACGCCGTCTTTGCCTGGCAGATTGGCAACGAACTGACCGCGTACACGCCGCCGGGAACAACCTCGCCTTACATCATTCCTTTCACTCAGGACATCGCGGCATACATCAAAAGCATTGACCCGTGGCACATGGTTTCCACGGGTTACTTGAGCGCCTGGCACATCCTGCAAGCCGATACAGCCGCCGCGCGCGCCCTATATCAAAATCCCAATATTGATTTCTTTTCCTATCACACTTATAATGGCGACGATGATCTGCGCAGTTGGACCGTTCATGCCGGCGTGGAAAAGCCGTTCGTCGTGGACGAGTTTGGCTGGAACACGGGCCCCTCGCGCGCGGCGAGTCTGCTGGCCGATTTGAACAAGTGGTACGATACGCGGCTGGCCGCCGGCGTGATGCAGTGGGGATTTCAGGCTCAGGCCACGGATATCGGCGACGGTGATAATGCGGTGGGTATGGACCCTTACGCTCACAGCGACTACGCAGCGCTGTACAATATTTACCAAACACGCGCGGCGGCGCTGGCGCCCCAGCCGCTCCCGTCCCTTGCTCCGCCGGCCGGCACGAACGCTGCTCTCGGCGCACCCTGGCAAACGAGTTCGAACTTCAGCGGCTCCTTCGCGGGCGACAAGGCCCTCGACGGCATCGTCAGCGCTGCCAGCAAATGGACTTCTGCCAACGCCGCTCCACCCCAGTGGCTGGCCGTGGACCTGGGGGCCGTGCGCAGCATCAATGGTTATGTGGTCCGCATGGCGGCCGATGCCACGGAGGATGCCCACTACGATTTCCCGGCTTATCAGATCCAAACAGGCCCTTCGTTCAGCGGTCCGTGGACGACGCAGTTTACGGTGTCGAATCCGGCGCAGTACGGGGTGGTGCGCTCGGTGCACTCGATGCCTGTGGCTGCTCGCTATGTCCGCCTGCTCGTCACCAACCCGGGGATAGACAACTATGCCCGCCTGCCTGAGTTTGAGGTGTACGCAGGCCCGAACGCCGGCGTCGGCGACTGGGCATTGTACTGAGGCTGCTGCCAACGGGGGCGCCTGAAGGCTACAGAATAAACTTCGTCAAATCCTCGCTCTTCAGTACATCGGCCAGTTTCTGACGCACGAATCCGGCGTTGACGATGATGCGCATGGGACCGGCGTCGCCGGCCTCGAACAACACATCTTCGAGGACCTTTTCCATTACGGTGTGGAGCCGGCGCGCGCCGATGTTTTCGCCTTGCTCGTTGGCTTGGAATGCTGACCGCGCCAGTTCTTCGATTCCGTCGGGGGTGAACTCGACCTCGACTTCCTCGGTGGCGAGCAAGGCCGCATACTGTTTGGTCAAGGCGTTATCCGGCTCGGTCAGGATGCGCACGAAGTCCTCGACAGTGAGCGGTTCGAGTTCCGCGCGCAGCGGGAAGCGTCCCTGCAATTCGGGGATGAGGTCGCTCGGCTTGGAGATATGAAAGGCGCCGGCGGCGATGAACAGGATGTGGTCGGTCCGGAGGGGACCATATTTCGTGCTGACGACGGAGCCCTCGACGAGCGGCAACAGATCGCGCTGGACGCCTTCGCGCGAAACATCGGGGCCGTGTGAGGTTGAGCGCCCCGCAATCTTGTCAATCTCATCAATGAAGACAATGCCATCCTGTTGCGCCCGTTCGAGAGCCTCGCGCTGAATCTTGTCCATGTCCAGAAGTTCACTGAGCACGGCGTCGAGCAGCACCTTGCGGGCATCGGCCACGCTCATGCGCGAATCGCGCGGCTGCTGGGGGAATAGGCTCTCGAGCATGGACTTGAGATCCCCGCCCATTTCGTCCATTCCTTTTCCGGATCCTATGGGCACGGCGAACATGCCGCCGGAGATTTCCGGCCCGCGACGGACCTGCACCTCGATCTCGCGATCCTCGAGTTGGCCGGCCTCGAGTTGCGCGCGCAGTTTTTCGCGCGTGCGGCGCCAGCGGTCCTCGGGCGACAATTCCGCGTCCGGGCGGGTGTCGGGCGGGTCGCCGGGATGGGGCGCCCTGCGCACGGAACGCGATACTCCCGGGGGCGGGGGCAGCAAGGCGTCGAGAATTCGTTCTTCGGTGATCTCCTTGGCGCGCTCCATCACCTCGGCACTGCGTTCGGCGCGGACGAGACTTACGGCCTGATCGGCCAGTTCCCGGATGATGCTGTCCACATCGCGCCCGACATAGCCAACTTCGGTGAACTTGGTGGCTTCGACTTTGACAAAGGGCGCGCCCGCCAGTTTCGCCAGCCGCCGCGCGATCTCCGTCTTGCCCACGCCTGTCGGGCCGATAAGAATGATATTTTTGGGGCTGACCTCGTCGCGCAATTGGCCGGTCAGTCGGCGGCGCCGCACGCGATTGCGCAGCGCAACGGCCACCATGCGTTTGGCGCGCGTTTGCCCGACGATGTAGCGATCGAGTTCCGCGACTGTTTGGCGCGGCGTGAGTTCTGTCATGGCGGACACCTTCATGATCATGCGTCGGCTGGCGGCCCGTGCGAAGGGACGCGCCGACGCTTAGGGTTCGCGCTGCTGGATACGCGGATTGGGATGCACACCCGTTGCGCGCAGCCGCATGATATCCTGCGAGACCAGTTGCGCGTATTCCTCAAGCGCTGTCAGTTGGGAATGGCGACCCTTGGAGCCGCCGTACGGGGCCTGAAACCACGGGCATCCGGTGCGGACATCCACCACGACGACGCTAAACGACATCGTGCTGTTGAAGTAGCCGAATGCCCGCGAGTGGCGCATTTCCGAGGTGCAAATCCGGCCGAGCACGACATAATCAACGCCCAGTTCACGGCCGATCTCGACGGGGTCGAGCATCCGCACAGCCTCGCGAACTTTCTTGTCGTCGAGATTCTTGAATTTCGCGCGGAGGATGTCGCGCTTGTCCGCGAGATAATACTTCAGATTCTCGCGCGAGTAAATCTCGAACACGCCGTCCTCGCGCAACTGGTCGCTGATGACATCGGCGGCAATATTGCCGATATTTTCGTTCGTGTAAACATTCTGTGAGAAGAACCACCAGCCCCGGATGTCGGCCTCGGTTTTCAATGGTTTTTCCAGATCGAGAAGACAGCGGCACTCGTCGCGCTGGTACACCTCGCGCGGAGCGACATCAAAGTCGAGCACCACGGCCCTCGGACACTCCTGCACCCGCACAGTCGCCGCCGGGGCAACTGCAACCGCCAACAGCAGCGCTATCACGGCTGCTGCCAAACCCGCCAGCCGTTGGTTCACGGGGGCATATCCTCTCATGGTGAAAAATCGTTCTCCAGACTTGATCCAAACAACGGACACGACGGGCCTGACCCACCCGGCAGGACGCCGCCAGACACAAACGGTGCGCGGGGGGACGCATTCATGTCAAAAACAAAGCGCGACCCTCCGGGACAGGGCCAATACCGTCCTTGAACCGCGTCGGCTCATCGGTGCCTAATACCCGCCATGACCCATCGAGTTATCAAGGCTGCCGCCGACCTGCTCGCTGCGGGCCGGCGCGGGGCCTTTGTCACGATCATCGAAACGATCGGCTCCACGCCGCGCAAGGCGGGCGCCAAGATGCTCGTTCGCGACGACGGCTCAATCGTCGGCACGGTCGGCGGCGGATGCGTCGAGGCAGATCTCGTCGGCGAGGCGCAGACGGCCATGCGCACGGGCAAACCCGTCGTGGTCGAGGTGGACCTGACAGCGCGATCGGCGGACGAAAATGACATGCTATGCGGCGGGAGGCTCAAGGCGCTCGTGGAACCCCTGATCGGCGAAGAGAAACTGTTCATTTTCGGTGGCGGTCACATCTCGCAGGCCTTGGCCGAGTTCGCCAGCCGGCTCGATTTTGCCGTGACGGTTACCGATGACCGACCCCAGTTCGCCAACGCGCAGCGGTTCCCCACGGCGAGCCGGGTTCTGGCAGCACCGTTTGAGGAGCAGTTTGATCAACTCGATGTGGACGCCGCGAGCAGCATCGTGATTGTGACGCGCGGCCACAGCCACGACGAGTTGTGCATGGAGCACGCCTTGCGCACGCCCGCGCGCTACATCGCGCTGATCGGCAGTCGGACCAAAGTGGCTGTCTTTCGGAAGAACCTGCAAAGGAAAGGGTTTTCGCGCGAGCAACTGGATCGAGTCATCTGCCCGGCCGGACTGGCCATTGGAGCCGAAACGCCGGAAGAGATCGCCATTTCCGTGGTGGCGCAACTTGTCGCCATGCGGCGCCTAGGCCAGACAGGCCATGCAGTACGAGACGACGACGGGCCTGTGCCTCGCGTTTGATGGACGCTGCCGGGCCGGATAAGCGGGCAACGGGATTCCGGGAATGGGTCTGGGCTGCATGGGGCGCGGCCGCGGCTGTGGTATTATGGCTGCCCGCGCTGAATTCGCCCCTCTGGCAGGAGGATTATGTCTGGATCGCCCAAGCGCGTGCGGGCGTGGCGTGGCCGGGAATCGGAGACCAACTGTTGAGTGGCGGCGGGCTTTTCTGGCGGCCCTTGGGCGTGGGCGCCTATTGGCGCGCCGCGATGGCACTCACCGGCGGCAGCCCGCCACTGCTGCATGCGCTCGGACTGCTACTCCATTTGATGGCCTTCATGGCCGTAGGGGTTTTTGGGGCTCGACTTGCAGCGGCATTAGCCACCAAACCCCACAACACACCCGTGCCGGCCGCCGCGGCCGCGTTTTTCTTTGGCACGCACACGGCGCACTTCCTGCCGACCCACTGGGCCTCAGGCCGCCAGCAAACGCTGTTGGTTCTCTTCGAAGCGCTCGCGCTTACAGGCTGGCTGGGTTTAATCGTGAAGACTGACAGAAGTGTGAGGAGTCGTTGGGCCAGCCTCGGTTTGCTGACGGCGTGCATCGCCGGCACGGCGGGCGCTCTGGGCTCGACCGAAGCAGCGGTCATGCTGCCTGTCCTTGGCGCGGTTTTGTGGTATGCCTTACCGCACGACCGGCGCCTTGCCCGGCTTCGGGATTCGGTGGCAGCCATGGGCGCCGCAGCGGCCGCCACGGCTATGACAGTCGCGTGGCTGGCCGTTCGCTCACAGTTGGTGGTCGCGCCTGCGGCTGATTCCCCGTACGCGCCAGCATTTGGCTTTAATATTCCAAGAAACCTTCTGACGCTCACGGCATTTCTCGCCGGAGTACCGCGCGAGGGACTGCGCATGTTATGGGAGGGTGAACGAGTGGCAGCGGGAGCCGCATGGATTTTTGCGTGCGGCCTCTTGCAGACCGCCGCGATCGCAGCCCTCGCACGGGCGGGCTGGAGACACCGACCCCTCGTCGCCGAGCCGCGACGCGCCGCGCTCGGGTTGGCAGCATTTGCCCTGGCCGCGCTGGCGCCGTACCTGCCCCTCGCACGCCATTGCTATGCCTATTACGCCCTGCCCGCATTACTGACCCTGTCCGCGTGGGCGGCGCTCGTCGCCGGCAGGGCCCCATGTCGCGCAATGATCCCGTCAGCGCTGCTTGGCGCGGCCGCAGTGGCCGCCATCATGACGCTGGAACACACGGCTCCCTATCCGTCCACGCTCGCGACAGCCCGCCACGCTGCCACCATGCGCGGAAACCTGCGCGAACAGTTCCGCCGCCTGCCTCAACCGATGCAACGAGTCACCATTGATTGCCCCGACGATCGCCTATGGGTTTTTATGGGATGGGAACCCGGAATCGGCGACGCCTTGGATGTGGATTGGCACCGCGTTTCACGCGTCAAAAGCCAGCGCGACGCGCCCGGGCTCCGGCCACCGCCGGACTCTTTGCGCGTCAGGCCGCCCGACCCATGAATAACGCCGCGGCGCCGGGCCATCACAGGTAGGGCCTGAGCGCCTCGAAAACCCGCTCCGCGATCAATTGATAGCCCCCGGCGTTGGGATGTATCTGGTCGGCCATGAGCCGGCGATTGCCGAGGATGCCCTTCAAAACATTAGGCACATAGACGCATCCGGTCCGTCGAGCGAGGGCCTTCAATTGGCGTCCCAGCCCGCCCCCGAACAAAGGAGACTGCACGCCCACGAGCACGACCATGGCTCCGCGTGAGTGGATGGCCGCGATGATTTTTTCGAGGTTGTCTAAGATTTCCGAGGCGGGTCGCTGCTGAAGCAGGTCGTTGCCGCCAAGCAATACAATGACGATGCGCGGGTCGGCCTGAAGCACATCGCGCTCGAGGCGTTGTAGAGCATCGCCGGTCGTGTCACCCCCGACGCCTCGATTGAGGATCGGTTGGCCGGCCAGTCGCGACAATACATCCACATAGCCCTGCCCCGCGGGGGCGCCGACTCCCTCCGTGAGGCTGTCACCCAGCGCAACGATATTGGTGCCGCGCGGGGGGTGGTTTGTGATGGGCCAGTTGCTAAAAAGGGCTCGCCAGATGCCGAAGCCAGCCAGCACCGCCAATCCGACCGCGACAGTCATCTGCGCACGGCTGAGTGTCATGCCGGGCTTCTCCCCTGCAAACAGTCCGGTTACTGGATGACCTTCTCGAGCGCCGCCGTGAGTTTTTTCAGCGCCAAGGATTCCAGTTTGTTGTAGTCAAGATCTGTTACATAAAACACATCAACAACCCGGTAGGCTTCGGTGGTGATGAGTGCGAGGTGGATGTTGCAGCGGTTGCAGGCGAACGCGGAAGTGACATCGTAGAGCAAACCGGGACGGTCGGGGGCCTTGACCTCGATCACGGTGAAATCGGGAGAGGCCTCGTTATCCACCAGAATCTGGGCTGGTTTGACGGCGGACGCGTCGAGTCTCGGCCGGGCCGGATGGCGTATGACGAAGACTTCCTCAGCCTTGGCCTTGCCGAGCAGCACCCTGTTGAGATCGTTCATGAGGCGGTCGAGCCGGAAACCCTGCGGGAGACGGTTGCCGCGCGCATCGGTGACCTGGAAGATGTCAATGATATGCCCGTCCTTGGTTGAGAAGGCCTGCACGCTCAGGATGTTAATATTTTTACTGGCGAGAGCCATGCACACGAGGCTCATGAAGCCCGGTTTGTCGAATGAGACGGTGGTGATTTCCGTGTACTCGACGCCCTCGGGCTGCGCGACCTCGTAATGGATGCGGGTGTCGTCGCGAAGGCACTCAAGCATGAGCATGTGGGCGGCCATCCGGCGCGGCGACACGACATTCAGGTATTTTTGCGGGACGCTGTTGAGGAACCGTTCGATTTGCGCGTCCGAGGCGCGTCCGCCCGCGCCTTCGCGAATCATGACGGCCAGCCGGTTGAACGCAGCCTCGTCTATGACAGGAATGGGGTTTTTGCCTTCCAGCGCCAGCGCCGTCTTGCGGTAGAGATCGTACAGCAGCGACGCCTTCCAATCGTTCCATGTCGTGGGGCCGACGGCGCGCGTGTCGCAATAGGTGAGAACATACAGCATGCGCAGCAGATCCACGGACGGCACGGCTGCCGCCATGTCGCGAATGGTATGGGGGTCGTCGAGGTCCCGGCGCTGGGAAACATGGGCCATTTTCAGGTGCAGGAGGACGAGCAAGCGTACGGTTTCGCGCTCCTCGGGATCGAGGCCCATGCGCTGGGTGATTTGCTCGGAGATGCCTGCGCCCCTGAGCACATGGCCATGGCCCTCGCCCTTGCCGATGTCGTGAAGCAGCAGGGCGAGATTGAGCAGGTCCCATCGCCAGATTTCGCGGGCGGCCTGAACGAGTTCCGGCCGCTGACCTTCGCCGCCGTTGATGAGCGCCTCGCTCACCTCGAGGGTCTTGATCAGGTGCTCGTCCACCGTATAGCGGTGGTAATGGTCTATGCGCACGAGACAGAATAACTTGCGAAACTCCGGCAGGTAGTCGGCGAGCACTCCGGTCTCATGCATGGCATGGACGGCTGCCGCGGCATGACGCTTGAGCCCGAGCAGCCTCATAAACAGGTCGCGGCACCGCTCGCTTGAACGGAACTCGTCCGTGTCGGTGTATTTGTGCGCGGCGGTCAGCAAATCCTTCAACTCGTCGCTGATGACCAGGCCATTTTGCGCGGCCACCAAGAAGACTTCCATGGCGCGCGCGGGGTCCTGCCGGAAAAAGTCGCGACCCGCCGTCTTCAGGAACAGTACGCCGTCCTTGGCGTAGTAGTGTTCGTTCACCGGGCGGCGGCGCATGGCGTCCATAATGCCGCCCAGTTTCGAGCGTGCCCGCGCAGTCATGATGCGGGTGGCCTTCTGGGTGTAGCGGTCAATCTGACGCGCGTTCAGGTAGTAGTCGCGCATCAGTTTTTCCTCGGCCAGCAACTGCGAGTCTGCCTTGTAGCCCAGCAGGGCCGCTACCTTCGGTTGCTTGTCAAAGGTGAGAGTGTCTATTTTCCGGTCCTCGGCGCTGTGAAGCATCGTCCGCAGGGCCAGGATGAAGTTCAGCGCCGTCGTCACGGCACGCAGTTCGTCTGATTCGAGAACATCCTTCTCCACGAGCACACGCAGATCCATCGCGCCGAGGAGCACGAACGACAGCCATTGCACCGAATGGACATCGCGCAGCCCGCCTTCGCTGTCCTTCAAGTTGGGCTCAAGCAGATAGACGGAGTCTCCGTACTTGGCGCGGCGCGTGGCGCATTCGGCCAATTTTGACTCCACGAACCAGCGCCGATGGCTGCCGCGCAGCAGTTTCTCGAGTTTGCTGCGCAATTGGGCCAAGGCCTCGGCGTTGCCCGCAACGAGCCGCGTTTGCATCAGAGCCGTCGTAGAGTCGAGGTCCGTCCCGACAGCCATGAGGGCCTCGGCTGCTTTCTTGGTGCTGTACCCGAGGTCGAGTTTGTTGAGATCCCACAGAATGTAGAGAAAACTTTTTACAAACGCTTGCTCCACCGGTGTGGGTTTTTCCGGCAGCAGAAACAACAGATCCACATCCGAGTGGAGGTTGAGTTGCCCCCGCCCATAGCCCCCTTGGGCCACGATTGCCACCCGCCCATAGTCCTTCGGTTCGAGCCGCGCCTCGGCCGCGATCCATTTGTACACGCCCCGCAGGAGGAGGTCCATGTCGTGGGCGTAGCGGCGACAGGCTTCAAGTCCGGCCGTGCGCGGCCGATGGTGGATGATGCGCTCCCGCGCCTCTGCCAGCAGGGCGTTGGTCTTGGCCACGAAAGCCTTGCGGCGCTCGGCGTTAAGGTCCAATTGATACTGCGGCAGTGACTCTTGGGTCGGCGCGGCTCTCATGGGCGGATTCAGGGGCACGGCTACCGGCGCGGGCAATCCTCATTCGCTGGCGACTGCAGGGCCGAGCCGGCGCAAATGTTCCCGCCGACGGCTATTGCCGACGCGCCGTGGACGCTTTCTTTGTTTGCTCCTTTGCCTTGGCAAACAGAATTTCGGCCGCTTCGGCGTGATCATTGCGGTCCTGCAGGCGCCGGATTTTAGCCCGCTCGTCCGGCGTCAGTTTGGAGCGCACGGACGATTTCTCCATTTCACGCTCCAAGTAGAGGCGGGCCGCATCGTTGGTGAGCATCTCGATGGCCAGTTTGAATCCGTCGCAGCGCTCGATGATGGGATCGTAGTTGCCCTTTTTGAAATCCTCGCGCATGGCCTTGTAGCCGACATCAATCTTGCCCATCATTTCGGCGAGTGGCTCCTTCTTAACCTGCTCGCTATAGCGATCTTTAAGCGTGCTGTATGCCGCCTCGACCTCCTTGACTTTCTTTTCGGCCTTGCTGCGTGCGGAGTCCCGCTTGGCCACCTCGATCTGCTCGCCGGCTTGCTTGACCGCCGCGGCGACCGCCGGGTCAGATGGGCGCGATTCGACCTGCTCCTGCATTTTCTGCACAAGACTGCTGGCTGCGTCGAGACCGGGAGTGACGAACTTCTCCGTCTCGAACCGCGCATCGTTGCGGGCAAGGGCGATACGCGGCTGGTCGGCCGCCGCCTTGTCCTTTTCCGCAGCGGCTTTGCGGGCCGGCTTTGCAGCAGCCGAATCAATCGGGGGCAGAATGGCCGGCTCGGCCGGTTTCTGTGCGGAGGCCGAAGCGACTTCGGAGGGTTTTGCGGAAAGCAGACCGGCATCCACGGAAGCGACAGCCCGTGCCTTTTCCCCGCCGAGACTGCCGGCGACCTCCTGCGAGAGATCGGCGGGCGGCTCGAGCGGTTTGGCACTCGGGGCGCCGGCGTCGGCGTTGAGTCGCACGACAATTTCGTTGCCAGACGGCGCCGCCGCGGGGGAGGGGGCCTCGGCGGACGCCGTCGGCAAGGAATCCGGCGACGCGCTACGCCGGATGGGAAGGGGATCAATTTCGGGGTCCGCAGCCGGCGGATCGGCCGGCTTCGAAACTTCTAACACAGCCGAGGGGCGCTCCGCGGGGGCGGCTTGGGACTTCTGCCCGGACTCGGCCGCGGGTGCGGGCTCGGCCTTGCCTTGGTCGGCGGGCGTACGAGCCAACGCCTCATTGGTGCGGGCAATCAGGGGTTTGATGTCATCAGCGTTGAACGGCGAAACCGAGACGGCATCCACGATGCGGGCGGGGGCGGCCATCGAAGTGCGGGCCGGTCCGGCTGCGTCGGTGATGCGAATGTCGCGGGCCAGGGCCGGCCGTTCCTTGGCCACGCTGGCCATCTCAACTTGGACAGGCTCCCGCGATACGACATCCGATGCGGCCGGCTTGGTCGCCGCTTTCGCCACCGTGGACTTTTCGGCCTTGCCGGCCCATCCGCCAGAGGTCACCTGAGCCAGAAGTTTCCAGGTTTTTTCGTCGGGTTTTCCGGTGACAGCGAGTTTGTTATCCTCCTGGAATTTCCTGACGGCCGCGGCCGTCAAGGCGCCCCATTTGCCGTCCACTTCTCCATCATAAACCTTTGCAGCCACCAGGCGTTCCTGAAGGCGTTTCACATCGGCCACCGTGGTGATCGCGGGCACCGGCCCGGCATCGGCTGGCAGGTTGGACGCGGGTTTCTTCAACACGACAAACTGCGGGTCGTCGCCGGAGGCGGGCGCTGCGGCCAAGTCCGCGTCGTTGGGCGTGGGAGGCGGCAGTGCCGCCACTTGCCGGCTCAACGCGGCGAGAGTGGAGGCGTCGGCATCGCCGGTCGCGGCGAGTGAGTGTTTTTTCTGGAATTCAAGGATGGCGGACCGGGTGCGCGGACCCAGTTTGCCGTCGGCCGACCCGCAGTTAAAACCGAGCGCGGCGAGATGGCGCTGAGCCTCGGCAACCTCGGCACGGTAGGGGATTTCCGGCTTCGGCGTCGGCGCGGGCGCAGTCGCCGCGGCGGCCTGGGCCGAGGGCGGGACCTCGCGCGGAGCCGGCGTGGCGATGGTGCCCACAGAAACACTTGACGGCGCGGGAAGATCCGGGACGGCCCACGCGCCGGCAAACTTGGCGGCGGCCGGATTGGGCGCGGGCCCGGGCTGGCCGAGAACGGCGGGATTACTGCCCGACGGACGGGCGCCGGGACCAGCCTCGGAAGGATATAAGTACTTGACAATCAAGGGCGCGGCGCCTGCAAGCGCCACCCCGGCAACGGTCAGCAACACCAACTTCAGCGGCTTCATCATCAGCAGAACCTGAACAGAAATCACGGGAGTTCAGCACAACTCCCAACAGCGCATGGGGCAGACTGTTGCACCGCGGCATGCAAAGCAAGTCCTTTTCGAGCAGATGTTGCAATTTTCCTGCGTTCGAATCCGTTAATCCGGCACGCGATCAGCCCAAGCAGACCGGCGACGACGAAACCTTCCTGTTTGCCCTTGAACAGGACGGTTCCGGCGGCCATCAGGGTCAGACTATCATGACCTCGCCTTCCTCCGAAATCACCATCCGGCCGGCCAGACCGGGCGATGAAGAAGATATCATCCGCCTCGTGACTGCGCTCGCCCACTACGAGAAACTCGAACCTCCCAACCCCGAGGCGCAGCAGCGGCTGCTGCGCGACGCCCTCGGTCCGAACCCGCGCATTGAGATCTACCTCGGCGAGTTGGGCGGCAAACCGTCCGCCTATGCCATCGTGCTGGAAACCTACTCGAGTTTTCTGGCCTTGCCCACACTTTATCTGGAAGATTTGTTCGTCATGCCGGACAGCCGCGGCCATGGTCTTGGCAAGGCCATGTTCCTGTTTCTTCTCGAGGAGGCCAAAAAGCGCGGCTGCGGCCGGATGGAATGGCAGGTGCTCGACTGGAACATGCTGGCGCGCGATTTTTACGCCCGCCTTGGCGCAAAACACATGGACAACTGGTGCAATTACCGTGTGACTGCCGATCAGTTTGACGAGATTCTGGCCCGGCGGTGATACGGCGGCTCCCTCTTGCGGCAGCGGCACTGCTCACGGCTGCAGCCGCAACGGCAGCAAGCACCGCAGTGACCCATCAGACCACGGAGCCTGTCATGTTGAAACCTGAGGCTGTGTACCGGATTGCCCGGATCAACCCGGCGGAGCGGGACTTCCCAGGCGGACGCGCCACAGACCAACTGGTGCTTTACACGCCGGCTTACGGCGCCCGCACGGGCACGAACTCGTTTGGGGTCGAGGCTGTGGTGCGGGGCGGTGTGGTGCTGTCGTGCGAGGGCAATGATTCCGAGATTCCGCCGGATGGTTTTGTCCTGTCCGGCCACGGTGACGCGGCGGCTTGGCTGACCCGCCATCTGCAGCCGGGCACCGGCGTGACTGTGGAAAATGGCGAGGTCCGCGCCCGTTTTACGGTCGAGTCCGCAGCACACCTGACACGGCTGGCTGCCGATGAGGCGGCGCGCGCTGTCGCCGCAGCCGCACCCGAGGACGCAGCCAGAGCCCAACCTCTGCTGGAAACGGCCCGCAAGCGCCTTGCCGAGGCCCGGACAACGGCCCAAGGAGGGCAGACGAGTGCTGCCATTGAAGCCTTTGACGAGGCCACCCGGTTTGCCCGCGAGGCGTTTTACGCCGCCCAGTCCAGCCTCGCCCTCGAAGGGCGCGGCGTGTGGTTTCGCCTGACCGCTGCGGGGCCGGACGACGCGCGGGCGCTCGTGGAACGGTGCGCCGCGAAAAACATCAACATGCTGTTTCCCGAGACGCTCTACTGGAACACTTCGCTGACTCCGCAACTGGGCCCGGGGCTGCCTCCGCAAAACGATGCGTACCGCGGATGGGATCCGCTTGCCGTCCTGATCGAAGCGGCTCACGCCCGCGGCATGGAGGTTCACGCATGGTGCGAGATCTTTTTCGTCGGGCCCGGCGAACCGGCACTCGCCAACATGCATCCCGAGTGGCTGGCCGTGGATCGCGACGGCACCACGCGGTGCCGGCACGAGGAAAATTTCCGGTTCTTCTGCCCTTCGCGGCCGGAGCCGCGCGAGTACCTGTGGAATCTGCTGAGCGCCCTCGTGGCCAAGTATCCGTTGGACGGCCTGCAGTTCGATTACATCCGCTACCCGACCAGCCCGCCCATGCAGGGCGATTTTTGCTTCTGCACGCATTGTCGCGAGGTTTTTCAACAGGTGGCGGGGCGGGATCCGATCAGCATCAACCCAGCCACGGAGCCTGATGCGTGGGCACAATGGACGCTCTGGCGCCAACGGCAGGTCTCGACCTTCGTCGAGGAGGCGGCGCGACGGCTGCGTGCAGCGCGACCGGGCCTGTTGCTCTCGGCGGCGGTGTTCCCGGAGGTCGCCCATGAGGCACGCGCCGAGCGCTGTCAAGACTGGCCCACTTGGGCAGAAAAACGCTGGGTGGATTTCTTGTGTCCCATGATTTACCGCTCCGACACGGCCGAAGTAGCCCGCCTCGTGGCCGAGGATGTCTCACATGCGGCAGGCGTCCCGGTTTATGCGGGGCTGGCCCCTTTCATGGAACTGACGCCGGAGCAACTGGTGCGCCAGATCGCCGCGGCCCGTCGCGAGGGCGCCATGGGGCAGGTGCTCTTCGCAGAGGATCACCTCGCCGGCGCGTCAGGTCATGCGCTGACGATCGGGCCGTGGCGCTCCCCCGCCCAACTGCCCCATTCAAGGAGGCGAAACTCAGCGCCCCTTGATGGGCGCTGACGCTCGGACGCCTACCCCGTGCGCTCCTTCGCCGCGGCTGCACGCTCGTGCCGCGCGACTATGAGAGAGACGAGGATCGAGAGCAACAGGGCGATGGCCACGACACCGAGGGCGAAACCGACAGACATTTCCCAGCGCGAGCCGTCGAGCAGCATTTTGACTCCCACGAAAGCGAGGACGAACGCGAGACCGTACTTGAGGTAGCGAAACACCTCGAACGCGCCCGCCAGCAGGAAGTAGAGCGCGCGCAGGCCGAGAATTGCAAAAACATTGGATGTATAAACAATGAACGGATCCCGCGTGACGGCGAAGATCGCCGGGATCGAATCAAGCGCAAAGACGACATCCGTCGTCTCCACCACGAGTAGCACGACGAAAAGCGGAGTGAACATCCAACGGCCGTTCTCGCGCACCACGAAATGCGCCTCGCGGCAGCCGTCCGTGATCGGCAGGAACCTGCGCGCAAGGCGCACCACAAGCGTGTCGCCCGGGTCGAGGTGAGACTCGCTCGCAATCGCCATCTTGACGCCTGTCACAATGAGAAACACGCCGAAAACATAGAGCACCCAGTGGAAGCGCGCGATGAGCGCCGTCCCGGCGAGGATCATGACGCCGCGAAGAACAAGCGCCGTCAGGATGCCCAGAAAGAGCACCCGGTGCTGGTAACGGCGGTCGACGCCAAAGTAGGTGAACACCAGCAGAAAAACAAAAACATTGTCCACACTCAGGGCCTTTTCGATCAGGTAGCCCGCAAGGTACTCCGTGGCCACCTGCGGTCCGTGAAAGATCAGCAGGCCGAGATTGAATGCCAGCGCCATGGCAATCCAGACAATGCTCCAACCAAGCGCCTCGCGGAAACCAATGACATGAGCCTTGCGATTGAACACCCCGAGATCAATCGCAAGCATGACGACAACGAAAAGGTTGAATCCGATCCAAGCCCACAGCGTGGCGTGCATGGTTAACAGGCTCGCGGCGAGGGAGTGGCCGGTTCAAGGGCAATCGGGTGCCGGCCGCGATGCGTGCCCGCAATCCTCAGTACTCGATCCCCTTGCGGGCCTCGACCCCGCTGTAGAAGTAATGTTTGACGAGATTCACCTCGGAGACAAGGTCGGCCGCCTCGATGAGGCGGGGAAAAGCACTGCGGCCGGTGAGGACCAGGTCACAGGTGGGGCTGGACTTGAACACCTCGACAAGCGACAACAGATCGTCCTCGCCGTAGAGTTTGGTGCCGACGCAGGTGATGGCCTCATCGCAAACCACAAGGAAATACTTGCCAGACCGCACCAGTTCCTTGGCTTTTTCCAATCCGGCGCGCGCCTGCTCGAGATCTTCGGGAATATTCGCGAACCGGAACCGGCCATCGGGCATCATGCGCTCCATGCCATAAAAAAAGAGGTCGCAGTGCGGCAGCGAGCGCAGAATGAAACGCTCGTGGTAATGCTCGTTTTTGCCCTCAAAACCTTTGTCAAACTGCATGAAGGCAACGCGATGTCCCGCGCCCAGGGCGCGAATCGTCAGCCCGACCGCGCAGGTGGTCTTGCCCTTGCCGTTACCGGTGTACACATGCAGATAGCCCATGCGCGGGGCCGTCCCCTCGTGAACAGTTATTTGCGTCTCAGTCGCTAGCATTTGTTCGTGCTACTCGCGGTGCACCCGGATGATTCACCGCGACTGCAGAAACACGCCGCGCCGTCAGCGCAGATGCCCGGCGCCGACCCGCGCAGCAATCTGACCGCGAAGATCGGCAGCGGACGGGATGCGGCCATAGAAAAGATAGGTGCCGCGTGGCGTTTTGATATAGAGGGTGCCGAAGAAAGAGCGGATGCGATGGATGCTCTCGTTAGGGATGAGCAAGTCGGTAAAGTCGGCGGCCGAGGTGCCGTAGGCGTCGGTGGCGGTCCGCCGGCGGGTCCCGGCGTCGTGTTCGGCCGTCCACGCGAGGATCGCCTCCAAAAGGAAACCCACCGGGCCAAGGATACCGAGCAGCAAATCGATCAAGCCGGCGCTTACGATTTCCGACCGCGGAATGAACTGGAGCCCGCTGCTACTCATGATGAGGTCTCCCTTCACGGAGAGTTGCGTCAGAACGCCGCGGGGCAGTAACAGTTTGATATCGCGGTAAAGCCGGGCCTCCGTGCCGAGGCGCACCATGAGCGCCCAGCGTTGTAGTTCGAGTTCCTTGTCGTTTTTGGCAGGCGTCACGACGGTTGTTTTTGCCTCCGGCCTCCGGTAAAGACAAGCGAAACAGCAGCGACAAGACCCGCCGCGGCCACAGCCAGCGTGGGGGCGAGGCTGCGAGGCCAGTAACGGAATTCCGCGACATGTTGTCCCGCAGCGGGCAGCAGGATGCCCTGGAAGATGCCGTTGACGCGCAGCACGGGCACCTCGCGCCCGTTCAGCCGGGCGCGCCAGCCGGGATCCCAACTCTCCACGAAGACGAGGAGCGACGGGGCCTCCGTCCGGATGGTGATCATGGCGGCGTTCGGAGACAAACGGTGCAGGCGAGCAGCCCTCAGGGGTGACGAGGTTGCGTCCGGTGCCGTCAGCAGCATGCCCTCGGGCGTTGCGTGCGGTTCCACCACGGCCACATGCCGCAGGCCGTCCGAGCCCAGCGCTTGGATGGCCGCGGCCGCATCGTCGAGCGTGGCCGCTTCCGTGGTGGCCGAAACGGCATACGCCAGCGGCAACGCACGCCAGTTGCGGTAAATGGCGAGTGTCTCCTGCCGGTTTTCCGACGCAGTGGGCCAACCGTCGCCGTCTCGGACTTCCTCCCACATGCTGGCCCCACCCGTGGGGGACCTCGTGACAACATGGCGCTGCTCAAGACGGAAGTGCCCCTCCTCTCCGGGCGGTGGTAGCGTCTCGGCCATCACTTTCATGGGTGTCCAACCGCCGCGGCACTCGAGCGACACGGCCTCCACGGGCTGCGGCAGCCGGATGTGGGCAAAGGATGTCTGTAGCACAGTCTCGAGCCCTGTGCTTGTCGTGAACAACCGCTGACGGTGCGCGGGTTCAGGGGCGCGGTGATTCGCATACGGATAGCCGCTGGCGGCCAGAGGATGGGCCGTCTCGATTCCATATCGCACGGGCAGCACGGTCTCCGACCCGTCGCGCGCCCGCACGACGATCTCGCCGGCCCTCGCGCCGTCGGGCTGGCGGGGAAGAGAGGCCGCCGAAACGATGGACAGCGCCACGAGCGGTGCGCTGAGCGCAAGGTCGGCGCGGCGCGGCCCCTCGGCGGGCAGGCGCACCACCTGCTCATACGGTCTTCCGACGATGAAACGGGCTCCGGTCAGATCGGTGAACACCGAAGCCGGATTGCCGACATGTGCCGTACGGAATGGGTCATCGGCAGGATGCCTGCCGGCGAGCAGCGTCATGAGGCTCACAAAATCTTGCGACATCATGGCGTCGTAGCCTTGCACCTCCGGGAGTTGCAGGATGTCCGGCAGTTTCGGCAGCAAGTGGGCCGGGCCGCGCGTGTCGTGGAAATCCATGGGTGCAACCCGCTCAGGCTGCCAGCCAAGAATCCGCCCCGGCACCGCTTCGCCGGCCAGAGACTGACGCAGGGGATCGGCTGAAAGCGTCTGGGCATATTGGCTGAATCGGCCCCAACGCCAGAAAACCCGCTCGCGGAAGTGAAGCAGGCTCCCCGCGTGAGCCATGAGCAGCAACGCCACGGCGACCAACACCGGCAAACGCCGAACCGATGCAACGCGCAACACAACGGCCGCTGCGATCAGGCTGGCGCCGCCGAGGAGCCATGGCACATAGTCGGCCGGCGCGTGGCGCGGGCGTAACAGGACCATTTGCAGCGCCACCCCCGCCAGATCGTCGGTCATCCGAAGGCCCTCTGCCAGCAGCGCTGCGCCCACCGCGAACGCGACCAGCCAGCCTCCGACGGGCCGTCGCCTCCGCAACCAGAAATCAAATAGCGCACCTGCCACAAGACACCAGCCGAGATTGAACAGCACCAACCCGCGCGCCGGGCCAATGAGGAAGCGGAATCCAGGAATTTGATAGATGATGTGGTAGAGGCCGCCGCGGGCTCCGAGAGCCACGGCCACCCCGAGCACGCACAGCGTGAGGCCGAACCCCCCGGCGCCGCACATAAAGAGGCGCAACCCGCGACCGTGCTGCGCCACTGCAGCCGCCCCAAGACTCAACGCCAGCGCTATGACCAGCGGACCGCCGTAACTTGTTTTGTCGCCATACTCCGGTGTGCCCAATCCCCCAAGCCACAGCCGCGCCACCTCGCCCGGAAGCAGCGGGTCCGCCGTCACATCCGCAAAACTTGCGGCGGCCCGCACCGTCCGCGGCAACAAGGTGAGCGCATGCCACCCGGTCGGAGCAAACATCGCCGCGACCAAGATCCCCGCCAGCCCAAGCAGGGTCACCGCCCGCCAGCGGTTGACACGCGCGTGATGACGGCGCGGCAGAGCAAGATGCCATACGGCTGCCAGCGCCACGGTGGCGGCACCAAAGAATATGTTGTGCGGGGATCCCGCGTGGCACAACGCGGCGCCCGTCAGCGCCAGCACGCCAACGGCGCGCGCGGTGCCGCGCCGCAGCGTCCACACGACGGACGCCAACAACAGAGGCATCCAGGCTGTGGAGATAAACAGTGTCGGGTTGATAACGCGCCCCTGCAGGTAACTCCCGCACGCAAAAGTCAGCGCGGCGAAAGCAGCCGCCGGCCGCCGGAAGCCCGACACGGCCCCTAACGCATAAGCACCCCATGCGCCTAACACATAGTGCGAAAACATAAACGGCCCGTACGCCCGGAGCACATCCACCCAGCGGAACACCCAGCACGGCGGATAGAACATGGCGAACTGGAGGTTTCCGAGCAACGGCATGCCGCAGAAAAGATAAGGGTCCCACAGCGGCCACGGGCGCTGCGCCCACAGGGACCACATGGGAATATAGTAAAGGCAATTGTCGGAATCGAACGGGATGTAGCCTGCGGCAAAGCGCCAGTCGAACAGCGCGACGGCCGCCGCAAGCACCGCCAGCCAGCCTGCGTGGCGCGCGAGGCGCATCACTCGCCCGGCTCCGGCGGCAGCGGCCGCAACAACATGGCCGGCGTGCCGCGATTCACTTGCGTCGGAGTCGTGGCTTCGGCCCAAATACTGGAACGGAACTCCGTCCTGTCGTACGCCACCACATAATCCACACCGTGAGCGGCGAGCCAGCGGCGCGCCTTGGCGGGAGTATCAATGCCTGCGTGATTTTCCAGATAATAAAACAGTCCAAGTTCTGGATCAGCCCACAGGTAGCGCCGCTGAATATAGAACGGGTGCCCGATATCGCCCAGCAAAACAATGGAATCTCTCGCCGTGTGGGCATTGATCCATTCGTACAAAGGATAGTTGAACAAGTCGCATTCGCGGGCCGCAAGGTATCGCCGCTTGTCCGCTACGGTCAGAATCGGACGGTATGGCCACCCTTCTTTTCCGTGCGCTCCGCACTCGATTTGACGCTGAATATAGGGAACCGC
>JAOAAY010000043.1 GCA_026418615.1 Candidatus Sumerlaeaceae bacterium | reverse complement strand
GGGAATACCAGGAGGCGCACGAGCACCGTCAGCAGGATGATGGCCACGCCGTAGTTGCCCACGAGGCCAAAGATCCAGTTCAGCAGGTCGGTGAGCACGAGGTACAGCACCCGCATGAACTCCCACGACGAGTGAAACATTAGCGCCTGCAGGTCGTGTCCCGCCGCCTTGAGGATCTTGTGCTTCTTCGGCCCCACATAAAGGTCGAACTCGAAGGTCCGCTGGCTCATGGGGGGCAGATCGAAACGGCTCGTGGCGATCTCCATCGTCAGCGGCGGGTGGAAATTCTCCACCCTCGCCTTGTGGTTGGCCGGCACCAAAGCGCGGAAGAAGTACTGGGGGCGGGATGCGCCCTGCACCGGCGCGGGCGTGACGAACAGCGCCGCAAAAAACTTGGCCTCGACGCCCGCCCACGAAATCGGGCCTTCGATCTCGATCGGCTGCTTGTCCGGAGCCGGCTGAACCATCCGGATGCGATCCGCAATGCGGTAAACCGCGCCGTCATAATACTCTTCGCCAGTGCTTTTCTCGCCAAGGTTGCGCTCGACGAGACCCGGACCCCAACGCAGCGTCAGTCCCCGGTTCTGCGCGTCGTACATCGGGACAGTCGTGGCGTTCTCGTTTCGCACGGTCACCTTCAAGCCCAGCAAGTAGCCGCGCTTTGGGATTTCGTAGGTCTTGACGAGTTGGATGCCGCCGATGACCGGCGACACAAACTGGAGCACCTCTTTTTCTGGCGACGGCGACGGCGGCCGCCGTACCTCCCACTCGACCGAGTTGAACTCCTCGTAACTGACCGCGTCCTGCTCGCGCAGGCCGATCTCGAGCGGCCAGGTCTGCGGCCGGAGCGTCCCCGGCGCCGGCGGGGCTCCTGTCAGCGGATCCACGGCATCGGGCGGGATGCGGCGCACAAGTTCCAAACCCGGCGAGTCGAGCGTCCGCACAAAGTTTTCGCTTCCCGGGTCAAGGACGCGCCACGAGTGAACCACGGCGCCCACAGCGTCGAAGCCGATGGCAAACTTTTCTGTGGTAACCGTCGTGATCTCGCCGGGACGCGCGGCCAGTGTCACGGTCGTGTTGCGGATGGTGCGCACGGCGGAGACCGCGCCCGCTGCGGCCAGTTCCGACACCGGCGCGGTCGTGGCGGGCGCGGCCGTGGCGGGCGCGGCCGCTGCCGTCGTCGTGACGCCATCAGCCGCAGCGGTCGCGGTCGTCTGCGCTCCCGGACGCGTGCCTGTCCCCTGCCGCGGCGGCGGCTCGTTCAGGTGCATCAGCAGACTGAACAATTGCACGACCACAAAGGTCAGGATGAAAAACAACAGCCAGCGGCGTTCCATGATCAGGCGGTCACCAAGTCCCCTTTACAAATGGTCAGGTTCTCCCCGCCAAGCGGGGCAAATTCGCATTGATGGCGTCGGGCAAACTTCATTTCACCGGATCGTATCCGCCGCGACACAGCGGCTGGCAGCGGGCGAGGCGCCAGAGAATAAGCCCGATGGCGGGCAACAAGCGCTTGCGCCGCAAAGCCTCGAGAGCATAATGTGAGCAGGACGGATAAAACCTGCACATGGGCGGCAGCAGGGGCGACAGGCACACCTGGTACGCGCGGATCAACACGATGGCCATCCCTTTGAACGGAGCCTCAATCTTCTCGCCCAAGGTCATCGCGAAAGACTCCCGCCTGCCGCCAGACGGCATGCAGGCAGTCGCGCAGGTCGTTGTATGTGGCGCGGACCGAGGCATGAGTAAAATTCACCACGATCGAGAATCCGGACTTCAGTTGCGGGAGCGCCAAGCGGAAGATCTCGCGAGCCAGCCGCTTGAGCCGGTTGCGAACCACAGCCCCGCCCAAACGGCGCGTGGCGGTCAGGCCGATGCGTGTCGGCAAGTCCGGCGTCTGCCGCGGCATGACAAAAACATGGGCGAGCCGACGCCGGTAAACCTGGCCTTTCGCGTAAACCTCGAGGTAGTCGGCACGCCGTCGCAACCGGTTCTCCGTGCGGAACCGTCTGCGGGGCCCGGGCGGCCGCCCCTCCGAAGCCGGGCCGCTCAAGCAAGTGCGCGGTCTACCGAGCCGACCGCGAGTCGGAAACGGTGAGGCGATGGCGACCCTTGGCACGGCGACGCTTAAGTACCAGACGCCCGTTCTTGGTCGCCATGCGCGAACGAAAACCATGTTTGTTCCAGCGTTTGGTCAGGCTGGGCTGAAATGTGCGCTTCATTTGGACAATCCCACTCTATCTGTCGGTTGCAAGATACTCGAAACCGGCCGAGGCGAGGCCAAGAACAGCGTAACAGGGCGGATGCACTGAAATTCATAATCAGATGCGCCAAGATGACCGGCACCCGCCAGCAACCCAGTCAGATCACGGTTCGATCCAGCGAAACTCCACCATGCGTTGCTCCGCCGACGCTGGGGGCGGTTGGTTGTCGTCGGGTTTGGGCTCGACGCCGGTGGCCGCAGCGAAGGCCCGGCCAATCTCCAGCATGGCATCGAGAAACTCCGGCGGCGTTTGCAGCGGCAGCGCCGCCAGTACGGCATCCTCCACGGCGCGCGAGCGCGACGCGCCGTCGGCCGCCCGATCCGGCTCGCGGCCAATACTGCTGTAGCGGGCTGCAAGGCGACGCGGGATTTCAACGACAGTCGTATCCTCGGCGCTTGAGGCGGTCATCCCGAGCGTCTGACGGGCGACGCTTTCCACATGGTCAAGTCCCGACAGTTGCGCGTTGCGCCGCGCCAAGGCCTCGGCGCGGTCGCGCAACTGGCGGGCACGATCCTGTAAATGTTGCGCCTGAAGTTTCAGGTCGGCTGTTCGGAATCTCAGATGGACATGGGCCAGACCAAACATAGCCACGAGGGCGCACAAGTATAGCGCATAGAGCAAACGCCGCCCCGTCAGCGACGGGCGGATACGCTCGTGCTCGTAACAGGTGCTCAATCCGGGCCATGCCATGCGTTCCGCCAGCCCGTGGTGGGCATCAGAACGCGCCCGCAGTCCTCCCCAGTTGCTGAACCTGCGGGATGAAGGGTCTTTCATCTCTCTCTCTGTCTGTCAGTATGTGAAACGGCTGGGCACAGTGTTGCGGGGCGACGGCTATCGTCGCCCCGCAACTTGTCACTGGTTGTACGCATGCGGCGAAGGGTTGAAGGACGCCTAACCGCATTTCGAGAAACCACAAGCGTGGCACTTGCGACACCCCTCTTCCATGGCCAACGGAGCGCCACAGTCGGGGCAGGCCGGCGCGGTAACCTTGCTTTTAGGCGATGCCCCCCCCGCCTCCACAACCAAGCGGACAGCGTCGCGTGCCGACCCGTCCTGAGCCGTCAGTTTCAGTGGGATGCGCAGACCGTTGTCGTTGACGATATACAGTTGCGACTCGCTGGCGAGTCTTTCGAGTTTCGTCTGGTCGAGCACAGCATTGAATCGCCGGATCAAAACACCCTCGGCAGCCGAATCGTCGGCCTTGGGCACGGACGCCTTGACGGCGATGCGCGTACCGCCCGCGGTCAGCGCAATCCCACCCGTCGGTGTTTGGTTGCGGTTAGTCGGGGCCACCGAGGGCACGACGGGCTGCACCGTGACCGGTTTAGCCGGCGCGGGCGCTTCCTCAGCCTTCTTAGCCACATCCTCCTTTTTGGAGCCAGCGCCAAGATTGAGCACCTGCACATCGCGCGACCCGTCGCGGTAGATGGTCACGCCTTTGCAACCCTTCAGGTAGGCCAACTTGTACACCTCGGCCACATCCTCACGAGTGGCTTCGTTGGGGAAGTTGACCGTCTTGGACACGGCATTCTCACAATGGCGCTGGAAGGCGGCCTGATGCTCCAAGTGCCACTTGGGGCTGACATCATGGGCCGTGATGAAGACGCGGCGCACATCCTCGGGAATGTCCGTCAGGTCCTGAATGGTCCCGCGCAGGGCGATCTCGCGCATGAGGGCCTGGCTGTAAAACCCGCGCGCGCGCGCCACCTGCTCAAAGTACGGATGCACCTCGACCAATTCCGCACCGTCGAGCACCTTGCGGTGGAAGCAGATGGCAAACAGCGGCTCGATACCGCTCGAACAACCGGCAATGATCGAGATCGTGCCGGTGGGAGCGATCGTCGTCACGGTGGCGTTACGCCGCGGCCGGCCGCCATTATACCAGTGATGAGTAGGATCACAGAACACGGAGCCCGGAAAGTTTGCAAACGCCCCGCGTTCCTCGGCCAGCGCCTCCGAAGCCTTGCGTGCCTCGGCCTGAATGAACTCCATCAGCCGCTCGCCCAGATTCACCGCCTCGGCCGAGTTGTACGGGATGCCAAGCATAAACAACAGGTCGGCAAAGCCCATGACGCCCAGACCGATCTTGCGGTTGCCCACCTTGACGATGTTGGTGATCGAAGGCAGCGGGAAATCGCTCATCTCGATGACATCGTCGAGGAACCGAATGCACAGATGGACCCGGTCGCGTAACTTATCCCAGTCTACAACCCAAACCGTGCCGTCTTGAACGAGGTTGCGGGTCGTGTAGCCGTCTACTTCGAGTATCGGCAGTGCATCCGGACCGGCTGGTGCCGGCACAGACTTCACCATCTTGGCCAGATTGAGCGACCCCAAGTTGCAGGCCTCGTATGGCAGCAGAGGCTGCTCGCCACACGGATTGGTGCTCTCCATGGCGCCGACCTGCGGGGTCGGGTTGTCGCGGTTGATGCGATCAATAAAGACAATGCCCGGGTCACCGTTGCGCCAGGCGTTGTCCACCATCTTGTCGAACACTTCGCGAGCGTTCAACTTGCCCACAACCTTGCCATTCTTGGGGTTAATGAGTTCGTAGTCACCGCCCGCGAGAACGGCCTCCATGAACTTTTCGGTAATGGCGACGGAAATGTTGAAGTTCGTCACCGAGGTCATGTCGGCCTTGCACTCGACAAACTCGAGGATGTCGGGATGATGGACGGACAGGATGCCCATATTGGCGCCGCGACGCGTGCCGCCCTGCTTGATGGCTTCCGTGGCCGAGTTGAACACCTTCATGAACGAAACGGGTCCGCTCGAAACCCCCTTCGTCGAGCGCACCCGGTCGTTCTTGGGACGCAGGCGCGAAAAGGCAAACCCCGTGCCGCCGCCGGTCTTGTGGATGATGGCGGCATGCTTCACCGCGTCAAAAATGGAATCGATGGCGTCCTCAACGGGGATCACGAAACAAGCGCTCAACTGCTGCGGGGAGCCCTTACCAGCGTTCATCAGGGTCGGGGAATTGGGCATGAACTCGCAGGACGCCATCAAATCATAGAACTGGGCACAAATCTCCTCATAGCGGTCGCGTGACGCCGGGAAGTTGAGTTCCCCCTGAGCGATGTTCGACGCGACACGCCAGACCATTTCCGCCGGCGATTCCACCGGGTTTCCATGGTCGTCTTTGACAAAATAGCGCTTTCGGAGCACGGTCAGGGCGTTCTCCGAGAACGCCGGTTCAATTCGTGTTGTCTGCGGTACCTCGATCGTCTGTTCGCCGGTCTGCACCGTCATCTTCTCCACTCCTGCTAGGGCGTGTTTATCCACAGTCTCTTGTGTGCGAACTTGTGGAATGCTTGTGTACAAAATGTGGAGGGATGCAACACATTTTGTACGGGAAGTAGGGGGGCTTGTGCTATATGTTGTAGGCTAGGGTCAAGCGGGATTTTTTTCGGCTAAGTTCAACCGCACCAGACATCCGGCATTTTCGGCTCGTTTTCCGGCAAAAAAATACACCTCCCAAGGCGGAAAAAACCCCTGTAACAACATAGCAAGTTAACATATTAGCATCATTTCGAACGGGACCCATGCGCGACGGCGCCCGCGTGTTGCCATGCGCTTGTCACCCAGTGGCGCTCCGGGACGCACCTTGCACGACAGGCGCGCACGAAAAACGGCGCTGGACTGGCGCAACCGGTGCTCCGCCTTCCAGAAAACCGGTCGCCGGCTGACGGCCCCGACCCAATCCTCGCCCCCCAGACGGCTGCCCGTCTGCTCTATTCCTCGCAACTAAGCCCGCCTCGCGCCACGGGAGAGCGCCGCACGAGACGGCGCCCATAGGCGGGTTGGTCCAACGCGCTGAGTCGCTGCGGACCTGTCGCTCTCAGTTGGAAGGCCGGTTTTGCATCGCATACTGCTTGGAAACGCGCGACACGGTAAAATCATAGACATCAATGAACACCGGCATACCCGGGGGCGGTTCGGCGTTCTGAAGGGAATTGTCCCAGACATAGTTGCGGCTGGGCGGGTCGTAGTAGGGGAAGAAGGTTCCGCCGCTTTGGTTGCGCCACGGCTGTGTGGCTTGCTCGCTGGCAAAGAGAACGATAATTGAGCCCAGGAAGGTGTGCATCGTGCCGCTCCCCCATTTCTCGAGGTAGCGGATCACATTATGGGCGCCGCCGCTTTGCGTGTAGCGTTTGCCGTCGGGCGTGAACTGCGAGGGCGTGTTGCCCATCAGGAGGATTGCGTTGGTCGAAGTGGGCTGGGCCTGCGGCAGAGAGGCGTTGATGGTGGTCGTGCGCACCTGCAGCCTGCCCTGGGCGTCGCGGTAGGCTTCGCGGAAGTTGGACCAGTTCTCGTTATGATGTTTGACACCTGTGTTGGGATCCGGTTCGCGCGTGTTGCCGGTCGCAACGCGCTCGTAGGCCGGCTGGCCGTTGACGGTGACCTGCCGCCACTCATCGAGCGTCAGGGGACGCGACAACACCGTGATCGAGTCGGCAGCAAGGACAGCCGTGGCCTTGTTCTGAGTGTTGAAATTGCCGATCGTGTAAAGCGGCCGGTCGGTGGCGAAGGTGAAACCGTTGCGCACATTGCGGGGCACGGAGGCCGCATTTTTCACGCTGATGGCCGGCATATAGTCGTTGACCCCCGGCTGGTTCCAAGTGGTCGGCGACTGCCATGTGTCGCCCGGACCGGGTGTGGTCGAGGCATAGATGACTCCGTTGGTAAACTGAATATCAGACCGCTGGGCCAGTTTGCCCAGGTCAACCTCGATGGTCCGCACAACGGTTTGCTGCTGCCCGTCGTAGAACCTGCCCTCGCTAAGAATGCTGCTGCCGTCGGGCATGGTCGGATTGATGTTGTTGCCGGCACGGTCGCGGATGCGCCAAGTAGACGGCCGGCCCGGATCGCCAGAAATAATGATGTCAGCACGGTTTTCGAAACGGGTTGCGGCCACCTCCGGCGGGTCGCTGGGGCGGGCGCGCTCGATCATGTCGTGGCCGTCGGTGCCGGAGGGCAGCGGCGGATTGATGATGCGCGTGCCCTGCGCCCGGTCCCGGACATTGCCGTTCCAGAATTCCAATGCTTTTGTGGCCCAATTGGCATCCGTGGACTCAAGCATCAGGTTACCATTTGAGTCCCCCTGCGAGGCGGTGATGCGCTGCGCGTTGACGAAATTGCCGGCGGCGTTTTTGAACCGCACGGCGTTGCCCTCGTCGTACGCCTCGATCGGGTAGCGCCAGTACGGACTGCGCGTGTCGGTCAGATTCAGGTTCAGCCGCGTGAAATCGTCGTAGTCGCGGATTTGGCCGACGGCAGTGACCTTGTCGTGGAAGTCGAGCCGGTTGCGCGCGGAAAGCCACATCGTTCCGTTGCAGTGGACCGGGCCACGGACATCCATCTCGGGTCCGGGGTGCAGTTCGAGGTCGGGGTGGTAGAAGATGGCAAACTGGTAAAGAGGAATATAATCTATTGTCACCCGTTTGCGCAGGCCGGCGCCGGGGAAATTGAGCCGGTCGGCTGTCTCGGAATCCTCGCGCACAAAGGTCACCAGTTCATAGTCCAGACGCGTGGTCGTGTAGCCGTACCAGCGGCTCCCTTGCTCGGTGATCGTACGGAAGGTGAAATCGTTGGGCCCGAGGTCGCGGATATAGGTGAGCAGCCTGCCCCGGTTGTCGCGCACGAGTTCGTAACCGCGCAGTTCCTGCGGGCGGATGGATTTGATGGTGTTGTTGAGGTTGGCAATGACGCCCTGCATCTGCGGCGGACGATTGTTGACCACATAAATAATATTCGATGTCATGCCGTTGAGCACGGCCCGCGCGCCGCCAAGCGAGTTCTCCAGGATCTGCGTGCGGTACACATTGCGGGTTTGCCGCTCGGTGGCCGTCAGGACCATGCCGACAATCAGGCCCACGATGAGGGCAAAGCCGAGAGCCATGACGATAGCCGAACCGCGCCGGCTGCGGCGGCGGACGATGGACAGCGATGGATGGTTCATGGTCGGTACTCCTTTTCAGTTTGGCCCAGGTATAAGATTTTCACGCATCACGCTGGCGCGCAAAACGAAACTCTGGAATCCGGGACCCGTGATGGCGTCGTCCTCGGGGTGAGGCGGAAAGCGCCGGTCGCCAATGCGCATGTTCAGTTGCGCCAGTTCCCGCGCCGCCCCGGCAGCCAACCGGAAGATCGGCGTGCCGGTCGTCACGGGCGAAACCGCCGTGGCCAGCACCTCACCGTTGGCATTGGAGCCAAGGGTCCGGCGGCGGATGAATGAATTGTCCGCGATAGTCTCAGGATTATTATCTAAATCCACAAAGGCGTACTCGACATCCGGCACATAGGCGTAGCCGAGACGCAGCACATTGCCGTTTTCCCGGACTTCGAGCGCGTCGGAGTTGGACGCCTCCATGTACAAGCGCTGGGCGATGCGTCGGGCGCTTTCCTCGATCCGCTGCTGGTTGTTGGAGATCTTCTGCTGGCGCGCGTACTGTGCCATGCCGCCGATGACGACGGCCGAGAGAAAGGTCAGCAGCGTGAGCGAGATGACCATTTCCACCATCGTGAACGCGCACAGCGCGTGTCGAGTCTGACGAAGGAGTCTCATGACACACCTGCCGGCCGCGGAACCACCACGGTGCGCCGCAAAACACGCTGACGCCCGCTCCGGTCCGTGTAGGTTACCGTAATGTGAACTGTTTTGGAAGCATCAATCAGGAACTGCGAGGTCGAGTCCGGCGTGATCGCCCATCCCTGCGAGGTTGAGCCGGAGAGGTCAGCCGTGACCGTGAGGGTGTTAGCCGTGTTGCTCACGATCCTCATCACCTGCCCCACACCTCGCCCGCGCGAGATGGTGACATAATGTCCGGCCCATTCGTTGGGCTGCCAAGACGACACCCCCTGCGGAAACGAGGCCCGCAGGGTATTGTTTGTCGCCGAGGCCACATTGCCAAAACCGGTGAAAACAAAACTGGCGGTCATCGGCGGCGTCACAGCGGTGTTGCGCGGATCACCGTAGGTTGTGATGTTGCTACGAAACTGAGCCTCGTAGGCAGTGCCCGTCGTGGCCGGGTCCCCAAGCCGGTCAAAATTCGACGCCTGCACCATCATCTGGATCGAACTCATGAACTGGTTCGCATAGAGGTAGTCGCGGGTCGCCCGATTGGCGCGTTGGGCATAAATAATCGAGCCAACGAAACCCATCGCCACGACCAGCGTGATGAACAAGCCGACCATCACCTCGATGAAGGTCATGCCCCGGCTGGCGGAGTGGTTGTATGGCCGCCTTATCGCGTCCATGGACTTCCAATGCTCCATCTGATCAAGTTCGCCGGATCGGGCCTTCCACGAGCGGACTGGCTATACATCCGCCCGCCGCGCCGCCCGGCAACTTGGCAATGGCGAATAGTGTACCAAATCCGATAAAGCCCAGCCGGGCTGTCACCTGTTACCAAAGATCATTGATAACCAATAAGTTGCGAGGCCTCAGACAGAGAAATTTCTCGCGATTCTCATTTTCGACAATTTTGTGCAATGCACCGGTTTTGTGCGAAGGCGTGTGCGGTCACGGAGATGCTGAAGACGCTGCGGCTTGGTTTCGCATCACGCGCAGGTTGGCGTCTCGTTGCGCGCTGGGTGGACCGATGCGCGCTGCTCGTTCGAGGAGTTTCAGCCCAGCCGCGGGATCGCCGGTCTCAGCCGCGAGCACACCGGCCAGATCCAACAAGTCCGTATCCCGCGACCAGCGCTTCAGGCCGGCCTGGGCCGCCGCCAGCGCCTCGGTCTTGCGACCTGCAGCGTCCAGCGCGAAGGCGAGGGAGTGAAAGTCCGACGCCCGGGGGTTGCGCGCCCGACCGATGAGTGATGCAAAAGCCTCGGTCGCCTCCTCAGGCCGTCCGGCGCGCAAAAGAACATGTCCCAGCAGCCGCCAACCGCGCAGGACTTCAGGATATTCGCCCACGAATCGCTGCAACTCCTCGACTGCCGAACTGAGCCGGTCGCCCGTGGCGAGATAGCCAAGGTGCGTGTCGTCGGGATTGACGACTGTCCAGCGCGGCAATTCGGGGTAAAGGGTGGCGCGCGTCTGCTCCGGCAAATAGATCATCCCGTCATCGTCCCAATAGACAAGGGTCCATGCCGGATCAGCAAACAATCCCGCGTACAGCCCCGCCGAGCGGCCCGGCGGACCGGGACGACCCGCGTAGCGCTCGCCATAGTCAAGGATTACGGCCCTGACTTGATATTGGCCAAGCAACTGGTTCCGCTGCGGGGCGTCGCGCTGGATCGCCAAAAAATCACGCAACACATCCCCCGGGTAGATTTCCATCCGCGGATCAATGAACACGCGCAGCCTCCCCTCGCCCCGCCAGACAAGGTATCCGCCCCAGATCTGAAAGTTGAAGACGCGCTCGGGCAGACGGCGTTCCAAATAATATTCGACCAGCCGCTGCGGCATGATGCTCTCACCCGCCGCCACATCCCGGTTCAAACGCACGGCCAACGACCCCGCGGGCCACAGCACCGCAAGCCAGAGAATGGCACACAGCGAAACACTCGCCGGCCGCAGCCGGAACCACTGGGGCAGGCGCTCCCTCACATCCGACAAACACCACGCGGCTACCGGCACGATCATCAAAAAGAAATAGGCGCGCTCGCGATGCCAGCGAAACGCAAAAAGTCCCAGCCCCGCCACCACAAGCACTTCGCGCACGGGTCTGCGGCGCGCCCCAACCAGCCAGACCAGCACCAGTGCGGCCACCAGCCACCGCATCCAACCCGCACCGATCGCAGGATCGGATTCGAACTCTGTCACCGAGAAGCCGGCCGCCCGCAGTTTCGGCAAGACGAGCAGGGGGTATAGCGGTGTGAGCACATGGTTGGGGCCGGCCAGAGAGGCTAACACAGCGACCGCAAAAGGTTTTGCCCACGGCATTAGGGCGCGGGGCTGGCCCCGCCAGCGGCACGCCATCCGGTCAATGCCGTACGCCCCCAGCAACCCGTAACCGTAAATGACCCCCGTGTGGCAGTTGCCCCACACGAAAAAGATAGGCACGAGCCACCAGAGGCTGGCGGCGGGCCTCTGCGACGCCGGCGAATCCTCGGCGCGCGCGCGTCGTTCAAGCAACCATAACACGAGGGGGGAAAGGAGAAAGGTCACCAGTTGGGGGCGGTCCATGAGCCGCCCGCTGGCTGCCGCCGTCGCCATCACCAGCAAGGGCCAGCGCCAAGGCGCACCCAGACGCCCGAGGCGCGCCGCAGCGTCCAGCATGGCCAGCGCGCCGGCCACCAACACACATTTCAACACGACAAGGCCGGTCGTCCCGCCTGCCACATGCGCCGCGTACAGGACCAGTTCGTAGAGCCACGATTGCGCAATCCAGCGCTGACCCTCGGCCGTGAAAGTCCAATTGTCGCGCCAGCAACCCAGCGGATCGGCGAGAATGTGCCTGCCCGCCGCGAGGTGATACCAGACATCGGAATCCGTCACCGGCCGCCAACCAAACGCAGCAGCCAGCGAGACAATGAATAAAATGGCTATCGCGTGCGGCGCGGCGGCTGACAGCGGACGATTCATCGCCCGAACTCACGCAGGGGCACGCCGAATTCACAACGGGAAAGCCTCAAGCCTCCCGTTGCAGCCCGACAACGGAGTCGCCCGGGCCTCAGGTCGCGCCGTCGTCAGGGCAGATAATACTCGACCGTGTATTCCACGGTTTTGCTCTCTCCCTGATTCAATGCCACTTTCCACTGGACGCTGCTGTGGTTGTTCACGGCTGGCATGGCGCCTTCCCAATCGCCCTTGTCAAAATCATTGATGACGATCTGCTCCGACTCCGGCGCCTGAGTCACACGGCCGCCGGTCTCGAACTTCAGGGCTACGGTGGTCGGCTCAGGCCGGAAATTGGTTACCGTGATCTCGCCCCGCTTGGTGATGCGCGAGAAACGATGTCCGCCCCACGCTAACGCGTTGGGCTGGCGGCCCGTCTCCTGCTCGCGGTGAGTGCCCCGGATGTCCGGCGCCACGGTGAGGGGGATCAGCGTTGCGCTGCCGGGCGGCGTGTAAGCGAGCATCTCCTGCGCCAGCGGCAATTGCCCATCGAGAACAAGGCAGGCACCCGTGGTCCAAGGCAGCCGGCTGCGGTTGACCAACTCCGCACTTTGCCAAACCCGCGTCGAGAGGCGGTCGCGCGCCGGGCTGTCGGCGGCAGCGTGCTGGTCCGACAGGGAACTGCCCCGGACCACATGCAGGTCGTAGGAATAGGTGCGTCGCGCTTTCACCGAGCCGCTCCAGATCGGCACAACCGCGCGGTCGCCCTTGCGCAGGCTCAGCGCCGCCACGCCGTACGAGAACAGCGCCTCGCTGCCGCGCGCGATGAGATCGGGAGCGAGGGTCAGCGCAGCATCGCGCGGATCGGCCGCGGGCGCAGACTCCGCCGGACGCTCGAACGCATTTGACAGAAATTGCTGCGACAACAGGTTCGGCGCGGTCTGCGAAAGCGTGGCGCGCATGGCCGCCTCGAGCGACAGCGGCGAAATATCCTCGCGAAATCTGAAGTTGGGTACTCCGACCACCAGATCCACTGCCGCGCTGGTAATGTCCTCCGCATCATTGATGACCTCGCCCTGCAATTCGAGCGACGACTCGCCATCAAAATCCACGCCAAGGCGGTAGGTCGGAATCCACCGGACGCCCCGCGTGAAATAAATGAGCCGGATGGCGACATCTTGGCCCGCTGCGCTTGTGCCAAAGTCAAAGGTGAGCGTTTTCACCTTGGGCGGTTGATGGCGGTGCTGCGAGTTCTCAATCTGCAAATCGGCAGCCGTGATGCCCTGCACTCGCGCAAGGGGAATCACATGGCGACCCGAATCCGTGTCCAGGGCAACTAATTGCGCCTCCTCGGGCCGGAGCGTGGTTGTATCTGGCCCCGACAGTACGAAACGAGGGTTCGGCGCGACCCGGGCGCTGGTCACGGCGCTCTCAGCCCCGGGTTCGGGCTGAGGTGCCCCCGGCGGATCGGGCGGAGGCGGTGGGGCGGGAGTGAGCACAGCCACCACCGTGCCCGACACCGTCCGACCGTCGTTCAACTCCACCAAGGCGCGCTTGCCGACATTTGCCCGCAGCAAGTCTGTGAACGACGCGTGGTAAGGCTTGCCGGGCGCCTGCTCCCGACGAAGTTGCCAGCCGGATGTCATGGACAACAGCCGCGGCCCCGCGGTGGATGCGGCCCAAACCGTCCCCAAAACGGCTGACTTGGGCACATCGTGAGTGAACACGGTGCCCGACGGCGACACTTTGGCCCGGGCCTCTTTCGTAAACAGCGCGTAGCCGTCTTTGAAGACGACTACGCGCTGCGGTGAAAACATGGCGTAATCAGGATTCTGAGGCGGCTCGTCCTCAGGCCGCGGGGGCGGCTGAGCGACGATCATGTCCACGCCGACTCCCATCAGGCTGATGACGGCTGCAATTGTGAAACTGCAGGTTCTCATGGCGGGTCCTCCCTCGCCGGTATAGCGTGAGCAAGACCCGTTCCACCCGGCGGCCTACGCGGCTTCGAGATCGGTCAGAGTCCGCTGGAGGTAATCCGGCATGGTGCGCACCCGAACCTGCAAGAGCGACACCAATCGCCGCAAGGCTGGATCGGTCCGCCCGATGTCATGGAATTGCTCCATGAGCCACCCCGCCTCGCTGTGTTCGATGCGCCCCGGCGACTCGGGGTCATGCATGACAAACCAACAAATGGCTCCGGCAAAAAAGTCCGCCCATTCCGGCACATTGGCCCCGCCGGCTGTGGCCCGATAGACTTCAAACAGCATCTCTGCCTCGTCTCGGCTGACCGCAACCCCACCTGAACCGGCAGGTCCGTAGATCAGCCCGTTCATCACAGCAAGGAGGTTGGCAGAAACCGACCCGTTGCGCCGGGCCGTTCGCACGACTTGACGGAAAATGTCTTGGCGCACGGAGTCCGGCACGCTCCTCTCCGTGGCAAGCAGATCGGATATTTCGAGCAACTCGTGCTCGTCGAGGTCGGCACCGCGTGCGGCGGCACGATGAAGGTCAAACCTGCTGGCATGGAGTGTCATTCTGGCTTCTCTCCTTCGTGTCGTATTTGGCGGCACCCGCCTGACCGGTCCTGCGGCCAAAAGGGAACCGTTGGTGTCCTCTATGACACAGGTTCTTAGGCTAGGTTTCCGACAAATCGGACGGTCTGTCCGATTTGGGCGCGCACCCCGACCGGGGCTTAGTTCGCCGTTGGCGTCGCGCTGCCTGTCAGCGTTTGAACGATTTCGCCCAGTCTCTTCTTGAAAACAGGGCGGTCGAACCGGCGCGCATGAGCGCGCATGGTGTCTTCGTCGAATTGGGCAGCGTCGAACACTTCGATGGCCGCACACAGCGAAGTGCAACTCTGCTCAGGGAAAAAGAGGCCGGTTTGTCCTTCGACAACGGTTTCAAGGGCGCCGCCATGACCGTAGGCGATGACCGGGCAGCCGCTGGCGGCAGCCTCGAGAGGCACGATCCCGAAGTCCTCGTCCGCCGGGAAGATCAGGGCGCGAGCGCGCGAATAAAGCGACGCGAGCGTGTGGTCATCCACCCACCCGAGGAATTCCACATTCGGCGGCGCATGTCGCCGCAGCCGACGCTCCTGCGAGCCTGTCCCGGCGATTTTGAGCGGCAGTCGCAGAGTGCGGAAGGCTTCAACCGCCAGATCCACCCGCTTGTACGGTTCAAGAGCCGAGACGACGAGGAAGAAATCTTCGGGCGCCCGCTCGGTCTCGCCAAACAGCGCGCAGTTGACCGGCGGCGGCACCACGAGGGCCTCGCGCAAATAATGTTCGCGAATACGCGCGCGCACATACTCGGAGGAGGTGAGAAAGTGAGTCACGCGGCCTGCCGATTCCACATCCCACTTTTGCAGGTGGCTACGGAAAAAGGGCATCACCCACGATTGCAACTGGCGACGGTCGCCAAAATAGTCGTCATAACGATCCCAGATATAGCGCATGGGAGTAAAACAGTAACACAGGTGCGGTGTGCCCTCGGGTGATGGCCGCACGCCTTTGGCCACGCAGTGCGAAGTGGAAATCACGAGGTCGTATCCTCGCACGGGCAATCCCTCGGCCATCGCCGGCAAAAAGGGCAGCAGATACCGGTAATGGCGCCGCAAAGGCGGCAGGAGACGCATCAGCGCCGGCGAGCGGACCGTCATCGAGTTGATGAGCGGAGAAACACGCTGCGGCTCGTAAATCAGCGTGAAGACATCGGCATCGGGAAAAAGTTCGCAAAACACCTCGAACACCTTTTCGCCGCCACGCATCCCATTGAGCCAATCATGGACCAAAGCCACGCGCATACTTTATGTGGGAGACAACCACGGGTCGGGGTCAACCGGCCATTGGCCGCAGCGGACTGCTCCGGCCGAATAGGGTTGACTCGCCCGGCGACGGCCTGAACCGTCCGCATTTGCTCAATTTTCACGCAAACGGTGTATAGAAACGCCTTATGGATTGGCTCACGGCATTGGCATTGATGGCGCAAGGCGCAGCGACCCAGCCCGCAGCGGGTCAGGGACAGTCACAGTTGCTCTATTTCTTCGCCATGATGGCTGTCATCATGTTGCTGTTTTACATCATCATCTTGCGGCCGCAGCGGCAGGAACAACAGCGGCAGGAAGCCATCCGCAATGCCATCAAAAAAGGGGATCGCGTGATCACCATCGGCGGCATCCACGGCACGGTGCTCGGGGTGGACACGACGAATAACACCGTCTCCGTGCAAGTGGACCGCAATGTGAAGATCGATTTCTCGAAGAACGCCATCGCGACCGTGATTACCAAAGAAGAAAAAAGCGGAGGCGACAAGGGCGGAGGCGACAATGCCAAGAAGTCCTGACCGGCAGGTGACCGGCGCATGACCGCCAGACAAGCCGTTGCGGCCGGCAAACCGGCGGAACTCGACCCCAATCGCGTGACCGTGGAGATGGTCAGGCGCGATCCCGAAGTGCAGGAGTTGATCCGGCTTGCGGACGCCTACCTCAACCAGATCGGCTACACCGACCATGGGCTGGCCCATGTGACGCGCGTGTCCAACCGTGCCATCAAGATCCTGCGGGATCTGCGGCTGCCGCCGCGCGAGGCCGAATTGGCCGGCATCGCCGGCATGCTCCACGACATCGGCAACATGGTGCACCGCGTCGCCCATGCTCAGTCGAGCGCGCTGATGAGCATACCGATCCTGTCACGCCTTGGCATGCCGATGTCCGAGATCGGCATTGTGGCGGGCGCCATCGCCAATCACGACGAAGGAACAGGCGAACCGGTTTCCAATGTGAGCGCGGCGCTCATCCTCGGCGACAAAAGCGATGTGCTGCGGTCGCGCGTGCGCAATCCCAAACTGATCAGTTTCGACATCCACGACCGGGTCAACTACGCAGCCGAGAGTTCGGAAATGGAAGCCGACCCGGACCGGCACCTGATCACGCTCAAACTCAAAATTGACACCTCCATCAGCCAAGTCATCGAGTACTTCGAGATTTTCATGTCCCGGATGACGATGAGCCGGCGGGCGGCGAGTTTTTTGAATTGCGACTTGAGCCTGATCATTAACGAAGTCCAACTGATGTGAATGTGATGTAGCCCGGGCCGGCTTCCGGCGTGCGCGCGATCGCCGCGACGGAGGCGGGTCCGGGTGTTTGTGCGTGCCGCCCGCGCGCCCCAAGGCGCATGGCGGCAAGTGGTTGAATTCAATAGGTTTAACGGAGCCCATGAAGAGTAACATCCGACTGCGTCTGGCGGTGGTGGCCATCGTCACCCTGATCGCTATTCTGATTGTCTTTCCCACCTTCCATTACTTCCTCGCCGTCTCCGGCCGCATCGCGACCACGCCCGAGCAACTGGAGGAATTGCGCAAGCGCAGCGTGCCGCTGGGCCTCGACCTGCAGGGCGGAGTGGATGTCCTGCTGGCCATTGATGAGCAGAAAACAGCCGAGCAGAAAGTAAACGCTTATGCCGAGGACATCCGTAATCGCTTCCGGCAGGAAAGCCCTGCCATTGATGCGGTCGTGGATGTGACCACCGAAACGCCGCGTATTATCGTGACACTCGGCAAGGCCGAACAGGAGCGCAGCGCCGATAACATTCTCCTGTCGCTCAAGAGCCTCTTCCCCTCGTACAAGTCCGGCGACATCAAGGCCGGCCAGCCACTGATCCTGACGCCGGATCCGCAGTTGCTGACGCAAAATATCGCCGAAACCGTGGACAGCGCGCTCAAGGTGATCCGGGATCGCGTCAACACACTGGGCGTCACTCAGCCCATGGTGGCCAAACAGGGCACCAGCCGCATCCGCGTCCAGATCCCGGGCGAGAAGGATCCCGAACAGGTGATCCGCAACATCATCCGCCCCGCACAATTGGAATTCCGCGGAGTGAAGACCTCGGAGGTGCAAGGCTCCGACGGGCGCTATGAGGAAGACAGCAGCACGATCATTGATGTGCAGACAGGCAAGCCCTTGGAGGGCAAAACCATCCCGCCCGGTTACGAGGTGCGCACCTACCGCGAGCAGAGACTGGATCCGTCCACCGGTCAGATGACCGCAACGGAACGCAAGATCCTCGTTCGCACCAAAGTCGAGATGACCGGCGACAGCCTGCAAGATGCTTGGGTGAGTATCAGTCAGACAAGTTTCGAGTCGCCGGTGCAGGTGCATCTGGAGTTCAAGCCGGAGGGCGCGCGGCGCTTCGCGCAGGTCACCGAGCAATACTTGCACAAGCCGCTGGCCATCCTGCTCGATGGGGTTGTTTACAGTTTTCCCGTTGTTCAGACGGTCATCGAAACGGGACAAGCCGTTATCACGGGCGGGTTTAAGCCCGAGGAAGGCCGCGACCTCAGTCTGATCCTGAAGGCAGGCGCGTTGCCGGCGGCTATGGCGCCCATCGAAAAGCGCACGGTCGAGGCCACGCTGGGCGCGGATTCCATCCGGGCATCGGTCTTTGCCTTGGCCGTTGGCAGTCTGCTCGTCGCCCTTCTCATGATAGGATACTACGGGATTGCTGGCGTCGTGGCGATTATCGCCGTGCTCATCAATGTCCTGCTGGTCTTCGCGTTCATGAAACTGGCGAGCGCGACCCTCACCCTGTCGGGCATCGGAGGCGTGTTGCTCACCGTGGGTATGGCCGTGGACGCCAATGTGCTCATTTACGAACGCATTCGCGAGGAATTGAGGTCTGGCAAAACTCTCAAAACGGCCATCGCCCTGGGCTTTAACCGCGCCTTCTCGGTGATCTTTGACGCGAACCTGACCACGCTGATTGCAGGCCTGACCTTGCTGCAATTCGGCGAGGGCACGGTGAAGGGGTTTGCGCTCGCTCTCAATGTGGGTATTTTAGCGACCCTCTTTACCGGCCTGTTCGTCACGCATGCCCTGATTGATGGCTGGTTCTTGCTCGCGGGCAAACTCAGCATTGGCGCGTTCACCTGGTTCCGGCCCGGCTTCTACCTCGATTTCATCAAACTGCGCGGCATCAGTTATACGATATCGGGTGTGCTTTTCCTCGCGAGCCTGATTTACATTCTGCCCATCCACGGAACGCCCAACATCCACTGGGGCGTGGATTTTTCCGGCGGTCTGCTGACGGAAATCCAGACAACGAAAAACCTGAACACCCAGCAGGTGCAGGGGCCGTTCGCAGACTGGAAAGTGCAGAAGGTCGCCGGCGAGAACCGTTTCATGATCCGCACGAAATTCGTCAATGATTCGCCGGATCAAATCGCTGAAACCCAGCAGTTGGTCGAGAGCCATCTCAAGGTCACCGTGGGTGAGGGCAATTATCAGGTGCTGGGCTCGGAGGCTGTCGGCAACGAGGTCGGTCGCGAGTTTACCCGCATGGCCATTCTGGCCTGCATCATTGCCTCGATCGGCATTCTCATTTACATGGCGTTCCGGTTCGAGTTTGATTACGGCGTGGCGGCGGTTATTGCGCTGTTCCACGACCTGATCATCGCGTTCGGCATCTTCAACATGCTCACCTCGGCGGGCTATGCGGGCGAGGTGACGCTGGAGGTCGTCTCGGCGCTGCTGGTGATCCTCGGCTATTCGGTCAACGACACCATCATTATTTTTGACCGTGTGCGCGAGAATGTGAAACTGCACCCGGGGATGCCATTTCGCGAGACGGTGAACCGAAGCATCTGCGAGAGTCTCAACCGCACGGTGATGACCGTTTCGACGACGCTTCTCACGCTGATCATCATGCTGCTCATTGGCGGGTCGGGCCTGTACGACTTCGCGCTCGTGCTGCTGATTGGCATCATCAAGGGCACCTACTCATCGAGTTTCATCGCGGCTCCGCTGCTTGTGGCGCTGCATGACTACCGCCAGAAGCGCCGGGCCACACGCAGCGGCGTGCAGGTCGTGGCTCCGCTGATCAAGGACCGCGCGTGATGAGAGCCGACGGGCCCGGAGGCCTAAGCGCCCTGCCCCTAACGGCGCCGCATGGCGCCCCCCTCCCGGCATGCACGGCCTGCCTGTGCCCTGTGGCGCGGCAGGCCGTTGCCGTTTGCCGCATCAACATTTTCGTTCAAGACGGCATCAGAGCCTTTAAAGGAGACAAACCGTGAAGGAATACGCGTCCGACCAGATCCGCAATGTCGCCCTCGCAGGGCATTCCGGGGCGGGCAAGACCTCGCTCGTCGAGATGATCTTGTTCAATAAAAAGATAACCGACCGCCTCGGACGCGTGGAGGACGGCACGACCGTCTCCGATTATGATCCGGAGGAAGTCCGCCGTCGCTGCTCGATCAACACGGCCCTCGTGCCCGTCGAGCATCGCGGCGTGAAGATTAACTTTCTCGACCTGCCGGGCTACCGGGATTTCATCGGGGAGATCCGCAATTCGGGGCGCGCCGCCGACGCCCTGATTATCGTGGTGGACGCCGCTGCCGGTGTGGAGCCGGGAACGGAACTGGCCTGGGAACTGGCCGAGGAGTTCCGCCTGCCGCGCCTGTTCGTCGTCAACAAGATGGACCGCGAGCGCGCCTCCTACGCCAAGACGCTCGAGGCGCTGCGCGAGACCTTTGATTGCCGGCTGGTGCAGGCCAACATGCCCGTAGGCGAGGCCAGCGCTTTCAAAGGATGCGTGAACCTGCTCAAAATGCAGATGTCCTCGGGCGACGGCGGAAAGGTATCGTACGCGGACATCCCCGCGGACTTGAAGGCCGACGCCGAGGCCCTGCGGGCCGCGCTGGTGGAGGTTGCCGCCGAGGGCGACGACGAACTCACCATGAAATTCCTTGAGGGCGAGACGCTCACTCCGGAGGAGATTCTGCGCGGCCTGGAGGAGGACATGCTGGCGCTGCGGTGCGTGCCGGTGGTCGCGGCCAGCGCGCTGCAAGGCCCCGGCTGCGTCGGCCTGCTCGACTTTGTGGTGGACTGTTTCCCGCCGCCCCCGCACTGCCATCCCGTCGAAGCGAAGGACCCGAAATCCGGAGAAACGGTTGAACTCCGCTACAAATCCGACGAACCGACCGCCGCGTTCGTGTTCAAGACCATCAGCGACCCGTACGCCGGCCATCTCACCTTCTTCAAGGTGTTATCCGGATCCGTCGCCAACGACACGACGCTGCTCAATGTCGGGCGCGACACGGAGGAACGCGTCAACCATTTGATGACCGTGCGCGGCAAGAAGCAGGACCCCGTCGGCCGCATCAACGCCGGCGACATCGGCGTCCTGGCGAAACTCAGCAACACCCATACCAACGACACACTGGCCGACGCCAAGCGGCCTCTGGTCGTGCCCCCCACCCCCATGCCGCCCCAAACCGTCCAAATGGCCATCAAGGCCAAGGCCAAGGAGGACGAGGAGAAGATCGGCATGGCCATTCACCGGCTCATCGAGCAGGATCCGACCTTGTCGTTGCACCGCGACCCGGCCATCCACCAGACGATCCTGTCGGGCATGGGCGACACGCACCTCGATGTGGCGGTCTCGCGCCTCAAGGCCCAGAGCAAGGTTGAGGTGGAACTGGAGATTCCCCGCGTTCCTTACCGCGAAACGATCACGAAGACCGCCCAGGGTCAGGGCAAGCATAAGAAGCAAAGCGGCGGGCGCGGTCAGTACGGCGACTGCTGGCTCAAACTCGAGCCGCTGCCGGAGGGTTCCGGATTTCAGTTTGAATGGGCGATTGTCGGCGGCGTCATCCCGACCAAGTACATGCCTTCCGTGGAGAAAGGCATCGTTCAGGCCATGGAGCGCGGCATCATCGCCGGCTGCCCCGCCGTGGACATCAAGGCCACCTGCTACGACGGTTCGCACCATTCCGTGGACTCAAGCGATATGGCTTTCCAAGTGGCGGCCAGCAAGGGGTTCAAGGCGGTCGCCCGCCAGGCCAACCCGATCCTGCTCGAGCCGATCTACAAGGTCAAGGTGACCGTGCCCGAGCAATACATGGGCGATGTCATGGGCGACTTGAACTCGCGGCGCGGGCGCATCCTCGGCATGGGCGCCGTGGGGCGAAAGCAGGTCATCGAGGCCATGGTGCCCCTCGCGGAGATGTTCGAGTACTCCAAGCAGTTGCGCTCGATCACGCAGGGGCGCGGGAACTTCGAGATGGCCTACGACCACTACGAACGCGTGCCGGCAGAAATCCAGGAAAAGGTTGTGGCTGCCGCCGCCAAGGGCGCCGAGGAAGAGGAAGACTGACGCCCGGCCTGAACCCGGGCGGCAGATCGGCCCCACTCAGAACCGTGAACGCGGCGGGCGCGCTGTGTCGGGCGCCTGCCGCGTGATTCTTTGCTCATGGCTGCGCCCCCACACCAATCAGTATAGCCACCATTGGCGCACCTCAGCCGGAGGCGCCGCGGATTCAATCCGCAGCGCATCGTAAGTGTTCGGACGCGCCAGCGTATTGGGGCTGAGGTTCTCCACATAGCCGAACCCGATGCCGCCGGCCCGTGTCAGCGTGGTGGTGCCGTCCAGCACATGGGTGCCCGTCGTGGTCCCGTAGGCGCCGCCGACCACACCATGAACACTGGAACCCTGCACCACAAGCAGCAGACGCTGCCAGCCGGCGGAGAAGATGGGAACCTCGGACCCGATGGGAGAGGAAATGCCATTGACCCGTTGTTCCAGCCGAAGCCGGACGCCGCTCTCATCATTGGTCCAAACCCAGCGAATGCCCGTATCGCCGTTGGCGATGCCGGGACTGTATTCCCCGTCGCTGTGACCGCGCACGACGAGCAGAGTGCCTTGCTCGCTCTGGCCCACGCCCAGCACGCCGGGGAAATAAGCGTAGAACTCCGCGCGCACATCCGCCACGGGCGCGGACAGGGCAAGGGCGCCGCTGTTCTGGCCGCCGAGGCCGCTCCAGAAAACTCCTACATTGCCCCCTTGCGGAGAGGGCGGGATAACCGAGGGATTCGCCGAGGGGAGCCCGCCGAGCGGGTCCGCCACCGCCGGATGGTGAACGATCATCGAGGAGCGCGACCCGCCGAGCGCCGTGATCGTGGTGCCGTCCGGAGCATCAAAGTTTTCAATGTATGGCAACGATGCCGGGCTGACTGTTCCCGCGGAACCGTTGGACGCTCCCGGCGTAGCCACTGTCAGGAAAAAATCCGTCTCGTTGTCGCCCGTGTCGCGGCCGTCGGGCATTCGCGCCCACGAGAAGGTCGCGTTGAGAGGCCCGCCCGACGCAAAGCCGCCGCCGTCCGCCCCGTTCGCCTCCACGCTCAGGCAGTTGCTCCAGATGCCGCCCCCGCTCACGGCCGACAGGCCATCAAAGGGCGGCTCGCCATAGCCCGCCGCCAGGACAGGCGTGGCCTTGTTGCGCTCGTAAACGACAGAATCCACGACCGCGCCGGCGCCGTTGCGCAAGGCGAGCGCTTCCATGGAATTCTGCCAGTCGGGCGCGGCGGTTACATCCAGGTTCAGATTCGGAACCCCCGCCATGCCGAGGACATAAAACCCCCCGGCGGGCAGCACAGTGGTGCCGGATCCCGGCGCGCCGGGGATGGTGGACACCGAGTCGAACGAAGGGGGCGAGTTGATGCCAACAACCGTAAAACCGCTGATGTCCGCCGGCGCGGAGCCGGCATTGTAAAGTTCGACAAACTCGATCGAGTCCGTCCCCGTATCGTCGTAAACAAATTCGTTGATGACCACTTGCGCCTGCGCCGATGCGGCACGCGCCACCAACAACCCTGCCGCCAGAGTGTGGCGTAGGCCGGCTGCCTTCCCCATGTCCGCGCCCCTCCCGAAGGAATCTCTGCACGAAAGAGCGTGAGACGGGCGGTGCCGAACGCAAGGCTTTCCCGCCGCGGAGGACGCTTCAGGCGAGGGCGATGCGGTAGAGCATCCAGTAGATCACGACGCCTGTCACCGACACATACAGCCACATCGGCAAGGTCCAGCGGGCGATGCGCCGGTGGCGGTCCCACTCGCGGCGGGCCGCGTGCCACACGGCTTTCGCAATCATGGGCAGAATGACGATGGCCAGCACCGTGTGGCTCAGCAGGATCGCGAGGTAAACAGCGCGCAGCGTGCCCGTGCCCGGAAAACGGGTGGACCCGTGGAAGTAATGATAGACAAGATAACTTGCGAGGAACAGCGCCGAGGTAACGAGCGCGCTGATCATGCAGACCGTATGGGCACGGCGTCGGCCTGAGAGAATGAAAGCCCAGCCGGCGGTCAGCAACACCGCGCTGGTGGCATTGAGCGTGGCATTGACAGCGGGCAGATCAGCGATGGTTAGCATCGGACGGTTCGGCCAGACTTTTCAGGGCTTTTCGGCCGTGACATGCAAAATGTCTGCGCGCAACCGCTCGAGGTCGTCCGGCTCGTACACATCGTAATAGCCACGGATGCGCGACTGGGCGTCAACGAGGACAAACCGGCTGCTGTGAATGATTGGTTCCTCGGGAGGGGCTTCGCCGGGCGCGGGCTCGTCCTCGACCCCCAGATAAAAGCCCTCCTGAATGAGCGGATAGATGACGCTCTTTTCGCCGCTCAGAAATAGCCACCGCCGGGAATCCGCTCCAAAGCGCTTCGCATACTCCGTGAACACGGCCGGCGTGTCGTAGGCCGGATCCACCGTCACAGAGACGAGCCGCACGCTGTCGAGTTGACGCTGCTCGAGCCATGTCTGCAGGGCTTTCATGTGCTGCGTCATTGTGGGGCATTGGCCGCCGCAGCGCGTGAAGATGAAATCCACCACCCACGGTCTCCCAGCCAGTGACGCGCGAGAGACCGGCGAGCCATCCTGCGCCGTCAGAGAAAAATCCGGCACATTGCCGTAAACGCCCGGCTCGGGCCATTTGTCGCCGGGGCCTCGCGTTGTCTGAACGATAGCCGCCGCAAGCACGCCGACGATGGCGACGATAAACACCGCCCACGCGGCGCGAAATCCGAATCCGGAGGGCTGGCCCGCCGCCGCCGAAGGCGCGGGCGAAGGGCTGGAGGCCGGAGTCACGCCGGCCGGGTTGTCGGTTTGCATACGAGACTCCATGACATGACAAACATGACGGCTGCAAATAAAATACTGACGCCGAGGGCGAGCGCCATGCCGCCCGGCGGCTGGACCGTGCCCGCGTGCAGCACCGCGCGCAGCAGGTCGAGACCGTAAGATAGCGGGTTCAGCCCCATGACGACGCGCACCCACGCCGCCGCACCTGCCGCCGGAAACAGCGCACCCGACAAAATCCACATGGGCATCATCAACAGGTTCATGACGGCATGAAACCCTTGGACGGACTCGGTGCGCCACGCAAAGCAAAACCCGAAACCCGTCAGCGAGAAGCCGACGAGAAACATCACCGCCAAGGCGGCCAGCCACGCTCCAAGTGGCGGCGACAGCCCCACCGCCGGACCCACGAGTAGCAAAAGAAAACCTTGAATCGTGGCCAGCGTCGCCCCGCCCAACAATTTGCCCATGACGATGCTCCCGCGCGACACCGGCGCCGCCAGCACGGCCTGCATGAAGCCCTCGCGGCGGTCCTCGATAATGGAAATCGTCGAGAAAATCGCCGTGAACAACAAAGTCAGCACGACTGCTCCCGGCAGGAAATAGGCCAGATAATTCGCCACGGCCGGCCCGCCGGCAGGTCGGAAGGTGTCGCCTACGCCCGAACCAATGAGCACCCAAAACAGCAACGGGGTGCCCAGCGCTCCCACCACACGGCTGGGTTGGCGGAAAAACCGCGTCACCTCGCGCGCATAAAGCGTCCACGAAGCCAGCCAGAATCCGCGCACGCTGCCCCTCCTCATCATGCCACGCCCTCTGTCTCCGTGGGATCGTCGTAGAACCGATGCCCCGTAAAATGGATAAATGCATCCTCCAGAGAGGGGCGACCCACGCGCGCAGCCGTCACCAGACCCGGAAACGCCTCGACAATGTCTATCAGCAGACGCGCCGCCGGACGCGCAGCATCCGCGCACACCTCGATCCGGACGGCCGGACCCACAACGGTTGCGCACAAGCCAAGGCGTTCGCTGACCGAGCGGGCAAGGACCGGGGGATCCGGCGTGTCAAGCGTCACCACCTCGCCGCCCACCGCCGCCTTAAGTTCCGCGGGCGTGCCAAGCGCCGCAAGGCGGCCGTGGTCCAGGATCGCTACGCGGTCGCAAGTGTCGGCTTCGTCCATCAAGTGCGTGGTGAGCAAGCAGGTCACACCGCGCCTGTCGCGCAGGGCGGTCAGTTCGTCGCGCAGGTCGCGCCGCGCTCCCGGGTCGAGACCCGTGGACGGCTCGTCCAGCAACAGCAAGTCCGGATCGTGGAGGAGCGCCTTGGCCACCTCGATACGCCTTTGCATACCGCCCGAGAGTCGCTCCACGCGCTCATCCGCGCGCCGCGTCATCCCCACCGCCTCCAGCGCCCGCTCGATGCGACCCCGCAAATCGCCACCCGCAAGGCCGTAAAGGTGACCCTGATGCACAAGGTTTTCGCGGGCCGTCAGTTTCCGGTCAAGGCTCGGCGCCTGAAACACCACCCCGATGCGCCGACGCACCGCCGCCGGATCAGCCACCGCGTCCGCGCCGCAAACACGAACCCTCCCAGAACCGGAAGGCGCCATCAGCGTCGAAAGAATGCGAAACAGCGTCGTCTTGCCACTGCCGTTCGGCCCCAGCAACGCAAACAACTCCCCGCGCCGAACCTCAAGCGACAGCGAATCCAGCGCCACACGCCCCCCATAGGCGTGCGTCAGTCCGTCCAGTTCGACGGCAGGAAGAGTCGTGGTCGTGACCGCAGCGTCCAATGTACAACACCCTTACAACCCCGCCCCGCGTCTCGTCGCCCCCAGAGTCACACGAATTCCCCGCAACGCCGAATTCCCCGCGACGCCAAACGCCGAAATGATTGGCCTGATCAGACTTGCTCGAAAACCAGCCCACCACGCTCGAAACAACCCAGCCCATCCCCCCGACCTTGCCGCCATTGTGCGGTCCGTCAACCGTCCCTGAAATTCTCACCTGCACGCAAGTCGTCAACCGTTCACGATTAAAGTCAACCGTCCCCGTTTTAGTGCGTTGGGTATCCTTGGAGTGCGGCAGCCATGCTGCCGCCCTGCCCGCGGCAAGCCACGCTTGCCGCCAACCGCAAAGATCTTGGGGGCGGTTGATGAATATTAAAAATAATGCCGGCCTTTCACATCCCAACCCTTCGCCATGCAACACGCGTGCTCTGCATTCGTACGGCTTCACGAGTATCAACGCGAAAACCTCTGCTCAGCGCGCCTGTTCGCAAGTCGTCTCACTTGGCTCTTGGAACCGAGCCCGAGATGCACCAACCCACCCGCCGACTAGTATTTCATCAACCGTCCCCGAGTAGGTTCCAGCGAACGGTTATGCGGTAAGCAGGGAGACTTTTC
>JAOAAY010000042.1 GCA_026418615.1 Candidatus Sumerlaeaceae bacterium | reverse complement strand
CTCGTGGGCTCGGAGATGTGTATAAGAGACAGATGTAGGCCATGTCCCACCGCACTCGCTCCAGCGAAAACATCCGCGCGCGGATACGCGACTGGCTGTTCCATACGGCACTGCCGGCAAATTTGCCCGATTTCTCATACACAGCCACCGCGTCCCCATCGGACGGATTCCCGCCCACCCCGACCACCATGTTGTCAAAGATCCATACGGGTCGCAGCCGCGGGTCGCGCGTGTTTTCGTGCGAGATGATAATATGGGGTTCCGCAGGCCGCGCCTTGGCGGCAAGACCCCGGCGCGATCTGCTGGGCGGGCCTGAACTCAAGGCTGCGTGGCGCTCTCGCCGGAGGGCGGCAGTCCGGCGTCCCAGATGAACAGAGGTTCATGGGTGACTGCGAACCGGAATGTGCGCGTCGTGGGGCCGTCGGCGCTGCTGACTGACCCAACCAACTCGCCTTTCTGTTCGGCACCAAGGTAATCGGCGGCAAACACGCCCCCCGCTTCCATGGTCAAGTCAATCGTTTCCGTGTCGCCTTGGCGCGGCGTCCAAGCCACATGCATCTTGCCCGGCCATTTCAGGCTGTGCTTGCGGATGGCAAAACTGTGGATGACTGCCTTGCCCTGTCGCGAGACGCCCAGCGGCTCGGTCTGGGCCAGCATGTATTGAGTCAAATTGTAAGCCACGGCCGAGGGTTTCGGCCGGTAAGTGCTGTCCACCAGCCCCAGATGCGAGTCCCACTCGCCCTCCCAAGGCAAGAGTTTCCAGTCATACAGGTTGAACCAAAACACTTTGGTCAGTCGCTCCTGCAAGGCGATGGCATAAGTCTGCACCAGCCACGCGGCCTGCTGCTCCTCGGTGGCCCCTCCCGGACGGGTCGCCCAGCCGATCTCCGTTATCCAGAGTTCCTTGCCGGCAGCGATCATGTCGTACTTGCGCATGAGGTCGCGCATGCCGCGGCAGGCTTCAGGCAAATTGTTCTCTTCTGGCCCCTCGCTGTGACGCAGCGGATAGGGGTGAAAACTCACAGCCTCCACATAGTTCGCGTAGCCGTCCGACAAAACGCCGTCCATGAACACGGGGTCGTAGCCGGCGAGCGCTCCGGCCATGATGCGGGGCTCGGGCATAACGGACTTCACGCCTTCATAAGTCACCCGCACAAGTTCGCGGTAAGCCTTCACATCCGCCGCCGGCTTCCAGAACCCGTGGTTAGGCTCATTCCAAACCTCGTGCACCGGAATACCGACGCGGTACCGGGAGGTCAACGCCGCCACCCAGTCGCGCCAAAGGCCCCGCTGCTCATCGGTGGCAGGCGAAACCCCCGGCGACCAGGCAGCCTCATAGGCCAACACAGCGACCGGCTTGATGCCCGCGGTACGGTACATCTGGTGGACTTTGTCGGCCTTGGCCCAATTGTAGACGGTCGGCGAGGTCTCGATTTCGTGCCACCAGAAATCGTTGCGGCCCCACCGAGAACCCAGCAACCGGTGCCAGCGCAGCCGCTTCAGCCCGACATCGTCCATCTCGGTCGGCGACAGGTGAAACAAGGCCGCGCTGCAAATCCCGAAAGGCGAGGAATAGAGCACATTCTCCCGCGGCGAATCAGCCAGCGCCCACACCGTGAAGCGGTCCTCGCCGAGCACCGTCGCTGTGGACGGCAGATTCTCGAGGCGAACGAGCGATCCGACGACAATGTCCGTCGTCACCCCGTCGGGGACGGCAACGGTTGCCGCTGCCCGTTCGGCAGCCACTGGATCTGCCGTCAGGTATTCCGGGGCGTTGCGCTCGGCGCGGGGCAGCGCCGACACAGGCTCGGCCAGTAACTTGATGCCTACTTGCATCAGTCCCGCGCACGGGATGGTAACCGTCGTCAGGCGCCCCGTCAGATCGGCCACACTGCTGTTGAGGGCTGCCACGCGCCGCCCCCGGTGATCCGTCACTTCGATATGGGCAGACAGGGGGATGCTGGTCTCCCCCTCAAGGCGCAGCAACGGACGCATGGGACGGTGCGCATACACCACCTGCTGGGACGCTTCCTCGCCTTCGAAGCGAAAATCCACCCGCAGCCCGCCCTGCCGAGCCACCACGGGCACCACTACCTGTTGACGCGTAATGGGATCAAACACAAACACATCGAGCCGTCCGACCCGCCGCGGGAACACATCGAATTGCGCCCGCCCGCTGCGCATCGCCACCACGCGCGGTGCCTCGATGTCGTTTCGGTCGCGGACGGCAATCCACAAATCCGTGTCCGCAGCAACGGATGCGCCGCCGGTGGTCGCACGGGCTTCGACGGTGAGCGTCAGCGGGCGCTGAACGGGCACCAAAGGCGGCTCGGTCGCCTGCAGCACAAACGCAGGAACCTCGTCCGTCAGGGCAATATTATCCACTTCGAACCCGTTTTCGCCGGGAAACCGATTTCCGAGCCAGAGGTCCACCGATTTCACATTTTCCGGGCGGGGATGGGTGGCCTTTCGAGCGTCTGGGCCCATAAACCAAACGAATTCATAGAGGGCAACTTTGACACGCCGCCACTCCGGCGTCAGGCGCAGATTGGCGTTCCAGCGCGCCCCGTCTTTCTCCGTCAGGGTCAGGTACACATCCCGTGAGGCGGCGCCCCCGCATACATCCAGCACCACATGGTCCACTCCAGTCGTGGCGGCTTCGTCGCTCACCGGGACGCTGATGCCCGCCCAACCGGCTTCGGGTCCCGACATGAGGGCGCGATATCGTAGCGCGCGCGAGCCGTCGAGAGTGTTGCGCGCTTCGGAGATTTTTACATTGGACACCCTCTTGTCCTGAGACGCCGTCACACGGCCCGGCACGCCGCCTTCAAAATCCGACACTCGTACCACTGCGCCGCCGTGCGCCCCACCTGCAGCCACGGCGGCCAGCCACATTCCCACAATAATCCGTTTCATGAAATCCCCGCTGGTCATGGAATCACGCGCCGAAGTCTGGCGCGACTGCGAAACCTGCATCCTCTATCGCGGCTGTCACAACCGCGTCATCCAACGAATCGTCTCCCGTAACCCACACCGAGCCCGTCTCCAACCGAACCTCGACACCTCGCACCTTGGGAACAGACAGAACCGCTGACATCACAGCACGGCGGCACCCGTCGCATGTCATGCCCGAAACTTTGAGTCGTAAGACGCGGTCGCCCACGGCTCCCTTTGCTCCTCGGCCAGACTATTCTGTCTCGGGAACAAGGGTCTTCGCGGCCCTCTTGCGGTGAGGCGCTGAAACAACAACGGGCTGATCAACACGCGGGCGCCAGCAACCGCTTACCGGATCGAAGGTGTAGCGAGTGCCACCGGCGTCACACCAGGTCGGCTGGTGAAACCAAAACCCCGTAATCTTGAATGTCCGCCCGCGATACTCACGCTGACACGCCGTACAAGCCGGCGCACCCAAAGCGCCCGATGCCAGCGCTGCGATTACCGCTGATAGGACAAACCCGCGCAAAAGAGCCATGAGACGACCTCACTGCCGTAGATGTGCAAACGATGCAAACGGCCTCGCGCCAGCGTGACAAGCGAAAAGGCCGCTCATGGGTCGCGGTCTACCCTCCCCCAACCTCATCACGCCAACGCGGCCACACCGCTTCCAAATCGTCCAAGGTCTCCACGCGCCGCGCAACTGGGAGCAGTTCTGGCTCAAGGTTGCGCCGGCGCAACGCCACGACCATCGGTTCTAAGACACGCCCCGCGACCCAATCCAAGTCCTCAAACCCAAAAGGAATCGGCCTTGTCATTCCCAGCAAGTAGCATCCTCCGTCGTGGGTTGGACCAATCACCGCCGGAGCCCGGGTGAGGGCGGAAAAAGCCGACTCAATCGCTTGCCGATTAAGTGTCGGGCATTCCGCTGTGACCGCCACGGCGCGCCTGACCGTGTTGCGCGAAAAAATCCGATGGAGTGCAGCGCGCATGCGCTCCCCCGGATCCCCATCGCTCTGGACGGCCAGAGCAAACGCATCGCTGTACGCCTCGAGCCACTGATCCACCTCGTCGGCTCGGTCCGGCGGATCAAAGAAGATATAACGCGCCACCCCCGCCACCCGCCGCGCCTCATCGAGAGTCCGCCGGGCCAGATGCGCATACAACCGGCACGCCATGACCGGCCCCAATGATTCCACCAATCCCAACAGGACTTGTCCCGGCTCCGGATAGCGGAGAAACACCAGTAGAGCGCTCTCGCACTCCGGTACTTGCTCATCCATGATCAAAAAGCCCCGAATCGTGTCAGGTGTGGGGCCATGAAGCCCGCGTTGCATTCGTTCAGGCCCAAGTCGCTCCTACAGGGTTGATTCATTCCTCTTAGTTTCCGCCCCGTTGGACATCCCGTGCTGGATGTTGAAATATCGCGCATAGCGTCCGCCTTGCACCATCAGTTCATCATGGGTGCCATGCTCGACAAAGCGCCCGCCGTCCATGACATAGATCTCATCGCAGTTCATGACCGTTGAGAGCCGATGCGCTATCACAAACACCGTGCGGCCTTTGATGACCCGCGTCAGGGCTTCTTGAATGAGCGCCTCCGTCTCAGAGTCAAGAGAACTGGTCGCCTCATCCAGAATCAGGATGGGCGCGTTACGCAAAATGGCGCGCGCAATGGCCAGCCGTTGACGCTCACCTCCAGACAACCGGACACCGCGTGAACCTATTTCTGTGTCATACCCTTGCGGAAGTTTTTCAGTAATGAATTTATGAGCGTTAGCCGCACGAGCGGCCGCCTCGATTTGCTCTTGGCTGACTTTACCCCGCATCCCATAAGCAATATTGTTGGCCACGGTATCATCGAACAGGATCACTTCCTGCGTGATGATACTGATCTGCTCGCGTAAGGATTTCAGGCTGATATCTCGCAAGTCTGTACCATCATAGGTGATCCGCCCCTCCGTCGGGTCATAAAAGCGGGGTAAAAGGCCCAAGAGCGTGGATTTGCCCGCACCGGTCTCGCCAACGAACGCCACAGCCTTGCCAACAGGGACTTTCAAATTGATGTTTCTTAAAACAGGTTCAGCATTGAGTTGATAGGCAAAAGTGACATTTTCAAAACAGATTTCTTTCTGCAAAGGTCCGATATCCACGGCTCCAGGTTTGTCCACAATCGTCGGCTTCAGGTCCAAAACCTGATACACTCGGTCGCAACCTGCCAAGCCGCGCTGAATGCGCGCGTTGGTCTTGCTGACACTCTTGAGAGGGCGGAACAATTGACTCAGCAGGCCTACAAACAGGGCAAACTCTGAGCCGCTCAGTTCTTTGGTGTTTAGCACCGTGTAACCGCCGGCCAGGATCACGGCACCGACTGTCAGGAAACCCAGCAGGCTTGTCAGACTAGTCCCGGCTTCCTCGGCCACCTGGGTCTTCATTCCCAAGCGAAAAATGTCGGCGCTCTCGTTCCGAAAGTTTTCCGCCTCTTGTTGCTCCATATTGTGGGCCTTCACCACGCGGATACCGGAGAATGTTTCCTGTATCATCGAAGTCATTTGTGCCCGGCGCCGTTGTACACGAACACTGGTCTTGCGCACTTTTCGTCCCAGAACATAGATCATAACAGACATGAGCGGAACGACCGTCAGGCAGAACAAGGTCAGTCTGGGTGAGACGATAAACATAGCGATGACAAGAAAAACAACGATGATCGGAGTCTTGATGACACTCGAAAAGAGGACCTCTATAGCGTTTGCTACGGCGCCAACATCTTGCGTCACCACGGAAATCAGACGACCCGTGGCAACCGAGTTGAAGAAGGCCAAGTCCAGCGTCACCATGTGAGCGTAAACATGTTCCCGCAGCCGCCGCACCACGACATTGCCAAGGTAACTGCTCAAGTATCCAACGCCAAAACTGGCTACGGAGATGCCGAGTGCAAAGATCATCATGATCGCGATAAGAATCGAAAGCACACCGAAGAGGTTGCCTTTGCTGCGTCGCTCAATCTGCTCGATGTACGGACGGGCTCGCTCGAGAGCCTGAGCCTTGAGATTTTCCGTGAATCCAACCCGCTTGATCTTGCGGGCAACCGGCGCGATTTCCGCAAGGTTCGATGGGGTGATACCGAACAGTCCGTCCGGGCCGATTCCGTACACGACGATGAGCCCCTGACGCGATGCCAGAGTCGCAGTACTCTCCGGCGGCAGCGCCAAACCCACTTGCACCCCGTTGTGCTCCGCCAACAAACCTGCCAGTTCGAGGCTCGATAACCCCCGGGTGTCGATCGTCGTGATCCGTGTCAGGTCAGCGACCACCGCTTTGCGCGGCGGACGGACAAGTTCGATGAGTGCGTCCTCCAGAGCGTCGGCAGACTTGCGGCCCGTCAGGGCTCCCACAGCCACAACCGCCGCGCGCTCACCGTCGGCAAATTCCACGACCTTCCCACGCTCAAAACTGACCGCGACCTCACGGTGGGAGGGCTCGACGAGTCGGCCGGTGAACATCAGATCCATCATCGGCTTGATCATCGAAATCGTGCCGACCGTGCACAGCGCCTCGACCAACATACATGCAATCAGCATGGCAACGAGCAACTTGGTCCCGTACATGTAGCGGAACAGCCGGCGGTAGGTCTGAAAATCGCTGCGGCGTTGTGGTTGATGATTCATGTGCGCTTGGTTGAAACGCTTGCGTCCCAAAAACGAAGCGGAGTTCACGGGCTTTGGCGCAACCCCGCAAGAAGAAAGCGGCGGGTGGATTCTGGCCTGTGCCGACGAAACAAATTCGCCGCATCCACCGTCTATATAGGATGAGGTGGGTTTTTAGCAACTGTCACCCGCCCTGCAACCATGGAGGGTGAGCGCCATGGCAAAACAGGTGACATCGCCGAAGCGGGTTCTTGTGGTAGACAGCGATGATGTGGACATCACCCGGATCTGCCGCGAGTTGCCCGCTGAAACCTTCAGCCTGACGCTGGTGAATTCTCCGGACGAGGCAGAAGAACTGATCCGCACGGCCAACTTCGATGCGGCCTTGATCGAAGTGGGCACGCCGAATCCCCGCAACATCTCGCTCTTGCGCCGGCTGCGCAGCGAGCATCCCTCCACCAAGGTCATCATGATGACCGACTTTGGTGACGAGGAGTTGTGGGTTTATATGCTGAGCGAGGGTGCGTCGGATGTCGTGGCGCGGCCCGTGTTGCGCCGCGACCTCGAACGCATCATCTGCTGAGTTCCCCCGCGCCGGAGGCACAGGTGGCACCGTCCGCAAGAGTGCGGGCGGAGGCGGGGAATTTTTCTGCTTGAAAGACCGCTGCGCCCAAACGGTAGTGCGTGCTTGAATCTGGGTCCGTCTGCCATGTGCTGGGCGTACACATCCGGCACGGAGCCTGCTCGCGAGTATCACCCAGAGATTCTATTTCCTAAAAGGAGTCGCCACGAGTGATCGGAGAACCACGCCGCAAGCGAATGGTGTTATTTGTGGATACCGGCGACACTTGCCGCGCACCCATGGCCAAGGAGTACCTGAGAAAACTCCTTGCCGATCGTAAAATCACCTGGGTCAAAGTCGAATCTGCCGGCGTCATGACGCCGCACTGGTTGCGCGCCACCGTGGAATCCGTCCAAATGATTAGCGACGAAGGGGGGGACGCCGAGAACCTCAGGCGCCACCGGTCGCAACCTTTGGAGGCGCCCCTCATCCAGCGCGCCGATATTATTCTCTGCATGACAGCGTTTCATGTTCAGAAGGCTTATCGCACAAGCGACGCCGCCCGCGGGAAAACCTTCCTCCTCAAAGAATATACTGGAATCGAGGGGCGCAATGTCCAGATCCCCGATCCCATGGGAGGAACGCTCGAGATATACAAAAAAGTGTTTGGACAAATCAAAACCTGCCTCAACCGCCTGGTGGAGATGGACATTATTGCCAAACCCCCGTATCCGCTCGAAATGACTCACGAGGAAGCACAGGAGGAAGAGGTGGAGGCAGTCGAAGAGTTTGACGAAACGGACGAAATCGCCGAACAGGCCACCAAGGCCAAACCGGCGGCACAACCCAAGCCGACACCCAAAGCCCAACCTACCCCCGCCAGAGCGACCCAGCAAAAGCCAGCCGTCATGAAACCGGCAAAGCCGGCCAAACCGGCGGCGGAAACTAAGGCCGCAGCAAAACCCAAGGCAGCAGCAAAGCCCAAGGCAGCAGCGAAGCCCAAGGTAGCAGCGAAGCCCAAGGTAGCAGCACCAAAAGCCAAAGCACCGGCCAAGGCCGTCAAACAAAAACCTGCCGCAAAAGTCAAGACAGCCACACGACCAAAGGCCGGGGTTAAGCCTGTGCCGAAAAAGGCTAAACCGGCCGCTGTAAAGGCCAAGGGCCGGCCGTCTCCCAAAGCCGCTCCCAAGCCGGCCCGGGAAAAGAAACAGGCCAAACCGGTGCAAAAGTCCGCCAAGTCTGCGGCCCCGAAGCCGAAGAAAGCCAGCAAGGCCGCGGCGCCAAAGGCCAAGCCCGCCGCTTCCGCCAAGTCCAAAGTGTCATCGGTCAAGGCCAAGCCGGCAGGCAAACCGACCGTCTCCGCGAAAGCCGCTGCCAAGAAGCCAACCAATCGGACGACAAAGAAGAGGTGACAGCATCATGAACAAACGCACCATGCTCCGGCTCTCCCTGTGCCTTGCCGCCAGCGTCCTGTTTGCGACGCCACCGCAGTCCGTGCGAGCCGACGAGACAACAGGCCCGCTGCCAACTCCCACCGAGGTGGCCCGCATCGGCGGGAAGGTTGTCACCCAAGAGGAACTGTTGGCATACACCGATTTGGTGGAGCAGGTGGAGCCTTTTGAACGGCCGAACCCGGCAACCGCTTTGGAGGATCTCGTGCTCCAAAAAGGCATTCACGATGTGATGACGACTGTGCCCAAGCGCGAGAAGCCGGCCCGCATGATTCCCACTTCCTACCCGTACGCCTCCCAGCGCAATTACCTCGCCGCGCAACTCCGCGGAAAGATTGATGAAGAAACCACAGTTCCGCGCAGCGAAATGGAGGAGTGGCTGAAGGAAAAGATAGACCTGTACACGCAGAAGGAGCAGGTCACCGCGCGTCATCTGTTCATGCAGACATCGGCGGACAACGAGGCCAGCGCGCCGGCCAAAGTCCGTGCGCGTATGGAAGAAGTTCTCGCCAAGATCAAGGGCGGGCTCAGTTTTGCCGATGCCGCCACCAGTTTTTCCGAGGCTGCCAGTGCCCAGTTTGGCGGCAGCATTGGCCGGGTCAGCCGCCGCCAGCCCATCGGGCCGGAAAGCAAACCCATGAACATCGTCCTCGAGGAGGCTCTGTTCAAGTTGCGCGCCGGCGAGGTCTCCGACATCATTGAAACCAAACACGGCTTCCACCTGATGTACGCGGAGGACCGGCAGACAACCTATATCCCGACAGTGGACGACCTCCTCACGAGCGGCATCCTGCCGGGTGTTCTCAAAACCGAGCGCGTCACCTCCGCCGTTCGGGAGCGCATTGAAAAATCCATCGCCGACCACAAGGGGCGCATCGTTGAGACAACGGCCAGCGATTCGCTCACAAGCGAGACGCCAGCCATCGAGTTTGGCGGGCGCATACTCACGGTTGCCGATTTTGAGCAGATGTTCGGGCAGCGCTTCACCGCAGCGTTCGAGCGCAGCCGCTCCAACCCCGACACCTACAAAAGCCTGATGCAGCAGGCGCTCGAAAACGAAGCCATCGTCCAAGCGGCCGTGGATGAAAAACTCGATCAGTTGCCCAAGGTGAAGCAAAACCTCAAGTTGCTCGAAGAGCGGGAATTGATGAAGCAACGGCTGACTGACATTATTGCCAATGCTTACCCCGTCACGGAAGCGCAACTCAAAGCCCGGTATGAAGAGATCAAAGATGAGATCCGACAGCCTGAGGGGGCTGGCCACATCATCACCATCACAGCGGACGAGGAGTCCACGGATCCGGCGCTGATCGCCAAGGCCAACGAAGAAGCCCGCAAGAAAGCACAGGAACTGCTCGATACCCTGAAGGCAACGACCGGCACCGAAGCGGAAATCGTCGCAGCAGTGGAAAAGGCGGCCCGGGAAATGTCCAAGGATAATCGCGCATTCTCGGGCGGACTCGTCGAGCGCCACCGTTTTGGCTCTCTGACGGATCAGGCCGGCCGCGACTTCGATTCCATAGCCCCGGGTTTGCAGCCGGGCCAGTTTAGCAATCTCCGGCAAATGGAAAAAGGCTTTGCTTTCGCCCGCCTGGCCGCCCGTTACCCCGGCGAGCCGATGCCCTTTGAGGCGGTCAAGGCCCGCATTCAAAACCGCCTGCGCGCCGAGAACACCCAGAAGGCGCGCGCCGACTTGCTGGCGATGCTCGAGCGAAAGGGCTTTGTCGAGTGGCTGCCCGGAGCGGAAGTCTTTGGCAAAAAACCCAAGTCAGCGGTCAAAGTCACCGATGCCTCTGCCGACAAACCCGAGCAGGATGTGACCGAGGACAAGACGCCAACCACAACTCAGGCCGTGTCCATCACCCCCTCGACGACGGAAACCACTAAACCCGAGCCCCGCCGTCGCGGGCGCCGCTAAGCATAGCAATTCAACCATCAGCGGGCCGGGCCACGCGGTCCGGCCCGCTGCTAAACTTCAAACTCCGCGTCCGGATCCGTGACTTCCATGCAATAGTCAATGTCCGGAAACGCCTCCTCGATTTCCTCCGCCAGTGCCTCCATATCTGCCTCGTTTTTCAGCGCGAACTCCACATAGGCGGACTTGCCGTCATCGGACATGAAATGAATGCCAGCCAGTTCCCGGTGCTGGCGCTGGAAGGCCGCTAGCGCCTGTTGGTTCTCTTCCTTCCACTTTAGCATTTCTTCCAAGGTCATGCACGGCCCTCCCTGCATGATGCGGCTTTGATGGCGGTGGGAGTGAGATTCGAACTCACGAGGGACTTGCGCCCCTGGCGGTTTTCAAGACCGCTGCCTTAAACCGCTCGGCCATCCCACCGCGCCACAGGCTGACTACAGACCGCCTCGGCGCAGACTTCATGCAGAGCCTGCGTCTAACCCTTGGACAACTCCCGGCTGCGGGCCGTGGCCCGAGCCACACACTCTCGCACAAGGGCACGAAAACCGCCCTCTTCGAGCGCACGCAGCCCCGCCTCCGTCGTGCCCCCTTTCGTCGTGACTGCGGCTCGCAATTCCGCCAGCGGCTTCTCGCTCTCAAACGCCATGCGCCCCGCCCCGTCCATCAACTGGCGCACCAGCAACTCCGCATCGGCGGCCGGCATCCCCAAGTCCACAGCCGCATCAATCAAAGCCTCCGCCAGAAAATACACATACGCCGGACCGCTGCCCGTCAACCCCGTGATGAGGTCCATCTGATTCTCCGGCACAATCACCGCCACTCCCACGCAACGGAACAAAGCCGCAACCCGCTCCACATCCTCAGGAGTGCAGTACGCCCCGCCCGCGACTCCGGCCGCTCCACGGCCGATCATCGAAGGAGTGTTGGGCATCACGCGCACGACTCGCGGCCGGCCGCCAAGGCGCTGCTCGATAAACTGCGTCGGGATGCCCGCACAAATGGAAACAAACAATTTGGAGGCTTCGGCAGCCGGCGCCACCTCGGCACACACATCAGACATGTGGAATGGTTTGACGCAAAAGATCGCGATGTCAGCAGCCTCGACGACGCCGAGGTTCGTGGGCGCCGTCCGTACGCCGCACTCCGCGACCAAACGCTCGAGTTGCGAGGGCACGGCATCGGATGCCACGATCTGTCCGGGGACAGCCATGCCGGCGCGGATCAGCCCGCTGATTATAGCCCGGGCCATGTTGCCGGAGCCGATAAACCCTATGGTCTCCCTCAATTGAGCCACAACCGCCGTTTCCTTCGTCCCTAAAAGTGTGGCACCATCGCCACCGCCCCCGCAGAGGTCTTGCAAGGCCATTTGCGCAGATTCGCTTGCCCGCGCCGGACCGCGCCCCCAATGCTCAGTTTATGAGCGCAGACAGTCAGCAAATCGCCGGGCGAGTTGCCAGCGTGCGCGAGCGCATGGCCCGTGCCGCTGCTCGGGCCGGTCGCGACCCCGCCGCGGTGCGCCTTGTCGCCGTGACAAAAACCCAGCCCGCCGCCGCGGTTGCAGCCGCAGTGGACGCTGGCGTCACCGATATCGGCGAAAACAGAGTGCAGGAAGCCATCGCGAAATTTGCCGAACTGGGATGGGCAGGCGCCCGCGCCGCGACGGTCCGCCGTCACCTCATCGGCCATCTGCAGACCAACAAGGCCAAGCCAGCCGTTCAACACTTTGACATGATCCACTCGGTGGACTCCGCGCGGCTGGCCTTGGAACTCAACCGCCACGCGGCCGCTGCTGGAATCATACGCGACATTCTCGTGGAGGTCAATGTCTCAGGCGAGCAGACAAAGTTCGGGCTAACGCCCGAGGCGGTTCCTGATTTGCTCGCGCAAATCGCATCGTCCTGCCCCGCTCTGCGCGTGCAAGGATTCATGACCATGGCGCCGTTCGAGGTGCAACCGGAGGCCACCCGGCCCGTTTTCGCCCGCCTCCGCGAACTGGCTTCCGAATGGCGCACCGACGCGGCCGCCCGCGGCTGGCATGTGGGCGGCGAACTGTCCATGGGCATGACCAATGACTTCGAAGTGGCCATTGAGGAGGGCGCGACCCTTGTCCGCATCGGAACCGCCATCTTCGGTGCCCGCTGAGCACCGAGAGGCAACGATCGTCCGTTGACAGGGCGCGACCCAACGCGACAAAGTCGGCACCCATGCCACCCGGAATAGGCCACGCATGACCGGCGCCGCCCCTGTGCAGACCTCCGGCCCGCCAGCGCTCTCGTCCCCTGACGCGAGAACCTCTGCGCCCTTGCTTGAGGTCGAGAACCTTCAGACCTTCTTCTTCACGGCCGAAGGCACCTACAGAGCGGTGGATGGCGTGTCGTTTCAGATCGAGCAAGGTCGCACGCTGGGCTTGGTGGGCGAGTCCGGGTGCGGCAAATCCGTCACATCGCTTTCCATCCTGCGTCTTGTTCCCGATCCGCCGGGGCGCATTGTTTCGGGTGCCATCCGCTACCGCGGGCAGGATCTCGTGGCGCTTCCCGAGCGCGAAATGCGGCATATCCGCGGAAACAAGATTTCCATGATTTTTCAGGAGCCCATGACATCGCTCAACCCGGTGTTTACCGTCGGCGACCAAATCGCCGAGGTCTTTCAGGTCCACCGGCGCATGAGCAAGCGCGAGGCCCGCCAAGAGGCCGTTCGCATGCTCGAGACCGTCCGGATTCCCGCGGCGGCTCAGCGGGCCAAAGAGTACCCCCATCAAATGTCCGGCGGTATGCGCCAGCGGGTCATGATTGCCATGGCTCTCGCTTGCAATCCCGACCTGCTCATTGCCGACGAGCCCACCACGGCTCTCGATGTCACCGTGCAGGCACAAATTCTGAACCTGATGGAAGAACTGAAAGAACGCTTCGGCTCTTCCATCCTGATGATCACGCACGACCTCGGCGTTATTGCCGAAATTTCCGATTATGTCGCCGTCATGTATGCGGGCCAGATCGTCGAGTATGCCCCGGTTGACGACCTGTTCGCCTCGCCGCTGCATCCCTACACGCACGGGTTGATGAAGTCGATTCCGCGAATTGATGACATTCGCCGGGAAAAAAGACTTTACTCTATCGAAGGCAGTGTGCCAGATGCCGCCAATTACCCGGAAGGATGCCGGTTTCACCCCCGGTGTCCGTTTGCAACGGAAGAATGTCGCCTGACCGATCCAGTGCTTGAACAGGCTGGCAGCGGTCATGCGGTCCGGTGCATTCACTGGGAGCACATAACTCGACAGAATAAAGGGTTGGACCGCCCGTAAAGGCCCACCATGTTCCTTGGGCATGGACATGTACCCGCTGGTTTTGCAGAACAGAAGGAGCCCGAGTTGCCGTGAAAGCGTGGGGAATCGTTCTCGTAGTCGCCGTGTTGACGGCCATGGCCTTCGTGCCCGCGCTTCCCGAAGTGCGGGAAGCCAAAGTGGTCAGTCTGTCGTCTGCCGAGCCTCTGAGCACGCTCAGGCTCGAAACGGTCACGCCTGTCGAATTACCCAGCCGTTCGCCCATCCAAGCCTATGTGACGGCCCAAAAACCACTTGACGGCATGCGCATTGTCATAGACCCCGGCCATGGCGGCCAGATCAAATGGAAGGGCATCAAGTACACCGGCGGCACGGAAGGCGTAGTCACCGGCCAGACCGAGAGTGATGTCAACCTGCGCGTCTCGCTCTTATTGCGCCAATATCTTCAGGCCGCAGGCGCCGAGGTCATTATGACGCGTGTTTCTGATGATCGCATCACCGATGGCGGCAAAGAAGAAGAACTGGACGCGCGTGCCAACATCGCCAACGCCCGAAATGCTGATTTGTTCATCAGCGTCCACCACAACGAGGCGCCCCGGCCAGACACCAACTACACAGTGGTCTTCTATCCCGCAGGAATGCCCAAGGCCATTGGTCTCGCTGAAAACATAGCGTCGGCCGTCGGCTACCACCTGCGAACCACCAACCTCGGCGGCAAGCCGGGTTCGTACCGGGTCCTTCGCGGCATCAAAATGCCGGGGGTCATTGTCGAAGCCTCGTTCATGAGCAACCCCGCCGAAGACCTGCGGCTGCAATCCCTGGCATATAACAAACTCGAAGCCAAGGCCATCGCGACGGGCATCCTGAACTATGTGAGAATTGAAAAGGGTCGGCAGGTGGATTTTAACACCATTTTTGCGCCGATAGACAGTCAGGCCAACCGTGCGCAGGCCATCGCGGACGCCACCTTCATCCGCAAGCAGATTGTCGAAAAGCGCTCCTTGTTTGGAGTGCGCTATGAGGAAGTGACTTACGACGCAGCGGGCCGGGTCGTGTCCAGTCGTGAAATTTGCGCCAACACCGGAACTGTGAAAAAAGCAGCCAAGTCCGCAGTCACGCGAGCCCGCTCGGGCATCAAGGTGGCGCTGGCCAGTCCGAAGACAGCCGCAAAAAAACCGGCCGTGGCCGACTCGCCCAAATCGTCCTCCAAGTCGGCTGCAACCAAGACCAAAACCTCTGCCTCCTCCCGGGCAGCCAAAACCAAGACCGATGGGAAGTCCAAGCCCGTCGTCAGTTCGGGTTCGTCGAAATCCAAAGGCTCGGTGACCGCGAAGACTTCCGCGAAGGGAACCTCCAAGAAAAAGTCCTAATCTCTCGCGCGCAGGTGGACTCGCGCGCGCCGGGCGGGCTCGGGTTGGAAGTTCGGCTTGCTCTGTGCCCTGTGCTGCCCCTACAAGAGAACCCTCGATTCAAAAACTCCCGTGAAACAGGGGTTTCCCATGCGTAGCGACACGATCAAGAAAGGCGCTGAACGCGCCCCGCACCGCAGTCTGCTCAAAGCCACCGGCGTTTCCGACGCCGACATGGACAAGCCTTTCATCGCCATTGCCAACTCTTATGTGGATATCGTGCCCGGCCATGTCCACCTGAAGGAGGTCGGTGAGTATGTGAAACAGTGCGTGCGCGAGGCCGGCGGCGTGCCATTCGTGTTCAACACCATTGGCGTGGACGACGGGATCGCCATGGGCCACACGGGTATGAAATATTCCCTCCCCTCCCGCGAACTGATCGCCGACGCGGTCGAATCCATGGTGCGCGCCCACTGCTTCGATGCCATGATCTGCATCCCCAACTGCGACAAGATCGTGCCCGGCATGCTCATGGCCGCCATGCGCTGCAACATCCCGACGATCTTCGTCAGCGGCGGACCCATGGAGGCGGGACGCACCTCATCCGGAAAAACCGTTGACCTTGTCAGTGTCTTCGAGGGCGTCGGGGGCAATCAGGTCGGCACCGTCAGCGACGAAGAGTTGAAAGCCATGGAGGACGCCGGCTGCCCGACCTGCGGGTCGTGCAGCGGCATGTTCACCGCAAACTCTATGAACTGTCTCTCCGAAGCCCTTGGCATGGCGCTGCCCGGCAACGGCACCATTCTGGCCACGAGCACGGAGCGCCTGCGCCTGTACCGTCGCGCCGCCCACCAGATCATGGAGTTGCTCCGGCGCGACATCAAACCTCGCGACATAGCGACTATTGAAGCCTTTGACAATGCCATGGTGCTCGACATGGCCATGGGCGGCTCGACCAACACCCTGCTCCACACGCTCGCCATCGCCCACGAGGCCGGCGTGCCGTACGACATGGCCCGCATCAACAGCCTCAGCGCGCGCACCCCGAACATCTGCAAAGTCTCGCCCTCGTCCAAGTACCACATCGAGGATGTCGCGCGGGCAGGTGGCATTCACACGATTCTGTTTGAACTCTTGCAGGGCAAACCGGGACTGCTCAACGAAAACTGCCTCACCGTTACCGGCGAGACACTCGGGGAGAACATTCGCAAATACTCGCCCCGAAGCCGCGAGTGCATTGACCTTGGGCGCGAGATCAGCGAGCGCGGCGGCGCGCCTACGGGCCGGGTCGCCGCCGAAGTCATGGCCATGCTCGAAATCGAAACGCGTCGCGTGAAAACGGGCATGGCCGGCAAACTCAATGCCCGCGAACAGGCACTGGCCGAGACGGCCCCCGTCATGCCGGCCGTCGCCGTGCTGGATCCTCCTTCACCCCCCGCACCGCCGGACGATTTCGATCCGTTTGATGTTATCCGAACGGTCGGGAACGCCTACTCGCCAACCGGCGGTCTGGCCATCCTCTACGGCAATCTCGCTCCGGAAGGGTCCGTGGTCAAAACCGCAGGTGTGGATCCGCGGATGCTCGTGCACAGCGGTCCGGCAGTCATCTTCGAAAGTCAGGAGGATGCCTGCAAAGGCATTCTCAGCGGCAAGGTCAAGGCGGGCGATGTGGTCGTGATCCGCAACGAAGGCCCCAAGGGCGGCCCCGGCATGCAGGAGATGCTCGCGCCCACATCCTACATCAAAGGCATGAATCTGGGCGACAAATGTGCCCTTGTGACCGACGGGCGCTTCAGCGGGGGGACGGCGGGCGCCTGCATTGGTCATGTGAGTCCGGAGGCGGCCGCCGGCGGCCTTATCGGACTTCTGAAAGATGGAGACATTATAGACATTGACATTCCGCAAAACAAGTTGTCCGTACGCTTGGATGATGCCGAGATCGAACGGCGGCGCGAAGCCTTGCAGAAAGCCGGAGGATGGAAGAGCAAACTGCCGGAGGAATTGCGTCGCGGCTATCTTGGCAAGTACATGGCCATGGCAACCAGTGCCCACACGGGGGCCATCCTCAAGTGGGACTGACTTTCTTCGCCTGCGCCACGCAATAATCAGGGCCGTTATTCAGTACCGCTTACTGGGGACTCACGACCGGAGGTGTCATGTAAGGTGGTCACACGCCACAGGCATATGAGATCCGCCCTCAACCGGGCACGCTATCGCCTTCAGCGGTTGCGCCGCAGCGGCAAGGAAGTGGTGATTGTGCGCGAACCTCAACCGCTCCCAACTGCCGATTCGGCGCAGTCTCCTGCGGAACCGGGAACTGCTGAAATCGCACGCCTTCAGGATCTGATCCGGTCTCAGACCGACGAAATTACCGCCCTGCGGCAAGCCCTGGACCGGCTCAAGGCTGAGGCGGAAGATACGATTCTGCGCCAGCGGGCCGAATTTGACAATTACCGCAAGCGAACTCTGAAGGAAAAGGAACAGGCCCGCTCGGCAGCCACTGAGGACCTTGTCGCGAAACTTCTGCCGGTCCTCGACAACTTTGATCGCGCCCTGCACTCGACCAAGACGGCCACCGACGCCGGAGCCATCCGGCAGGGCGTCGAAATGGTGGCCGAGCAACTGCGGCGACTGCTGGAAGCCGAGGGCGTCCAGGAAATCCCTGCCCTTCATCAGCCGTTTGATCCGGAAAAACATGAGGCCGTCTCCGTTGAGCACACGACGGAGGTTCCCGACAATCATGTCTCCGGTGTCATGCTGGCCGGCTATGAGATGAACGGCCGGGTGATCCGGCCGGCCATGGTCACCGTCGCCCGCGACCCCGGCAAGTGACCCCGCCGCTGACGGCTGGCCGGGAGGTTTTCCTTGGAGAATCCGCTTTACACGCGACCCTGTCCGGCAGACTCACAGCCCGGTGCCATTTTATGTCACTAACGATTACGGATGGATGGTAACACGGTCATGAAACGCCTTGCCCTTTATGCAGTCTTTGCTGCTTTCCTGCCGGCGCTGGCCGGGGCCCAGTTCCCCGTCCAGCAACCCGCTGAGCAGCAGCAACCCGCCGAAACGGGACGCCGCGGCTTTTTCCGCCGCAACCAACCCACGCCAGTGCCGGCGGCACCTGTGACACCGATGCCGGTCATGCCTGAGGAGATCGCACCGCAGCAACCGCCACCGGCTGAACGGGCTCAGCCTGCCTCGACTCCGCGGCCACGGCGTACCCCTGCCCCCGAGCGCACTCCGGCTCGCCGCGAAAGCGTCGAGCGCCGCGAGAGCAAACCGGAGACCGCGGAGAAGAAAACAACGGACGCAGAAAAGAAGCCTGAGGTCACCAAAAAGACGCCCGAAGAACAGGCGCGCGAAAAACTCGCTCAGGCCGTTGATAAGGTCACCACAGCCATGGCGGATTTTCTCAACGCCGCCAACAAGGGGTTGTATGCTCAAGCGGCCTCCATGCTCACGCCTCAGTTTCAGAAATATTTCGAGAGCGAGGCCAGCCTGGCCTCGGGTGGCATCAAGGCGGCCCTTGACGCCATTACTCACGACGGGGCCATCCGTCGGTGGCAACTGACGACCAGCGTCCGCGGCGAAGGCGCGCGGGTTCAGGCCGACATCGAGTATGCCACCGGGATCAGCGAGCGCCGCGAGTTTGAACTCCTCCAGATCAATGGCGACTGGAAAATACTCATGCCCATGGGCGAGGCCGCCAAGCCCAAGCCGCTACCGTCCATTCCCCCGAGTCAGCGGGCCAAAGCGCCGGATGCAGCGCCGGCCGTGCCCACGCCGGCACCGGTCTCGCCGGATTTGACCCCCGGAGCGCCCGCCTCGCCCGTTGACGCACTGCCGGTTCGGCCGGGAAGCCCTACTGAGACGACAACCACCGAAGCCGGCCCCAAGCTGGGCGGTCTGGCGCCCGTCGCCGACACGCGACTGAGCGCAAACCCCAACCAGACAACCCCTTCCGCCATTTCGGATGCACCGTGGGGGGCGAAAATCAACCCCAGCGACATTATTGGCGGCATCAAACAGTAATCCGTAGGAGCGGCGCAGACCGCTCAAACCGGGAGATCGTATGAGGGTTGCTACGGCGGAACAGATGCGGGCCATCGACAGGGCCGCCCAGCAGACACACGGCGTGACCGGAGAGGCCCTCATGGAGCGCGCCGGAGCCGACATCGCCGCCGAGATCCTGCGTCGCTTCTCCCCCCGACAATCCTGTATCGTTTGCGGCAAAGGCAACAATGCCGGCGACGGATTCGTGGTGGCGCGCCGATTGAAAGAGGCGGGCGTCGGGGTCGCCGTCGTATGCGTGACCCCGCCCGCCGATCTAAGTGGGGATGCGGCTGGCGCCTTCCAGCGCATGGTCGCGGCGGGGATCAATCCAGTGGCCGCAGATCAGATGGCGACCCTTTGCTCCAACGCGGATTTGGTTGTTGACGCGCTGCTGGGCATCGGTGCGCGGGGCCCCCTGCAAGGCGACTTCGCAAAAGCCGTGGCCACGATCAATGCAGCGGAAAGAACCGTCGTGAGCGTTGATGTACCGTCCGGAGTGCGTGAATTGGCGGACGGGGAGGATCCCGGCCCAGTCGTCCGCGCCACGCTGACGATTGCGATCGGCCTGCCGAAAAGGGCCATGCTGACCATGCCATTTGCCCCTTACTGCGGCGAAATCGTCGTCACGCGCATCAACTTCCCGGCTGAACTGCTCGACGACCCGGCTCTGCGGCTGCGTTACGAAAGTGATCGGGACTTGCGCGAGTGGATTCCCGCGCGCCCACCCGATGCTAACAAGAGCACCTTTGGGCGAGTCGGTATCGTGGCTGGCTCCGGCCCGTATATGGGTGCCGCCCTTCTGTGCGCGCGTGCCGCACTGCGTGCCGGATGCGGGCTGGCTTACTTGTTCACTCCCATCGCTCTAAATCCCATCGCCAAGGTCGGCCTGCCGGAGGCTGTCACCGTCCTCGTCCGGAGCGTTCTGGCCGAGTGGTTGGACGATGCCAGCGCGCAGGATATCCTTACCCATGCAGCCGACATGGATGCTTGGGTTATCGGCCCAGGGTTGGGCACAGGCCCGGCGCGGGAGATGCTCGTGCGCACCCTGCTCGAGCAGATTCAGGCACCCATTGTTCTTGATGCGGACGGCCTGACCTGTCTGGCCATCAACGCTGAGACACGGCAGGCGGCTCGGGGAAAGGACAATGTGCTGCTGACGCCGCACCCGGGCGAGATGGCGAGGCTGACCGGCTTGGAAACAGCCCAGGTGCAAGCAGCCCGCATCGAAACTGCCGCGGGGGTGGCCACGCAAGAGGGTGTCCATGTCTTGCTCAAAGGGGCTTGCAGCGTTTTGGCACGGCCCGACGGCGACGCCTATCTGATTCCCGGCTGCGAACCTGCTCTGGCCAAGGGTGGCACGGGGGATGTGCTGGCCGGTCTCATCGCCGGGCTAGCGGCGCAGGGACTTCCGGTGTGGCGGGCAGGCTTGCTTGGCGCACGGCTGCACCTCGAGGCGGGGCGGATTGCCGCGCAGACCCACGGTCCCCGAAGTTGCCTCGCCCGCGAGGTCGCCGATGCTATCGGCCCGGCCTTCGCACGGCTCGAAGCAGCCGTGTAAGACCATGAAATTCGCTCTGCGGCTTTTTTTGCGCTGAAGTTTTCGCTTTACATCCCGACGCCCGATAGGCTCACGATTTGTTACAAGCATAGAGGAGCGCTTTCGGGATGAAGGCATGGAAGATTTGTGCATTCGCACTCGCCTTTGGGGCTTTCACATGGTACATTCCCTCCACGGCCTGTGCCGACAGTTACGATGTGGATGACTCGGATCACCCGGTGCGATACATCATGTATCCGATCCATGCTGTGGGTAAAGGGGTGGAATACTTGGTGACGCGTCCCATCCACGCGCTTGTCTCCAAACCGAAACTGCGCTACATCTTCGGGCACTCGTCCACCCCGCGCCGTGACGATTACTGGGGCAGTTTCGATCAGTACGAGCGTTACAGTTACTGATCCTGACGCGCCAAGCCGAGCGTCTCTTCTGATCTGAGCGCCGGCAGCGGCGGCACTCCGAGCAGGTTTTTGAATTGACCCGCGCACGAGACGGCGTACGGTTCGGCGCGCAAACGCATCCCAAGGACTTTATGGACTCGACAGCACCAAATCACGGACGCCCGGCACCGTCCCGGAGCCGTGGAGGCAGCGCATTCAGCCCCCTGCGTTTAGCGCAGATGTTGACTGCCACGGCCTTCCTCATTGCCTCCCCCATTTTGCTCATTATGGAAAAATGGATTCCCGGTTGGTGCGCGATGGTCATCGGCATGTTGCTTAGCCTGATGCAGTTCGGGCGCTGATTTCGCCGCTAAGCCGACGGCGCACCGGCCTCGCCAGAGTTCCCCCGCGAGAGAACCCATTTTAACACGGGTGGGGTGATCATCGTCGTGACGATCACCATAATCACCGTGGCTGAGAATGCGGAGGTGGAAATCACCGGGTGGCCTTGGGCTGTTTTCATGGTGGTTCCGATACCGGCCACAATCAGACCCACTTCGCCGCGCGGGATCATCCCGACGCCCACGGCCAGCCGGTTCAGGCCGCGCTCCAAGACGCCCAACGAACACGCTTGCTTGCCTATGATCGCCGCAAGTGTCAGGCAGGCTGCGAAACCCAGCACACTGAACTGACCAAACGCTGTGAGGTCCACCTGCATGCCCATGTGAACAAAAAACACGGGGACAAGGAAGGTCGTGATGGGAGCGAGCAGTTCCTCCAACTCCTTGTCGCGTCCGCTAAAATCCTTGAATGTTGTGCTTTCCAACACAAGTCCCGCGGCAAACGCCCCGACAATCGGCGCTAAGCCGATCAGCATGCCGATGTAGGCCACGCCAAAACACCACATCAGGGTCACGATGAGCAGGACTCCATGACCCCGCAGGTAACTGGCTATGCGGTAAAGGTGCCGCGCCAAAATTCCGCCAAGGATCATAGCCGCGGCAAAAAACAAACCCGCCTTGGCGATGATCAGCAAAATCGCCGTGGCTTGAAGGCTTTGGCCCGTGTTGGCCGCCAAAACCATGCCTTGAGCCACCGCAACCACGATCAGACCCAGCACATCGTCAATGACGGCCGCGCCCAAAACAATCTTGGCCTCGCGCAGGTGCATCTTTCCAAGGTCGCGCAGCACCCGAGCCGTGATGCCCACACTGGTCGCCGCAAGAACCGCTGCAATGAACAGATGCACCGTCCAAGGCTCGCTCGGAAGGAACCAGCAAGCCACGCCAAATCCCAGCAGCATCGGTGTTACCACGCCAAGCACAGCCACGAGGAACGAGGACATCCCGACCGACATCATCTCGCGGACCGTTGACTCCAGCCCCACTTCAAACAGGAGCAGCATGACGCCAATCTCGCTGAGGAGCGTGATAAAAACATCCGCCTGCGGGTCCTTGACCACCTTTTTCACGAATTCATCGAGTGCCGGCAAGTGCAGTAGGGTCAGGTTCCCGAGGATGATCCCAAAGATCAGTTCTCCGAGGACAGCCGGCTGACCCATGCGCTGAAAAAACTCGCCGCCAATCTTGGCAAGCAGCAGAATCATGATCAGGTCCAGCAGGACGGTGCGCAGCGTGTCGGTCACACCCTCGTGGCTGCCGCTCACGGCGTGGGTGTCATGAGACCCGACCACGGAAGTTGTCAGCGACTCGCTCACCACGGAGGGAGAGGTCTGCAAACTGGCGGCTGATTGGGCCCCGAACAGAGTCATGATCCCCGCCACGACTGAAGCCAGCACAAACGCACGGAACAATTTTACGGATTTCATATCGTGGGCAAGGTCACTTGGCTAACGGGGCCTGTCAATCGCCAGCCGCTGCGGCTGTCAATTCCCGGAATCAGACAAACGCACGACACCTTTGACCTTGCGCGGTTGGATTCCGCGGCGCAGAGCACTGCGCGCCATCACATGCGCGGCAATCGGTGCCGTGAGAAACTGGAATGCCACCACCACGACCGCCTTCGCCAAGGCGCCGCCATCACCGGTCAACAAAGCGACACCGGGCAGCAAAAACCCCAGTCCAAAAGTCAGATTCTTGCTCGCAGCCTGAATGCGCAAATAAACATCCTCAAAGCGCAGCACGCCGAGCGTGCCCACAAAGAGGAAAAACAGCCCCGTCCACGCAAAGCCCCACCCGACAATCTCACTCATCCATAATGTCCCCCCTTTCGAGAAACTTGGCGTACGCCACCGTCGAGAGGAAGCCTACGACTGACACGACGAGGATGATGTCCAGATACCAGAGCGTGCCGTGCAAAAGGATCAGCACCGAAAACACGGCGAGCAGGAGAACCGTGAAGGTCTCGAAAGCCGCCAGCCGATCGTACTGGGTCGGTCCCAGCAGGAATCGCAGCACAGCCATGACGAGACAGACAGCCACTACCAATGCCATGGCCACCCCCACCGGTACGGGCACAAGACTGTCAGGAAACATACGCGCTCAGGCCCTTCCCTTGAGAATGTCCACCGGACGCCGCAGGTCGTCGGCGATGGTTGGGGACTTGCCGTACATCGCATGAACCAGAAGCGCCCTCCGGCCCTCCCCCACAGCGCAAGACAGCGTCCCCGGGGTCAGGGTGATGCGGTGGCTGAGCACGGCTACCTCGCAGTCCGACAATCCCTCCAGTGAAACCTCCACCAGTCGGATCGTATGAATGTCCCACGGAACGAGAATGTCATAGGCCAGGATTAGGTTAGACTTCACGAGATCGGCTGCGAAATCGGCAAGAAAACGAACCAAGTTCCACAGCCGCGACCACACGCGTCTGTCGCGCCGCCACCAGACGATACACTGAACGGTCAGCCGCACAGCCGCGAACACCAGCGCGAGAGCCGCGATGCTGAGCCAGCCGGCCACAAAACAGATCAGACCCGCGACCACACCCTCGTATAGCAAGCGCCTCATGGCATCATCTCCCCCGCGGCGCCTCGAACGGCCTGAATGTAGATCTCCGGGCGCAGGAGCGTCGCCGACGCCCGGTCCGAGAGACTCATCAAGGGTCCGCTAAAAACCATAACGGCCGCCACCATGAGAACCAAACCGCCGGCCGCACCCACGGCCAGCGGCCGGGCAGGCGGGACTCGCACATCCCCGGATTCCCTGCCTAGGAACGCATAAGTCCAGATCTTAACCATGCTGGCCAGCGTCAGCAGACTCGTCAGTAAACTCACAAACACGACGAAGTAATGCCCTTTGGTGATGCCTTCCACGACAAGGATATACTTGCCGTAGAATCCGCTCAAAGGCGGCAGCCCCGCGAGGGAAAATGCAGCAAACAGGAAAAGCCCCGCCAGCACAGGGGTTCGCGCGAGCAGACCGCCAAGCCGGTCGAGGCGGTCGGTGCCCGTCTGCAAGATCACGCAGGCGGCGATCATGAGCAGCGAGGATTTGGCGAGAACATTGTGCACAATGAAAATAATACCGCCGGCAAGCCCTGCTTGCGTGCACAGCCCGAGGGCAAAGACCATGTAACCGATTTGGCTGATGATATGAAAACTCAGAATGCCGCGGAAGGATGAGCGGCTGAGGGCTCCTAAGACACCGATGATCATGGTCGCACCCCCTGCAGCCAGAAGCAGAGGCTGAAACCAGTCCTCCCATCCGGTTCGGAAAAGCAGCGTGTGCGACCTGTAAAGGCAAAACACGCCCACCTTGGTCAAAATCCCGGAAAAGTACGGAGTCACGGCGGGTGGAGCCTGCGGATAGGAGTCCGGAAGCCAGACAAAGAATGGAAAAAGTCCTGCTTTAACCGCAAAAACGATGAACAATAGCTGTCTCTTATACACATCT
>JAOAAY010000004.1:118975-191877 GCA_026418615.1 Candidatus Sumerlaeaceae bacterium | reverse complement strand
GGCTTGCCGCGCGGCGGCGGCTGATACGGCATCTGGCGGCCCGCCGCAAGACCGTGCGCGAGGCGCAGTCTTACCTCGAGCGTCTCGGATTTGCGCCAGATGCGGTCGAGACGGCCGTTGCCGCCGCACGCGAATTGGGCCTGCTCGACGATGCGCGGTTCGCGGAGTCCCTGCGTCGTACGCACGAGCGCGTCGGACTGCGCGGCCCGCGGGCCATCCGCCATGACCTCCTGACGCGCGGTGTGGATCCCGAAACAGCGGACGCCGCCGTGCAGCCCTCGTGCGATCCTGAAACTCAGCGCGTCAACGCCCGCCGGGCCGCCGAACGCCGCGCCGCGGCTCTCCGCACCGAGCCGCCGGCAAAAGCGCGGCAAAAACTGCAGGCGTTTCTCCTGCGCAAGGGTTACGATGCGGACATTGCCACGGAAGTCACCCGGCAACTGCTCGGTGAGGACCCCGAGTGACCCAACGGCCCCGAATCGTCCTTGAACCAAGGAATCCAACGACCCATCTAAAACTCCCTCATGTGCCGGGAATCCCAGCGGCACGGGCGGAAGGGAAAACACGATGAACGCGCACGACCTGAAGGGCAAGACCATCGCTTTCGCGGCGTCAGGCGGCCTCGACAGTTGCACGATTACCCGGTGGCTGACCGACCTCGGCGTGCGGGTCGTCTGCCTGACGCTGGATCTGGGGCAGCCGGACGAGCCCAACCTGGAGGAGGTCCGCCAGCGAATGCTGGCGTCGGGCGCAGCCGAGGCGGCCGTCCTTGACGGTCGCGCCGCTCTCGCGGCGGAGGGCGTGGCGGTGATCCAGGCGCAGGCCAAATACGAGGGCGATTACTGGAACACGACCGGCATTGCGCGCCATGTGACCACGCGGCTGCTTCTCGCCGAGATGCGCCGCCGCGGGATCGAAATCCTCAGCCACGGCGCCACCGGACGCGGCAACGATCAGGTGCGCTTTCAACTCGTCACCCACATGCTCGAACCCGGCTTCGAGGTCTATGCGCCGTGGCGTGACGAGGAATTCCTTGCGGCGTTTGGCGGTCGCAAGGAAATGATAGACTTTTGCACGGCCCGCGGAGTGCCCATCAAACACTCCCATGCCAAACCTTATTCTACAGATGCAAATCTGCTCGGTCTGACCCACGAGGCGGGCAAACTCGAGTCGCTCGATGAGGGGGCGTTGAGTATCGAGCCGGAATTTGGCACGCTGCCCACGGCCGCGCCCGACCGTCTCGAGCGCGTCGAGATCCGCTTCGAGCGCGGAATGCCGGTGGCCATCAACGGGCGGACCGCCGATTTGGTGGCGCTGTTTTCCGAGGCGAATTCGCTCGCCGGCCGCAACGGTGTGGGCATCGCGCTGCACCTTGTCGAGAACCGCTTCGTGGGCATCAAGAGCCGCGGCATTTACGAGACCCCGGGCATGGAACTTCTGGGCAAGGCTTACGAATACCTGATGCAATTGGTTCTCGACCGCCGCGCCCGCAAACTGTTTAACACGCTTTCGCTCATGCTCGCCGAACAAATCTATCAGGGGTATTGGTTCGATCCGGCCAGCGAAGCCGCCAAAGCCGCCGTGGCGCGCTTTGCTCATTTTGCCACGGGCACCATACGGCTGGACCTTTACAAGGGGCATGCGTTTTTCGCCGGAGCCGCGGATGTGCCCCATTGCGTCTATTCGGAAGAGGCCGCCAGCATGGAAAAGGTGGGCGAGTTCAACCACGCGGACAGCGAAGGGTTGCTGCGTGTGCTCGCCGTCAGCGCGCGAATCCTGGCCAAGGCCGGACAGATCGTCTCCGACTGACGGCCGCCGTCGTTCAGGTGCTCATGAGCGATTCGATGAGCCGGACATCCTCCACGGAGAAACGCCGCAGGAAGTGGTCGAGGCGGGCCAACTGCTCGTTGTCGGTCTCGAGCATCCACATCTCGCGAAGTTCCCCGGCGTCGTCGCGCGCCTCGATGTAAATACTTACCGTGGCCAGAGCGGCATTGTCCGAGATCAGGATCCGTTCGATGGTTTTCTGAACCCGCGCGCGCGCCCGGCTGTCGCGACCGATGCGTATGAAACATTCAAATTCGCCCCGGATAAAGTCCGCTTTTTCTTTTGACAACATGGCGCCCGACTACCTCCGCGCTGCCTGACTCGGGCCGGCGTTGCCACTGTGCGCCGCTGGCCGCTGCCCATTTTTAGGGGCAAAATGGCGTTCGGTGTCAACTTCGCTTCGCTCGCACGCGGCGGGCTGACTTGACAGGTTTGGCGGTTGCTTCCGGCTGCGCGTCGCATTCGGCGCCGTTGCCGCCCAGCACGGCGTTGTGGCGCCATCGCGAGCCCGACGGGACTTCGACGGGCGCCACCAGGCTGGTCTTGCTGCCAAGAAACACATCGTCGCCAATGCGCGTGGGCCATTTGCGCCGTCCGTCAAAGTTTACGGTTACGCTGCCCGTGCCGATGGAGGTGCGGCTGCCCACCGTGGCATCGCCGATGTACGACAAATGGAGCACATCCGACTGTTCGCCGATTTCGCTGCGGGTCACCTCGACGAAGGTTCCGATGCGGACGCCGTCGCGCACGCGACATCCCGGACGGATATTGGCATACGGACCGATCTGCACATTGGCGCCGATTTCCGCCTTGTCCACGCAGCAAAAGCGCAGGTGGCTGCCCGAGCCGACCTTGGAGTCAATCAAATGGGCATGCGGCCCGATCCGGGCTCCCTCGCCGATCTCGCACCGCCCCTCAAGGATCGTGAACGGTTGGATGACCGAGTCGCGCCCGATGCGTACCTGCCGGTCTATGTAGGTGGTGGCGGGATCAATCACCGTCACGCCCTGCTCCATGACTGCTGCGGCGATGCGTTGGCGCAGATACGCCTCGGCCCGCGCGAGATCGGCGCGCGAGTTCACGCCGATGATCTCCGTCGGGTCCTTGGCCACCATGGCCTCGACCTCGTAGTTGAGCCGCCCCAGGATTTCGATCGTATCGGTCAAATAATATTCGCGCTGGGCATTTTTGTTGCCGACCCTTCGCAGCGCCTCCAGCAACCGCTGGCAGTCAAATACATAAATGCCCGTGTTGATCTCGCGGATATCCGCCTCGTAAATGTTGGTGTCTTTCTCCTCGACGATCTTCCGGACGGTGCCGTCGCGGTTTCGCACGACGCGGCCGTAGCCGTGGGGGTTGTCGAGTTCCGTGGTGAGCACGGTGGCGGCCACTTGGTGGGCTTTGCGGCGCTTGACGAGTTCGCGCAGCGTCTCGGAGCGGATGAGCGGCGCGTCGCCGACGGTCACCAGCACATTGCCGCGAAAGTCGCGCAGGTAGGGCACCACCTGTCGCACGGCATGGGCTGTGCCGAGCCGGCGCTTCTGCTCCACGCAGATGGCGCGCCGGCCGCAATGCTCCTTCACCTTGTCGGCCATGAAACCGGTGACCACATAAATGCGCGCCGGTTCCAACTCGCGCACCGCCATGAGCACATGGTCAATCATCGGCTGGCCGGCCACCGAGTGCAGCACTTTCGGCAGACCGGAATACATGCGTGTGCCCTGTCCTGCTGCCAGGATGACAGCCACCAGATCCCTCACGCGCCAGCCTCCTCAGGTGTCCATGCCAAACTTTGACTCAACAAGAGCCACCAGTTCCGCCAGCGCCTGCTCCGCACCGGCACCCGCGCACTCGATCGTCAGCGTCGTGTCCTTGCCCGCGGCGAGCATGACAAGTCCCATGATGCTCTTGCCATTCACGCGCGTGCCGTCGCGCGTGACGAACACCTCACAGTTCTTGTGCTTGTTTGCCGTCTGGACAAACACAGCGGCCGGGCGCAGGTGCAGTCCGGCTTCATTCTGAATGACGACCTGTTTCTTTGCGGTTCTCATTGGGACTTGCCTGCTAACGCTTCCCGCGAGCGGGGTGCAAGGATTTCGTGCATGTCCGCCACGCGATCATGACCGCCGCCCGCGGCTATGCATTTTTTGCTTGTTTTCTTTGACACAGTGTTGCTTCACTTCGTTGCAAGGTCGGATGCAGTCCGGCCTCGACTCTTGAGGGAAGCGAGGTGATTACACATGGCAACGGCCAAGAAGCCCGCGGCCAAGAAACCGGCGGCCAAGAAGCCTGCCGCGAAGAAGCCCGCCGCGAAGAAGGGTAAGAAGTAATTCATTGCCGGACCCTGAGCCCCGGATGCCAAAATTGGTTTCACCCTGTTCCATGAAAACCCTGTTCCTCTCTTACCGGCTGGCCGTAGTCGTGCTGGCTGCAGCGCTGTTCCTCGCCGGATGCGGGGCCGAACCTCCGCAGCCCCCTGCTCCGCAGGCCGAAGGCGCGGGTCGGCCGCTCAACATCTCTCAACCCGCCGCGGAAACCACCGCGACGGACGGCGCCTCCTCCCAGCCTGTCACACGCTGAACAGAAAGTTCACCACATCGCCGTCCTGCACAATGTGGGTTTTGCCCTCGAGCCGCACTTTGCCGTGTTTTTTTGCGGCGGCAAATGAACCCATCGCGATCAATTCCTCGTAGGGGAGCACCTCCGCCCGGATGAACCCGCGCTCGAAATCCGAGTGAATGGCGCCGGCCGCCTGCGGTGCCGTCGAACCCGCCGGAACGCTCCATGCTCGCACTTCGTCCGGGCCCACTGTCAGAAACGAGATATAGCCGAGCAGGTCGTAACTCATCCGGATAATGCGGTCGGCGGCCGGCTCGGTAATGTGGTAATCCGCGAGAAACGCTGCGCGATCCTCCCCGTCGAGTTGAGCGATCTCCATCTCCAGTTCGCCCTCGAGCCAGCCCGTCATTGTCCGGGGTAACTGCGTGCACTCGGCCGCGCTCATTTGCGCTGTCAATGCCTCCGCCTGCGACGCTAACGACTCGCCGACATTGAGCAGGTACATAATGGGCTTGGCCGTCAGAAATTGAAACCCGCGCACGGCTTTCTCCTCGTCGGGTGTCAGATCCACGGCCCGCACGGCCCGGTTGGCCTCCAATGCCGGCTTAATCTTTTCCAACACAGCCAGTTCCAACGCCATGTTTTCCTTTTCTTTGCCGGTGACCTTGCCGATGGATCGTTCGATGCGCGGCAGGCGGTTTTCCACCTTGGCGAGATCGCTGAAGACCAGTTCGAGATGCACGGCCTCCGCGTCGGCTGCGGGCGAAGGCGCACCCTGGACGGCATCCTCGAAGCCGCGCACGACAGCAATCAAGGCGTCGGCGCGGGCGATGAACTGCAGGACGGACTCCGGCACCCCTTTGCCGTGGCCGGCTTCGCGCTCCATGCCGGCGATGTCAGTATATTTGACGGTCGCATGGGTCGTCTTTTTCGGCTGGTAGATCTCCGCCAGTTTTTCCACCCGCGGGTCGGGTACGCGCACGACCGCCACATTTGGCTCAACCTTGCCGCCGGCAAACGCCGAGGTTTGGGCGTGCCCGCCCGTCAGCGCGTTGAAAACGGTTGTCTTGCCCGATTTGGGCAACCCGATAAGGCAAAGTTCCATGGCTTCTCCTCCGGCGCGCCTGTCGTGGATCAGGCGTCGTCCGAGGCTGGCGGCATGCGCCGGGCGAATCCAGCGAAATGAAACGCCGTCAGGGGTGGAACCTTCTTTCTCAGGACTGCGCTTTCGCGTTGAACCCGCCGGAGGCGATGCGGCCTGCTGCTGATTCATGAACCAACCAAGCATGGCGACCCTGACCCTGCCGCGGCGACACGCCGTGGCTTTGCTGCTGGCCGCGTGGGCGCTTCTTTTTGCCGTGAGGCTCGCCGCGCCGTGGAATCTCATGGATCAGGATCAGGAGCGACCCACCGCATATATCATGGATGTGCTCGTGAACGGCGAGTGGATTGTCCAGCGCGACCAGACGGGCGCCGTCACCAGCAAGCCGCCGCTTTACACTTGGATATCAGCCCTCTGTTCCCTCCCCGCCGGCCGACTGACACGGTTTACCCTTTATCTGCCCTGCGCCTTGTCCGTCCTTGGCTGTATGCTGCTCATCATGCGCGTTGGCGGCCGGTATTTCGGTTCGGTCTGCGGCTTTTTTGGTGCCATGATTTTCCTGCTGTCCCTGCCCGGTCTCAAGATGCTGGCCTTGGCGCGGACGGATCCTTTGTTTGTGTTTACTGTTTTTCTGGCGGTTGTCGCTGCGTGGCGCTGCTGGAATGACGGCGCGAGTTGGGTTTGGTTCTGGCTTGCGGCCACCGCGGCCACGATGACCAAAGGCCCTCTGGGTATCGTGCTGGGTGCCTCAGGGCTGCTGGCCACGGTTTGGGATCGGCGGGGTCGGGGCGACGAAGCGTCCGTCTGCTGGCGTCCTTGGCAGCACGCCGCCGGCATTGCCTTGCTGTTAACCATCGCGGGCGGCTGGTTTGCTCTCGCATACTGGCGGCTGGGCTCTGCCCTCGTGGACAAGATGATTGGTGATGAACTCGTCCGGCAGGCCGTGGCGGGCGACCGCGGCGAATCGCCCTTGGAGGGCATCCCGCTGCCGTTTGCCTATTTCCTGTCGCGGTTTGTGCCGTGGAGTTTTCTCGCGTGCCTTGCAGCATGGCGCGTGTGGAGGCAGCCGTCTGCAGACCCGGCTGAGAGGCGTTTCGAGCGATTCCTGGTGTGTCAGGTCGCTGCCGGGATTCTTCTCTTTTCCTTCGCAGGCCATAAGCGCCCCGATCACCTTTTCCCCCTGCTACCTGCGGCGGCGCTGCTGGCGGGGCGGGAACTGGCGCGTCTGCGCTGGCTGGCTGCACCGGGGCGGTGCCTTGCCGTGGCCGGTGCGGCGGTGGCTATGGCCCTCGCATTTGCGACGCCCTACTATTTTCTGGGAGTAGGACGGACCAAATACGCCATCCGTACGGCCGGAATGGCCGTGTTGGCCGGTGAGATCCGAAGGGCTGCTCCAGACGCGGAAATCACCTTTTTCAATTCGCCCTATGCGTTGCAGTATTTTCTCGGCACGATGCGCCAGCGCGCCACCAAGGATCAGGCCGTTCGCTTGCTGACCACGGGTTTCGATCCGGTGACAAGCCGCCCGACGGGTGACTCACCCCATGTTTATGTGGCCACACGCGATCCTGAGTCGCTGCGCGAAGCCCTCGGCAACGCGGCCCCTCACATCTATTCGGTCCTGCGGTGGCCCGCGGACGGTCCTGCGTTTGCCGAAGTTTTTTCCAATAAACCCCGACTCGAACCGGCTGCCCACAGCGAGATGATGACCGGTCCGTGGCGGATCGCCATGCGCAAGACTCACCTTGTGCAGTCGGGTCCCGGCAGGTTGGTATTCCGCCTTGCCGACGGCGCGTCGCCGCGCGATGGCCGATACACGGTCACCAACGACACCACGGCCACGCTCACGGTGCGACTGCACCCGGATCTTGACGCCACGCCGGAAAATCAGTGGGCAGTTGCCGAGTTGCCTCCGAACGCCAGCGTGACTGTGGGGCAGGGCGGCGACGAGCCACGCTAACAGATCGCCCGCAGGCATGCCCTCAGTGGATAACCCTGCTTGCGTTCCGTTGTGCACCGTGTGCCACAATCGGCGGCAAGGGAGGCCAAGGATGAACCCGTATCTACGCCAAACGATTCGTGCATGGGTTATCTGCACGGCCGTGTTGACTGCATCATCCCCTGCCGGCTCGATGCCACTCGGACCGGAGAGCATGAACACCCAGATCGCGAATCTGATCGAGGCTGTGCGCGGCCAGCGCGTCGGATTGCTGACCAACCCCACCGGTGTAGACGGCCAGTTCACCATGCTGGCCGACATCCTCCATGCCGACCCGCAGACAACGCTCGTCTGCTTCTTCGCGCCGGAACACGGTTTGCGCGGCGACAAACAGGCTGGGGCCGGAATCACCGATTACATTGACCCGGTTACCAGCCTGCCCGTTTACGCGCTGTACAGCGTGCGCGTCGCGCCCACGGACGAGCAACTGGCCACCATTGATGCGCTTGTCTTCAACATTCAGGATGTCGGCGCGCGTTTTTACACCTATGTCTGGACGATGACCCACGCCATGGAGGCGTGCGCGCGCAATGGCAAGAAATTCGTTGTATTCGACCGCCCCAACCCGATTGGCGGCCTGCGGGTGGAGGGAGCACCCAACCCGGGCGATTACGGCCTCATCGGGCGCAAATGGCCGAATGCGCCGTTCGGCCTCGCCACGCGCCACGGCATGACTGCCGGCGAAATCGCCAAACTGGTAAACACCGAGTGGATGAGCCCCAAGGTAGATCTGCAGGTGATCACCATGCCCGGTTATCTTCGGGACATGGAGTTCCACGACACCGGTCGTCCGTGGGTGATCCCATCGCCGAACATGCCGACGCTCGACACGGCTGTCGTGTATCCGGGCACCTGCGTTTTCGAGGGAACCAATCTGAGCGAGGGAAGAGGAACCACCAAACCATTTGAATTTTGTGCCGGCGCTCCGTTCGTGGACGGTCTGGCGCTGGCTGCCAACCTGAATGCGCTGGGGCTGCCGGGGGTCCGGTTCCGGCCGGTGTACTTCCGCCCGACCTTCAGCAAGTTCAGCGGCCAGGACTGCTCCGGCGTGCAGGTCCATGTCACGGACAAGGGGGTTTTTGAGCCCGTGCGGACAGGGCTGCACATCCTGAAAACCGTTTACACCATGTACCCGTCGCAGGTCACAATCAATGACACGGCCTCGCGTCTGATGGGCGTTCCGAATCTGCATCAGCGCATCAAAACGGAACCTGTCGAAGCCATCATCGCCGGCTGGCAGGCGGATCTGGAAGCCTTCAAGGCTGTGCGCCAGAACCATCTGCTTTACCCGGCGGCCTCGGCGGGTGGCGAGTGGCGGGCGCAGCCCTGACACTTCTGCGACCGGCCGGTGCGGTCTACGGGGGCCTGATGCGCGCCCGGGCGGCCCTCTACCGCGCCGGTTGGCTGCCAGTGGCGCGAGTTGCCGTGCCCGTGATCTGCGTCGGCAATCTGACCACGGGAGGCACCGGCAAGTCCCCCATGGTCGAGCATGTCGTGCGGATTCTGGCCACTGCGGGTGTGAAGGCTGGCATCGCCAGCCGGGGCTACCGCCGCCGGACGCGCGCCGCCGATGTCGTGACTGTCAGCGATGGTGACGGCCGGATTGCCTCGCCCGACACGGGCGGCGATGAGCCGGTGATGCTGGCGCGCGCCTTGCCGCAAGTGCCCGTGGTCGTGTGCGCCAACCGGCACGCGGCCGCTGCCCGGCTTGTCAATGAGTTTCAATGCGCGGCTGTCGTGCTCGACGACGGTTTCCAGCATCTCGCGCTTCACCGCGATCTGGACATCGTATTAATTGACGCCTCCGCAAATCTTGCCGCGGAACCGCTTTTGCCGGCCGGCCATCGGCGCGAGCCGTTGGCTGCTTTGGCGCGAGCGGGCGCGATCATCCACACGCGTGCCGACGGAGCCTTCCTCGGAGCCAATCGCGCCACCGCATGCCGATATGCCCCCGCAGCGGCGCAATTTACGGCCCGATTCGTGGGCGACGGTTTCGTGAGCGCCACGGGCGAGCGGCTGCCCATGAATTCGCTGGCAGGTAGAAAAGTGCTGGCTTTTTGCGGACTGGCCCGGCCCAAGCCCTTCTTCGAGGCGCTGCGGCAGGCGGGATGTGAGGTCGTTGCGCACGCATGCCCGGACCATGAGCCGTACCCGCCGTCACTTCTGGGGCAACTGGCCGCGAAGGCCCGTGAGGCGGCTTGCTTTGCGGCAGTCACCACGGCCAAGGATGCTGTCAAATTGCCGGCCGATGGTTTTTCGCCGGGCTTACCTCTGTTTGTGCTCGTTCAGCGGGTGGAGATGGACGACGACTCCGCCTTCCGGCGGTTTGTGCTCGGAGTCGCACGGCGTGGCCCGGCATGACCCGGTCTGGCGGGCGGTTGCCGGCGCGGTTGTGGCCGCCGCACTCGCTTTGGCGCTCTACACGGGCACGCGCGCCGGTCAGCACACTTTTGACGCCTTCATGTTTACGGCGGCCATCAAGCATAATGTTTACTCCCCCGGCGTTTTCAGGCCACACAACCTTTTGTATCTGCCTTCAGCCCTGCTTGTCCATCGCACCGCAAAAACCGTTTGGCCGGATTTTGATCCGTTTCTTTCCGGGCAACTCCTTGCCGCGGCGGCGGGGGCCGCTTCTGTTGGACTGTTTTATGTCCTGATGGCGCGCCTGCTCGGGCTCGGGCGCGCGGCCCTGCTGACGGCGCTGTTTGCCACCACCCACGCCTTGTGGGCCATGTCCACGGAAGTGGAAGTTTACACGCTCGCACTGCTGCCGCAGGTGGCCCTGTACCTTTGGCTGCTGGCGCGCCGGCCGCAGGGTGTCGTTGGCGGTTGCTACTGGGGACTGGCCATCCTGGGACATTTGACCAATGTTTTGCTCGCTTTGCCGCTGGCGGCCGCATGGGTGGCGCGGCGTGCTTTGCGCCGACCCGCCGTTGCGGCGTCGGTTGTGCTCACGGCCGCGGGGCTGGCGGCGGGGGTTTACTTGATCGCTGGTCTTGCAGTGGAAGGCGTGCGCAGCCCTCGCGGGATGTTGCAATGGATCGAGGCCTACGCGCTCAGCCAGCCAGCCTACGGGCTCGCTGCGTTGTCTCAGATTCCGCTTGGTGTTCGCGGGCTCGCAGATTCGTTGGCCGCCGGAGCGGCGCTGTATTGGCTCGCGCCTCACCTCCTATTGTTCGGGCTGGCGAGCGTCATGGTATTCCGGCGCTGGCGAATGTCAGCGCGCCGCGGCGCGGCCATGGCCGCCGCTCATCTGGCGGCAAACGCGGCGTTTTTCACCTGGTGGGAGCCGCTGAACATTGAGTTCTGGGTGGCCACCACGCTGCCGCTCCTAGTGCTGGTCGCGCTGGGCTGGCGCGCGGCATCAGGAGCCCTCACACGCCATGCCCTGACCGTGTTGCTGGTTGCCGCCCTCGCCGTTCAGATCGTTTTCAACACCCCGCGCATCGTCGCGCGGCGCGACCCCGCTGGCGACGAATGGCTCGAACGCGCCCGGCGCGTCGCCGCAGTGACCAAGCCCTACGATCTGATTGTGACCTTCAACGACCCCCTCATCGCCGCGTATTTTATTGTCAACGGACGCTACGATGTGACCGGCATGGATGTCATGGCCGGCGGACCCAATCCCTCTCTCGGGCAGGCCGCCCGCTTGTTGAAATCCAAGGTCGAGCGCGTGCGCGCTTACGGTGGCGGCATTTATGTGACACCGGAGGGGCTCCGCCCGACCGATCTGCAACTGGCCCGCATCCGGGCCTCCCGCGAGGAATACCTTGCCGCGCTGCGTGAAGCCACCGGTTCCGCGCTGACTGAACCGGTGGCGGGCGGGCTGCTTTACCGCTGACGGCGCATTCGCGGTTGCCAAAGCCCCGCCGCGCGGAACACGACAGATGCCGGCTCGAGTGCAATCCATGAAAGATCCGTCGCTACCCGGCTCCGCCCCTGATTTTCCGCGCCCTCTGCGCGCGCGGCAGTTTGTGCTGCCCGCCGCTCTGCTCATCGTTTCCCTCGTCATGGCGCCGTTCGCCGACTCGACTTACTGGCCCATTTATCACTTTTTGAAAGACGGGCTACCTCTCGACGAATTTTTCTCCACGACCCGCCAGATCACCGGCGTCACGATGATCGGCTCGCTGGTCGTGGTGATCTGGCTGTTTGATCCGTCGCGCCGCCAGACCATTGCCTACTTGCTGGTCGCCCTCGCCATGGGCGGATTGACCAATGGGATCATCAAGCACGCCGCCGGACGCTACCGGCCGGAATTCAGCATTTCCATGGACGAGCCGGAACGCAAACGGCTCGAGCGTTTTATCGCCGCGCACCCCGACACACCCGTCCGCATCGAGAAGCGCGACCAGTGGCTGATCGGAAAACCCAATCGTCCTTACTTCCGCAGCGAGTTCATTTCCTTTCCCTCGGGTCATGCCAACACGGCGTTCATTCTTGCCGCGTTTTTGGCCATTCTCTATGCGCGCGGGCGCGCCCTGTGGTTTCTTTGGGCTTTCGGCTGTGCTTTGGCCCGTGTGCGCTACCGGCGGCATTTCATCGAGGATGTTCTTGCCGGCGGGGCGCTGGGTTGGATGATTGCGTTGTGGGTGTTTTCGTGGCGCTGGCCCGGCTGGCTCGGCCAGAGACTGGAAAGCATTTTGACTCGCAACGGACGAAAGGATTCCCAGAACGAATGACATCAGTCGCCCGCCTTGCTGTTCCGCCCGACACGGCGCGCGTCCTGCTATCTGAGGCTGGCGCGCTGCTTGAGGGACACTTCCTGCTCAGTTCCGGCCTGCACAGTCCCCAGTATTTCCAGTGTGCGAAATTGCTGGAGCGGCCTCCGGTTGCGGCGCGCATTGTGGAGGCCATGGTGCCGCTGTGCGCCACCCTGCAGCCCGACACCGTGCTCTCTCCGGCCCTCGGTGCCATCCTGTTTGGCTATGAGTTGTCGCGGGCGCTGGGCTGCCGCAATATTTTCGCTGAGCGTCCCGGCGGGACCTTTGAACTGCGCCGGGGCTTTGCTCTGCGACCCGGCGAGCGCGTCCTGCTGGCCGAGAATGTTGTGACAACCGGCGGCAGCGTCGAGGAGACCGCCCGCCTTGCCCGCTCGCTGGGTGCGGAAGTGGTGGGCTACGCGGTCATCGTGGACCGCAGCAGCGGGCGATTTGCGCCGCCGGAACCAGTCATCGCCTACGCCTCCATAGAGGCAGAAACTCACGATTCCGCCCACTGCCCTCAGTGTGCCGCCGGCCAGCCCCTGACGAAACCCGGCAGCCGCTCTTTCGCGCCCTAAGCCGGCGGCATCAGCGGTCCCAAACCCGCAACTTCTTTCCGCAGTAGAGCAGCAGGGGCGCCAGTACGGCCCAGGTCGCCCCCAACGGCAAAAGCCCGTAAAGCCATTGGCTGTTGAGCGTAATGGCGCCCAGCGCCTGTCCGGCAAGAAACGCCAACGGTCCGCCCACCGCACCCAACACCGCTGCGAGCCCATAGCGCCCATGCAGCCATCTCAACATGCCGTCGTACGCGGCCGCAAACATGGCCCAGAGCGACAGCGCCCACAAGCCTGTCCACCATAAGCCTGACGCTGCAGCAGTCAGACGGTAAACGCCGGATGCCATGAAAAACAGTTCCACGGCCGCGCCTGCCACCCCGGCTGCCGCAACAAAGATTGCCTCGCGCCCACGGCGCTCGGATACCCATGCAAAGTGCGCGGCTAGCGCAAGCGCCGTCACGGCCGGCCCCCACAGCAACTGCCCCTGCGCCGCACCCAGCACGCAAGCCCACCAGCCCGCCTGATACAGCAGGAAGTTCAGCGTGGCGCGACGCGTGCCCGTCTGAACCGCCACAACAATCCTAACCGGCCATCAGCCGGCACAATTGCGCGACAAGCAAGCCCACATAGGTGCCGATGACTCCGCCCAACACGCCCAGCAGCACGCCGACCGGCGCCAAAGCCGGCTGGTAGGTGGCCGCCACGACGGAGGCCGACGCCGGGCCACCGACATTTGATTGACTCCCCACAGCCCCGAAAAACAGCGGAGCCCGCCACAGCACCAGCGCAACAAACAGAAAAATGGCATGGGTGACAATCATCATGGCCGCAATGGCGCCATACCATGGCAGCCGCACCGCCTCCGCGAGATTGGCCTGCGCCCCGAATGTGGGCAGCAGCATGAAAAGCAGGGCGTAGCCGATTTTCGACGCCCCTGCCGCCTCCAACCGCCGCAACGGCGTAAAACTCAGCGCGATGCCCAGCGCCGTGACCAAGATCACCGCGAGGGTGAAAGCGGAAAAAGTTTTGGCCTCAGGCCAGGTCTTCACCATCGGCTCCACGAGGCGGCTGTAAGCGATGGAACCGGCCTTCAGGCACAGGTAGCCGCCCACGAAACCGATGGCCGAAATCACCAGCACATCGCGCGTGGTGATGGGTCGTGTTTGGGCGGCCGCATAGGCGGCCACGCGGCGGTTGACATCCTCCAAGGCCCGCACATCCGCGCGGAAAAGCCGCGCAAACCCCTCCTGCCAGCCGGCCAGCGCGATCAGGATGCCCATCCACGAATACGCGAAGACAGAATCGACAATAATCATGGGCGAAAAGGCCTTATCTGGAATTTCCAGCGCGGCCTTGACGGCAAACATGTTCGCCGAGCCGCCCGTCCAACTGGCAGCGAGCGCTCCAATATTTTTCCACCCTTCAGCATCGAGGCGCCCGCCGAACAGGGCAAAACCCAGCACCGCCCCCGCGATGATGCCGGAGGTGGCCGTCAACATGATCCCCACGGCACGCGGCCCGAGCCGGAAGATGGCCCCCATGTCTGCCGACAGCAGCAGGAGCAGCAACACAGGAGGCAGAAAATGCTTGTTCACCCAGTCATATAGCGGGCTTGTCTCCGGCGTGATGCCTGCCGTGGTGGAAATCATCGGCAGGAAGTAGCAGAAGATCAGCGGCGGGAAGTAGTGGAAAAATCCGCGCAGGGGCCGCCACTCGCTGATGAAAAAGACCGCTCCCACTAGCGCGAGCAAAAACATGAAGATGGCCACGGGATCCGTGAGCATGGGCGTCATGGCGGCTGACCCTGCCCGCACCGCAGCGTCTCTGCAAGGCCGCAAGTCACTCGCGCGACCCCGTCCGTGGGTCTGGCCTCGTGAGCCGAATACCGCCGCTCAGCCCCGGGCGAGGATCATTTTAGCCCCGTCAGGGCTCGAGCCGTTCTTCACATAGGCCACGCTGGCAAACGACACGAGACAGGTGCGGTCGTCGGAGTTGGCCTGCTGGTAGGTCAGCACGCGTGCCTTGGCCCGCTCACGCATCGCCTCCATCATGACATAGATGGGGGCGATGCTGCACACATTTGTCGCGTTTTCGTCTTTCCGGAATGTCTCGAAGAAGCGTTCGGGATCGCCGTCTTCGATGGCGGCCAAGGCCGCGCGGTCTGCCGTCTCGATGGCCTGCTCGCGCTGCTCGTCGTTGAGTTCCTCGTCACCGAACTGCGGTCCGCAATGCGACATGTCCACTCCGCCAATCACAGCCACACGGTCGCCGGCCTCGTCGAGCACGCGCCGCAGAGCCGCGCAGAATGCCGCGATCTCCGGGTCATCCTTGGGCGAGCGGCCCGTGAGCAGAAGGTCATCCATGGGCCCCACCAGCACCGGCACGATCCGCGGCGGCGGCAACAACGACCCTTCCTGTCCGGCAAAGGTATGGCGCAGGTAAATGGCCTGCAACTCCACGGTATGCTCGTTGGCGTGGGCGTACTCGTCGCGAAACAGATCGCCGCCAAAATACCGGCTCAAAGCGTCGAGGATTTCCGTGTCTGTCTCGACATCGCCGATGGGCGTTTCGAAGGTCTTGCGGGTGGCAGCAAATCGGCCGTCCAGCGGCCGGTGCGAAGTGCCCAGCACGATAAAGGTTCGCGTGCCGGGCAGACCGTATTCGCGCAGGGCCCGGTAAGCATAGGCATAAGCCGGTCCTCCGCGATAGTAGTCAATGTGCGGGGCGAGAATGCCGGCCACGCTGCCGGGCGACAAATCCAATTGCGGAGGCGGGGCACCCTTCGCCGTCAGATGGCGCCGAAACTCGTCGCCCAATTCCTTGATCATGGCCAGCCTGTCAGACGGCGCCACGCGGAATACGGTGCACGGCCGCGTGGGTGATGCGAGGTAGGCAGCCCGCTTTCGCTCGAATGCCTCGCGGAATCGTTCCGTCTGGAGGAGCAGCGCCTCGTCCATCTGCTTGGCCACGGATTCGAAGACGGAGGCTTGCACCACTTGACCCGACCCCAAGGTCACTCGCCGTGCCATCTCGGCGCATGTGGTGCGGCCGTCGGCCATCTGCAGAAACAGAAGAATCAGGGGGTGGGCGGCCATCACGGCCGTGCCCTCCAACACACCCGCCGGATCGCGCACCACAAGGACTGCGCGTCCGTCGAGTTCGGCGGGCTGAATTTCGACATTCCGCAGCGCGGGTGTCTCGAGGGGGAACACTTGCATTTCGGTGGGCATCGCGAAACAGGTACTCTGTGCGGGCAAAAGCATTGCCCGATTCTTGGGGGGAAAACCGTCTCAGCCGACGCATTCCGCCAATTCTCGCCGGGGCGGGCGAATCTTCTGGCGTTTCGACTTTACAATGACCGGCCGCGGGCTCATGCGCTCCCCGCGAGCCGTTAAAAAAATCACATTCACTTTCGGTTTTAGGAGCAGGCTGTCATGGCCAAAGGGACCAAGGGCGTCGTCAAACAGGTCATCGGACCCACGGTGGATCTCGAGTTTCCATCGGATGAGTTGCCAAACATTCTCAATGCCATCAAAATTGACGACGATGCGCGCAACATTCACCTGACAGTGGAAGTTGCCCAACACCTTGGGAACAACCTTGTGCGGTGCGTCTCGATGCAGTCCACCGACGGCTTGGTGCGCGGGCTGACCGCTGTGGACACGGGAGGACCGATCACCGTGCCTGTTGGCGAGCAGACTTTGGGCCACATATTTAATTTGCTCGGCGAAATGCTCGACTCGGACAGGCCGCTGCCCAACCCCGAGTTGAGGTGGCCGATCCATCGCCCGGCGCCTGAGTTTACGGAACAGTTGCCCGCCACCCAGATTTTCGAGACCGGCATCAAGGTGATTGACCTGCTCGCGCCGTACGCCAAAGGCGGCAAAATTGGCCTCTTTGGCGGTGCAGGCGTCGGCAAGACCGTCGTCATCATGGAACTAATCAATAACATTGCCAAGGAGCACGGCGGCTTTTCGGTGTTCGGCGGTGTCGGCGAGCGCACCCGCGAGGGCAACGACCTCTGGCATGAGATGCGCGAGTCGGGCGTTATCAATCCCGACGACCCCTCCAAGAGCCGCGCCGCGCTGGTGTTTGGCCAGATGAACGAGCCGCCGGGCGCCCGCCTGCGCGTGGCCCTCTCGGCGCTCACCATGGCCGAGTACTTCCGCGACGAGATGGGCAAGGATGTGCTCCTGTTCATTGATAACATTTTCCGCTTCACCCAGGCGGGTTCCGAAGTGAGCGCCCTCCTTGGGCGCATGCCCAGCGCTGTGGGTTACCAGCCGACGCTCGCCACCGAACTGGGCCAGTTGCAGGAGCGCATCACCTCCACCAAGCGCGGATCGGTCACCTCTGTTCAGGCCATCTATGTGCCTGCGGACGACCTCACCGATCCGGCCCCCGCGACGACCTTTTCCCACCTCGATGCCACCACTGTGCTCAGCCGCCAGATCGCCGAGTTGGGCATTTACCCGGCAGTGGATCCGCTCGACTCAACGAGCCGCATCATGGATCCCCGCATCATCGGCGAGGAACATTACTCGGTCGCCAAAAGCGTCCAATTGGTCCTGCAACGCTACAAGGACCTGCAGGATATTATCGCCATTCTCGGTATGGACGAACTGACCGAGGAAGACAAAATCACGGTGTCGCGTGCCCGCAAGATTCAGAAGTTCCTCAGCCAGCCGTTCCATGTAGCCGAACAGTTTACCGGTCGCCCCGGCAAGTATGTTCGCCTCAAGGACACGATCGAGAGTTTCAAGCGCATCGTCGCGGGCGAACTCGATGACATCCCCGAGCAAGCCTTCTTTATGTGCGGCTCCATCGAGGAAGTGTTTGAGAACGCCGAGAAACTGAAGGCCTCGGTCGGATAAAACGACCTTCCGGAGGGTACCGGCCAATCAAAGGTTATTTAGGACCGGCGCCGGGCTTTTTCACCAGTCTGTCATTGGCCTGTTTGCGCGGTCTTGAGGCACTCTTTACGGTCAATTGAAATTAGACCTGAGGAGAGTCTCATGTTTTCTTCAAAGAGTGTGAAAGGGGGACTGCTGTGCTTTGCGCTGGCGGTTGCCGCCGAGAGCGCGTGCGCTCAGAACCTGATCCAGGCCAACTTCACCGGTGTGCTGGTGCCGCAGTACATGGCCAGCAACACTAATAACCGGCTGCCGTATGCATTCCGCGCCACCATTTCCGGACTGCCGGCGTTGGCGCCCAACACCACCTATCGTTATTTCACGCAGGCAGCCATCAACACGGACTTCGGGAGCACGAACTCGGGAGCCGGGAATCCGCTTTTCTTTCCGGATAACGGCGACCCGTACACCTACAGCACGGGTGCGTCGCTGACATCGGCAGGCAATTACGGCACCTTTACGACCGATGCGAGCGGCAATTACACGGGCTGGTTCGGGTTTGTCCACACTGGTAATACGCGTTTCACCGCCGGCAACACGATCTACCCGACGGTCACCATCGGCGACAACACGACCGGCGGCCTCTTGTACAGGCGGGCGCTGGACCTTGGGATCACGGTTCTGCAATTCAACGCCACTTCCGGTCCCACCAATGGGACGGGTATCTGGGGTGTGTCCTACACGCCGGCCCGCCGCTTTGTGGCTCTGTATGACAATGTTGCGGGCACTGGCCGCCCGCTGGCTCTCACGCCCACCCAGAGTTTTGGGGTGACGATTGCTTCGTCAGTTCCCTTCTACACAACCAATGTGGAGGGCTTCGCCGGACGGTGGGGCGCGATCATTCCCAATGTGCTGGCCTCTGGAGTGCGCCGCATTGAACGGCGGGGGCTGGACGGCTCGATCGAGGACGCTTTCGCCCATGTGAATACGGACGCTGATGGCGTGTGGCCAAGCGGGGCCAACACCGTCAATCCGGCCGGCGGAACTACGCCGATCGCCCTGACGCTCACCGACGCACCCCTTCCCGTTGCGGTGTCCGGGTTCGGCATCGAATAGCACCATACCCTACATTTCAGCCCTCTGTTGGCCGCAGCGTGCTGAGACCGCATGCTGCGGCCATTTTGCGTTGCGTGGCGAGGGTTTGAGCGCTTAACTGGTACTGTCTGGTTGGTGTGATGGACCCGAAAGATCCCATTCCCCGTGAGCCCGTCGGCGTGACGCGCGTGCCGGTCAACACCGTGCTTTTCGTGGTATCGTTCTTGGTCTGCCTCGCGCTGGCATGGGTCTTTGTTGGCTCTGGCGGTCGGGCACCGGCCCCATCTCCCCGCTCGGGTGTCTCGCGGCCGTCAACACCAGTGCCCATTGTCGCGACGCCCGTTCGCGCTCCCGCCCTCAGCCCGACAGCCGCGGCCACGGTGGACGCCGATGTGGAACCTGACCATGAAGATGCTGCGGCATCCGGGCCTACCGCTGTGGCGTCACCGGCCATCGCTGTCGTGCCCCCTTGGTCGCCGCCTGCGGCCGATCTGCCCGTCGCAAGCCCTTCAACGGGTGATGTCGGGTTGCCGCCCCCCGCGGCAGTCACCCCTCTCCCCGCGACAGCCGCAGTGCCTACGCATTCGATATTGCCTGCCACGCCCACACCGACTCCATCCACAGGAGCACCATCCCTGTCGCCGAAGGACATTGCGCGGCTCATCAACCAGTATGGTGCGGATTATGTCATGCAGGGGCACCACCTCTCGCCCAATCCGTCACCGACCGTGCCGCCGATCGCGCTGCCGCCCGGCATGCGATTGCCGGGCTCGTCAGCCACGCCTACCCCGTCGGCTCAGCGCGGACGCTCGCCTGCCCCCGCCATTCGGCGCACCCCCCTGCCAATCATCAGCAACATGACCCCTGACGATCCTACTGCTCCGTCGCCCGCCCGCGGGACGCCGATAGTGGGTTTGTCAACAGAGAGTGGCGAGTTTGATTTCCCTACTGACGCCGGGAGTCGGGCCAGATTGGGGCCGCGGCTCTTCCCGGATCCGGGGGCCCGTACCCCCACAGGTCTTAACCCCACTTTACAACCAGATCCGGCGAGTGAGCCTCCCTCGGATCTGCCACCCCCTCCAACTCCGCCTCCTGCCGTGTCACCTCAACCGCGGGTCATGGTCCCCGTCGCGACGCCCGAAACAACGCCTGACGCGCTGGCTGCAGCGACCGGCACGCCTCCGCCATCGGCTCGATCTCCGCTTCCTGTCTCTGAGCCGGCTCCACCTCCCACCTCGGCTTCGGCGCCCGACGCCGCCCTGCTGGCGGCCACCGCGTCGCCGCCACCGCAACGGCAGGAGCATGTGATCAAACGCGGCGGTGCCGAGGTGAAGTTCAGCAATGTCGCCCCTGGATGGCTTCGCAAAGCCGATGAGCCCTCGACCGGTAGTCGCGTGTCGGGCGCGCTGACAGGTGCCTCGACGGACGACGCCGATGTGCCGTCGTTGTCGGGCAAAAAGCCGGCCGAACTGGTGGCCGCCCTAGCGGGCAAATTGCCGGGCGCGGCGTCGCCTGCCGCCGCTGGCGGCGGACTTCCCGCGCCCAATCCCGAAGCGTTGCCGCCCGAGGTGGCCCGCCGCCTTGGCGATTCGCCGGGCACTTGGGGAGCGGCAGTGGGCGATCGAGTGCTCACGCCGGCTAACCTCAAAAAACGCGCAGATGCCATGGTGGCCATGGGTCAGGGCGGCGGGGCCAGCAGCAATCGCGAGTTGTTGGAACAGCGCATCGCCGAGGACTGGGCCGAGCGCGTGGCCGTTGCCGAGGAAGCACGGCGCAACGGAATCGTGGTCAACGCTGAGGACATGGAGAAGTATCGGCAGTTGCTGCGCGAGCGAAATGGCCCGGCCTTTGAGCGCGCCCTGCGTCAGGCGGGGTTCACGGATGCCGAGATTGAACAGGATGTCCGCGACCTTGCCCTTGCCGAAAAATTTGTGGACTCCATCTTTGCCAAGCGTTTTGATGAGGAAAAAGTGCGCAAAGTGTACGATGCCGCTCCGGACCAATATGTCCCTTCGCGGCGTTTGCGGGTTTCCGAGATTTTCAAGGCTCGCCCGTCCGACCCGGCCGCCGCAAGGCAGGTGGCCGCTGAAATGGAGCGGTTGCGGCGCGAAGCCGCCAGCGGCGCCGATTTCGGCGCGCTTGCGTCGCGCCATAGCGAGGGCGACAGCCGCCAGAACAACGGCGATCTTGGATGGATTGATGCCTCTTCGCGCGTCAGCCCCGAGATGGCCGAAGCCTTGGCCGAACTGCAACCGGGCGGCGTGAGCCGCGTCGTTCAAACAAAGGACGGATTTACCATTTACAAACTTGTCGCGGTCGAGGAGCCGCGACCGGGCTTCGAAGGCGCCAAACCGCTTGTCTTGGCCGCCATCCGCGAGGGCATCCGCCTGACGGCATACGACGAGGCCAAAAAGCACATGACGGTGCGGATCGGGGGCGAAGTCCAGAAACCTCGCAGTGTCGAGGCCGCTGAAAGGCGCTTGGCCAAACGAAAGACCGAATCCGCGCGACGCAACTCGCGCCAGTCGGCCAGCGCGAGACCGCCACGCCCGGCTGCCGGAAGCGATTCGGGTACGCGGCCCATCAGCCCCGAGGAGTTCCAGCGCCCTGTGCAGCAACCGACCCCAACGCCCGAACCCGAGCGCCGCGGATGGTTTCGGCGACGCTGACGGCGGGGGCTATTTCCAGCCGTTCATGTAAGGCAACCGTGCGGCCGTAGCCGCCACCTGATCCATCGCTTCCATCAATTCGGCTGTGGAATCCCATTTGCCTTCGAGGAATTGCCGCCGCGGGCCTTCAGCCATTTTCACGGGCCATGAGTGCTCGCCAACGGTCACCGTCAGGGTCTCGAGATCAACGGTCACGGGTGCGGCCGAATTGGCCTCCACCGCTGACATCATCTGCGCCATGTCCGCTTCCGAGGCTGTGGGCGCGGGAATCCCGAGCGCGACGCAGTTGCCGAAGAAGATTTCCGAGAAACTCTCGCCCACGATGGCTTTGATGCCGCGCCCCCAGCGCATAATGGATTGCGGTGCGTGTTCGCGCGAGGAGCCGCAGCCAAAGTTTTTGTTGACGAACAGCACCTCTGCGCCCGCAAACCGCGGATCATCAAACGGATGGACTTGGCCTTTCGCCTTCAACTGGGCGCGGTCGTCTTCAAAGGCGTGCTCCCCGAGGCCGTCGAAGGTTACGCACCTCAGGTAGCGCGCCGGGATGATTCGGTCGGTGTCTATGTCGTTGCCCCGCACGGCGATACCCGTGCCGGTGATGCGAATGCGGCGAGGATCCATGTCTGATCAGTCTCCCTTCATGGCGTTACGGTTCATTCTTGGTTCTTGGCCGGCTCGGCGATGTGGAACAGTGTAAACCACTCGTCTTCGTGCAGTCGCTCGGCGCCGGGCACATATCGAGCAACGAAATCCGGGCCGTCTGGCATGGCGGCCTTGCGCACGAGCACAAACCCGACGCGCCGCTGTTTGACGAATTGGCGCACCTGCTCGTGCAGCGCGGCCGGTCCGCCCGCGTGGCGCAAGGCTGACTCGGTGGACGGCTGGGAACCGGGAATCAGTCCCTTCAGAAATGGAAAGGCACCGTGCAGGCGGCTGACCAGCGCGGGCGAAACGCGTGCACTGGATCCAAAAACCAACGGTCGCCGGTGCTGAACCTGCCACCAAAGCGCCGCACGAACCGCGAAATCCCCCGGGACATCCCACACGGCAAGTCCATCTGCGGCCATCTCTCCGGCGCGCATGTGATCCAAGAGCGCGGGTGGCAGCCCAACCGGCGGCTCGGTGGTGTCGAGAAAAACATCCGGACGCGGGAGCGAACCCGCCGCAAACAAAAGGCCCCAGACGGCGCCAAGAGCCACTTTGCTCCTCAGCGCCGCATGGCCAAACCGCTGAGCCACGGCTGCGGTCGCCACAGCGAGTGCCAGCACAGCAAAGACATTGTGACGCTCGGGAACGCGCAAGTTGTCGAGCCCCGGTACCTGCCGCAGCAAGGCAAACGGCAACGGCATGACCTCGCGTCCTGCCACCACCAAAGCCGGTCCAAGAGCGAGGACCAACCCGGTCCCTCCGACGGCAACCCAGAACCGTGCGAGCGGCGGCCATTGGCGCGGGCTTCGCCACAGGCAACACGCGCCCATCCAGGCGGCGAGGGCGTGCAGCCCCAGATAGGCTGTCCCGTCGCCGCCAGACACGCCGATCGCCATCCGCACGCGCCCCGTCCATGAGCCCAACGGCCAGGACAGCCGCCCGGGCAGAAACGCATTCACCAAGTCTGACGCCCGCGTGTCGTCGGTTTGCATGACCACATAATCCGCGCTGCGCCACACGCGCGCCAGTTCGATCAGGTGGGGAGCCGAGACGGCCACTGCTGCGGCGGCCGAAAGCGCCGGGCCCGCAAGCGCAGCCCATGGGCCGGTTGTCCGCCGCATGATCACGGCATAGCCGCAAGCGGCTGCCAGAAAATAGAGCGAGAATATGCCCAGCGTCTGGTCGTTCAGGAACGCCAGTCCGGCAAGGACACCGCCCGCCACCCACCACCCGCGCCGGCCGGATCCCTGCATGGCCAGCGTGTGCGCCGCGACAGATGCGACAAAGAATTCCGTGCCCATGAAGTTGAGATGGCCGAACATAGCCACCTGACGCAGGCCGCAAAAGGCCACAGTCAGTGCTGCCAGAATCGAGCCAGCCGGAGAACGGATGCCGCACGCCCGCACGAGCATCGCCGCGGCGGCGCCGGTCAGCATCGTTGAGGCGAGAGAGATAACATTGTAGGCCAGCACGGGCGACGGGGGGGCGCCCAAGGCTGGCACGAGACGCCACGGGATCTGCAGACCCGCCCACAACAAGCCGTAGAGCCATGTGTGGGTGTGAAAGACGAACGCCATGCCGTCGGGTGCAAACACGATGGGGCAATGCAGACCTGCCGAGCCCCGCTCCCACATCGCCGTGGCGACCCACCACAAGTTCCAGCAAAACATGAGATTGTCGCCGGCCCAGCCTCGCACCACCCGCTCCGGTGCGATCCACGAGGGCCAGTCCAAGGCCACATGCAACAGCCCGCAGACAATCGCGGCTGACGCCGCGGCCATCCACGCCGAGCCAGTCAGCGGCGCCCGCACGGCTGTCTCCACGCGGGCCGCACCCGGGCCGAACCTGACACATCACACCCCGGCGCCCACCGGAGCCGCGAAGAACTCCCGCGCGTCCACCACTTCGCCGGCAATGGCCGCCGCGGCCACCATCACGGGGCTCATGAGAAGGGTGCGGCCCGTCGGGCTGCCCTGCCGGCCCTTGAAGTTGCGGTTTGACGAACTGGCGCAGACCTCGCGCCCCTTCAACTTGTCGGGGTTCATGGCCAAGCACATGGAACAGCCGGCCTCCCGGAACTCGAAACCTGCCTCAGTGAAGACCTTGTCGTAGCCGCGTCGGATCATCTCGCGTTTGACGCTCATGCTGCCGGGCACAACGATGGCGCGCACATGCGGCGCGACGCGCAGGCCGCGTCCCTCGATCATCCGCACCACTTCCTCAAAGTCCGAGATGCGGCCGTTCGTGCACGACCCGAGGAAAGCGACATCAATGCGCGTGCCCTTGATGGGCTGTCCCTCGCGGAAGTCCATGAATTCCAGCGCCTCGGCGATGTTGGGCCGTTCGGCTTCGGGGAAATCGCGGACATACGGCAGGTTTTCCGACACGCCCACTGACTGGCCCGGCGTGATGCCCCATGTGACAATAGGTTCTATGTCCGATGCGTCAAATCGGACGACATCGTCGTAGGACGCGTCGGCGTCCGACTTGATGCTTTCCCACCATGCCACGGCGCGGTCCCAGGCCTCTGGCGGCGGGGCATACTCGCGGCCACGCAGGTAATCATAAGTTGTCTGGTCGGGGTTCACATACCCGCATCTCGCGCCGCCCTCGATGGACATGTTGCAGACGGTCATGCGCTCCTCCATCGAGAAGCCGTCAAAGACTTCGCCGGCATACTCGTACGCGTAACCCACGCCGCCGTTCACGCCCAGTTTTCGGATGATGTAGAGGATGACATCCTTGGCATAGACGCCCGGCCGCAGACGGCCGTTTACCTCGATCCGCCGCACCTTCAACTTGCCCAGTGCCAAGGTCTGGGTCGCGAGAACATCGCGCACCTGACTCGTGCCGATGCCAAAGGCCAGCGCGCCAAACGCGCCGTGGGTGGCCGTGTGGCTGTCGCCGCAACAGATTGTCATGCCCGGCTGCGTCAGGCCTGTTTCGGGGCCGACCATGTGGACGATCCCCTGCTCGCCGCGCTCGGGGGAGAAGAACCGGATCCCGAAGTCCGCCGTGTTGCGCTCGAGATGCTGCAGCATCTCCTCGGCCAGCGGGTCGGACAATGGCCGCTGCTGGCTGTCGGTCGGGATGATGTGATCCACGGTCGCGAAGTTGCGATGGGGATAGGGCACCTTCCATCCGCGCTCGCGGATGGCCGCAAAGGCCTGAGGGCTGGTGACCTCGTGAATCATCTGCAGGCCCATCAGCACCTGATACTGGCCCGACGGCAGGCGCCGTACCGTATGAAGGTCAAAGACTTTCTCGTACAGATTTCTTCCCATTTGTCTGTCTCCCGCTGCGGATGCGCGAATGGCTTGCGTAATGTTCAAGGCGCTCGACAAGGCGGGCGCCGAAACGGCTGAATTCCTCGAGTTCTTCAGGGCGCAGGCCTCCCCACACGGCGCGGATGGCGCGCTCGCGCTCGGCCTGAACGCGCTCGAGCGCGCGCCGACCCTCCGCGGTCAGGGCATAATCGCGCTGGCGCCCGTCGTCGGCGTTCACGGCCACGCGCACCAGGCCCCTGTCGAGCAACTGGCGGATGATCCGGCTGACGGCGGGGGCCGAGGTCGCCCGTTGCCGCGCAAACAGCGACGGCATGAAATGCTCGCCGCCGATCTCCTCCAACACCTGCCACTGCGCCACGGTCAGGCCGGCTGCCCGCGCGACCTGCTCGCGACGCTCGACGAAAAGGTCGGACAGTCGCTGCAGGGTAGCGATGGCGCGCAGCGTGTCAGGCGTGGCAACGGGGGTTTGCGGGCTCATAATTGTTATCACGCATTAACTAATAACGCCCGCAACAATGCCTATTCGCCGGAACCCTAACGGCCGAGGAACCGGCCGATGCGTTCGAGGGCAGTCTCAATGCGGTCGAAGCCCGCCGCATAACTGGCCCGGAAGAAACCTTCGCCGCACTCGCCGAAGGCCCCGCCGGGCACAACCGCCACCTTTTCCGCGCGCAGCAGTTCCGCACAGAATTGTTCGCTTGTCAGGCCCGTCGGTGTGATGTCGGCAAATGCGTAAAATGCGCCCTCCGGCAAAAGGGTTTTCAAGCCGAGGCTGTTCAGCCCGGTCACGATGAGACGCCGGCGCATGTCGTACTCTTCGCGCATCGCGGCCACATCCTCGTCCGAGTGCTCGAGGGCTTCGAGTCCCGCATACTGCGACAAAGTGGGCGCGCAAAGCATCGTGTATTGGTGAATCTTGACCATGGCCTCCAGCAGGTCGCGCGGCGCACACGCATAGCCGAGGCGCCACCCCGTCATGGCGTGAGCCTTGGAAAAGCCCGAGACGAGGATGGTCCGCTCCTTCATTCCCGGCAGGGCCGGCAGCGAATGGTGGCGCTTGTCATAGGTTAATTCGGCATAAATTTCGTCGCTGATGACAACGAGGTCGTGCGTCTCGGCAAGGCGTTGAAGCCGCGCGAGATCCTCGGGACCAAAGGTGGCTCCTGTCGGGTTGTTCGGGTAATTGATGATGAGTGCGCGCGTCCGGCCGGTGACCGCGGCCTCCAAGGCTGCAAAATCCGGCCGGAAGCCGTCGCGTTGGTGGGTGGGCACGGGAACCGGCACCCCTCCGGCAAGCGCCACGGTGGGTTTGTACGAGACATAGCACGGTTCGAGCACGAGGACTTCGTCGCCGGGGTTGAGCAGGGCGCGCAGCGCGAGATCAATGGCTTCGCTGGCGCCCACGGTGATCAACATTTCCGTGGCCGGGTCGTAATCGAGGCCGTAGCGGTTGGCCAGCCAGCGGGCCAGCGCCTCGCGCAGATCCATCAGTCCGTGGTTGCTCGTGTACGCGGTCCGCCCTGTCTCGATCCGGTAGATCGCCTGCTCGCGGATGTTCCATGGTGTGCTGAAGTCCGGTTCGCCGACGCCGAGCGACACGACATCCGGAACGCCCAAGACCAAGTCAAAGAATTTGCGGATCCCGGAGGGTGGAAGCGCGGCGACATGTTGCGCGACTCGGCCGTTGTGCCGCGCGGTGCGCCCCGCGGACGGGGCCCCGACGGCGCGACTCACGGCGTCACCGGAAGCCGGCCGGGCGATCCGTCTTCTTCGATCAGGATCCCGTCCTTCTTGTACAGTTTGAGCGCGAAATGCGACACCGTTTCCTCGACATCCTCGAGCGTCGCGAGGGTGTCGGTGACGAACGAGGCGATCTCTTTGAGCGAGCGCCCCTGAATGAACACCATCAAATCCGAACCGCCCGACATCAAATAGAGCGACTTGACCTCGGGGAACCGTGCGATGCGGCGGGCCACATCGTGAAAGCCCAGCCCGCGTTTCGGCCGCACTTTGACATCAATGACGGCCTCCACCATGTCGGCATCGGCCGCCTCGGGATTGACAATGGCCTTGTACGCCAGAATGGCCTTGCGCGCCTCCAGGCTGGCCACGGCTTCGCGCGCTTCGTCTGGCGTGATGCCGAGCCGGCCGGCGATTTGGTCGGCCGTCAGCCGCGCGTCATCCTGCAGCAATCTCAAGATCTTCCGGTCTCTTTCCATGCGCGGAGCGTAGCCGGCAGTTGGCGGGGAGCCTCAAGGAAAAACTGGCGGGCATGGCCGGTGTGCGTCAGGATCGTGACATCGGCATGACCGGCCGCTAAGTGGCAAACAAGAGCGCGCCCGGCGGGTAAACAGGCGCGTCGCTTCAGACCCCAAACAGTCTGGCAAGAATCCGCCGGAAGGGATAGAGCATGATTCAGTGTCGCCGGTTTGTCTTTGCTGCAGTCTGGCTTTTCGTAGCCGCTCTCGCCCCGGCCCATGTGGGCGAGCATCCGTCCATCCACGATGTTGTCTCGTCCGCCCTGCTGCGTATCAGCCGCACGGTGCCCCCGGAGGAGATCAACTCGCTGAATCAGTCGGCCCTGCTGCAGATTCTCACGGACGAGGAGCGCCATGTGCTGGCCACGGAACACACGACATTCCGAGTGGATCAGCCGGCCGATCTTTTTGTGCTGTACGATGCCGATGAACTGCCCGAGCCGGTCTGGTGGCTGAAAGAATCGGGGTTCACGAAGACGACGGGCACAGCCGAGTTCGACGGCGACAAGTTCGATCTGTGGCACAAGCGCGTGCCGGCCGGCCGGATTGCGCTGGGCGTCAATTCATTATATGGCGATGGCGAGCACTATCTTGTCGCCCTCATGCCGGCCGAGGGCGACGCCTCCGTGGCTGTCCGCGAACTCTATCCGGGTCTTGCGGTCGTCACGGGTGCACGCAGCGGCAAGATCACCGTCAAGACGCCCAGCCGCGAGCGACAGTACGACCTCCAACTGCCGCCGGACCTTGAAGGCTGCACCCTGCTCGTCGAGGTGCGCGATCGCAGAAACGATGCAAAACTGGTCAAGGTTTTGCGCACAACCCCTTTTCCGTCATCATCGAAACCTGACCAGGTGGTTCTCACCTGGAGCGCCGATCCGCGCCGTACGCAAACGATTCAGTGGCGCACATCGCAGGCCGCGACCACGGGCGTCGTGGAATACCGGGAAAAAACGGCGCCCGCGGACCGGACCGTAACGGTTACGGCAACCACGCGGGCAATCGAATTCCCCGACATCATCAATGATCGGATCAACCACCGCCACACGGCCACCCTGAGCGGACTGAAACCGGCAACAGCCTATGTTTATCGCGTCGGGGACGGCTCGCCCGACCATTGGACTGAGTTCGCGGAGTTCACCACAGCCCCCGACGGCGGCACCACATTTTCGTTTATTTATATGGGCGACGCGCAGAACGGCCTCGACAAGTGGGGCGATCTCATCAGGGCTGCCCACGAGCGCTGTCCGCAGGCGCGCTTCTATGTCATGGCGGGCGATCTCGTCAATCGCGGCGCCGAGCGCGACGACTGGGATGCTTTCTTCCATTACTCCGCCGGCGTTTACAGCACGCGACCCATCGTGCCCGCGCTCGGCAATCACGAGTATCACCGCACGGCCTTCTTTCAGGAGCCGCTTTACCTCGACCTTTTCGCGCTGCCCGAGGACGGCCCGCTGCCCGAGCGCTGCTATACGCTGACCTACGGCAATGCGCTCTTTGTCATCATGGACAGCAACAAGCCCAAGGACGAGGCACAGATCGAGTGGCTCGACCGGCAACTGGGCGCCAGCAACGCCTCGTGGAAATTTGTTGTCTATCACCATCCCGCGTTTTCGTCACGCGAGACGCGCGACAACCCCGAGATTCGCGAGCGCTGGGGCGCCGTCATGGACAAGCACAAGGTGGATATCGCCCTGCAGGGACACGATCACGCCTACCTGCGCACCTGGCCCATGAAAGCCGGCAAGCGCGCCCCCGAGGGCGAGCACGGCACCATTTATCTGGTCTCGGTGTCCGGAACGAAGTACTACACTCAGGGTCAGTACGACTACACGCAGGTCGGTTTTACCAACACCTCGACTTACCAGTTGCTCGACATTTCGGTGGCCGACGATACGCTTCACTACCGGGCCTATGACCTCGAGGGCCGGGTACGCGATGAGTTCACCTTGCACAAGGGGGCGGCCGCCAAGGCATCCGCCGCCGGGTCGGGTCCCGGCGCGCAGTAACCCGCAATCTGCTTGCGTCGGGCCACCAACACGACTCATCGTGCGGCCTCTGCCGGCTCGCCCCGTGCGGGTCGGACAGGCCATTCGACGACTGTGAGGATGCGGCGCATGGACGGTAACCGCCTTTGCCGGGGCATGCTTTGTTCCATCAAAACCGTTTTGGCGGCGTTTCTCGCCGCCCTTGCTGTTTTCCTGACCGGCTGCGGACCGGCCCCGGCCGACAAAGGCAAAGCCTCCGGCCCCGGGACACCCGCGGAGGCTGCCACCACCGGCACCGCGGCGGCCGGCGCTCTCCCCACGGTGGATGCCGTGCGCGCGGGGCACATCGCGGTGGATTTCGAGGCCATGAGCATCGAGCACCGAGCCACGACTCCCTCCGCTCATGCGGCGGTTTTGCCGTTTCCTGACGCGGACTTGGCCGAAGACATCGAGCCAGGCACCCGCGGCGGCTCCTTTGTCTTCGTCGCTTTCGGAGAAGGCCCCAAGGATTTCAACCCTGTCACGGCCAACGACAGCGGCTCGAACGAGGTCAATGGCCTCATGTATTCGGCGCTGATCGGCTTCGACCTCCACACCCAACAGTTCGAACCGGCGCTGCTCAAAGAGTGGTACATGGACGAGCAGGACAAGACCGTCTGGACCATGAAATTGCGCGAGGGCATCAAATGGTCCGACGGCCAACCCATCACCGCCGACGATGTGCTGTTTACCTTTGAGTGCATCTACCACCCAAACATTCCCAACCCCGGCAAGGATGTGGTGCAGGTGGGCGGCAAGCCCATCGAGTTCACGAAAGTGGACGACACCACCGTGCGCGCAAAACTCACCACGGCGACCGCTTCGTTTCAGGTGCTGATGGCCAGCGTGACGCTTCTGCCCAAGCATTCGCTGGAACCGGCGCTTCGGGCAGGGACCTTCGATCAGGCCCTGAATATCAATGTGGATCCCGGTCGCATTATCGGCAGCGGCCCGTTCCGGCTGAAACAATACGACAAGGGTCAGCGCGTGATCCTCGAGCGCAATCCGCACTACTTCCGCTATGACACGAAGGGCACCCAACTGCCGTATCTCGACACTCTCATCATTTCCTACGCGCCCGACCAGGACCAGCAGTTGCTGCGCTTCAAATCGGGTACGGCCGACGGGTTTGTGCGCCCGCGCGCCCAGGCGATTGCCGACCTCGCCGCCGGCCAGCGCGCGGGCGGCTACACGCTTTATGACTGCGGCCCGGGCGACGGCGCGAATGTGTTCTGGTTCAACCTCAAGCCCGGGTCGAATCCGAAAACCGGAAAACCGTATGTCGAGCCGTGGCGCGCGGCGCTCTTCAACGATGTCCGTTTCCGCCGTGCACTGCTCCATGCGATTGACAAGCCCAGCATCATCGCCACCGAACTGCGCGGGCTCGCGGTCAACGCCTGGAGCCTCGAGTCGCCCGCCAACGCCTTCTGGCACAATCCGGATGTGCCCAAGTACGAATACGATCCTGAGCGCGCCAAGGCCCTGCTCGACGAAATGGGGCTTGGCGACGCCAACCGCGACGGCATCCGCGAGGACGCCGCCGGCAACAAAGTGTCGTTCACCTTCGTTACAAACAAGGGCAACAAGACGCGCGAAAATATCGCGACACTCATTGCGCAGGACTGGGCCGAGGTGGGAGTCGAGGCGCGCCCGCAGTATGTGGATTTCAACACGCTTGTCACCATGACGGCCGACACCTTTGAGTACGACGCGTGCCTGTTGGGGTTTGGCGGCAGTCTTCATCCGAGCACGGCCATGAACCTCTACCGCAGCAGCGGCCGCACCCATTTCTGGAATCCTCAGCAGGAGAAGCCTGCGACGGAGTGGGAGGCCGAGATTGACCGCCTCGCCGAAGCGTTCAACGCCACCCTGGACATCAAGCAACAGCGCCGCGACTTTTTCCGCATTCAGGAAATCGTCGCCGAGCAGTGTCCGTTCCTGCCGCTGTTTACTTCCAAGGTTTTTGTGGCCGCGCGCAACAAGTTTGGCAATCTGAAACCGTCGGCCATGAGCCACGAATTGCTTTGGAACGCGGACGAGATCTTCGTTCGGCCCTGATTGGCCGCTGGGGGCGGGTTCGGTGCGACGGCCCCCTCGGCAGCCATTGATGGCTCCGCCAGCCGCGCTGAGTGCGTGGCCTTACCTCTTCTCAAACGCTGCATCGAACCGGCGGGCGGACGGCGGGAAGTCGAGGCTGCGCACGAAATCGCACGCCTCGGCTGCGCCATGCTCGCGATCCATGCCCGGATCCTCCCACTCGACGGACAGCGGGCCCGAATAGCCGATCTCGTTGAGCGCCCGGATGATCGGTTCGAAGTCAATCGAGCCGCGCCCCGGCGAGCGGAAATCCCAGAACCGCCGGCGGTCGCCAAACGGCAGGTGCCCGCCAAAAACCCCGCTGTCTTTGGGCGTATCGCTCCATTCCACATCTTTGATGTGCACATGGAAAATCCGGTCGCGGAACCTGTACAGGAAGGCCACATAGTCCACGCCCTGGTAACCGAAGTGGCTCGGGTCAAAGTTAAACCCGAACGCGGGATGAAAACTCACCGCCTCGAGCGCGTGCTCGGCCGACACCGTGTCGAACGCGATTTCCGTTGGGTGCACCTCCAGGGCAAACTTCACGCCCAGTTTGTGAAACTCGTCGAGGATGGGAATCCAGCGTGCCGCAAAATCGTCATACCCGCGAGCAATCGTCTCCGGCGCCACGGGCGGAAACGAATAAAGCAGGTGCCAGATACTGCTTCCGGTGAAACCGTTGACAATCCCGACTCCCAGCGCCTTCGCCGCCCGCGCCGTCGCGATCATCTCGGCGGCTGCACGCTGGCGCACGCCCTCCGGGTCGCCGTCGCCCCAGACATGCGGCGGAAGAATGGCCTGATGGCGCTCGTCAATGCGGTCGCACACCGCCTGACCCACGAGATGGTTGGAGATCGCATGAACCTCGAGGCCGTGCTTCTCCAACAGCGCCCGCCGGCCGGCCGCGTAGTCCGCCTCCGCGCACGCCCGCGCCACCTCAAAATGATCGCCCCAGCAGGCCAATTCGAGACCGTCATAGCCGAACGAAGCCGCTTTTTCGCACATCGTCTCGAGCGGCAGATCGGCCCACTGACCGGTAAAAAGTGTTACAGGACGGGTCATGGCTCCATCTCCTTTGGTCACCTGGGCTTGCACCTTCTACCCTGCCCTGAATCCAGCCACATGCGCCGGGCCCTGTCCATGGAGTTTGCTGCGCAGCCCCCTTCCCGCGGCGTTGCCCAGCGCGGCGTCGCCCGGGCTCACTACTGGTTCATGGTCTCGAGGAATTCGAGGTTGTTGCGCGTTTTGCTGAGGCGGCCGAGGAGGAATTCCATGGCCTCGACGGGGCCCATTTCGGTGAGGATTTTGCGCAGGAGCCAGACGCGGCTGAGAACGGCTTCGGGCAGGAGCAATTCCTCTTTGCGCGTGCCGGAGCGGAGCAGGTCAATGGCAGGGAAAATGCGCCGGTCGGCGAGTTTGCGGTCGAGGTTGACCTCGCTGTTGCCGGTGCCTTTGAACTCTTCGAAGATGACATCGTCCATGCGGCTGCCGGTCTCGATGAGGGCGGTGGCGATGATGGTCAGGCTGCCGCCTTCCTCGATGTTGCGCGCGGCGCCGAAGAAGCGCTTGGGCCGCTGCAAGGCGTTGGCATCAATGCCGCCGGAGAGGATCTTGCCCGAGGGCGGGCATAGGGTGTTGTAGGCACGGGCAAGGCGGGTGATGGAGTCGAGGAGAATGACGACATCCTTGCCGTACTCGACCAGGCGTTTGGCGCGCTCGATGACCATTTCGGCCACCTGAACATGTCGGTCGGCGGGTTCGTCGAAGGTGGAACTGATGACCTCGCCCTTCACGCTGCGCTCCATGTCGGTGACTTCCTCGGGGCGCTCGTCAATGAGCAGCACGATGAGGTACAGGTCCGGGTGATTGGCGGTGATTGCGTTGGCGATGTGCTGGAGGAGGATGGTTTTGCCGGTGCGCGGAGGAGCGACGATGAGTCCGCGCTGGCCCATACCGAGCGGCGTCATGAGGTCCATGACGCGGGTGGTGAGGCGCTTGGGATCGGTCTCGAGTTTGATCCGGCGCAGGGGATAGAGGGGGGTGAGATTCTCGAAAATCGTTTTTTCGCGCGCCACTTCCGGCGGCTCATGGTTGATGGTCTCGACGCGGACGAGGGCGAAGTAGCGCTCGTTTTCCTTGGGCGCGCGGATCTCGCCGACGACATGATCGCCCTTGCGCAGGTTGAAGCGGCGGATTTGGGAGGGCGAGACATAGATGTCGTCGGGGCCGGGGAGATAGTTGTAATCCTGCGAGCGCAGAAAGCCGAATCCGTCGGGCAGGATCTCGAGGATGCCCTCGCCGACGAGGTCGTTGCTTTCCTTCGTGGCGTCTTTGGCCGCGGCAGCGGCGGCGGCCGCAGTCTGAACCTGCAGAATCTTAAAGATCAGGTCCTGCTTGCGCAGGTTCGAGTAGCCCTCGATGTTGAGTTCCTTGGCCATGTTGGCCAGTTCGGCGATCGTGTGCTTTTTGAGGCTCTCGATATCCACGAGGTGTTTTTGGGGCGCTGCCGCCGCGGGCGGTGGTGTCGTTGCGCCGTTGTCTGCACGCGGGGTGCGCGGAGACTGCGACATGGAGTTCTCCAAGGGATTAGTTGATGGCGGTGAGGCGGACCAGCCCGCCGCAAACAGGGGGCGGCGCATCCACCTTGCCAAATGGAACACTATGAGTATGCGGCAGGCGGGTTTTCCTTCAAGCGTGTTTTTCAGGGCGGCTAAAAGCGCCCCGGCTCCCGGGGCGACTTGGGGGCTTGTGTTTCCAAGGGCTGGCGGCACCTCGCGCCTTTAAGAACTGCTTGCCGAGACAGGGGGGATAGACCCTAAACTTTGAGCATGTCGGCTCAGCCATCTCAAGAACTGGCCCGGTTAGAGGTTAGCGTGGCGGCGCGGACGGCGTCGCCGGATGCGCTGCGGCGGCTTGCGGATGAATATTATACGCGCGGCCTTTTCGGTCCGCGGCAACTGGGGGTTTACGAGAAAGCCGTGGCCTTGGCGCCGGACGAACCCCGTTACGCCGAGGCGCTGTCCATCGCCTGCTTCCTGCGGCAATTGAGGCGCTTCACGGTGGAGTTTGCGGAGCCGGAATATGTGGATCCGGAGGGGGCGCAGGAATCCATCGAAGTGATCAAGGAGTATCTGCGCGAGCACAGCGCCAGCCCGGATTTGTTTGATGCGCTGGGAGACATGCATCTCGTGCGCGGCAACACGCTGCTGGCCATCGGCGCATACGAGAATGCCATCCATCACGGTTTCGCCGATTACTGGGCGATCCTGCGCAGTTTCGAGTTTGCCTCGCGGATCCACAAGTTTCCCCCGGGCGAGCGCGCGTACTTCGCGGGGCTGTACAGCACGGTAGGGCTGACGGAAAAGGCTTTGGAACTGCTGCGAGGAATCGTGGGGGAAGGTTTCCATGATCGGGGGGTGGTCGCGTCGCTCGTGGACCTGATCCGGTTGGGCGTCGAACAGGAAACGAACACCAATGCTCGCAACGCCGCCCACATGGAAATTGCGGAACTTTATCTGGCCACGGGCGACACCGAGCGCGCGTTGGAGGCTTTCAGCCGCGTCTCGTTCCCCATCAGCCAGAATTTCAGCCTGGTGAAGCGCATTGCCGCAATTCTGATAGACATGCAGGATTACAAGCAGGCGTTTGACTACCTGTCGCAGATCCCCGTGGACGAGGAAAACAAGGCCCTGATCAACCGCATCACGGTGGAACTCGAGCAGGCGGGGGACCTCGACACGGCCGTGCATTTGCTGCAGTTCATCAACGACAATGACCTTGTGATCCGCGAGGCAGAGGCGCTGCGCGAGAAGGAACTCGAAATCCACACAGAGTTGGAATTGGCGGGTCTGAACATGGCCGCGCGGCGCTACGATCTCGCGATGAGCAACTACATCCGAGTACTGCAACTGGGCTATCGCGACGATCTCGAACTCCTGGCCAAGATTGTCGAGTTGCTGCCGCTGCTGCGAAACGACCACATCGCCGATCTTCATTTCCTCGGCGAGTACTACCTGTCGAAGAACGACTACTACCGTGCGGCGCAATTTTACGATTTGATCCTGGAGCGCCGGCCCGACGACGCCAAGGCCCGGGGCAAACTGCGCAGCATTTACTCGGCGATTCTGGACCGCAACCCGGACCTGCCGGAATTGCGCCTGCGTAGCGGGGAACTTTACGAGCAGGAGGGCGACCTGGCCGCAGCCTTGGCGGAGTATCATTTTGCGTCGCAGTACCCCGAGACCAATGTCGAGGCGATGCGGCGCATGGCGGTGGCCCACATCAAGTCCCAAAACTTCTCGGAGGCGTTCGAAGCCTATCAGCAGATTCCCGCCTCAGAATTGGACCTCGAAAACCTTTACCAGTTGCACCTGATTCTTGCCGGACAGGACCGCCACGCGGATGCGCTGGCGCTGCTGCGGCAGATCGCGGATGTGCGGCCCGACTATCGCGACGCGGCGGAGCGGGCCGAGGCGCTGTCGCATCAGGTCATGGAGCGCGCCGAACAGATGCCCGTGGACGAGAAAATGCGCGAACTCATCGGCGATGTGGCCGTCGGGCGCTACCGTTACATGGAAAAGATAGGCAGCGGCGGCATGGGCGTTGTGCACAAGGTTTACGACCTGCGGCTCGAACGGCCCGTGGCCATGAAGATTCTGCGCGAAGGGCTCGCCAACAGCAACAAGGCCGTGGAGCGCTTTTTCCGCGAGGCGCGCATCGCGGCCACCCTCAATCACCCGAACATCGTCAACATTTACGATTACAACATCAACAATCAGACGCACAAGAGTTATATTTCCATGGAGTATGTTGACGGGCCGTCGCTGCGCGACCTGTTCGAGGAGCGGATCGTGGCGGAGGAGCCCCTCACGCTGGAGAGGATTACCGAGGCTGTTTATTATGCGGCCCAGATTTGCGACGCCCTCCAGGTGACGCACTCGAAGGGCATCATTCACCGCGACATCAAGCCGGACAACATCCTCATCAGCGCCGACCAGCAGGCCAAGTTGACGGACTTCGGCATAGTCCATGTGGAGGAGGCCACCTTCACGCCGACGGGCGCTGTCATTGGCACGCCGCGTTACATGAGCCCGGAACAGGTGCAGGGACACCGGCTTGACGGCCGCGCCGACCTGTATTCCGTCGGCATTATCCTTTACGAATGGCTGACTGGTGCCCCGCCGTTTGTGAGCGGGGATATCGCGTATCAGCAGGTGAATGTGCGGCCTGTCTTCCCGTCCGATCATAACGCGCTCATTCCGCGTGACCTGAACGATATCATTATGAAATGCCTCGAAAAGGCGCCCGCTGACCGTTACCAGAGCGCCGCCGACCTCAAAGCCGCGCTCGAGGGCGTGTTGCGGCGCATGGCGCCGTTCGGTCTGCCGGCGGACCGGCGGGACGCACCCAGAAATCCGGCGCCGCCACCCGACGATCCCGACCTGGACGAGCCGGGTGGGCTCCGCGACAGCGATTTGGATACATTTTAGTCGGACACGGTTGTAATCAAAGGGGGGTTGAAAACCATGGATGCTGTGTCGCCAAAAGCCGTCAGCCGGAACCGGATGACCGTCATGGCGGTGCTTGTTTGTGCGATCATGGCGGCGGGGGCCGTGGCCCAGACCACAGCGTATTACGACGCACAAGGCCGTCGGATCGGCACCGCCCGCGTGACCGGGTCGACCACCTATTACTATGATGCCATCGGCCGACGGACGGGCAGTTCCCAGACAGTGGGCAGCACGACTGTATACTACGACAGCAAGGGGGTGCGTGTGGCGACGGAGCACTCGGTCGGCTCGAGCCGGTATCTCTACGGCTCGAAAGGCACTGTCGAGGAGCGTGCCCAGCAGACCGGTCGTTCATTTTCCATCTATGATGACAAGGGCACCTTGGTGGAACGGCAGCAGCCGCTGCAACAATCCACCTATAGTTACGACCGGGTGGGGCGCTTGACGGGGAGGGCTCAGCCAGTCAGCGCTGGGGATCGCGGCACTACGCCGACGGTGGATTTCGCCCGCCGGCTGTTTTTCGACTGACCCAAGGGGGCTAATGGCCGGAGCGCGTCTCCTCGCGCTCAAAGGCAACATGTGCGAGCCGCAGCGTGCGCCCATCGAACAGGTCGCCCGGATTTGTCATCTCGATTGCCAAGCGGCACGAGAGGCCATGGAAACCCCTCGGCACGGCCGCGTAAAAGTTTTGCAGCAATAGCGACGAAATGAAACCCTCAAAAACGACCGTCTCGGACACGGTGGAGGAACCGTCCGCCGGGACCAGCGACAGGCGGACGCGGGGAAATTCGTTCTCCACCGGATCGCCGCTGGCCGCGAGGCGGATGCGGGTTGCGTCGGCCGGCATCTCAAATGGGGCGGACTCGAGGCGTCCCCGTCGGACGAGCAGTCGGCGTCTGTAAATGCTGGCGGTGCTGAACGATTCGGGCTCCAGCCGCAGCCGTTCCACATGGGTTGTAACAGGCGCGTCATCCCAGCCGACCAAAACAACCCGGCCGTCCTCCATGCGGTAGGGTGCGGCTGCGGCGGTGGTTTCGGCGCGTAAGGGTTTCGCAGCGAGCACAATGGCGGCCACCGCGGCGGCAGCGATAGCGGCGGAGCGGAGTGTCATGGCTTTCTCACCAGTTCGAGGCAGGGATCGCCCAGGATGGTAAAGGTTTGGAAATCCACAACATCGGGATTGGGCGGCCGCGTGGCGCGCTTGGCGACCATAAAAATGTCGCCAAGGCGTTTGTTGGCCATGTCCCCGTAGGCGCGCAGCAGGTGCTCATTGAACGCGTGGTTTTCGTACACGCCGGTCTTCCACGGCGTGCCGATGACGGCGATCCCGCCGGCCTGTGGCTGGAGGAGAAACGCCTCGCCTAGGCTGTACTGGTTGTCAAACGAGGTGACATAGCAACTCGAGCAGACAATGACCGGGTAATGGCCGGCATTTCGCAGTTTACCGACATCGGCGGGGGTAAAGAGATCCTTCTGCTGCTTGAAATCTATTGGCCCGACGCGCCAGACAAACGCGCCACCGTGTCCGACATAATAAATCAGTTGGACACCCCCGTCAATCTCTTCGCGGATGCGCGCCACTTCGCGCTCGGCCACAGCCGATTCGGGAAACAGCGTGGTAGAGGTGGTAAAGCGCTCCGCCAGCATGTCGCGGGTTTGCATGACCAGTTGCTGGAAACTGGCTTCCACGCTGGAGATCAAAAGCAGGCGATCGTCGCGCGATTTCTGCAACTGTTCGTACTCGATGACCTTGCGCAGGTAGTGGAAAACATCCTCGTCCGAGTTTGCCGGAATGCGCCCCACCGCGATGTCCGGCGCATTGGGCCACGCAAAACTGCCGTACCAGTTATCGTTAGGGTAGCCAAAGGAATAGGTGGTTTGCGGCTGGTAAACCCAGTGGATCGGGATCAGGATCTCGGTATGCGCGGCAAGCGCCTCATCCGGATCCTCCGGCTCCGCATGAACCATTTCCCGGTAATTATTCGTCGAGTCCCCGATGAGGACGATGTAACGGAGTTTATCGCTTTGCTGGCGTACAAACCGCAGGTAGCGCTTGAGGGCTGTGCTGCTGATGTAGCCATGATCGAGGGCGTCGTAAATTCGCGTGACATCCACGACATGGGTGCGCAAGCCGGTACTGTTGCGGTAATCGGCGAGTGCCCGGGCTCCGCGCGCGGTTCGCGGATGACAGACGACAATTGCCTCCACATCCGGCGGGATCTCGTACAACTCGTCAGTCGGGGTACGAAGCGAGATGGCATCGGGACGCATCCACCCCGCGGGCGATACCGCCACGCAGGTGCTCGGAGTGTCTGACAGGCGGACGGTTATGGTCGTTTCATTGGCCCGATTGGCCGTGTAGGCGACCGGCGCGGACATGTCGTAAATCACGCTCCCCGGCTGCAGACCCGAAACGATAACGGCGCTGGTCTTTGCGTCGCCGACGAGAGATGTGTTAAATACAAAGATGTTTCGTCCCTCTGCGTCAAGGCGTCGAGGGTATCGCAGGCGGATGTTATCGAGGGATATGCGGTCCACGACATCTTTGCGCTCCGGCGGCGACAGCAGCGTCAGCCGGCCGGTTCCCGCGGTTTGTGTGGCCGGCACTGTGGTCTCGAAGTCATGGTATCTGATGCCATCAAAAGATATCCTGCCGAGATGGAGGTCGCCCCATTTCACATCGAAGAGATGGCCGGGCCTGACGGCGGCGACTTCCGTCTGGCCGAAAACCCGGAGGGTCAACCGGGCAGGCAGGCCGGGACGCGGATCGAAACCGGGGAAGGACAGGGAGACGGGGTACATGTACTCGGCGCCCGCCACCTGACCGACCCAGAAATAATAATCCGTGACCCCCGGGCCGGTGCGGGCGTACTGAAGCAAGTTGTCGCGTTCGAGGAGCATATCTTCCATGAACGCTGCGTCGGCCGTCGCCGGTTCGGTGGTCGTGTGCGTTTGCCGGCGATATTGTACCGGGTTTTCGTCGGACCAGGTCAGGTAGTAAACATTGCGCAGATTGAAGGGCATGTAAGTCGAGAAGGTGCCCCGAGGTGCATCGCCGATGAAGTGCAGCGAGTCCGCCGGCTGGAGTCTTGCCGGGTTGGAAACACGGACTTCGACAGGAACCGGACGCCCGCCGTTCCATAGACCCAAGCGGTCGGGTTTGATGGCGGCGAGGTCCACGCCCGCCGCAGCGAGGTCCTCGCCGGTCACGCGGTAGCCGCCGCAATAGCGAACGGCCAGCCGCACATGCGGCTCTCGCAGCCAGCGTACCTCGCGCAACTGTTCGAGGGTGGCCGTGGCGTCTGAGTCAGCAGGCTTTGCGGCCGCCATCAGCGCGAAGAAAAGCAGGATCGGGGTGAGCGCGAGGGCTGTTCGTTTCGTTGGGTGGTGCAGTGTCAGCGTTTTCACTCCGTACCTGAGTCCGCCCGCCTGGGGCGTGATACATACCTTGCGCTACAGCCGAGGTCGCATTTCCGTCTCGTTCAAGGGCGAAGTCCGTTGTAGGGAGCGGCACGGTCCGTGCTGGACTTGGCGGCCTGCGTCCGCTGCATTGGATCATCATCCCCAAACGGAGGCAGTCACGCGAGGCGTGGACGATCGGGTCAGAAAACTGGGCGGCAACTTTGTGTTTGTGGGCTCGGAAAAGTGGGACAGTGCGAGCAAGACCTCGAAGCATCATTTGGTTCGCGAGTTTGCTGCGCTGGGCGCCCGGGTTCTGTATGTGGAAAACATCAGCATGCGGCGCCTTGGCTCGGAGGGCCGGCGTGACTACGGCAAAATCCTGCGCGAGGTGCGGCGTTTTGTTGCCGGCTTGCGGTCGCCGCAGCCTAATGTTTATCTTATGAACCCCCTTTACCTGCCGTTTCCGGGATCGGCGGCCGTGCGCCGCTTCAATGCCTGGTTTGTCGCGGCCACGGCCCGTTTTCATCTGCGGCGACTTGGGATGAGCCATCCCGTGCTGATCTATTTCATGCCGACCGGTCTCGCGCTGCAAGGCCGGCTGGGCGAGCGCCTGTCGGCGTATTACATTACCGACAACTATGCGGCATTTGCGGATGTCGAGAAGGACGCCGTGCGCGCGCTGGAGGACAAGGCGCTGGCCACGGCAGACGCCGTGTTTGCGACGGCCCCTTCGCTGGTTGAGGCCCGGCGCGATCGCCGCCCCGACATACACTGCTCGCCCCACGGTGTTGACGCGGCTCACTTCGGGCGAGCGATGGATCCGGAGACGGTCGTTCCGGAGGAGGTGGCCCGGCTGCCGCGCCCGCGTATCGGGTTCATGGGCGGTCTTGGTTACGACTATGTCGATTTGAACTTGATCCGCGATCTGGGCCGCTCCCGGCGGGATTGGCAAATCGTCCTGTTCGGGCGCGATCTGAGCGACATCTCAGAACTCGTCGCGGAGCCTAACATCCATTTTCTCGGTCCGCAGCCCTACGAGCGCCTGCCCGCGCTGCTCAAGGGTATGGATGTGGCCATCATTCCGTTTCTCGATAACGAACTGACCCGCGATGTGAACCCGCTGAAAATGCGGGAATACCTTGCGGCGGGGCTTCCGGTGGTGGCCACGGACCTTCCGCTGTTGCGCATTTATCCGGGGCATGTGCGGTGCGTGCGCGGTCTGGACGGTTTCATCAGCGGGATTGCAGAGGCTTTGGCCAACCCCGGCAATCCGCACGAGCGCCACCGCGCCGTGCAGGGCGAGTCGTGGGCAGCCCGCGCAGCAGCCGTGTTGGATGTGCTCGCTGCCACGCAGCCACGGCGCAAGTAGCAGACCGCGCCGTGGCCGGCGCGCCAACAGAAGGCACAACATGTTGTGGCGGAGACACACCCGGACGGTGAAAACTCCCGGGAGTGCAGCGTGTGTCAAGGTTTATGATTGCTTATCGGTCCGACAAAACGCCTTTGAAATCCACAAAATTCATGTTGGGGGGTGGATTGGCGGCGAGGTCGCGAAATTCGCGATGGGCGACGAGAATGACCGCCAGTTGGGCGCGGCTCAGGCACTCGGCCAGCGGTGTGAGCACCACGCCGTCGAGCGCACTGACATTGGGCTCGCAACACAATATTTCGAGATCCGGCGCCTCGCGGCGCAGCGTTTCGAGAACGGCCAGCGAGGGGCTTTCGCGGCAATCGTCAATGTCAGCCTTGTAGGCCATACCGAGCAGAGCCACCGTCTTGGCACCGCACTCGCGCGCGGTCGAGGCAACGAGGCGCGCACAGCGCACCGGCATGGCATCGTTCAGTTCGCGTGCGGCCCGCATGACGCTGGGATCTTCGCGAGGTGTGTCGGAAATGAGGAACCATGGATCCACAGCGATGCAATGGCCTCCGACACCGGGTCCCGGCTGCAGGATGTTGACTCGCGGATGGCGGTTGGCGAGCCGGATAACCTCCCAAACGCTCACGCCGTGACGCCGCGCGATGAGCGACAGTTCGTTGGCGAAGGCGATCTGCACATCGCGACTGGCATTCTCGGCCAGTTTCACGATTTCCGCGGTCGTGCAGTCGGACAGGTGGATTTCGCCTTGCACGAAAGTCCGGTAAAAATCGCGCGCAGCGGTGGCGCAGTCAGGCGTGTAGCCGCCGATCACCCGCTCGTTCTCGACACATTCGCGCAGGATCGCACCGGGCAACACCCGCTCCGGGCAGTAGGCCAAGTGCACATCGCGCCCGGGTTGAAATCCTGCTTCGCGCAAGACGCCGCCCACGACGCGGATGGTCGTCCCGGGCGGAGAGGTGGACTCGAGGATTACCAAGTTGCCTTGGCGCAGCACCGGCGGGATAGAGCGGGCGGCGGCCTCGACAAAGGTGAGGTCCGGGGCGCAGGTCGCATGGTTGACCGGCGTAGGAACGCAGATCATGAAGACTTCCGCTGGCGAGGGTGCCGTGGACGCACTCAACCGGCCGGTCTCCACGGCCGATCGCACCATAATGTCCAAGTCGGGCTCGACGATGTGAATGCGTCCTTCGTTGATCGTCCGGACAACCGTTTCGTTGACATCCACGCCGTACACGCGATGGCCGCGCGATGCGAGAATGGCAGCCGTCGGCAATCCAATGTAACCCAGCCCGAGCACGCAGACCTCACGCCGGGTCGGGTGGACAGACACCGATGCCACCGGCCGAACCCCGTCAGCCGACATTTCAGACCCCGGCCGCCACAGGTTCTACATTCTGAATTTTGCCGCTGAAGTAAGCATCGTAGGCCGAGAGGTCGAGCAGGCCGTGCCCGCTCAGGCAGAAGCCGATGACGCGCGGCTTACCCTCCTCCTTGGCGGCCAGGGCCTCGTCAATGGCCACGCGCACGGCGTGGGCGCTTTCAGGGGCAGGAATGAGGCCTTCGCTGCGTGCGAACATCACGGCTGCGTCAAAGGTGTCGCGCTGCAGAGTCGCGCGGGCCTCGATCACGCCGTCGTGGAGCAAAGCGCTGACCAGCGGCGACATCCCGTGGTAGCGCAGTCCGCCCGCGTGGATGCCCGGCGGGATGAAATCGTGACCCAGCGTGTGCATCTTCATCAACGGAGTCATGCCGGCCACATCGCCGTAGTCGTAGCGGAACTCGCCGCAGGTCAAGGTGGGGCAGGCCGCCGGCTCAACGGCGATGACGCGGTATTTTGCGTCGCCCGCCAGTTTCTCCGACACGAAGGGAAACACGAATCCGGCAAAGTTGCTGCCGCCGCCGGCGCACCCAATCAGCACATCGGGTTTCAGGCCGGCGCGCCGGAATTGCTCGCGAGCCTCCAATCCCACCACGGTCTGGTGCAGGCACACATGATTGAGCACGCTGCCGAGGGCGTACTTGGTGGCCTCGTGCGTGACCGTATCCTCGATGGCCTCGCTAATGGCGATGCCCAGACTGCCCGGGCAGTCGGGATCCTCGCGCAGGATTTTGCGCCCCGTTTCGGTCAGATCGCTGGGGCTGGGCACCACCTGAGCGCCGTATAACTGCATCATGGAACGCCGGTAGGGCTTCTGATGGTAACTGCACTTGACCATATAAACCTGGCATTCGAGGCCCAGCACATGACAGGCAAATGAGAGGGCGCTGCCCCATTGGCCGGCGCCGGTTTCGGTGGCGAGGCGCCGGATGCCCGCCTGTTTGTTGTACCAAGCCTGAGCCACGGCGGTGTTCGTTTTATGGCTGCCGCTCGGGCTGACCCCTTCATATTTGTACCAGATCTGGGCCGGAGTGTCCAACGCGCGCTCGAGGCGCTCCGCCCGCACCAGCGGCGTCGGGCGCCACAGCGAGAGGATGTCGAGGATCTCCTCCGGGATATCGAACCATTTCTGGGTGCTCATCTCCTGCTCGAGCAGGTTCGCGGGGAAGAACCGCTCCATGTCACCGAGCGTGACGGGCTGGTTGGTGGCCGGATGCAGCGGCGGATCCAGCGGATGTTTGATGTCGGCGGCCACATTGTACCACCGCTTGGGGATGTCGGCCTTGCTCAGGATCACCTGCTGCTCGCCCATGGTTCTCATACTCCGTTTCCAGCCGGCATCGAAATCTTATCCCCCGGGTCGCCGGCTCCAATTTCAAGACGCTGGCACGCGGTTTTCCCCGATTTCAAGGCCGAGATTCCGGGCTCGAAGCGCCAGTCAGGCGCCCGCCTGTGGAACCGCGCGGAAGTCGCCGAAAGCGGTCGCATTGGCTGTTGAGTCGCCCCGGAAAGCCGCTGTAAACACTCACGGGTCCGCCCAAGGTTCGTACGAGGGAGCACTCACGCCGATGTCATTCATTATGGTTTCGGCCGTCCTGTTCGCGGCTGTTGCAGCCGTCGGGACTGTCGTGGTTGCCGTCGCGCTGTTTTTAGGCACGCTGCTGGCCCGCACCTCGGGCGTTCCAGCCGGCCGTTTGATTGCGGCGGCCATGGGCGTAGGCACCCTAGCGCAGTTGGCGTACAGCGTTGTTCTTTATTTTACGGACAACACGGCCCAGCCGCCGATCAACGCAGCGTTCTTCATCGCCATGGCCGCCGGCATCGCCGTCTCGTATCTGGTGGTCATGAAAAGCCTGGATGTGGAGCCCGGCAAAATTCCCCTGATCTGGCTTCCGGCGGCTCTGGTTTTCGCCGCCGTCCTGTTCCTGGCGCGCACGGAGGGCACGAAATACCGTGAATCGCACGGTTTCCTCCGCGGCTACGAGAGCCTCTGGTATCTGAACCTGCCGAACCCCGCTGATGCCATGAGCACGCCGGAGCGGGCCGTGCAGTACTATATCGAGCAGTATAAGATCCTGCGTTCCGCCAACGAGAACACCGGCATCGGCAAGGTGCTGACCACAGGCACCTACGACGATGTGCGTTGGTTCAACGAGAATTATGACCAGTTGAGCAAGGCAGACTTTGGCATGCAGGTCACCGGCATAGACAGGGTCATCCAGGATCCCAACCAGAAGAAGGCGATTGGCTTGCTGATGCTCGCCAAACCTTTGTTTGGAGAGATTCAGACAGTTCGCGACGATGGCCGCGAGGCTTTGGTGCAGATGACTTCGGGGCAACTGGTGCGTTTGCGCCGTCAGGGGCCAAATTGGAAAATTGTCGGCTGGCTCGGCATGAGGGGGTATTTCGAAAAGAGCGATACTTACGAGCAGGAAACCAAAGCGCTCGCGGAGAGGCTGGGCGTCCCGTACCAAGAGTTTGATCCGTACCTCGACGAGGAGGACTCACCCATGCCCGGCATGAATGTCGTTGCGCAGAATCGTCCGCGCCGGGCGCGCAAGCCGCGCAATGAAATCGAACGAAAGGCCGCCGAGCAGGGTGGCGAAACACTGATAGACCTCAGCCAGCAAACGCCTCCGCCGGCGCCATCGCCTCCCGCACCGACCCCGGCCGTGGTGGTCGCTGCGGCGTCGCAGCCGGTTCCGACTCCTTCTCCAGCGCCGACCGCAACCCCGGCGCCGACCCCGTCTCCGGCACCGACCGCAACCCCTGTTCCGACCCCATCTCCAGTTTCGACCCCACCCGGGCCGGCAACCGCAACGCCGCCAGTCCCATCGGCGGATGTCGCCGGCAATGTGCCCGCGCCGGCCCCACCGCCCGTGCCGCCGGCCGCGCCCGTCCCGCCGGCGGCTCAGCCGACCCCCCAGATGCCGGTAGAGGGGCTCGTCCCCGGCATGACGCCCACGCCGGTGCCGACGCCGCGGCTGGCTTTGTCCAGTGTTTCGACGGATTTTCTGTGGAGTCAGTATCAGCAGGCTGTGCAACTGCTCGAGGCTGGCGATCCGCGGGGCGTGCCCGCCTTTTTGCGACTCGTCAGCGACGACGACCGCGCCTGGTTTATGCGGAATTATCTGCTCATTTCGGAGATCGTGACGCCGGGCGTGCGCCACGAATCGCCCGAGAAAGCCCAACTGGCCGTGCTGCGCCTGATGCTGCGCAACATGCCAAAAGGTTTTGAATTCGAGCCGACGGTGCGCACCAACGCGTACGGATTTGGAGTGGTCAGGGCGCGCGAGCGCACGACCCGCGAAGAGTATGAAACCATGATTGTGCAGGAAAGCGGCATATGGGTCCTGCTGCGCTTCTGGCATGTGCGCGATTTCGTGTGGACGCCGCAACTTGCCGCTTACAAGCAACTCAAGAACATCCCATTAACGCCCGAAGAATTGGAGTATCTGATGTATGGGCTGGAGCCTGCGAAAGCGCGGGCTCTGCAGGCGAACCAGATGGTCGGAATTGGAGGCTGAAGTGGCCGAATCAACGCGCATCGCAAAGTTGCAGGAAATGGTCCGGGCAGACGCTCTCGACGAACTGGCCCATTTTATGTTGGGGAAGGAATATCTCAATGCCGGACGCTACATGGAAGCGGCTGCCGAACTGCGCCGCTGCGTCGAACTGAATCCGGATTACACGGCTGCTTGGCGGTATCTGGGCGAGGCGTATGAAAAGGCCGGCGTGTTCAAGGAAGCCGCGGCGGCTTGGCGTACGGGCATCGGCGTCGCCGAGCGCACAGGGGATCTTCAGGCCGGCAAGGAAATGCGGGTTTTCCTTCAACGGTTGCCTGAGGAATTCAGCAAAGCGTGATTCAACAGAACAAAACCTGTTTGCATTTGGGCGCGGCGGCGCGAGGGAAAGCCAGACAGGGATTTTTCAATCCGCGGTTGCGTCCGCTTCAAGGTTTCGCCCATCGGGCAACACTTGTCTGACCTTGCACTCCCCAAGAACCATAAAAGCCTTGTCAATTCCATTCCTTTTGTGGCCGTTGCTGCGCCCCCCCTTGGCGATTGATGACCTCCGTCGTCGGCGTGGACCCCTGCAGTTCGCTTCACCGGAGCGGTTGCCGTGATCCTCGGCCTGACGGGCTCGCTCGGCAGCGGCAAGTCCACCGTTGCCAGCCTGATGGAGGCTCTGGCCGGCGCGCGTGTCATTGACGCGGACGCGATCACGCACGCTGTGCAGCAGCCGGGCGGGGCAGCCTACGGGCCGATTGTGGAATTGTTCGGGCCGGAGGTCGTCCGGCCGGATGGGTCTCTCGACCGTGCACGCATCGCCTCCATCGTGTTTTCCGACCCGGAGCAAATGCGGCGCTTGACCGGGATCGTTCATCCTGCCGTGCGTCGCGAGGAGTTGCGCCTGCTCGAAGCGCACCGCCACGAACCTCTCGTGGTCTTGATGGTGCCGTTGCTGTTTGAGAATGGGCTCGAGCGCTATGTGGACCGCACCGTGGTCGTGACGGTCAGCGAGGCGGCCCGCCGCGAGCGACTGATTGCACGCGGCATGACACCGGACGACATCGAGCGCCGTCTGGCCGCCCAGATGCCGGAAACCGAAAAAGCCCGGCGGGCCGATCATGTCATTGATAATAGCGGCACTCTCGAGGCGACCCGGGCGCAGGTCGCGGCGCTGCTGCAAACGCTCGGCGTGCGCGTCGCCTCGTGACGGGTTCGGGGCGGCGGTTTGCCAGCGGAATCCCGTTGACCGGGCCGAACCCACTGCGCTGAATAGGTTGCAACATAGAACGCCGGGGGAGGCCGCGAGGCCTGAGATGAATCCGCGCTGTCGAGCGATGCGGTGGCGGCGGCGGATAAAACCCCTCGAACCTGATCCGGGTCATGCCGGCGTAGGGAAGGCGGAAGTCTTGCGGCGGAGCGCCATGAGCGCCACGGCGTCGCGGGTTTTCCCCTTCTCCCGCGGCGCGGCCCCTTCAGCCACAGCCCTCCTCCGGCCCAGACGCAATGCGAAGGGAGCACAAGCATGACCGCGCCGTCCTCAGCGCTGCCGACCGGCCGCACCCTACTGCCGGCGGATTCAACAGGTCCCATTGAAGGGTCGCACAAGGTTTATGTGGTTGGCTCGCGGCCGGATCTGCGGGTGCCTGTGCGGGAAATTCCGCAGGCCGCGACGCGCCAGCCCGACGGGACCTTGCGCCCGAATCAGCCGTTGCGCGTCTACGACACGAGCGGCCCGTACTCCGATCCCGATGCGGTGATTGACCTGAGCCGCGGCCTGCCGCCACTGCGGCTGGCGTGGATTCTCGGGCGCGGCGACACCGAGGAGCAGCCGTTGCCGGACGGAAACGGGCATCGGGGCGATGCGGCGCTGCGCTTTCCCGCACAGCGGCGTCCCCGGCGCGCGCGAGCCGGACGATGCGTCACGCAGATGCACTATGCGCGGGCGGGCGTCATCACGCCGGAGATGGAGTTTGTCGCGCTTCGGGAAAACATTTATGCGGATCAGGCCCGCGAGGCCGCGGCACGCGGCGCCGCACCTCAACATCCCGGGGAATCGTTTGGCGCCGCCCTGCCGCCGGCGGGCATCACGCCCGAATTCGTGCGCGCTGAGGTGGCGCGCGGGCGCGCCATCATCCCGTGCAATGTGAATCATCCGGAACTCGAGCCGATGATCATCGGCCGCAATTTCCTTGTGAAGATCAATGCCAACATCGGCAACTCGGCGATTGTGTCGTCCATTGCGGATGAGGTCGGCAAGATGGTCTGGGCCACCCGCTGGGGTGCGGATACCGTGATGGACTTGTCCACGGGCCGCAACATCCGCGAGACGCGTGAGTGGATACTGCGCAACTCGCCGGTGCCCGTCGGCACGGTGCCTATCTACGAGGCGCTCGAGCGCGCCGGGGGAAGGCCCGAGGATCTGTCATGGGAATTGTTTCGCGAGGTTTTGATCGAGCAGGCCGAGCAGGGCGTAGATTATGTCACGCTGCACGCCGGGGTGCTGCTGCGTTACATCCCGCTGACCGCGCGGCGCGTGACGGGGATCGTGAGCCGCGGCGGCTCGATCATGGCGCGCTGGTGTTTGGCCCACCACCGCGAAAATTTCCTGTACGAGCATTGGCGCGAGATCTGCGAGATCGCGGCCGCCTACGATGTGGCCTTCTCGATTGGCGACGGACTGCGGCCGGGATCCATCGCGGACGCTAATGACGAAGCGCAGTTTGCGGAACTGCGGACGCAGGGCGAATTGACGCGCATCGCCTGGGACCATGGCGTACAGGTGATGAACGAAGGTCCGGGCCACATCCCGCTGCACCTGATTCGGGAAAACATGGAGAAGCAACTCGAGTGGTGCGGCGAGGCGCCCTTTTACACGCTGGGACCGCTCACCACGGACATTGCGCCCGGGTATGACCACATCACCTCGGCCATCGGTGCCGCGCTCATCGGGTGGTACGGAACCGCCATGCTGTGTTATGTGACCCCCAAGGAGCATCTGGGCCTGCCCCGTCGCGAGGATGTGAAGGCCGGCGTGATTGCTTACAAGGCTGCCGCGCATGCGGCCGACCTTGCCAAGGGATTCCCCGGTGTACAGGTCTGGGACGATGCGATGTCCGCGGCGCGCTATGAATTCCGCTGGCGCGACCAGTTCAATCTCAGTCTCGACCCGCCGACCGCGCAGGCGTTCCACGACGAGACTTTGCCGCAGGAAGGAATGAAAGAGGCGCATTTCTGCTCGATGTGCGGGCCGAAGTTCTGCAGCATGAAAATCACCGAAGAGGTGCGCCAGTATGCCGCCGAGCACGGCTACGACGAGGCCGAAGCGCTGGAGCGGGGCCTCAGAGAGCGATCCGAGGCATTTCTCAAGGCTGCCGGCGGCAAGTAGGAGGCCGGAAACGGACCCGGCGGGTGACCACTCGCCCGTTGAAGCCTGGAGGCGCGGAGAGAAAACCTATGACAATCCAGGCGACGGAAAGAGCGTCCCCCGCGGCACGATCGTCCCGGAGTGCGCCAGCCGTATCACCACGCCGCCTGACCACATAATCATCGTACAGACACATGGGTGATCCTGGCGCCAGATGGGGCGGTTGACTGTCCAACAGCACGGGGAAGTTTCACCCCGTGGCGGTGGGAGCATGTCGGTGTTGCAATCTGGTCTTGCGGGACGACAGGTCATGATTGCCATGAGAGCGGGTTGGCCGGTGGCCCGGCGCGCGCTGTTCACGCTGGGTTGTTTGAGCGCGATGTTGCTGTCCGGGAGCAGGGCTGGCGCCGTGGATTTGGAGTTTGCACGCATCACGGGCGACGAGTCGCAGCGCGAGACGCTCGTTCGGTCCATCGAGCCGGGCGGGCGGCTGGAGGTGGCTCGGCTGACGGGGCCGGGTGTCGTCCGCCACCTGCAATTTACGGCCATGAGCCCGGATCCGCGCCTGTACGGGGCATTGGTGCTTCGCGCGTGGTGGGACGGCGAGACGGCGCCGAGCATCGAGGCACCCATGGGTATGTTTTTCGGGTGCGGCTTTGGCGAGGAGCGACTGGTGCGCTCGGCGGCAGTCGAAATGACACCGGCGGGTCTGCCCGGTCACGCCGCGCTTGTCTGCCATTTGCCGATGCCATTCTTCAGCGCCCGCCTCGAGGTGGAAAACCAGTCCACGGCGCCAGTCCAGTTGTTTTCCATCGTGACTTGGGAGCGCATGGTGCGCCCCGAGCGTGACCTCGGTCGCCTGCATGTTCAGTGGCGGAGGTCCAACCCGGTCACGCGCGGGCGTCCGCATGCGGCGCTGGTCGCACGCGGCTGCGGACATTTTGTGGGAATGGTGTGGAGCATCCGCCGCTGTGAGCCGGGGGCGTGGGTGGAGGGCGGAGAAGACTTTTACATTGACTTGGACGCGGCTGCTGCGCGTGCCGTGGACGCTTGGGACGCTGGGTTACTTCCCCCTGCACGGCGGCTGCCCGCGGGGGCACGCTCGGAGGCCAACCAGCCGCTCGGCCCAGTGAAGCCCACCTTGGCCGGCATCGGCGCGGAGGATTATTTTTGCATGGCGTGGGGGTTCCGTCCGGACGACCGCTCGCCGACGCACGGGGTGGCGCTGGACGACGAGGCCACCAGCCGCACCAGCGCCTATCGGTTTCACCTCCACGACCCGGTTCGCTTCCGCAGCAACCTGCGCGTGATGTTCCGCAACCACGGATGGGATGTGCAGGCGCGGGCTGACGACATTGCCACGGTGGTGTTTTGGTACCAGCAGGAGCCTCATGCGCCCTTCCCCCCGCTGCCGCCTGCGGCGGCGCGCGAGTGACGGCGGACGATCGTATGGTAATCCGGAAATCATGATAGGCACCCGGCTGCCGTGGGGGCGACGCTCCTCCTCATTGCGGCGACCCAACACCGTGGAAACGGTTTGCATGTCTTGGCCCGTGCAGGTGAGAACGCCGGATGCATCGCGGGGCATAGCCATGCGCAGGGCTGCCCGCTGGCGGTGGCGGGCAACGGCGCGAAGTCGGAGATCGCGGTGTTTTGGTTTGACCCGCGTGGGACACGCCGGCCTGCCATAGGAGGTTGACCCGCCCGTGTGGCAGTGGTGCGAATGCTCAAAACCCATGAATGCTTGCCCGACTCTAACAGCCCGTTTGCTGGCGGTCATCGCTGCCGCCGTCTTGATCGTCGCGCCGACCGCCGGCCGGGGAGAGAATGCCGGTGTGCGGCCGCTTAGGTGGCGCGGCGTGGATTTGGCCCGCCAGACCTGGTATGCCTCGGCGGAACTTGGCCCCGACGCATCGCCCGAACAGGTGGAAAAATCAACCACCCGCACGGCTCCCATCGTGACCGTGAAGGCGCGTCCCGGTGCGACAGCGGTTCTGTTCACGCTCATTGACATCCCCGAGGAACCTCCCTCTGGCGCCGTCGTGACCTTCGGTGATGTGGATGGTTTCGACGAGACCTTCTTCAATGGGACGAAAATCGGCGAGACCTCGGGCACGGGCGTCACGGACTTCGGCATTCCGCGCGTCTATTACATTGACAAGGCGCTTGTGCGGCGCGGGCTCAATGTGCTGGCGGTACGGCTGTGCTCAACCACCGGCGGCGACTCTTTCGGTTTGCGTCGCGAACCGCTGACCTTTGGCTTTGTACCGCGCGCGCCGGTGCGGCACGAGACCGAGACTGCCGATCCGCGCCGCGGCGAAACGGGTCTGGCGCGCGAGGCGGCCACGGCCGCCATCGAGGCGCTCGACCCTGCCACGACCGATATGCCGCCCTTGCGCCGCAAACGGGCTTCGTTCGGACGATTCGGCGAACTTCCTGTCAACGGCCTCCCAGCCGTAACGGAAATCAGCCCGACACACATCGCCCAGCGCAGCGCTCCGCGCCTCGATGTGGCCCTTGATGCCGCAAAATCTGTGAGCATCGCGACGGGAGAAACCGAGCCCGGGGTGGACGGCTGGCACCTGCTCGCACGCGTCGAGGGCGACATCCGCCAGCAGCCCGTTTCCTATACCATGCTACAGCATGTCATGTACCCGGGGGGCATCCTCACTCTGGAGAAGGGCAAGGCGCTGCAGTTTCGCATCTCGTTTTCCGGCGCCAAAGGCGGACTGCACCTGCTCGGCGCCTCGAAAGAGGATCCGGTGCCGCCCTACGCGGAAGCCGCCGGCCTTGCGGCCTTGGTCGCCTTCGAGTTTCACGAGCAGGCTGTGCCGATGGTGCTGGCCACGGCCAACGGCGCGCTCAATGCGACGCTCGCCGGCACGCACTTCGATGTGACCGTCACCCGCGGGAGCGGCGAGGGGCCGACTAAGGTTTATGTGTTCTTCCCGACGGGACTGAGGCCCGTCAAACTCTCGGAGGATCCCGCATCGTTTGCGGGCGTTGCACGGATCGTCGAGCCGGGCCGCGATCCGGCGGACACTCTGCGCCGCTGGATGCAATTGGGTCTGAACGAACCCGCAGCGACAGACGAATATTTCCGTGTCCTGCCCGGCGCGGGAAAAGTCCGCATATATCAGGTGATGCGCCATGCCGCGCCCGCCAAGGCCTCGCCCGGCCCGCCTCTGCTGGTGCTGCCTCCGCAGGTGCCGTTTGCCATGTCCGCATTTGGATATCCCGTGGACGCACCGGCTACCACGGCCACTGGCGTGTTGTGCTTCTCCGGCCCGTTGCTTGCCGCCGACGAGGAAGCCACCACGCCCGGGGCAACCCGGCGCGTCCTTCGGCCCGGGAAGTCCGGTCCCGCTGCCGGTCTCAGCGTGCTGGCCTACGACCTGCCGCTTCCGCCTATGACCGAACGCGGCCTTGTGGCCCTTCCCGACCGGGAAAACCTGCAGGCCCTGCTCAACGCCCACCTGACCGATCTCGCCTCGACGAGCACACTCAACGGTGTGGACGCCTTCTATAAAAGCCGCACGCAGGGGTTCCAAGCCTTTTCTTACCTGTCCGACGAAAATCGCAGGAGGTTGCTGGAGAACACGGCACTGATTGTGCCGCTCGCCTTGCGCGAGTCGCGGTGGTACGAGACCATCGAACCGCTCAGCGGGCTGGCCTATTGGTGGACCTATTTCATCGAAGGCCCGTTTTTCCACCGCTACGATCAGGACTGGGGCAACGGGCTGAGCCTCTACGGGCTCAACACCTGTGTTAAGTATACAGGCGACTGGGAATTGATAGCCCGCAACTGGCCGGCTGTCGAGCGCATGTGGTCATGGTTCGCCGTCACGGACGACTGGGAATGGATGCGGGCCTCAAACGGACAGCACGGCCACGGCACGGGCGCGGGCGACTGTATGTCAGCCACTTATGCGGGCGCGCTGGCCTACTCGAAACTGGCGCGCAACACGGGCCGTATCGAGGAGGCCGACCACGGTCTCTACGCCGCCTCGCGCGCTGCTCTGCTGGCGCTGAACCGGTTCTCGTACAATGATTTTGCGGAGCAAAACAGGTTCAAGGAGGATCAGTCCATCGTTCTCGGCTTCCATGAAGGGCGCGGTTTTCTCGTGGGCGAACTCAACCGCTATCCGTGGAACGCCACCTCGAACATTTCGGGCAACGGGGTGCAGCCGGAAAACTTTGACTTGTACTTGAAGTATGCACCCGACGCGTTGCGGCGCTACGCTCAGGTGTTTGAGCGCGCCTACCCGAACTGGTTCGACGGTTCCTACAAGTACCCGCGCCCGACGCTCTATCGCGATCACTCCGGCTACATCACGCTGCCGCATATTTATTTGCGTGCGCGGCTCGAGAGCGTCGGCTTCGAGGCCCTTGCGGATTTGGTCCAAAAGGCCCGCGCCAACACCCATCTCTGGTGGTTGGCTCCGGTTGTCATCGCCGAAGTGCTCAACAGCCGGAACCCTGTGGTTGTGACCGACTGGGGCCGCTGCGCGTTTCTTGGCGCCCGCATTGAATCCGACGAGGGGCGGCGCAAAATTGAGATGCGTTTCGACAACAAATATCCCCCAGACACCGTCGAACTGACGCTGCCGCGCAAGCCCGCAACCGTGGAACTCAACGGCGGCCCCGTGCCGCTGACGGACGCCCGGTTCGAGAACGGCCGTCAGTGGCTGCGCCTTCGCCGTCCCGGCCTCAACTCCGTGACCATCTGGTTCTAAGAGGAAAGATAAACCGTTTTTCTCCGGCAGCAAAACGCAAACCATGCGTGAGAGGGACGGGGCAGTATCCCCGTCATGCCGTCGCACAGGAGAACCTTAGGCAGGCTGTTCAAGGGCACGGCATTTCCGCTCTGGCGAGCGGCCGTGCGCCCCTGCGGCACGACGAACTCCCTCTAGGAGCGCTCGAGCAACCGCTGCACCTCGGCCGCGAGGCGGCGCGTCACATCGCCCACGCGGCCGGTGCCGATGGGACGGCCGTCGAGCGTGGTCACGGGCATGACGCTCATCGTGGTGCTGGTAAGGAAGGCCTCGTCGGCGGCCGCAAAATCCTCCAGCGTCACACCCTCCTCGCGCACGGGAATGCCAAGGTTTTCTGCGGCCTCCAGGAGCGCCATGCGAGTCACGCCCGGCAGGACGCACGGACCGCCAGGATGGGTCCAAACGGTGCCGCCGCGGACACAGAAGGCGTTGGTGGCCGAGCCTTCGGTGACGATGCCCCGGCGCACCAGCAGGGCCTCGAAGGCTCCGGCCTCGCGCGCCGCCTGTTTGGCGAGGACAGCGGGCAGGAGCAGCAACGATTTGATCCAGCAGCGGTTCCAGCGCTCGTCCACTTGCGAAAGCAGAGCCACTCCGTTTTCGCGCTGCTCTTCCGTGTAGGCGGGACACATCCGAAAATAGGCTACGACACCCGGCTTTGTCGTCCCCTCGGGCGGAAACAGATGGTTGCGCGGGGCGGAGCCGCGCGTCACCTGCTGGTAAAGGATGGTGCGATGTGATTTGTCATCGGGCAGTTCACACTCGTCCATAAGTCGCCGGATGATCCGCCGCCACTCAGCGTGGTCCGGCGCACCCGCGATTCGCAGCCCGGCCACACTGGTGATCAGACGGTCGAGGTGCGCATCGAGCCTGACGGGCTGACGCCCGTCAAAGCGTGTCACCTCATAGACGCCATCGGCAAACTGATAACCGCGATCCTCGACCGAGACTACGGCCGAGGCCAAATCAACATAATCGCCATTGACATAGGCAGCAAACCTCACGGCTCTCCACGGGTCCTTTCAGCACAATACCAACGGGAAACGGATACGGTATCACAGCCGCTCGAGGCGCGCAGTGTCCATAGGATTTTGGCTCGAGGCGCGCCGCCGGAGTGACGATCAGCGTGCGGCCGGCGGCGCGGCGACAGCGGCAGCGCTGGGTTGTCCCTCCCCGGTGGGCGCGGGATTGGCGCTGGCCGACGGGGTTGTCGTGCCCTCGCCAGTGGTGGGTGTCGTGCCGGCGTCGGCGGCTGTTGCCGTGGTGGGCCCCTCGGTTACCGCCGGTGCCGTTGTGGCTCCCTCGCCCGCAGCGGTGCCGGTGGTGACGGCTTCCGTGCCGGTGGTTTCGGTCTCCGTTTCGCCCATGGTGACTTCCTGAATCCATTTTTCGACATTGGCCTTGTCGCGGCCGCCTTTATCCAGATAAGTCTTATAATTTTCTAACGCCTGTTCGGGCTGTTTGAGATCCTTATGGTACAGGATGGCGAGGCTCAGGTAGAAGTTGGGATCACGCGGATTGGCCTCGATGGCCTTGGCGTAGTACTGGAGAGCCTCATTGAACAGGGCCTTGCGCTGTTCGGGCGATTCCTGCTCGTTGGCAAGGCGCCGGCGGACATCGCCGATTTTGTTGAAGGCTGGTGCATAGTCGGGGATGAAATCCAGAGCCTCGCGGAAGCGCGTTTCGGCCGAGCGCGGGCTATCCTCGATCAGGTCAATCTCGCCCAGCGAGGTCTGCGCCTCCGCCATGAGTTTCCGGAATCGGAACGAGGGATTTCTGAGTTTTTGCAGATAGGTCACGACCGTCTGGAACCATTCGCGGGCTTTGGCGTAATCCTTTTCGGCGACGAGAACGCGGCCCATGAGGATGTTGGCCTCCACCGAGTCGGGCTTGATGCGCAGCACCTGATTCAAATTCTGCTTCGCCTTGTCGAACTCTTCCTTGGCAAATGCCATCTGGGCGTAGAGAAGATAGGGACGCCATTTGTCGCGCTGAATCTGCATGGCCCGCTTCAGATCCTCTTCCGCCTTCTCGTAGTTTGCCATCTGGATGTGGACATCGGCGCGGTCGGTGAGCGCCTCGTCGTTCAGCGGGTCGAGTTTGACTTCCTCGTCAAAGTGTTTGAGAGCCTGTTCGAGTTCTCCCCGCTCGAGGTAAGCCGAGGCCAGGCTGAAGTGCGCACGGGGGTATTTGGGATCCAACTTGACCAATTGCGTCAGGGTTGCCACCGCGCCGCTCGTGTCGCCGTTGTCGCGGTACAGGCTTCCGAGGAAGAAAAGCGCGTCCTTGTTCTCGGGATTGAGTTTCAGGGCGCGGTTGAGGTTGGCGATCGTCTTTTCGATATCTCCGAGGCGGGTGCGCTCGCCCAGTTTCAGGTAGGACTTTACAGCCCAGTCGAGCGCGTCGGCATACTCGCCGCCCTTGCTGCTGGCGCCGATGCAACTGGCAAAGCGATCGGCAGCGGCTTCGTATTTCTCGCGTGCGAAGTACCGGCGGCCTAAGATATAGTTGTATTTGACGAGGTCCTCGTCGCTAATCTGGCCCTTGCCGGCGGCCAGCCCTTGCTCGAGGCGCTCGATGCCCTCGGCCTCGGTCACGGAACTGCCCAGAAGCATCTCGCCGTAGGCCAGTTGGGCGGGATAGTAAGAGGGGTCGGCCTCGACAGCCTTTTTCATTTCGGCGGCGGCATCAATCATGGCCATGCGGTCGCGGGCCTGCTGGGCGCGCACGAGATGGATCTCGGCTATGAGCCGCGCCACTGCGCTGGTCACGGCCTCATCGTCGCCAGCCGCCGCGCGCACCGCTGCAGCCTCCTTGAGTGCTCCCTCGTAATCGCGTGCGGCCACCAGCGCCCGGGCTTGTGCCATCTGCCGCGAGATGCGCTGCTCTGCCAGACGCCGGCGTTCAGCGGTCAGTGCGTTGATTTTGCTCTCGATCCGGGCGCGGGCGGCCGACCCAGCCGGTGCCTGCTCCAGCGCCGCCGCAAATTTCCGCAACGCCTCGTCGAAATGACCCTGCGCCGCCTCGCGCTCCGCAGCCACCTCGTCGGGCAAGGTGTCCTCTTTGATTATTTGCCGGATCTCGCTGCGCGCAAAGCGCAGCACGCCGACATCCGTTTTAATGACCACCTCGCGGGGTGTTTCGGACAGGATGGCTCCAGACACCTCGCGGCCGGAATTCAGGATGACACGACTTGCCGTTGCGCTCGCCGCCGTGCCCAGCATTGCGACAAAAAGCATAACGACCGCCCAAGCCCGCCACGACCGGCGGATGACACAACACCGTTGCATGATTGAAATCCTCCAGGTGGTGCAATGAACCCGATGCCTGCGGGGAGATGCCGAGCCCGCGGGCGACACCGCTCCATCTCGCTGGCAGCATCCGACACGGAAAACGGCACGCGCAACAGCCAACCGCGGCGGCCTGCTAACGCGACCAGATGCCAAGTTTCTCCTCACGCGCCGCCTCTTCCGCCTGCCGCAGGGAGGTCAGGTCCTCGTCCGGGAAAAAGTCGGTCGGCTCGATGCGGGCCAATCCCTTGCGGATGAGCAAGCGGTTCAGGTTCGTTCCGTCCCGCAGGTAAAAAGTGCCCAGAATCGTGCCCTCGTTGTTGCGCAGCGGATCCTGAAACATGATGTAAACGGTCTCGTTCTCGGTCAGCCGGCGCACCGTTTGGGCCGCTTCGCGCGCGAACATGCGGGTGATGTCATTGGGATCATTCTCCGACGGCACGCGTGCACCGCGAAGTTTGACCTGCTCGCGGTTGTCCAGGGTGAGTGTTCCGCGGTCGAGCACATCCGCCACTCTCGCGGCCGCCAACGCATACTCCACCGTGCCGTCTTCGCGGGTGACCTCCTGAACCACCGACTGAACCGGCAACCGGGAAGTGGCCGGTTCCATCCGGGTGGCCTCATACGAGGCGATGACCAACTGGGCATACTGCTCTTCGGTGTAGGGACGCACCGGACCCAGAACGATGGGCTGGCGCTGGACGGGACGGCTGACGATAAACGGGCTGAGCGTGTAGCCGTTGCGCGGCTGGTAATAATAATAGTCGAACTTTGGCGGCCGGCGCATGGTTCGGCCTCGCGAGACGGAGTAATCCGACTTTGGGGCTGTGGTCTTGCCGCGCGGCTTCGGGTCATAAGTCTGGGCTTGGGCAGGGGCCTGCCCTGCCGCCCACCAGCCCGCCGCCAGCGCGAGCGTTGCTGCCGCAACCCAGCCGTTGCGATCCATGTTTCAGACTCCTTCCGGCCTTGGAATATCTCTCGCTGCCTGCTCAGCCTGCCAATGACAACCCGAACCTGCCCCCTCGCTGTCCCGTCTGTAAAGCCGCATGTGACTATACAAACCCCTCCCAGCATAATATGTGCCTGCCATCACGGTTACGAAGGGATGCGCCCATCATGCTCTACATCAGCCGCAAAGTCGAGTTCTGCGCCAGTCATCGGCTGTTCAATCCTCATTTCTCTGACGAGAAGAACGCCGAGATTTACGGTCGGTGTTCCAATCTTCACGGCCACGGCCATAACTATACGATGGAGGTCACGATCAAGGGCCACCCCGATCCCGACACGGGCATGATCATTGACCTCAAGGATCTGAAAAAACTGATCAACGCGGCGATCGTGGACAAGGTGGATCACAAGAATCTCAATGTGGATGTGGATTTTCTCGACGGGGTCATTCCCACGACCGAGAACCTTGTCGTCGCCTTCTGGGAACTGCTCGCCGGAGCGTTGCCAGCCAACTGCCAGTTACATGAAATCCGCCTGTGGGAGACGGAAAACAATGTCGCGTTTTACCGGGGCGAGGGGGCCAAGATCGTCCGCTACAAAAAACCGGCGGCTGCCCCGACCGCATAAAACGATGGCCTGATCTTCTGGCCTTGCACGCTCCTGACATTTGAGGGCACTTGGCGCTGGCATGAACCCGTTTGCAATCCGACTGCTTGTTGCGGCCGCGCTGGTGTTGTCTGTCGCAACGGCCTGCCGGCGCGATGGCCATCCTTCAGACCCCCGTGGCCGTTCGGGCAAACCGCAGATTCTCACCACAACCGGTATGCTCGCCGATCTGGCCCGCAATGTCGCCGGCCCGAACCTGCAGGTCACGGCTCTTATGGGCTCCGGCGTGGATCCGCATTTATACAAAGCCAGTGCCGGGGATGTCTCGCGCCTCGCTCGGGCTGACCTGATTCTCTACAACGGCCTTCATCTCGAAGCCCGGATGGCCGATATTCTGGGGGACGGGCGTTTGCGCGAAAAATCCGTGCCCGTGGGCGAGCGCTTGGAACGCGAAAGGCTTCTGGTTGCCGAGAGCGACGGCAAAACTTACGATCCCCATTTTTGGTTTGATGCGACCTTGTGGCTGGATGCTGCGCGCGTTGTCCGCGATGAGATGTCGCGCCGTTTTCCACAGCAGGCCGCCGAGTTTGAGACTAACACGGCGCGTTATGTTGCCGAACTCGAGTCTCTCGACCGCGAGGTGCGCAAGCGCATCGAGGCGATCCCCGAGCCTCAGCGTGTGCTCATCACGGCCCACGATGCCTTCCGTTATTTCGGGCGTGCTTACGGCATCGAGGTCCGCGGCCTGCAGGGCATCTCTACCGCTTCCGAAGCCGGAACGGCCGATGTCGAAAATCTTGCCGCGTTTATCGTGTCGCGCCGGATACCGGCCCTGTTTGTGGAATCCTCCGTGCCCCCTCGCACGATTGAAGCCGTTCAGCAGGCTGTTCGCGCCAAAGGTTTCGATGTGCGATTGGGCGGGGAGTTGTACTCCGATTCCCTTGGCGACGCTGGCACCCCGGAGGGCACTTACATCGGCATGATGCGCCACAATGTATCGGTCATCGTGGCAGGGCTGAGCCCGGCCGACTTGGCTACCACGGCTGCGGAGGCCGCGCCATGACAGCCGAAAACCGCGTTATACCGGCGCTTCAGGTGGAAGACCTGACCGTGGCCTACCGCGACAAGCCGGTGTTGTGGGATGTGGATGTTTCTGTGCCCCCCGGAGTGCTGATGGCCGTTGTCGGCCCCAACGGGGCCGGCAAGACCACGCTCATCAAGGCTTGTCTGGGGCTTGTGCGGCCTGCTGCCGGCCGTGTTTTGATCCACGGCCGGCCCGTCGAGGCGCAGCGCCGCAACATTGCGTATGTGCCGCAACGCGGCAGCGTGGACTGGGATTTTCCCACGACGGTGCTCGATGTCGTCACCATGGGCCGCTACGGCGCCCTCGGATGGTTCCGGCGGCCCGGCGCGGCTGAACGCGAGCGGGCGCGCCAGTGCCTCGAAATGGTCGGCATGCTGGGTTACGAGCGGCGTCAAATCAGCCAGTTGTCCGGCGGCCAACAGCAACGCGTTTTTCTCGCGCGTGCGCTCGTGCAGGACGCCGACCTGTTTTTTATGGACGAGCCGTTTCAGGGGGTGGATGCGACCACCGAGCGTGCCATCGTCGCCCTGCTGCAGGACTTGCGCGCCAGCGGTCGGACGGTCATTTGCGTCCACCACGATCTTCAGACGGTGCCGGAATACTTTGACTGGGTGTCGCTGGTTAATGTTCGGCTCGTGGCAAGCGGACCGGTGAACGAAGTCTTCACACCGAACCATTTGCGAACAACCTATGGTGGGCGGCTTCCGTTCCTGAGTCAGCGCGCCGACCCCAAGGAGCGGGCGCGGTGAATCTCATCGCCTTGGTCGGCAATCTGGCCACCAATGACACGCTTCAGGTGGTGGCCCTTGGCTCGGTCGGGCTTGGACTGGCCGGCGGCGTACTGGGCACATTCGCGGTGCTGCGTCGCCAGAGCCTTTTGGGCGATGCCGTCTCGCATGCGGCCCTACCCGGCATCGTCTTGGCCTTCATGCTCACCGGTACGAAGGCTCCGCTCGTGCTCGTTGTCGGTGCGGCGGCTGCTGGTTGGTTGGCCACTCTGGCTGTTTTGGCCATCACGCGCCACACTCGCATCAAAGACGACACGGCGCTGGGCGTTGTCCTTTCCGTGTTTTTTGGCTTCGGGTTGGTTTTGCTTACCTATCTTCAGAGACAACCCAGCGCGGCCAAAGCCGGACTCGATCGTTTTCTCTTCGGGCAGGCGGCTGCCATGTTGCGCGGCGATGTGGTCGTTATCATCGCCATGGGCGGAGCGGCCATCGCGGTGCTCGTCGCGTTCTGGAAAGAATTCAAGTTGCTGGCCTTTGATCCTGACTACGCCGCCTGTCTCGGGTATCCCGTACGGATTCTGGATGTGCTGTTACAGTCGCTGATTGTCGCGGCCATCGTGATTGGTCTGCAGGCCGTCGGCGTGGTGCTGATGAGCGCTTTGCTGGTGGCTCCGGCCGCGGCCGCCCGGCAGTGGACGGACCGTCTCGGAGTCATGGCTGCGCTTGCCGGGTTGTTTGGTGCGGGCGCGGGGATGTTGGGCGCTGTGATCAGCAGCACGACCGAACACCTGCCCGCCGGACCGTCCATCGTTTTGTGCGCTAGCACGATAGTGGTGGTTTCGTTGCTGGCTGCACCCAACCGTGGAATTATCTGGCAGGTCCTACGCCACTGGCGCCATCAGCGCCGTCTCGGCCTCGAGGCTTTGCTGTGTGATTTGCTCGAATTGGCCACCCACCACCACGACCCGGAACACGGCCACAGTCTCAGCGCCTTGGCGGCGATGAGCGGCGGGCGTGCCGGCCTCAAGCGCCGGCTGCGTGAACTGCATGCGAAAGGTTTGGTGCGCCCGGTGGGTGCCGGCCGGTGGACGCTGACGGCAGCCGGCCGGATCGAAGCGGCTCGCGTCGCCGCCTCGCATCATCCCGCCCGGCATGAGGACGGCTGCCCGACATGAATCCGGGACTGGAAATCCAGATGGTGGCGGTGATCGTGGCTGCGGCTTGCGCCTTGCCGGGCATTTTTCTGGTGCTGCGGCGGATGGCGTTGCTCAGCGACGCCATCAGCCACTCCGTTTTGCTGGGCATCGTGCTTGGCTACATGGTCACGCGCGATCTTGCCTCACCGTGGCTTGTGGCGGCGGCGACGGCCGCCGGTGTAGCCACGGCCGCTCTGACCGAACTGCTGCGCCGCACCCGGCTGGTTCACAATGACGCGGCCATCGGACTGGTTTTTCCCGCGCTGTTCAGCGTCGCGGTCATCCTCATCAGCCGCAGCGTGGGCAATGTGCATCTCGACACCGACGCTGTTCTGATGGGCGAAATGGCGTTTGCGCCGTTCAATCGTTTATCCATCGCCGGTTTCGATGCCGGGCCCGTGGCCGTTTGGGTCATGGGTGGCATCCTGCTCATCAACGCCGCCGTCATGGCCCTGCTGTACAAGGAATTGAAGATCACTTCGTTCGATCCGGCGTTGGCCGCCGCACTGGGATTGTCGCCCACGCTGGTGCAGGGTGTGTTGATGACCCTTGTCTCGGTCACAGCGGTGGGCGCTTTTGATGCGGTGGGGTCCATTCTCGTCGTGGCGTTCATGATTGTGCCGGCGGCCACAGCGCTTTTGTTGGCTGAGCGGCTGAGAGCCATGATCGCTTGGAGTCTCGGCATTGCCGTCGCGTCGGCAGTGGCCGGTTACCATGTGGCCGTCGCTCTCGACGCGAACATCGCCGGTGCCATCGCCATGACCTTAGGGGCCGTTTTTGCCGTCGCGCTGGTTCTCTCGCCCCGGCACGGGGTTGTGTCAGTCGCCGTGCGCCGGTGGCGCCAGCGCCGGCTTTTCATGCTTCAAATGCTCACGATTCACCTGCTTCACCACGAGACCGGCGACGAGGCCGGTCGCGAGTGTGCCGAGCAGACGCTGGACCAACACTTGGGTTGGTCGCCGGAGCAGGTGCGGGTGGCGGTGCGCCGTGCCTTGCGCGATGGGCTCGTGCGGCGCGAAGGTCCGCTTCTTGTCCTCACCGATGCGGGGCGCGCCCGGGCGGGAGAGGTGCTCGAAGGGCTGACGGTTTGAGCGGCCGGCGCATCGCGCTCAGCGATGCACGCGCCACGACGGGTGCTTCAGGCCGAACTTGCGCACGCGAGCATTCATGCGGTCCACGCTGATGTTGAGCAGGGCTGCCGCTTCCTTTTGGTTCCAGCCGGCCCGATCGAGGGCCGCGATGACCAGTTGGCGCTCGACCTCCTCGAGGTCCAAGCCGCCCTCGGGTATGGTGATGGCGCCTGTGGGCGCGGCGGTGCCGGCGACAGGGGCAAGCCCCACCTGTCGCACCTGTTCGGCGGTGATGACATCGCCGCGCGCGCGGATGACGAGCCGCTCCACAATATTGCGCAACTCGCGGATGTTGCCCGGATAGTGATAGTCGCGAAGGAGCGCCATGGCGCCCTCCTCGAAGAAAAACTCCGGCTTGCGATATTGGCGGGCAAAGAAATCCGCAAAAAACTTGGCCAGCAGGGGGATGTCTGAGCGCCGCTCCCGCAAAGGCGGAATGTGGATGGGAAACACATTGACCCGGTAATAAAGGTCCTCGCGAAAGCGGCCTTCTTTCACCTCCGTCAGCAGGTCTTTGTTGGTCGCGAACAGGAACCGGCACTCGACATGCACGGGCCGCGTGCCGCCCAGCCGTGTGATGGTTTGTTGTTCGAGGGCCTTCAGGATCTTGCCCTGGCTCTCGCGGCTGAGTTCGGAAATTTCGTCGAGGAACAAAGTGCCGCGGTGGGCCTGCTCGAAACGCCCCTTGCGCGTGAACAGGGCGCCGGTAAAGGCCCCGCGCTCGTGGCCGAACACCTCGCTTTGGAACAGGTTGTCGTCGGGCAGTGCGGCGCAGTTGACATCCACAAAGGGTCCGCGGGCATGGGGGCCTGTGCGATGGATGGCCCGCGCCACCAGTTCTTTGCCCGACCCAGTCTCGCCGGTGATGAGCACGCTGACCGTGCTGCCGGCGATTTGCTGGATCTCATCCTTGATGCGCCGCATCGCTTCGCTCTCCCCGACGAGTTCGCGAAACTCATCGCGGCGCTCCAGTTGGTCGCGCAGGAGGCGGTTTTCGTTAATCAACTCGCTCTGCTCGAGGACCTTGCGCAGCCGCACAATGATTTCTTGTCGCTCAGCCTCCTTGGTGATGTAGTCGGCCGCGCCAAGTTTCATGGCCTCAACGGCAGTCTCGACACTGGCTACCGAGGTGAGCACGACTATCGGCACATCCGGATCCACGCCGTCGGCCCCCTCCTGCTTGATTGCTCGGATGAGTTCGAGCCCGCCCATCTCGGGCATGCGGATATCCGTCACCACCAAATCGTAATGACGGGCGCGAAGACGGTTCAACGCGGCAGCGCCGTCGGACGCGATCTCCACCTCGAAGCGGGCTGTCGCAAGGTTGCGCCGCAGGCGTTCCGCAAAGGCCGCATCGTCTTCCACAAGCAGAATGCTGGCGTTCATCGGATCAAGGTTGCCCTGCATTCCAGCATTCCTGCAAGAGCGTCTTGCACCATGGGGTATGACAAAATAAAACGCGGCACCGGGAGCGTCCCCCGGCGCCGCCCGCAGGCTTGCGCCTACGCAAAACTTAGACAGGTACTACCAGCACCAACTCCAACTCCAACTCCAGCAGGGCCGATAGCACGGGTCATAGCAAGGCTGCACGCATACCGGCCGGTAGCACCAAGTATAGCAGGGCTTGTAGCAGACCGTGTAGCACGATTTCACGCAGCAAGCAGCCTGCGCGGAACCTGCACCCATGGCCAGCAAACCAGCGGTTGCGACGGCAAGCACCAGTTTTTTCATGACACTCCCTCCTGACAGAGAATAGGTTGATGAGATACCCCATATCCCCAACAACCATGTCGCATAGCAGGCGCCATAAATTAAAAAGTCAAATGCAACTTTGGGCGACCTGGGGTACCCACCGAGCACGGCGCCGGAAGATCGCTTGCGCATCGTCAGCGTCGCCTGTTCATGGAAAGGTCAAAATGTGGTCTGGGAGCGCAGGATGCGCGCTTGGCCGATGAGACGCTTGGTCTAGCCCATGCGCGGCTTCCGAGCGGCGACAACGGCCAAGTTAAGATTTTCGATATTAGGAATCAGCGATCATTTTGTGTGTCTGCTGACGGACGGGTACCGTCCGCACCTTCGGCAAGCCTCGGGTACTCGGATGGCTCATGGGCCTCCATTTCCGCGATGGCGGCAAGCAATTCGGTCTGCAGTTTGACGGCTTCCGGATCGGCGGGGGGCGGCGCCGGTGGGGCTTCGGCAGCCGGCGTTTCCACCACTCCGGCCACAGGCGTCCGGTTGACAGCATCATAATCGGGCCGTGTGCCATACGCGCGGGACCGGCATTCATCGCAAAGCCCGCCCCTCAGCGGCGAGGCAAACACATGATGGCATTCCCGGCAGGTGTAACGGCGCTGCTCGGACTTCGGCTTGTGGAGATTGTTCATCTCCTTGTAGAGCATTTGGATGTTCTCTTTAAGGTTGTCCTCCATCATGCGAGCCACATTGGGCGGCAAGAGATAGGGGTGCTCGCGCCGATAATCTTCGAGGCGTTTGAGCATGATGTTGTGAAGTCGTACGATTTCGCACAACTCGCTCGTCAGATCCAACTGCTGGGGTGTTAGTGGCATGGCCCTGATTCTGGAGATTTTGTAACATAGTATAAGACGCGCGGGGCGCACGACAACCTGAAAAAACACCGGTTAATCGCTCACACCTATCCCACGGAGGAGCCGCCGGCGGACACGGTTTCTGTTGCGCAAGTCCCTAGCGAACTTTAATAGCATCTGTTGATGAAACTTCTCGACCGACTCGGTCCCCAGATGCGCGCTCACGCTTGGCGTTTGCCGGTCGTCTATGCGCCGGCTCTGGCCTTGGTGGCTTTGATCGGCTATGTGGACACACAAACCCGGTTCCCCGCATCGTACTTTTTCCGCGACGCGGCGTCCACGGTCGAAGAGCCGTTCTTCCTCGGCGGCATGTCCAATCTCGGGGTCGTGTTATTTTTCGCAGCCGGAGCCATCTGCTTGTTCGCGGCGGCCATCCTCAGGCGGCTTGAGCCGAAGGGGCAGCAGGCCATGTTCTTCATGAGCGTCGGAGTGCTGACGGTTATCATGTCACTCGACGATCTCCTGCAGTTTCACGAAGAGGTCGTCTCGGAGGTCCTGTTGGGAAACCGCAATGTGATTGGTCCGATTGATGGGGAGTTGCTGGTTTTCGCCTTCTATATTAGTGTCCTCTTGTTCATCCTCGTCCGGTGGAACGGGCTGATTCGGACGACGGATTACTTGTTTCTTCTCGTATCGCTGGCGTTTTTCATTCTGGGTATGTCAGCCGATCGGGGCCTAATTGGCGGGTCGGCAGTGAAGGACAAAGAGGTGCGTGTCCTGATCGAGGACGGATGCAAGTTCCTTGGTATTACGGGCTGGCTGCACTATTTTGCCCGCACGGCGCGTCAGCAAGTGCTGGCCGTCTTGCGCCCGGCTCCAAACGCGGACGATGCTGCCTGAATTTCGCGTCGTGTCTGCCGACTTTGTGATTAGCGCGGCCAAGCCGTCGCAGGTGCCCTGTGACGGCCGGCCTCACTTCGCGTTCGCCGGCCGTTCGAATGTCGGCAAATCGTCGCTACTCAATACGCTGGCCGGCCGAAAACGCCTCGCCCATGTCTCGGGCACACCCGGCCGGACCCGGCTGCTCAATGTCTTTCGTATTAACGGCGCCATGTATTTTGTGGACCTGCCGGGTTACGGATTCGCCAAAGCCCCCCGCGCCATGCGCGAGCAGTGGGGACGCCTGATCACAGCCTACTTGCGCACGGCGAGCGACCTCCGGGCGGTCATAGCCATCTTCGACATCCGGCGCGAACTGTCGGGCGACGACGAGGACTTGCTCAACTGGCTGACCGCGCAGGGCATCCCGTTTGTTGCCGTGCTCACCAAGGCTGACAAACTCGCGCGCATGCGCCAGCAAGAAGCCATGCGCCGATTTCAGAGTGCATTGGCCTCATGGTCGCCCGTTGCCACCATTCTCTTTAGCGCCGTGACACGCACCGGCCGCGACGAACTGCTGGCGTTGTTGGGGAGGCTGGCCAACCAGCCGCCGCCCCCTCAGGAGTGAATCATCCGGCCGTCGGTGCCGAGCGCCGCCTCTTTGAGCGCCTCGGAAAGAGTCGGATGGGCGTGGCAGGTCCGCGCGATGTCCTCCGCCGTCCCGCCAAATTCGATCGCGATCACTGCCTCGGCAATCATGTCCGACGCGCGCGGGCCGAAGATGTGGACGCCCAGTAGCCGGTCACGCGGGCCAGAGATGACCTTGACGAACCCCTCGCGCTCGTTCATCGCCTTGGCGCGCCCGTTGGCCACGAATGGGAACTTGCCCACCCGCACCTCCGCGCTGTGCCGCTCCCGGGCCTGCTCCTCGGTCAGACCCACGCTGGCTGCCTCCGGCCAAGTGTAAACGACGCTTGGAATAGCCTCATAGTTGACATGGCCCGCCTTGCCGGCGAGCAACTCGGCCCAAGCCACGCCTTCTTCCTCGGCCTTGTGCGCCAGCATAGGCCCGGGAATCACATCGCCGATGGCGGAGATACCCGGGGCTGTTGTGCGAAAGTGGTCGTCCACCTTGATGCGCCCGCGCTCATCCAAGGTCACACCGGCAGCCTCCAGCCCCAGCCCTTCGGTAAACGGTTTGCGGCCAATGCTCACCAGCACCTTGTCACATTCGATCGTTTCCTCACGGCCGTCGGGCCCCACCACGCGCACCGCGGGCCGGGCGCCCGAGGTATCCACGCCCGCCACCTTGGTCTCCATGCGGAACTGTAAGCCTTGCCTTTGGAGCGACTTGAACAGCGCGGTGGCCGTCTCGCGGTCCATGAACGGCACGATATGGGGAAGCATCTCGACGACGATGACCTCCGCGCCCAGCCGCCGCCAGACGCTGCCGAGTTCGAGGCCAATGTAGCCTCCGCCGACCACCACGAGCCGCCGGGGCACCTCGGTGAAATCCAAGGCTTCCGTGCTGCTGACGACATAGCGGCCATCGAATGGCGCCGTGGGCAGTTCCATCGGGACGCTGCCGGTCGCGATCAGGATATTCTTGGAAGCAACCAGTTCCGTCCCACCGTCCTTGCCCTCGACGATCACCTTCATCGCGCCCGCAAGCCGTCCGGCTCCGGTGAACACGGTGACTTTGTTTTTTTTCATCAGGCCGGCAATGCCGCGCGTCAGTTCGTCCACCACCTTATTCTTGCGGGCGATCATCGCGGGAACATCCATTTCCACCCCCGCGGTCTTGATGCCGTGCGCGGCGAAAGTGTGTGTGGCCATCGCGTACAGTTCGCTTGAATCCAGCAAGGCCTTGCTGGGGATGCAGCCGACATTGAGGCAAGTGCCGCCAAGCGCTGGCCGCTTCTCGATGATGGCCGTCTTGAATCCCAGTTGCGCGGCGCGGATGGCGGCCACATAGCCGCCCGGCCCCGCGCCGATCACGATCACATCAAAGTTTTTGTCAGACATGTTTCCTATCCGGGGTGCTGCAAGCGCTATCTGCTGAGGGGATATAACGCAGCGTGGGGCAGTCCATCAAAACCGCACAGTGCGAGCCGCAGCGTTTACGCCTTGGGCGGCTCGGCGAACACTCGGCCGAGGTATTCGCGAATGATTCGCAGAGAGCGGTCGCGGACGATCGGATACGGCTCGCGAATGTAGGCGCCACTGGCGTTATAGTGACCGCCCCCGCCCAGTTGAGTGGCGATTTCGCTGACATTGACGCTGGATTTCGAGCGTAGCCCGATCCGGCACCATCCCTCGGCTGTCTCGTGAAACAGGGCAGACACCTCGACTCCCCGGATGCCTCGCAAATCGCTGGAGAGCCCCTCGGGCTCGAACATCTCGCCCCCCACCGATTTGTAAAGCGCCTGATCAATCTCCGCCCAGACGAAACGGCCATCAAACTCGTAATGTAGCGAGCGATACACTTCGCCGATCAGACGCACGCTCTCGGGTTTGCGGCTTTCATAGATGTGTCCGGCGATTTCGGCTGGCATCGCGCCGCATCGCACCAGGTGCGCCGCCGCGTTGAACGCCGCCTCGTCGGCGTTTGAGAACCGGAATCCGCCCGAGTCCGTCAGGATGCCGGTGAACAGGCAGGTGGCGATTTCCGGCGTGATGTCTGCGCCGAGGACGAGGGCTAACCGGTAAATCTGCTCGGCGGCGGCAGACGCTTCGGTGTCTACCCAGTTCAATTGCCCGAATTGCGAGTTGCTCAGGTGATGGTCAATGTTCACGACAATGGCACCCGCAGGCTTGAAGTCCTCGTGCACTCGCGAGGGGTCGCTGCTGTCCACATAAATGACTACCGGGGGCCAATGCTGCGGGATGTCCGTCTCGATCCGGTCGTAGTTGGGCAGGAAGGTGAGGAAATCGGGCAAGGGGCCGGGGGTGAAGAAGCGCGCCCTCTTGCCCATTTGCTCAAGGATACCAAATAGTCCCAAGCACGACCCGACGCAGTCACCGTCGGGCCGCACATGCCCGGCGATGAGAAACTCGTCCTCGCGGCGCAAGAGGGCTGCGATCTCATGCACTACCGGCGGCTCGGCCTCGGCCAGCCCGGTCGGGCATGGTTCCAGTTTCATGAGCGATGGCCCTCCAGCAGAATTGCGGGCCAACCTGCAGCCCGCCCCAGTAACAAACCGAATAGGTATGCGTTAGTGCTGCGCTGCATTCGGCACTGGTGCCGCTCATTCCACGCCCATCAGTGCGACGCTTAGTTCCTCGATGCTTTGGAAACGGTCAGCCGGTGCTTTGGCCAGGCACTTGAGGACAATGGACGCAAGCGCCGGACTCACGGACTCGTCCAACGGCGTCGGAGCCGTGTGGAGGTGGTGGTACTCGATGTTGCCTTCCCAGAAAGGCGGTCGTCCGGAGATCATCTCGTACAGCATGGCGCCAAGAGAATAGATGTCAGACCGTTCGTCCACCTGGTCGCCGCGGATCTGCTCGGGCGACATGTAGAGCGGAGTTCCCAGAATCTGCGAGCCCGAGCGCGTGGAATCCGCAGTGGCCAGGAGGAACTTGGCAATGCCGAAGTCCGTCACTTTCACCTGACCGTCATGGGTGATCATGATGTTGGCCGGCTTGATGTCGCGGTGGACGATGCCCTGCTTGTGCGCATAGGCCAGTGCATCGCACACGCTGCGAACAATCGAAACGATCTCCTTTACCGGCAGCGTCCTGCGTTCGAGCAGGATTTTTTTGAGATCCTTTCCGTTAATGTATTCCATGGAAAGGAGTTTTTTGTTCCCAATCTCGAACATGTCATGGATGCGGACGATGTTGGGATGGGAGAGGCGCTTGGCGGCGCGGGCCTCGCGTTTGAAACGCTCCACAGCGGAGGGGTCGCTTGTCAGGTAGTCTGTCAGGACCTTCAGCGCCACCGGCTCGTCAAGGATCTTGTCCTTGGCGCGGTACACGATGCCCATCGAGCCGCGATTGATCTCCTCGAGGATGATGAACCGGGAGTCGCGAAACGCCACGAAAACCGACGACGGCTGCGCGCTGTGCCCGGCGCTTTCGGCCTGCTGCGCCACGAGCCGCTCGACGCGTGCCAGCCGATCCTTCACATCGCGATACGAAGGGTCGTTTTCGTGCAGATGCTCGAGCACGCACTTCGCGTTGAGGTACTGGTCCGTATTCTCCATGTCGCTCGACAGGCGCAGGAGGATGTCCTTCACCTCCTCGGTGAGGGGCAGTTGCTGGAATTTCTGCCAAGCGAGGTAATGCATGCCCTTCTGCCAGAGACACAAGCCGAGGATTTTGAGAGCGCGCGCCTTGTACGGTTCGCTTCGCGCCAGACGCTGGAGAAGATTGATGGCTTCGTCAACGCGGTTGCGCCGCAAAAGCAATTTGACGAGTTTGAACTGCGTCTCGGGGTCCTCGTGGTTGGCCGAGGCCAGTTTCGCCTGATAGAGGTCCACCAGTTTCTCGACCTGAGTATCTGTGCCGCGGTCGTCGGCGCACAGACGCTCATAATCCTCCAGCGCCTGGTCCGTCTTGCCCTCCCGCAGGGCCAGTTCGGCGCGCCCGGCCAGTGCGAACTCGTCGTCTGGATGAAAGGACAGATAATGATTAAACATGGCGGTCGCCAAGGCGGTGCTCGTGGCAGGAGACTCGAGCGCCTTCGCCAGCAATGTCCGCGCCCCCGCCTGATCGCCAACAAAGGTCAGCAAACGCAGCGCGGATTCCACCACCGCGGTCTGTTCCAGATTGCCGGCCGCAAAGTTGGCCAGTTCGGTTGCGGCGTCACGAAACTTTTCAAGAGATTCGGGTGATAATGGTGATCCCTCCTGCATTCGTTTCAGGGCGTCGCGGGCTACAGTGCTCAATTGCGCGACCATCCCCGTCTCAGGAGGGACGGGTGGCCGTGCTTTTGCACTGGAATCTCCAACTTGAGCCCCCACTCCAAGCCGTTCCGTAGGCACGCTGTCGAGGTCATCCGTAGGAGCCGCTCCGGCCGGCGCAGGCGATGAAGGCAGGGGCGTACCCGGCACGACCGGCGCTGCCGTGTGAGGACGATCCGCCTTCAGGTCAAGCGCATGGGACTCGAGAGCGGTTTCGCCTCCGGGCCGTACGGGTTCAAACTCGCCGGATGCATCTTTGACCCGCAGCATGGAAATCCGCTCGCGCCCGGAAACGGCTCCGCCACCTCGCGCAGCGATGACCTCACTTGTCGATGCGCTTTGGCTTCGCGCCCGCCGCCAGCGGCTCTCACTCCGCGCCGCAACCCGGCGGCGCCCGCCGCTCGACTCGTCGTCAGCCTGCAAGGTGACGGAGACCGTCTTTGACTCGCGCGTGACAAGATCTTCCGCCGAAACCTCCACCATGCCGTTGGCGTTAATGTGAAAAGTTACTTGGATACGCGGCACTCCCGCCGGTGCCCGCTGCAGGCCGCTCAGCGCAAATTTGCCCAGCGAGCGGTTTTCGTAGGACTTCTCCCCCTCGCCCTGGAG
>JAOAAY010000004.1:0-118909 GCA_026418615.1 Candidatus Sumerlaeaceae bacterium | reverse complement strand
GGTATGGTTGAATTCTTTTCAATGACGCGCGACATCCGGTGGTCGGCAAGTTCCACGCCGAGCGAGTGAGGCGTCACATCGAGCAGGATCACTTCCTTGAGTTTGCCGCCCAACACGCCGGCCTGAGTGGCAGCGCCCATGGCTACAATCTCGTCCGGGTTGATGCCCTTGAACGGCGCCATCCCGAAGAATTCCTCCACCAGATCCTGAACCAGCGGAATTCGCGTCGAGCCGCCGACGAGGATCACCCGGTCGAGATCCGAGGTCCGCAGATCCGCGTCGGCCAGCGTCCGCGAACAGATGCCGATCGTCCGCTCCACAAGGGGAAAGATGAGTTTTTCAAATTCCTCCACCCGGATGACGCGGTCCAAGTGCAGCGGCTCGTTGTTGCGCATGGTGAGGAACGGCAAATGGATCACGGCTTGCCGGGCGACGGACAGTTCGCACTTGGCCTGCTCGGCGGCGTCCTTCAGGCGCCGCAAGCCCATCGCATCGAGGACCAGTTCCTCACCCGTCTGGGTGCGGTAGTCGTCGAGAATGAAATCAATGAGCAACTGATCAATGTCGTCGCCGCCGAGATGTGTATCGCCGGCCGTGGCCAACACCTCGAAAGCGTTGTCGGCAATGTCGAGCACGGTGATGTCGAAGGTGCCGCCGCCAAAATCATACACCGCCACGCGCTCGCGCTCGCCGCGCCCGAGACCGTAAGCCATCGCGGCTGCTGTCGGCTCGTTGATCAGTCGCAACACCTCGAGGCCCGCCAGTTGGCCCGCCTCCGCCGTGGCTTGCCGCTGCAGGTCGTCGAAGTAAGCCGGCACCGTGATGATAGCCTTCTTCACAGGCTCGCCGAGATAGTCCTCGGCGGCCTGCTTGAGTTTCTTCAGGATGAAGGCCGACAATTGTTGTGGCGTGTAGCCTGAGTGGCCGATGCGCACCATGAGTTGGCCCTCGTGCTCGACGAGGTCGTACGGCAGCACAAATCCCGCTCGCTCCACATCGGCGACTGAGCGCCCCATGAGGCGCTTGATCGAGGTGATCGTGGTCTGGGGCGAAACGGCGCCTTGGCGGCGCGCGATCTCTCCCACCACAATTTCTCCGCTGGGCAAAAAGGCCACCACCGAGGGCGTACGCGTCGAACCTTCGGCATTGTGGATCACGACGGGCTGTTCGCCCTCGAGCACGGCCACGACGGAGTTCGTGGTGCCAAGGTCAATCCCGATAATATGTCCTGTTTCTAGCATACGGGGCGTCTGGGTGCACAAACAACACGAAAGGAACTATTCGTCCGCGGTCAATGGCCGTTTTCCGGCATGAGAAAGCCGCGTACGGGCTGGGAAATATATGTCACGCCGCGCCCGGTGGCGCACCTTTTCCTTGATTCCACGGCTCGGACGCCGGCTTCTCCCCGTCCAAAGTTACGCACAAAGGAACCCTCCCGAACATGAAGCAACGCACCCTGCTCTTTGTCAAACCCGACGGCGTCCGCCGCGGCCTGATCGGCGAAATCATCGGCCGCATCGAGCGCAAAGGCCTGCGCATTGTCGCCATGAAAATGCTCCGCTTCACGCCCGAACTCGCCCGCAAACATTATGAAGAGCATGTCTCCAAGCCCTTCTACCCCGCTCTTGAGGAGTTCGTCCTCAGCGGTCCCGTGGTCGCCATGGTCGTCGAGGGCGACGATGTGATCGAACTGACCCGCGCGATGATGGGTAAAACCCGCCACACCGAAGCAGCCCCCGGCACGATCCGCGGCGACTTTGCCTTCTCCACCACTGAAAATCTCATCCACGGCAGCGACAGCCCCGCCCGCGCCGAAATCGAAATCGCCAATTTTTTCACGGACGCGGAGATCGTGGGCTGACGGGTGGTTCTGGACCGGCAGGCGGAACCCGCCCACCCCTGAGGCTGGGATCTGCCCCTGCCATTTCTGGGTTTCGAGCCGGTTTCCATGGGACTGCACTCAACCGCACGGTCGCAACGGCGGGATGAATGCAAAAGCCCGTCATCCAGCAAAGAGTCAGCGCAAGTGGGCACGGAGTTGCCCAGCCTGTTTCGATTTGTGGCGGTTGGTGCTTTCTTTGCGCTCCCATGGTGAGGTGTGTTCGCGTTTTTATTGCTGCTGCCGAGGCGTCTCTGACTGTGCTGCGACGCCGGGTCACGCCGCGAGCGCTTTTAGGCGGCGCGGGTGTGCCTGATCGGCATGTGCAGGACATCAGCATGAGAAATGGAGCGGGAGACGGGTCTCGAACCCGCGACCCTCAGCTTGGGAAGCTGATGCTCTACCAACTGAGCTACTCCCGCTCGCAAAAACCCAGCAACCGGCGAGACCCTGAATGAGGCCTTTCGAGATCTGCCAGGTCAAGCGAAATGCCCTACAGGCGGCCCCGCCGGTCATTCGCGACGGCGGTGGAGACCGCATGGCAACGGTTTCATGTTCCGCCAAGCGGTGAGGCCGGGGCCTGCGCGCAGGGCTCTGACCCGGTGTTCGTATCAGTCATCGCGACGCTACCAAGGCTTGACGATACATGCGGCGCTTCCGGCGCGCGGGCTTCGGTCAAGACACCTCCGGAAGTCGCCGAAGGCCGACGATTCTCGGTTTCGCCCTGCGCGAACAGGTCTTTGACTGACGGGGTGGCAACGATTCGCGGGAGGGTGAGGCGTTCGCCCGATAGGCAGGGGGCCTTGCGAGGAGAGCGTCAGGGCGTCTGCTGATTTTCTTGCGGCAAATCTTGTCCGCATACCGGGATCGCGCAGGTTTGCCCTTGCGCACACCATCCCCTGCGTCATGGCGTTTTTGAATGACGCAAGACGCCATGGAACCGCCCGCATCGGCACCACGGGTCGCAGGCCTGCGGCGTGCGCTGCTGGCTGTGGCACGCCATCCTGTGTGGCTTGTGCTGGCGCTCGCGGTTGCTTTCAAGGCTGCCACCCTGCCCTCGGTCTCGGCTGAGATCGTCTCGGACATGGCTGTGTACCGGCCTTTTGCCGAGTATCTGATGGGGTTGCGGCCGCCCTTGCCCGAGTCCGGACTCGTCGAGCCGGCTCCCGGATATTCTGTTTATTTGGCGTTGATGGGGCGCTTCGTCAGTCTCGACAATTACCACGCCCTCGTTGTTCCGTGGTCGCTGCTGGCGATCCTGATGCCGGTCGCCCTTTATTTGTTGTTCGCTTCGGGTGATGCCGGTCGTTTGCCAGCGTTTATTGCGTCATTTGGGTATTACATGGCTATCAAGACGCTGCGCCACGACGCCGTGGCCTCGACGGAGACCCCGGCCTGTGGGCTGATTGCGCTGCTGATCGTTCTGGCGGTCGTGTCGCGATCCGGGCGCGCGGGTTGGGCGAGAGCGATGGGGTGGGGTGTTGCGATGGGCGCAGTCGCCGTCTGCCTGACTTTTATTCGGCCGCAATATCAGTTGGCGCTTGTCGTGTTGCTGCTTGCGGCGGCTCTGTCCGACGCGCTGCCGTGGCTGCTGCGGCGCGTGACGGGAATGCCCGCCCCGGCGGGCGAGCCAGTCCCGGCGCCGCTGATGCGCTACGGGCCGCTGGTTGTGGCTCTTGTGATTTTGACGACCGCAGTCCAGGCATGGAGCCTGCGCAACGAGCGGGTTCACGGCTGGCGCGCGTTCGTTCCCATGGCGGGATTTGTCAATCATGCGATTGCCTTTGCGGAAGCGGCGCAGCCGCGCAATGAAGTGCAAGCCGCCATTCGCGCCGAGATGATTCGTCGGCGTTCGCTCTACGGCGTCGCAAACGCCATGAACCGTGCCCATGTGGAGATTGCGCAGCGTTTCGGCTTGCGCCACGGCGAGTACGGGCGCGAATTGCATGCGGTTTGCTCCGATGCCTTGCGGCGCAGCAGCGGTCCTTACATCCGTGCCATCGTCCGCAACCTTGCGTTATATTTCGGCTCCACCGGCGACCCGCTCTACGGTGTCGGCTACCCTGTGTATGTGTCGCGGGAGATGTGGCCGTGGCGCCCGTTCGGGCAGGCGGCCAAGTGGATATCCGACAGCCGCCGCATGCCGGAACTCGCCATGCTGACGGCCGTCCTCACGGCCGCCACGCTGATCGGGTTTGCCAACAGCCGCCGGACCCTGTTTGCTATTTTTATGGCTGCCGGGCTTGTTGCTTACGGAGCCCTGACGGCGGCCGCCGCCGAAAACACCGACATGGCGCGTTACCGTACCACTGTCGAATGGCTCTGGATGGGGCTTTTTCTGTGGGCCGCCACCGCCGTCGCCCAAGCGGTATGGCAGCGGCAGCGGCCGTCGCGCGCCGTCACGGAACCTTTTTCTTGATCACATACTGTGGCGCGCTGTGGGGCGCCGTTGCGGTCGAGGTAATTCTTTCTATAATAAATGTTGATTGAGGTAAACTTGCTTAGTATTGGGATCAACCACGAATACGATTATGTTGAGTTCCTTTAGCCTCTCTTTGACGGACTCGAGGAGATCCATGTGAACATTGTCTCCGGGTAGAGCAATCCCAACGAGATCGTCTGGGTATTGTTGCGATGTCTGCATGCTCTTGAACACGGCTTTTGCGAGACGTTCGAATTTCTGGTCGCGGCTGAATTCCTGTCCGTGACGCGAGGATTTCTCAAACGAGCTCGTTTGTCCCTGGGCCTCAACTCGCAGAGTCCGAGTCCCAGAAGCCTTGGTCGCAACTATATCGAACCGCTTGACTCTGGTTGAACTCCGGCCCTTTACCGCGTATCGAAGAGATTTCAAAAAATCGCAAACAGCATCAACAACATCGTTTTCTGTAAGCATGATTGTAAACGCCCCCGTTGTCATTGGTAACTCGCATTACACCATAAACATATACAATCAAGACATAATTTCTTCCCTGCTCAGTGCGCGGAGTCGCCACGATCCGGAATCCACGCAGATTGCAACCGACGGTGGGTGCATTCCCAAAGCGAATTGTACGAGGCGGATACTCGGACTACGCATCTTGCCGGAAAACCTCGCTGTACCCGGTCGTAGGACCGGTCGGGTTAATTGCCGCGCCCGCTAGGGACTGAGCCTCAAACCAGTCATTGAACCAGTGCCACACATTCCCTTCCCTGTCGTAATATGCCCTACGGATCTGGCATAAAAGAGCCGCCCGGTGCGGTGAAAGCGAAGCCGTCGGTCCCGCCCGCAGCATTCCTAATTCCGAGCGCGTCGGTTGCGCCCGTCGCGCGCCGTCACGGAACCTTTTTCTTGATCACATACTGTGGGGCGCCGTTGCGGTCGAGGTAATTCTTGCCCAAGTATTCGCCGATCAACCCAAGAAACAGCAACTGAACGCCGGACAATGTCAGGGTGGCGATCATGAGAGAGGCCCAACCGACCGCGTAATCCGGATTCAGAAGTTTCCAAATCGCAAAGTAAACGGACAACACGATTCCCAGAACGAAAAGCCCGAACCCGATGGCTGTGAAAAACCGGAGCGGCCGGACGGAGAAATTGAGGAACATGTTGAGGCTCAGCGAGACCAGTTTGCCGAGCGTGTAATTCGAGCGTCCCTCGGCGCGAGCGTGGTGCTCCACCAGGCAGGTGCCGATGTTGTCCGTCACGCGCAGGATAAGACCGTCTATGTAGGGAAACGGCCCGCGATACTTGATGACCTCCTGCACCAATTCGCGTTTCATGATGCGGAATGACGACAGGTAGAGGTCGGGTGGTTTGTCCATGATAATGGTGGCCAGCCAATTGTGCATGCGGCTGCCCCAGTTGCGGAACCAGTTGTGCCGCTTCACCTCGTAGCGGCTGTACACGACATCATAGCCTTTTTCGGCCTCGCGCAGCAATTTTTCGATTTCGGATGGCGGGTTCTGAAAGTCGTCATCAATCACGGCGACAAACTCCGCATCCGCATGGTTGAGGCCGCACATGACGGCGTTGTGTTCACCGAAATTGCGCCGCAGGCTGATAAACTTCACGGCCGGATGCGTCATGGCCAGCGCCGTGCACACTTCCTCGCTGTTGTCGCGGCTGCCATCGTTGACCAGGACCACCTCGGGGTCATAGGCGGCCAATTCGCGCAGGACGGTTTCCACCAGCCGCCCAATTGTGGCCGCTCCGTTGTACACGGGGATGACAACCGACAATTTTCGCATGCTCGGAGACTTAGTGCGAGCGCAGAGCCGTTTGTCAATGCTCCGGCTTTTGTAAGACGGCCAGCAAGGATGTTCCGACTGGCGCGCTACGGCGCCGAAACAAGCGGTGTTCGAGCAGTTGGACCCGGAGCAGCACGCCGTTGAGCATCCCGGGCGTTGCGTGCTGGTCGGTTTGCGGACTTCGGCCGGTCCACGCGGTCATCAGCCGGCGGATGATTTTGGCCCCGGCCACCAGCGGAAACAGTAGGAAAATCCGGTAGCCGCAAAAAAGCACGGTCCACCGGCAGGAGCCCGTCAGAAGCCTTAGCAGCGAGGGCCGGTCGAAACGAACGCGCCAATTGATAAAATCGTCGTGGGGCGAGCGAAGCCATTCGAAAGCCGAGACATGAACGACCAGCACCCCGCCGGCGCGCAGCACGCGCCACATTTCGCGCACGGCAGCCTGCCGCGGGGCCTCGTCGAGTATGCCCAGCACATCGAGGCAAAGGACGGCGTCAAATGACTCGCTGGCATACGGAAGCGATGCCACGCTCGCCCGCTGAAGGCAGGCGCCACCCACCCGCTGCCGGCTCCACTGCAACGCGTGAGCCGACGGATCGCACCCGGCGACACGGTAGCCTTCCTTGTGAAGGAGGGCGAGATTCATCCCTGTCCCGCACCCCGCGTCGAGAACCCGCGCCCCGCGAGGCACTTCGCGGCGAAGCCACCAAAGCAGAGTCTCGCGCAGCCCGGCGTACCACCAGAGGCGCTCCTCGCTGCGAAACATCGCCTCGTACTCCTCCGCCGGCATGAGGTCGCGTGGGTTCATGGACGCCGCGTTGGTGGCGTGTGCCGCGTCGAATGTCACGCAAAAGACAACGCCGACCCTGGCCGTCCCGACCGGATTGCATTTGAAAATCCCGCCTTCCTCGCGCTCCACTCAGCGAAATGACCGGACTGCAGGAAACGCCATGAACTCCGAGTGCCTGAGGACTCTGCAGGCGCAGGCTCCCGACCGGCTGGCCTCGTTTGAAAAATACTATTGCGGCAAACGCGTCCTGATCACGGGTGGCCTCGGGTTTATCGGCAGCACGCTCGCCATCGCCCTGGCGGATCTTGGCGCTCGGGTGACCTTGGTGGATTCCATGATTCCCGAGTACGGCGGGAACCTGTTCAATATCTCGCCTGTCCGCGACCGGGTCACGGTCAACATTTCCGATGTCCGCGACCGCTCCAGCATGAACTATCTCGTTCAGGGCTGCGATTGTCTGTTCAACCTCGCCGGAACCCTGAGCCATGTGGACAGCATGACGGATCCGTTCACGGATCTTGAGATCAATTGTGTGAGCCAACTCTCGATCCTCGAAGCATGCCGGCGGCACAACCCGGGCATCAAGATCGGGTTTGCTGGCACGCGCGGCCAGTACGGCCGGACGGGGCCCGATCCGGTTCGTGAAGACACGCCCATGCGGCCCGTGGATGTGAACGGAATCAACAATGTGGCGGGCGAGGCCTACCATCTGCTCTATCATGAGGTGCATGGTATCCGGGCGTTCTCGCTGCGGCTGACGAACACCTACGGACCGCGCCACCAGATGCGCCATCACCGGCAGGGCGTCCTGAACTGGTTTCTGCGTCTGTTGATCGAAGGCAAAACCGTCAAACTTTACGGCAACGGCCGGCAGATCCGCGACACAAATTATGTGGACGATGTCGTGGAGGCCTTTTTGTTGGCCATGGCTGATGACCGCGCTGCGGGACAGGTTTTCAACCTTGGCGGCGAGCCGGTTTCGCTCATGGATTTTGTGGAGCAGGCCATCCGGGTCCACGGCGGCGGAAGTTACGAGTTGGTCGAGTACCCAGCCGAGGCTAAGCCCATTGAAATAGGCGACTATAGGGCGGACTGGTCGCGGATCCGGGACACGCTGGGGTGGCACCCGCGCGTCGCACTGGCTGAGGGCATTGCGCGCACGCTCGAGTACTACAAGCAGCATCGGCAACACTACTGGGATACTCCATGAACCGGATACCGTTTGGCGATCTGGCCCGCCAGCATGCGTCCATCCGCGAGGAACTCGAGGAGGCTACCCTGCGCGTTCTGCGACGCGGATGGTATGTCCTGGGCAGCGAGGTGTCGGCTTTTGAGCAGGAGTTCGCGGCGTATGTCGGCGCGGCTGAATGCGTAGCGTGCGCCTCGGGAACCGAGGCCATCACTCTGGCACTCCTGGCGCATGGCCTCGGGCCCGGCCAGCGGGTGGTCACGGTGGCCAACACCTGCGTCCCGACCGTTTCAGGCATCCGCGCCGCCGGCGCCGAGGTCGTCCTGTGCGATGCCGATCCGCACACGGCCCTGATGGATCCGGTCGCACTCGAGACCGAGTTGCGCCGTGCCTCCGTATCGGCCGTCGTGGCCGTGCACTTGTACGGTCAACCTGCCGATCTCGATGCCATCTCCAGCGTCACGGCCCGCCACGGTGCCGTGCTGATTGAGGATGCGGCTCAGGCTCACGGGGCGGAGTTTCGGGGACGGCGCATTGGCAGCCACGGTAATACGGTTTGCTGGAGTTTCTATCCGTCCAAGAATCTCGGCGCGGCGGGCGACGGCGGAGCCATCACCACGGACTCGCCCGCGCTGGCTGCGCGGTTGCGCATGTTGCGCAACTATGGGCAGGAGCGCCGGTACTATCACTCCGTCGAGGGCATTAACAGCCGGCTGGATGAGGTGCAGGCGGCGCTGCTGCGCGTGAAATTAACCCGCTTGGAGCAATGGAACGGCCGCCGGCGCGACATTGCGGCGCGCTACCGCCGGGAAATCGCCCATCCCCATGTCACTCACCTGAGCCGGCGCGACAACGCTGTTTCGTGCGAGCATCTGTTTCCGGTTTTTGTTCCGCATCGGGAGCGCTTCATGAAACACCTCGACGCGGCTGGCGTGGATTGCCTCATCCACTACCCGCTGCCCATTCATCTGCAGGCGGCGTATCGTTTTTTGGGCTGCGGTCGCGGCCGCTTTCCAGCCGCTGAGAGACTCTGCGACACAGAAGTTTCGCTCCCGATCTTTCCCGAACTGACGGACGAGGAGGTCGGGCGTATTATCGCCGCCGTCAATTCGGCCCCTCCGCCTGATTCGGAGGTTTGAACTCAATGCTTTCGATGAGTGTCATGAGGTTATCCGCGTCCTTGGCTCTCAGCCGCATGAGATAATCTCCGCCGGGCAGATTAAGGGGACGCTCATAGGGACCCATGCCGCTGGCGGTCCTGTCCAGCGACAGGATCACCTTGGCGACTGGTTTGGTGAACAGAGTGTCGGTCGTGCCGGCGGTGACTTCGAGCGTGATTTCGGGATAATCCTCTTGCTCAAAGGGCGAACTGCCGCGGGCACGGATGACAACGGTCGAGGTAGGCCCATCCAGACGGATGGGCGACCCGACCCAGACGCCCGGTTTGATCGCCAACGGCCCGTCGGAGAGCGCTGCCAGATTGGAGGCTGCCGGACCCGGATCCAAAGCCGGTCCAAAGACAACTCGGCCCGGGATCAGGGGCGCGCTTTGGCGCAGGGAGTCGTCCACCGGCACCAGTTGCACGCCCGGATTGCGCGAGGGTTTGCCAAAAAACATGGCTGAGTCCGCGGGGCCGAAAGCCAGCACCGCTTTGGGCAATCGCTTGAGCCAGTCATTCATCGGGCCGACCTGCAAGTCGCGCTGCGGCGTCCTTGTATAGAAAGCCACCTGTCGAGGTGCCAGAATATAGTCATACTCCGTCAGAGCCTGCGGTGAAACCAGAAGTTTGCAGATCGTCGCTTCGCCAAACCGGAACCGCTTTTTCTCCTCGGGACGGAAAAACCACCGTACTTCCCGCAGTACCAGAATGCGGCTCTCTTCGGGAACCTTTTCCAGCATGGCTTTGGACATTTCGTTGCGCGGCTCCACGGTCGCGCGCGTGTGGCGCGCGAGCCGGAGACTTCTGGCGCCAATCGGCAGGAGGATCAGAATGCCGGCGGCAAGGAGCACCGCGCCCGCCCCAACCTTGGCAGCCGGTCCCCGGCTGGCGGATAACCGGCCGGCCAGTGTTTTGCGCCAGATGAAGTCGAAACCTCCGCCCGCCAGCACCAGCGCTGCCGGCAGCGCCGGTAGCATGTAGCGGCTAAAGAAAAACGCTGTTTCCCAACCCACCATCGCAAAAACCGACGCGACCGACACAACAGGAAGCCACAGGAGCGATCGGCGAGCCACCACGGCCGAGGCGATGCCTGCCCCTACCATCACAAGCAGCAGCAAGCCGTGAATGCGGAAATTGAAATCCATGGCCTGTTGCGCGCCCACGGTTGCGGTTGAACGAAAATCCCCGGAGTCCAAAAGGGCTGCCGCTTTCCGCAGGTAACCATTGAGCATATCCAACACGCCTGCATCGGCGGGGGACACATAGTAACGGAAAGCGGTGCTCAGGTTGTGCAGGAACCGCGTGGGATCCATCAGCGCCGGCAGCAGAAAGACGATGAGCGATCCTCCCACGATGAGTGTCAGTCCGGCCAAGCGCGCGTTCCACGGACATCCGGACGCATTGGCAACTGCCGGCGCACGGCGGTCTTCGTCGGATGACAGCCAAGGTCCGACAAGGTGGGCGACGAACGGCAGCAACAAGGCCGGGGCATAATTATATTTGAGAGCGGCGGCCGCCGCGGCTGCTACGCCGGCTGTCCATAAGGCCCAGCGCTGGCCGTGACGCGCCAGATGCAGGCTGGCCCACAGCGTCAGGCAGGTAGCCAGACAGGCTGTGGCGTCCGGCGACACGACCACGAAATTGGCGACAGCCATACTATGCATCGCCATGGCGCCTGCTGCCAGCATCGCCCCCGCTTCGCTTGCGACTTGTCGAGCCGCGGCGTACACCAGCGCAACGGACAGCACGCCGAGGAACACCGACAACACGCGCCCGCCCCGCCAGATATCGGGCGCCGAGATGGCCCAGTACCAAGCCGTATCGCGGTCAGACTTGACCTGCCAAATGCCGTCCTCGTACAGGCCTTTCTGGTTGCCCCGAAGAAAAGTCAGCGCGCCCCACGCAGCGTGGATGTAGGTGTTCAGCGGACCATAATCGAAGGCGGATGGCCGATAAACGCCGTTACGAAGCAACCGGTAAACGGGTTGCATGATTTGCGGCTCGTCCCAATGATAGGCATACGGGAGACCAAAATCCACCTGCGCATGACGCAGGACAAAGGCGACCAGCAAGATGGCTCCCAGCAAAACGACCCGTGCGAGCAACGCTATTCGGCACCCGCGCGATGCTGACGGGCTGCTGACCGGTGTGTCCGCCGATCCGGCACCGCAATTTTCTGTGTCCCCAGAAAACTTGCCATCCGCTGTTGTGCTTTCCATCGTTGTGACCTCAATTTTTCCAAACCGCTCAAAAACTTGGCGTGGACAAAGCGGAACGGCCCTCAAATTTCAATTATCATTCTGACCAAGGTAGAGTTTGACCAAGCGGGGGCAGCGGCAGTTGCGCATATCCGTGCCGACTCTGTTGCGACGATTTTTTCACTTGCCCCCCGCTCCCCGCCCCCCCAGCGCGGTATGCACTTCCCGGAACAAGGGGTCCGTGTGGGGTGCTAGCATATTTAGTTCCGCGCGGGTTCTTGAAGACGGGGTAACACAGGGAAAGTCATGGCTTTGCAGGGAGCATTGCGCAGAGAGCATTGCGCAGAGAGCATTACGCAGAGAGCATCGCTGGGTAGAATTGGGCTTAAGAACCGGGTCCGACCCCACAACGACCGATCAGGGATTTCAGCGGGCGGGAGTCGTGATTGCGCTTTGCGCGACCTTGGGGGCGACCGCGCTTGCTGAGGCAAAAAATTCCGGCGGGGTGAAACCGCCTCGAACGATTTATAGCGTTCAAGTCGCAGCATATCCAACAGTGCAAGAAGCGCAGGTTCTCGCCTCCAAACTTCAGCGCGAAGGAGTCGAGCCTGTGTTCACGCTAACCGTGGAACCGCTCACCAAAGTCCGCATTGGACGGCCACCCGATTACCCGAGTGCCCTTCTCGTCCATCACGAACTGAAAAAGGCGGGCTATGCCGACTGCTTCATCCATAGAGCAAATACAGAATCTCGGTCTTGACGGTGACGGTTGGGAACTCGTCGAGTTCTGTTACGCTGATCCAGAAACGCAAGTTTTTCTACCGGATCATTGTGGCTGCAAAGCCGAATGCCCGCCGCCCGAGAATCCCAACACCTCATGACAATGAGAGGTTTCTTATGCGTTTGTGGACGCGGTGTCTTGCTGCTACTGTGTTGCTGCTGTTCACTTCCGGGGCCTATGGTTCGCTGTCAGTGAGATCGGGGCCGCCTGCGATTGTTTATCCGATGGCGTCCATCGGTGACATCTCTCGAGTCGGCTTTTGGTGGTACGACTGGAACAGCGTGCTGGCTAATCAAGTTCAATGAGAGTGGCTCAGCCGATCCAATCACAAGCCGCACCATGGGGGGATTGTGCGACACTTACTCGAAAACCACCACGAGCGCCAGTTAGTAGGAGGAAATGCGGCGAATCGTCTCAGAGCGGGTTGAGGCGGTAACGACCGGCTGTCGGCTTCTTCGGGTTTGCTGGTGGCCTCGCGCGGCGGTGCGGGAGTATTCCGATGCCTCGGCAAGTTGTGATGCCGGTGAGTTTGCCTCGTACTCGAACCTTTGGAGTCAGAACTTAGCGGAGAACATAGTGGTACACTTGATGTGTGGGTCAAGGTAGGTATTCTACGAATCCGTCGTGCATCCACTTGCCGAGTCACCACTGCTTGGTGAACTTTCCGTGGGGACGCGCGCCGTTCTTCGGTTGCTTCAGTGAGGGCTTCGCCATGCGAGCAATGCCGAATGATCCAAAGGTCCAGGCGACTGTAATACGACTCGCGCTCCCCCTCGCTGAAGATCCCTGATTTGTAATATGCCTGTGACAGTACTGACCCTAAGGTTACCATGAGCGCGACTTAATGGAACTGATCTGCGCGCATACACTCCACACTCGCGTGTTGGAGCGAAAGGTTCACGCTTTCGGTGGGCAACCTCTTTGAGAGTTTGTCTGTCGAATGTCAGGTCTACCACCGCCCGCTTCAGGCGACGCTGCTCCTCCTACATCTGCTGTAGCCGGAGCATCTCGTCGGCCTCCCTACCGCCGGACATGTGACGCCACCAGTGAAATGTCTACTCGCTCAACTCGAACTATAAGCAAATCGGGGGCATGGGCGGACCCTCGTTTTGCTACGCCTCCGGCCAGCGCAATTTCCGGATGATCTCCTCCAAGTTGTTATTCTCACTGAGTATCTGCTCGGTTTCCAATCATGCGGTAAATCCGTCCGGAGACTAACATTTCAAATGAAGTGGTTCCTCGGGGGGCAGGCGATGATGTTCGTCCGTTGCGACTTACCGACACGCCCGGTACATTTTACCCTGACCCACCGGCATGCGCAACGGTGTTGACTCCGTACCGGGATGATGGCTGGACGCCCTCTATGTCTGGTGCGGACGCAGTTGTCCTTCCTGCCCATCGCCAACGGACGCGCGAGTTTTTCGATCGGCTTGCGCCCGAGCGCCGTGCGTGGAAGCAGCGCGCCCCTGCGTACCACGCCAGCATGAACTGCCTGTTGCAGTCCATCATCCCGCCGCGTCGGCGAGTGCTGGAAGTGGGGTGCTCGACGGGGGAACTGCTTGCCGCCGTGCAACCCTCGCGCGGTGTAGGCGTGGACATCAGCCCGAAGATGCTCGATCTGGCCCGCCGACAGTTCCCGGATCTGGAGTTTGTCGAGGCCGACGCCCACGACCTGCCCCTCAGCGAGAAGTTCGATTACATCATCATGTCGGATGTCATCGGCAGCCTCGACGATGTTCAGCGGGCGTTCGGGCAGTTGCACAAGGTCACCACACCGCGCTCGCGCGTTGTCATTACTTATTATAACAAACTCTGGCACCCGGTGATTGCTGCGGCGGAGGCGTTGCATCTGAAGTCGCCCATGCCGCCGCAAAACTGGCTGACGCTTCGCGACATCGAGAATCTTCTCTACCTTGCCGGTTTTGAGGCTGTGAGACGCGGGCGACGGATGCTCTTGCCGGCGGGCATTCCGCTGGTGACACCGGTCGTCAATCGGTTTCTTGCCAATCTGCCCCTGCTCAATGCGCTGTGCCTGATCCAGTATGTCGTGGCGCGCCCCATCCCGCGGCCGGCCGGCGACGGTTCCCGAGCCTTGAGCGTATCGGTCGTTGTGCCGACGCTGAACGAGGCCGGCAATATCGGGGAGGCTGTCAACCGTGTGCCCGCCATGGGCAGCCACACGGAAATCATATTCATTGACGGCCACTCGACCGACGGGACAGTGGAGAAGATTCGGGAGGCCATGGCAACCCGGCCGGACCGCGACATCAAGTTTGCGTTCCAAGACGGCAAAGGAAAGGCCGATGCCGTTTTCAAGGGGTTCGACATGGCGACCGGCGATGTGTTGATGATCCTCGATTCGGACCTGACCGTGCCGCCCGAAGACCTGCCCAAATTTTACGAGGCCCTTGCCAGCGGCGCAGGGGAGTTCATCAACGGTTGCCGTCTGGTTTACCCCATGGAGGAGCACGCCATGCGGACGCTCAACTATTTCGCCAATTACTTTTTTTCCATGGCGTTCACCTATCTGTTGGGCCAACCGATCAAGGACACGCTTTGCGGCACCAAGGCGCTCTTGCGCACGGATTACGAGGAGATCAAACGCAACCGCCACTTTTTTGGCGATTTTGATCCGTTCGGCGACTTTGACCTTCTGTTTGGCGCGGCCAGATTGAATCTCAAAATTGTGGACATGCCCATTCGTTACCGCGACCGGACCTATGGCGACATCAAGATCAGCCGGTTTCGTCACGGCCTGCTTCTGCTGCGCATGTGCGCGTTTGCGGCGCGCAAGATCAAATTCATCTGAGGTTCAAGGCCACTGCGCCGCGCGTCCAGTCACGGCAGGGACGCTACTCAAAGGTCACGCCATAAAACTCCACATGAGGCCGCACGACTCCCGATTCACCGAGTTTGGTGTGCCGTACATAGCCCAACTGCACGCGATAGGTGCCGGCGGGAATCACCGCGGCCGTGGTGAATGTCTCGTCTTTGGAAACCGTGGTGCCGGGGAACAATACATACACGGTCCCCTTGGGCTCCGCCGCCGGTTCGAGCGTGATATCCACAATGGGCAAGGCATCGCCGGGAGTAAGCCTCGGTTTGGCCCTGAAACTGAGCCGGTTGGCGGTGCGCGGGAGTGTCACGGTGGCGCTCGTGACCCCGAAATGTTTCAGAAGGATGAAGTCGTTCTCAAGGTGGGGTGGTTCGAAAGTGCCCCCACGAAATCCAGCCGCAGGGACAACAGCCAACGGACTGGTTGTGACGGGCGACGGGGATGCCTTGGTGACCGGGACGCTGCTGCGCGCGACATCCGCTGACGGGGCCCGGCGTCCCGTCCCTGTCTCCTTGGGCGGCTCACCGCATCCGCTCAGCACCATCCCCGCGACCCCGATGAGCGCAACAACCTGCAGGCGTTGAAACATGGTGTCCTCCTTGCGTTTGTGCGCCATGTGCGCGCCTTGTTGAAGCGCTGTCAACCTGTCATCGAGATTTGCGCCGCCGCACCAGAAACCATTGCGTTTCGGTTTGGCCGTAGCATGAGGTTAGAAGCGTGGCGCAAAAAACCGGCATATCCGTTGTCATCCCCGTTTACAACAGCGAGGCGATCCTTGAACCGCTTTTTTCGCGGCTGGCACCCGTCCTGAATGGGCTGGCCGGGGAGGCTTGGGAGGTTATTTTGGTGGACGACGGCAGTGCCGACGGCTCCTGGGCTGTGGCCAGTCGTCTCGCAAGCACGGAACGGCGAATCGTGGCCGTGCGGATGATGCGCAACTACGGACAGCACAATGCTGTGATTGCCGGAGTGCGTCTGGCGCGCTACGACACGATCATCACCATGGACGACGATTTGCAGCATCCGCCCGAGGTCCTGCCCGCTCTGTTCGAGAAATTTTCCGAAGGTTGGGACCTTGTTTACGGGCCGCCAGAACGCGAGCAGCACGGCGTCATGCGCGATATAGCCTCGCGCCTGACCAAACTGGCCCTGTCCGCGGCGATGGGCACCGACATGGCGCGCCATGTCACCGCCCTGCGGGTGTTTCGCACGCAGTTGCGCAATGCCTTTGCCGACTATCACGGCCCGTCGCCTAATGTTGATGTGTTGTTGTCGTGGGCAACCCGCCGGGTAACGGCTGTTGCGGTTCGTCATGAAGTCCGTGCGGTCGGCCGTTCGAACTACACCTTTTCACGGCTCGTGACCCACGCATGGAACATGATCACCGGGTTCAGCGCCCTCCCCTTGCGCGTGGCGACCATTATGGGCTTTGGATTCGTGGTTTTTGGAGCGTTGCTCTTCCTTTATGTGTTGGCTCGATATGTCATTGCCGGCTCGCCGGTCCAAGGGTTTCCCTTTCTCGCATCTTCCATTGCCATTTTCTCCGGCGTTCAATTGTTTTGCCTTGGCGTGATGGGCGAGTACATCGCTCGCATTCACTCGCGGTCGTTGGAACGGCCGACTTATGTGGTGCGCGAAATCCTGAATCAGGAGACTGATCCGTGACCTCAGAGGCGCTTTTCCGGGAGGTGCCGTGGGAGACCCGCAACCTCGGCATCCCGTCGTTTGAACTCCAAGTAGAGGCCTTGCGTGCGACCACCTCGGCCGCCTTGAGCGCGCAGATGGACCTGCTGTGCCGGCAGCATGAGCGCTTTTTCGCGCAGGCACGCCTCAATCAGGAATCCACCGACCTCATTCCCCGTGTGCAACGCGCCGGATTTGTCTTTGTCGAAGTCATCGTAACTACTGCCATGCCTGTGCCAAAGGCCGGCACCCCTTTCGGCCCCGAGGGGTGGACAGTGGATGTGGTGGACCGGGCGGACGCGGTCGCCATGGCGGAAATCCGGCGGATTGCCCGCGAATCTTTTGTGGATGACCGGTTCCATCGCGACCCGTGCTGCACGCACGACTTGGCTGACAAGCGCTTTGTACTATGGATCGGGGATTTGGAAAAAAACGAGAAGGCTGTTTTCTATGCGGGCCGCCTCAACGGTCAGATCGTCGGGTTTGTCATTCGCGCTGCGGGACATGTGCCGCTCATGGGTTTCGAGCGGGCCTGTGTCGGCAAAGGACTCGGGAAGGCTATCATGTCCTCCGTGCTGGCCGACATGCAGAGGGAAGATTTACCGATGTTGACCGCGGAAGTGTCGCTCAATAACCTGCCGTCGCTCAATTTGTTTCTTTCCTTGGGCTGCCGCATCCGTAACCCGCGGGCCACTTTCCACTATTGGTCCGATCCCCCGGCGGGCACCAGCCTTGTCTGATTTTGCACCTCCGCTAAAAGTTCCATTCAACCGCCCCACTTTGGGCGAGCGCGAACTGGCCTATGTTACGGAGGCCGTGCGCAGCGGGCATTTGTCTGGTGACGGCCTGTTCACACGGCGGTGCCATGAACACCTCGAACGCCTGACTGGCTGTCACAAGGCGCTCCTGACGACTTCTTGTACGCACGCCCTCGAAATGTGCGCGCTGCTGCTGCGGCTTGAGCCGGGAGACGAGGTCATCGTGCCGTCCTTCACTTTTGTCTCGACCGCAAACGCTTTTGCGGTCCACGGCGCGCGCTTGGTTTTTGCGGATATACGGCCCGATACGCTCAACATTGATGAAAGCCTGCTGCCTTCGCTTCTCACGCCACGAACCCGGGCCATCGTCGTGGTGCACTATGCCGGCGTGGCCTGCGAGATGGATGCTGTCATGAACCTCGCGCGCGACCGCGGCATCGTGGTGATCGAGGACAACGCCCACGGGCTTTTCGGCGGCTACCGCGGCCAGCCCCTCGGGTCTTTCGGTGCTTTGGCCACCCAAAGTTTCCACGAGACGAAGAACATTTCGTGCGGCGAGGGCGGCGCATTATTGATCAATGACCCGGCCTTTTCCGAGCGGGCGGAGATTTTGCGCGAGAAGGGCACCAACCGCAGCCGATTCTTCCGCGGACAGGTGGACAAGTACACTTGGGTGGATTTGGGTTCCAGTTACCTTCCCTCCGAGATTTTGGCTGCCGTGCTTTGGGGGCAGTTGGAACAAGCCGAACAGATTCAAGCGCGCCGGCGCAGGATCTGGCAACGCTACGATAGTGAACTGGCCGATTGGGCAACGGCTCACGGGTTTCGCCGTCCGGTCGTCCCAGAGCACTGCAATCAAGCGTGGCACATGTACTACCTGCTTGCCCCGTCGCTTGAGGTTCGCACGAATTTCATTGCTTGGTTACGCCGACAGGGAATTCTGGCCGTTTTTCACTATCAGCCGCTGCACGCCTCGCCGATGGGGCTGACACTGGGCGGGCGCGATGCGACATGTCCGGTGACCTGTGATGTAGCCGACCGCCTTGTGCGGCTGCCGCTCTATCATGCGATGACAGACGCCGAACAGGATACTGTTCTCTCTGCCGTGAGGGCCTTTGCCGTGTGAACTTGCTTTACTCCGACAGCCTGCCGACCAAAATAATGTGCGTGTAAGGTATGCGGATCAGGCCTGTGACAATATGAGTCTCGGCAGAGGGAAAGTGACCGTGCAACAGCCGTTTCCATTCCCATTCCGGGCGAACATGGTCACCGCGGTCGCGGCTCATAATCCAGCGCGAGACAAATGTCTGATGCAGCAGGAAACACGGCTCAAGTGCGACAAATCGGCCAGCGGGAGCCATCAGAAGCCGGGCAACCTCCAACACATCGCCAGCCTCCGCGTCTGGCAGATGGTGAAGGACCCCGTTGGATATGACCAAGTCCACGGTTCCCCGCAGATCAGGGTAACTGGCCAAGAAATCGCGGGCTTTGCCCGCATGAAATACACCGCGCGAGCCAAAGGCGGCTCGAGCCTCGGCTATGTAAGGAGCATGCGGGTCAAAGCCCCAGTAGTGCACTCCCTCGGGAAGTGATCGCAAGACATCGCCCGGACCGCATCCAATGTCTACAATTCGGTCTCCCGGACGACATTTCCAGAAATGCTCCCGCAGCCAGCGACGCGCATACCCCGCCCCGATAAGAGCCTGAAATGCTTCATAAACAGAAGCAACTCGAAGCAACCTTTTGACATGACGCTCGCCTGTCACGGCTCGACCTTGTCCTGACCGGTCTCTCTGCGCGAGAACCAAAGAGGCCCGCGGACTTGCATATCCCACAGTTCAACAAGGCCGGAATTACTCACTAACAAGGTCAGATCCATGCGCTTGGCTGTTCCCGGTGGCGACAGCACCCGCCACATCAGCCCCCCTTTGTCCTGATACTGACTGATGGGCTTATGGGGTATATAGGTGAAAGAAAGTGTGGTGCCGGAGTCGTCATAGAAAGCCGCCATCAACTGAACAACCGGCCATCGGTCCACCCATGACCGGAATTGAGGTTTGTACATCTCCGGACGCGTCAGCCGGTACCGGACGCTAACGGCGACAGGATTCATGGATGCCGGGTCGAGGGGAATAGAACCAAGGGGAAGCGAGACCTGTTCTTTTTCCGTACCGAGCGGTTTCTCGTACACGAGGCGCGTGCCCTCCGGTGTTTGTTTCACCAGAGCCTCTGGCATGCCGGGGAAAAGATTTGGCCCCCCCATCCAAGCCAAAGCGCCAGCCGTCCAAATCAGGCTGACGACAATCAGAACCGTAATCCCCCGTCGAAGCCGCAACCGCACATTGCCGTTCAACACGGCCTTTGCGGCAAGCCCCCCCGCTGGAATGACAAGCATGGCTTCCGAAAGATACCGGTATCTTGGATCAATGGGCAATAACAGCACCGGGAAAAACAGTGCTGCCCAACTGAATAATGAAAAGCCCGGAAATCGCCGCGAACGACACAGCAAGCCAAGGAGGCCCATCACCGTCAGTACGGTTGAACTGATCAGGGGAATCCGCAGGTATGGGCCGAAGGGACGCTCGGATTCTGCTCCCTCGCCCTGTCCTGCATACATCCACTGCGGGCGCCACAAGGCTTCGCGACAACGGTACGGGAGAACATTGGCCAGGAAGTAACCGGTGTGTGTTTCGTACAGGAATTCGCGAGCCAACCGCTTAGCCACGGCCGCCTTCTCATTGGCCGGTGCTTGAGAGAACTGCTCGCGCCATGCGGCTGGCAACGAGTCATAAGCCGTCTGCTCCCCACGGCTGACAGGGTTATTCGCCGTCATGAAAACTTCGGCATTAGCCGAGTTGTATAAGACAAAATGCCCCATGATCCGCGAGTTGCGTATTGTAACCGGAATCATGAGTGCCAAAAACACAATCGAAGCCGTCAGCAATGATTTGAAAATACGGGGTCGGGAGATGGGAAAGCCTGCTCCTGACTTCAATAGACTGTAACCGGCCATGATGAGGGCCAAGGGTGCCATGACAACCCGGAAGTGGCACCCGAGAGCAAATAACAAGCCGGTGAAAGCCGCCCTATAGTATGATGGCCTTGACTGATGCCAAAAGAAGGCAGCCATCGCCGAGAACATCAAGCAGGCGGCCAGCGACTCCGTCATCAGTTGCGCCGAACGCAGGATCGCTATGTGGTAGAACGCGTAAATGAGTCCCGCTGCAAGCCCCGCCCGCGCACCATAAAGGAAACGGCCGCAGAGGATCACGCTCCAAGTGGTCAAACCTTCCGCAAACACCTGTATCCAAAGAGCCGGCCGAAAAAAATCCCACCCGAAGACGGTGCGCACCAAGCCGAGAAAGATCGGGTAGCCTACCGGATACCTCGTGGTCATCACCATCAGATCGGGATTATCGTCATGCCCGAAGAACAACTCAGACTGGGCCAGATAACTGCCCATATCCTCAATGGGCGAGTAGTGTAGGTGCAATAAATGGACCACTCGCAGCGCCACTGCGGTCAGGCAAATCCACACCGTGCAGCGCCGGAAATCGCGCAATCTGATTCCGAGTGTGCTCACTTTGCCTCCTGCTCTGACGGGATCAGCGGCGTGGTTTGCGCACTATGTAAAGTGGCCGCTGTTTCACTTCGTCGTAAATCCGCCCAATGTAAACACCCATCACTCCCAGCGTGAGCAACTGAATGCTGCCCATGATCAAAACGACGAGCAACAAACTTGTCCAGCCGGGAACCACGCGACCCGCAGCCCAAGTGGCAATGACATAAATCCCATAGATCAGTGCCAAGACCAAGACCGCGGCCCCGAGGCCGAAAGCGAGTCGCAGGGGCTTGACCGAAAAACTCGTGATGCCGTCCAATGCGAACAACAGCATTCGGGCGGGGCTGTATTTTGTGCGCCCGGCCAGTCGAGGTGGGGCATCGTAAGGGACGGTGTCCATCTGAAACCCGACCCAATGAACCAGCCCTCGCACAAACCGGTGACGCTCGGGCAGCGCGCGAAGCGCATCTGCCACCTGCCGGTCCAAGAGGCGGAAATCTGACGCGCCCTCAGGCAGCCGAACCTCACCGAGATGGTTGAGAAGCCGGTAGAACCCGCGCGAGGTCAGCCGTTTGAGTGGTGGCTCGTCCGCCGTGGCCCGCCGAACCGCCTGAACAATCTCGGCTCCGGCGCGCCAGCGTGCCACAAGGTCGGGGATGAGTTCAGGCGGATGCTGGCCGTCGGCGTCGAGCATGATGACGGCACCCGTGGCGCGCGCGGCGTCCAGCCCGGCCGTCAGCGCGGCCATGTGGCCGAAGTTGCGCGAGAAGCGCACCAGCCGCACGCGCGGATCCGCAGCCGCCAGCGCCTCGACGCGCTCCGCGGTACCGTCTGTGGAGCCGTCATCCACCCAGATGAATTCCGCGGCGTCCGCAAACCCCGCTGCTTCCACGGCGCGCGCCAAGCGCTCGTGCAAGGGGGCCACATTGGCGGCCTCGTTGCATGCGGGCAGCACGAGGCTAAGCACGGGCGGTTTGGTGCTCGCGGCCTCGGTCACGGGACTTGTGTTTTCCCCGTAAGGCATGACTCCACAACGGCGTATTCACACGGCGCTACGGCCCATCGGCAACTGGAATCCGCAGGGTTGTATGAGTGCATGGGAACCACGGGGGGCCTCGACGGTGACCATCGGCGGGCATTTGTCTTGAAACGCACTCGTGCATTCCGTTCATGAGGCTGCATCACGACTTGGCATGGCGGGAACGGTGGTCCGGTGACGCAGAAGAGCGGCAAATATTTTGAGGGAAAGTCCATCCTCATTACGGGGGGGACGGGATCGCTGGGCAAGGTGCTCACGCGCAGAATCCTCAGCGGCGAAATGGGGACGCCCCGCAAAGTCATCATCTTTAGCCGCGACGAGGCCAAACAGCATTTCATGCGGCTGGCCTATTTGCAGCGCAAGGCCGCCACGGAAGAGGTCATCTTCCACAACTTCGAGCGCGCGCTGGAGTTCGTCATCGGCGATGTGCGCGACTACGGCTCGCTTGCGGCCGTCTGCGCGCGGGCCGACATCATTTTCAATGCGGCCGCCCTCAAGCAGGTGCCGTCGTGCGAGTACTTCCCGTACGAAGCCGTTCGGACCAACATCGAGGGCGCCGAGAACATCGTGCGAGCGGTGCGAGAGTTGCGCCTGCCCGTGGAGGCCGTTATTGGTATTTCGACGGATAAGGCCTGCAAGCCGGTCAATGTCATGGGCATGACCAAAGCCCTGCAGGAGCGGGTTTTCGTGGCCGCCAACTTGTCGTGTCCCGGGACGCGGTGGGTCTGTGCCCGGTACGGCAATGTGTTGGCATCGCGCGGGTCGGTCATCCCGCTTTTTCACACGCAGATACGGTCTGGCGGGCCTGTCACGATAACGACGGAGGACATGACGCGCTTTCTGTTGAGCCTTGAGGGCGCGGTGGACACGATTTTTGCCGCCGCTGAGTTCGGTCGCCCGGGCGAGATTTTCATCCCGCGCATCCCGGCAGCCAAAGTCACGGATGTGGCTCGAGCCTTGATCGGAAATCGGCCGATCAAGATCGAGATCACGGGTATCCGGCCGGGCGAGAAAGTCCATGAGGCGATGATTTCCGAGGAAGAGGCGCGCCGCACCGTCGCGCGCGGCGATTACTTGGTCATCCGTCCCATGCTGCCGGAAATTCCTCAACAAACCGACGAGCCGCCTGCGTTGGACGGCGAATACAGTTCCGACCGTTTCCTGATGGATTATGAAGGCACCTTGGCTCTTCTGAAGCGCAACCGGCTGATGGTCGAGGACCTCGAAGCGGCCGGCGGCGAAGCGGACGGCGAGGAACTGTTGCGGTGACGACTTTGACTATGGGAGCCGCGAACTGATGCGCATTCTGGTCTTGGGCGCCGGCGGCATGATGGGACACATGGCGTGCCGCGTCTTGGCCCCGCGACACGAAGTGTATGGCACGGCCCGGCAGGCTTACCACTCTGCAACGCCCCTCGCCCGTTTTCTGCCTGCCGACCGCTGGATCTCCGGCGTGGACGCATTCCGGTTTGATACTGTCCTGACCGCTCTTGCCACCGTCCGCCCGCACGCCGTGATCAATTGTATCGGCGTCGTGAAGCAACTCAAAGAGGCGAAGGATCCGCTTGTCAGCATCGAGTGCAACGCGTTGCTGCCGCATCGGCTTGCCACCGCTTGCGCAGCCGCCGGGGCCAAACTGGTGCATCTGAGCACGGACTGCGTGTTCAGCGGCCGGCGCGGTATGTACACTGAGGACGACATTCCCGATCCGGTAGACCTTTACGGCCGTACCAAACTGGTGGGGGAGACGGACTTGGGCGGGGCATTGACGATCCGCTCCTCGATCATCGGGCGCCAGTTGTCGGGCACCAGCGGACTCGTGGAGTGGTTCATCAGCCAGCGCGGGCGAAAGGTGAAAGGCTTCGCGCGGGCCGTTTATACGGGCCTGACGACGGCCGCCATGGTCCGACTCATCGAACGCGTTCTGATCGAGCATCCCACGCTCTCCGGCGTTTGGCAGGTGGCCTCCTCGCCCATCACGAAACTGGACCTGCTCACGGATCTCAACGAGCGTCTCGGGTTGGGCATCGAGATTGAGCGCGATGACGAGTTCGCGTGCGATCGCAGTCTCAGCGGCGCACGCTTCGAGCGCGAAACGGGTATTCTGGTGCCTTCGTGGGACGAAATGCTGGCAGAACTCGCCGCAGACGCAGCCACCTACGAGGCGTTGCCGGCCTCTCGCGGCTGACGGCGGCGCATCACGGCATAGAACAGCCGGCGGATGGCTGGCTCCGGCAGCAACAACAAAGCCGCCTCGCAGGCCAGATAAAGGTAATCGCCCGCGCCAAACCGCAGCGTTCGCGCGTGGCGGAGTTTGATCCGGATGGTCTGCCTGAGAATGCGCTTGGTGTTGAGCGTCTTGATGTTGCTTGTGGATTGATAATAAGTGTACAGTGCATCGGGGATATTTCGGATCACGGCGCCGCCCGCGTAGAACCGCATCCATAAATCGTAGTCTGCGGCGCAGCGCAGTTCTTGTGATTCGTCATAATAGCCCAGCCGCTCGTGCAATTCCCGCCGCCGAAGAGTCGTGGCATGAGCCACCGGACAGTAGCGCTTGATGACCGAGCCTGCGTCGGGCGGATAGCGCCGGGTCATGAGCGTCGCGCCCGTATCCGCGTCCACATAGATCAGGCCCATGCCGACGACATCCACTTCCGGATGAGCCGCCAAGTAGGCTGCCGCCACCTCGAGCCGTCGCGGATCGGACACATCGTCGGCATCCTGAATGGCCAGAAGCCGCCCCCGGGCGGCCCGAATGCCGCGGTTGTAACTCGGCCACACGCCCATATTTTTTTCGTTGACGAGGACGCGCACCCGGTTGTCCGCGGCCGCAAAATCCTGCAGCAGGGACAGCGCTTCCTTATTCTGCGGATCATCCAAGACCGCTATCAATTCGATATCCCGCAGCGTCTGGGCCAGGATGGAGTCCACCGTGCGCTTGAGAATGGGGACCGCCTCGCGGTAGCATGGCATGATGACGGATACCAGCGGGGCTTGGCGGGGAGCGGAGGACTCTGCGGTTGTTGTCTCCATGGTGATGGCGGGCGACCAAATGGGTCGGGCTCTGCGCTGTGGCAAGGGCAATCTCGGCGCCGGCCGTGGTCCGTGGCTTTCGGGCATGAGAATTGCCCCTTGCACGGTCTGCGGGCGCGTCCGTACGGTCGCGCCATCATGGATTGTTATGAACGGTTGCCCCGGTTGTGATTGCGTGCCCCATTTGCACCGAGACTGTCTCGCGCCCTGTTTTCACCATGACCGACCCGGTGGGGCTGGTCTCGGGCACCTTCACCATCATGGGCTGCGACTCGTGCGGAGGGCAGTTTGTGGATCCGATGCCCGGGCCGGACGATGTTGACCCGTTTTTCGAAGTTTACTGGGGTTCTGGAGGGGGTGGCAGCGTATCTCTCGCGGCGCGCTTCGAGGCCGCGTACAAGGATTTTCTTAACTGGTCGGAACTCGTCCGCCTGAAACGCTGGATCCGCCCCGGAACCCGCGTGCTCGATATCGGCTGCGGTGGCGGCGATGCGCTGTGGTTTTTGCACAAGTGGGGGTGCGAGTGTTCCGGCCTTGAGTCGTCGGAGGCGGGGGTTGAGGCCACCCGCAGGCGGGTTCCCGGTGTGGACGCCCGGATCGGCGATGTTTATTCGCACGATTTTCCGGACCGCGCGTTCGACCTCGTCCTGATGTCACATGTAATCGAGCACCTGCCGCGCCCTGCGGACGCGCTAGAGCGCATCCGGCGGCTGCTCAAACCCGGCGGCCTGTTGTGTTTGATGCTGCCGAGCATCCACTGTCTGCAGCGCCGGATGTTTGGTCCGCGATGGTTCGTGTATATTCCGCCGCGTCACCTTGTTTACTATACGCCATCGTCGCTGTGCCGGCTGCTGCGCCGGTGCGGGTTCGAGCCGCTGCGCATTCATCATGTGGCGCTCAAACACGGGCCGGCCATCCTCGTGAACTCGCTGTTTCCGCGCATGCAACCCTTTTACATGCGCCGCTGGACCGGAGCCTTGGGCCTTGCAGCCCGTGCGCTGTACCTCTTGTTGGTGATTGCCCTCGCGCCGATTCCCCTTTTTGAGAGCCTCATTCGCCGCAGCCCCACCCTGATGGTGCTTTGCAGGGTGACGCCGTGACGAGCGAGATTCAGCACATCCCCTTTTGGAAGCACCGGATGATACTGACCCTTTTCATTTTTTGCTGCACAGCCGCACTGGGTTTCACTGGCCAAACACTGATTAAAGCAGGTCTGAACCAGGTGCAAGTGGCCAACCATTCGGGTTTTGATTGGATGCTGCATGCGTATACCAACCTGCGGGTCATTGCGGGCGGCCTGCTGGTGGGAATCGGTTTTTTGCTTTGGATCGCCGTGCTGTCGCGGCTCGACCTGTCCCAAGCCATGCCGATGCTGGCCATCACTTATGTGCCGTGGCTGATCATTGCGCGGGTGGCGCTGAAGGAAAATGTCACGCTGGCGCAATGGGTGGGTGTCGTGCTGATTTCTGTGGGAGTGTACCTCGTCCTGCGAAAATAGCCGCCTCGTTAGCGGCGTGCCTTGGGGCTGCGGCGCGGTGGCTGACTGGCCCGCGGCGATTGGAGCACTTCGAACAACAAGCCCTGCAGCAGCATTTGCACGCCGACGACGAACGGCAGAACGGACAGCATCACCGTGCCCGTAGTGGCCGGAACCCCCTCCCGCAGCGCCCGCACCCACACATACAGCCCGAACACGAAGCCGAAAACAAACAGGATACTGCCGATCAGATAGAGGGGGACGACCACGGAAAAATCGCGCATGACATGGCGTTGCCATAAACGCCAGAAAAACCCGCGGACCAAATTCGGCGGAAAATAGGTGAGCACACGCCCGATGCGCAGGCTCGACTCTTCGGATCCGTACTGGGCTGGCATCGGGACATCCAGCACGCGCGCCTGCTCAACATTGAGTTGGATGAGCATCTCGTTCTCGAAGAAGTAACGGCGAGTAGCCAGCCGGTCGAGATCGAGCAACCGCAGGTATTGGGCATGAATGGCGAGATAGCCGTTTTGCGGGTCAAACACATGCCAGTAGCCGCTGGCCAGTTTGGTGAGGAAGGTGAGAGCGATGTTGCCAATCAGCCGCGCGGGTGGCATTTGGCCCAGTTCGCGTGTGTGGAGGAAGCGATTGGCCTTGGCATAGTCCGCCGCGTCGGTGGCGATGGGCTCCACGAGGTCGGCCAGACGCGAGGTATCCATCTGGCCGTCACCGTCAACTTTGACGATGATATCCGCCCCCAGTTCCAGCGCACGGCGAAAGCCGTCCGCCATGGCGGCGCCGACGCCGCCATTGCGGGCGCGGTGGATGACGCTCACGCGTTGCCCCGCGAGGCCGTCCAAAACGGCCCCTGTCCCGTCGGGGCTGGCGTCGTCCACTGCCACGACGGTGTCCACCCAGTCCGGCAGCCCTGCAATGACGGCCGCCACATGGCGCTCCACCCGGTAGCACGGGATGACCACGGCCACGCGGTGCTCAAGCAGCATAGGCGCTGCCTCCGTGACAGGGCTGCTTTCCGCCGAGGCCAAGAGACGCCGGGACAAGGGGGCCGGCGCATGGAACTCCGGCTCCGCCGTGGCGTCTGGCGTCTTTGTGTCCGCATGGGGAAATTGGCGTCACCACGCGGCCACCCTTGCCGCCGCGGCGCGGGCGGGTCAACCGTTCTTCCCCGTTGCGTCCGGTGGGGGCGATGTGCCACATGGGCGCCAGCGCGTCACTTCATGGGTGGGGGGCGCCGGCTGTACCAGCATCACAGTTCACGCACCCGGAGCAGTGCATGTCGTTTTTAGACTGGCTCGGCGGACAGGGATTCCGGCTTGTCCACGGTAATAATTTGGTTTACAACACTTGCTGGGAAGATCCGCGGCTCGACCGCGTGGCGCTGGATCTCGGCCCCGAGGACACGGTGCTTGTCATCACCTCGGCTGGCTGCAACGCCCTCGACTACGCGTTGTGCGGCCCGAGCCATGTGTTTGCCGTGGACATGAACCCGCGCCAGAACGCGCTGCTCGAACTGAAACTGGCGGCCATCCGAACACTCGACTACGACGAGTTTTTCCGGATGTTCGGCGAAGGGCGCCTCGACGAGGGGCGCGCCCTGTACCGGTCGCGGATTCGCGCCGACCTGCCCCCCGCAGCGCGCGAGTATTGGGACCGCAAGATCCGGTACTTTGGGGTCGACAGCCGCGGAAAGGGTTTTTATTTCCACGGTACGACGGGGCTGTTCGCGCGGCTGATGAACTTTTACATAGACCGAGTGGCGCGCATCCGGCCGGGCATTGACGCACTCATGGCCGCCCAAACCGTGGACGAGCAGCGCGAGATTTACGACACCGTCCTGCGCGATGCGTTCTGGACGCGCTTCATGCGCTGGCTTATGGGCCGCGGCACCACGCTTTCGCTCGTCGGTGTCCCCCGTCCCCAGATCCAGCAGGTTGAACGCCACTACGGCGGCATCGTGCATTTCATCGAGGAATGCGTCGAGGCCGTCTTTGCGCGGCTGCCGTTCCAAGATAATTATTTCTGGCGCGTGTACCTGACCGGTCACTACACGCGCGACTGCTGCCCGGAGTACCTGACGGCCGAGGGCTTTGCCCGACTGAAGGCCGGCCTCGGCGGGCGCATAAGCGTCCACACCAATACCGTGCAGGGCTTCCTCGAGCAGAACGAGATCCAGGTCTCGCGGTTCGTGCTGCTGGACCACATGGACTGGCTTAGCACGCGCGGCCGACATCTGTTGCAGGGCGAATGGCAGGCCATCGTCCGGCGCGCTGCTCCGGGCGCGCGCGTCATCTGGCGCAGCGGGGCCTTGCGCGTGGACTTTGTGGATCCGCTGCGCGTTCGCACGGCGCGCGGCGAGGCTCAGGTTGGCGAACTGCTCACCTATCATCACGACCTTGCTGCCAACCTCCACGCCCGCGACCGGGTCCACACCTACGGCAGTTTCTATATCGCCGACCTCGCGACGGCGTGATCCGTTCCGATGGCACGGTCCCTCAGCAGAGGCCCGGACAGGCTCCTAACGAGGCCGGGTCACATCCTCAGGCGAAGACAAGAAGGCACCAAGACCGTGTCGGATGGCTGGGGCAAGGAAAACCGGATGACAGCCCATGATCAGCGCATACCGGCGGGCGGGAAACGGGCTGTCATGTGTCCATGTGTTGCTGACCGTTTCGCGGTGTCGCCGCCTTTGAGCGTCCGGTCGGGCCTTGGCCCTTGGCTCCATGCCGGGGCGGAGGGAGGTTCCGACCCGTGGGACTAATTTCAGACCTCCGCATTCTTTATCACCTCGCCTTGCATCCCATCCGGGGGGCAACCCACGCGGAAAGACTGGACAACTTTTACCGCGGACAGGCCGAGGGTTACGACACATTTCGCGAGCGCCTGTTGCGCGGGCGTGACGAACTGTGGGCGGCTCTACCGGTGCCCGCGGGTGGGGTGTGGCTGGATCTCGGCGGCGGCACGGGGGCCAATGCGGAGCGACTCGGCGAGCGCATCGGCGCACTGAGGAAATTCTACATCGTGGATCTCGCCCCGTCGCTGCTAGCCATTGCGCGCCGACGCATCGCGCAGCGCGGCTGGACCCATGTGGAAGCCGTGGAGGCCGACGCCACCGAGTTTGTTCCTGCCGAAGGGGCGGCGGATGTCGTCACCTTTAGTTACTCGCTCACGATGATTCCGGACTGGTTCGCCGCGGTTGATCATGCGTGGCGCGTGCTGCGACCGGGCGGACACATCGGCGTGGTAGACTTTTATGTCTCGCGCAAGCATCCAGCCGCTCCCGGCATGGCCCGTCACGGCTGGCTCACGCGCCACTTCTGGCCTGCGTGGTTTGGCGGCGACAATGTGTTCCCGTCGCCCGACCACCTGCCTTATCTGCTGCGACGCTTTGAGCCGGTGAGCCTCCTTGAAAACCGCGCCGCTGTGCCCTACCTCCCTCTTGCCCGCGTGCCCTATTACCTGTTTATTGGCCTCAAACCTCAATAAGCGATCCATATGTTACATCTGGTAGGCACTGGATCTGCCCAAGCGACCAGCCATTCCAGCGTGCCGACGGCCTGTTAGCGCAGAGTGATTTGCGATTGTCGTTATGTCGTGACAGCACCGGCCGGTTGTGGACGGGTTTGTTTCCGGTTGTGTGGTATTTGCGCCCTGCAGAAGCAGCACCGCATGGGAGATCTTAAATGGTTTGTCTCCCCCCCGTGATTGTGTCCTTCGCACGGCCCTAAGGCGGCCGTCTTCGTCGCGCGCAAGGTCGGCAGGCCCATCCAGGGCGACCCGGACCGGGATGCCCTGTGGAAGGCCTACGGATGGAAGAACAGCGTGGCCTACCATTTCGATCTTGGCAGGGATTTCACATCTGCGCTGCATGCGGAGATGCGTGAGATCTTTCGTGACCACCCAAGCCTGCACCGCTATGTGCCACCGGCACCGCCAGTCAATCGGTCACCGCGGGAGGAGTGCACGCAATGAAACACGCATCTTCATCCGCACAGAACCTCGTGCTTCTGGCACTGACTCTCGCACTGCTGTTGGCCCTGTCGTTTCCCGTGAGTTCAAAGCAGCATGGCGGCGGGCGCTCCTGCGCGGCGGAAGCCATACCCGCACCCCGGATGGGAATCGGCGCTGATCCTCCCGTTACTCCGACCCCTTGCATTGGCAGTTGCTGCAACGGAGTCCCATTCGATCCAAGCACACAAGGATGCTGCCTTGGAGTGGTTTTCAACAAAGCCACACAGGGATGCTGCGGTGGCACCGTATACAATTTGGCAACACAAGACTGCTGTGCAGGTCTGTTGTTCTCACTGCAGACTCACAAGTGCTGCATTGATACGATCATTCCAAAGAACGAGTGTTGCCTATTGGACCCCGCGGACATGTCGTGTTACCGGTGCTATAGTAGCGGCCATTCCGTATCGGTCACTGTGCATGAGTGCTATCACGGGGAACTTGGCGGAAACATCAACGAAGGCTCGCCATGCGACACAATCAAGTGTTCTGTCACCTCGTACTTTTCGGCGTCGTGTGCCACCAACCCGGACGGCACCGTTGATCTGTATGCAAGCACATTGGCCGCACACGAAAACGCGGAACTGGCGGTGCAATATGTCTATCGCAATAGCGCCTGCAGTGGTAACGGCGGGACAACGGTCTCGTACAGCATGATTGATACATACTATAGTGGCTGTTCGGGTGGATCGCCCGGTCCGTGTACTGCACAGATGATCTATGGAACCTGTCTTATTCATTAATGCCCGTCCGTCAACCTGGTTGGTGGACCCTACTTCAAGTTTGGAGGCCTAATTCCATGTTTAAGCGAAAAGTAGATGACATGCGCTCCCGTTTACATGTTGTGACTGCCGTGTCGTGGTTTCTCCTGTACACGGGTGTTATGCCGGTTTCCGCCGCACCCAGCGAACTCAACGAGGTGATGCAGGCTATTGAGGATCGGATTCACCCAGACGGGTCGTCTGCGTGCGAATCCCTGTTCGTGCTTCGTGACTTAGAGACTGTAGATACCCCTCCCCCTGTCACAGGCATGCAAACACGGCGGGTCCGCCTAACATGGAAGGGCGACGACTATTGGCTCGCGGCGGCCTATGACTACGACACCACTCCGTCGCGACGGGCGGCCGTCGCGTCTTACTTTCCCGGCAATGTGCCGGAGGGCAATGCGTATCATCCGAGACCGGTCGCAAGGTTCGCTTCGCGGGTAGCAGGTATCGGTCGTTCTGTCACGCTGCTACGAAAGCACTGCGTTTCAGCCTCCGAAGAGCCTTGCGGCTACACAGAGTCCCTGTTTGTTGCAAACGATCCGCCCGGCGACTCGCACATGGAATTCAGCGGCTTCCGTGATATGATTCTAGGCGGCTTCCTTGCCTAGGCATCCCTTACATCGCACACACGGGTTTCGCGTGATCATAGAGGCACGCTGTTCGTGGATTCCGACGAGGCCGGTGTGTACTCAAAGGCATTGAAGGGCAGCCTCAGCCTAACAATTCAGAGTAATCGTATCTTGTCCAGCGGGGAGTTTACCAGCCTTTCCGGTAATGTCCGCTTGTCGATTACTACCAGCGGTACGCTGGCCGCGGACGGTTTCATAGTGCCCCGCGAGGCCCGATATGAGTGGGTTGATAGCGAGCCAGGACGAGACCCTGTCGCTCGTCCAGCCCGCCTTGTTGTGCTGTCGATGGCCAGAGGTGACGATGAATCCTCCGGCTCGACGCGACACTTGGTTGAACGCGCCATGGTATTGCCGGGAGTTCCCGAAGTGTTCGCCGGACAGGCGCCTTTCAAGTCCCTTGCCCCGGACGCGGTCATGCCAATCGTTCAGGAACTCAAGGCAAGCCTCGAAGCGCCATGACGGGCGGCACCGGGCCGCTGGACGATCTGCGCTTCGAGCGGCGGGAGTTCGAGTATGTCATCCCGCTCAGTAGATGATTTTGTTCAGCGGGTACTCGATGATGCCTGTAGCGCCGGCGCGTTTGAAGTCGGGGATGAGTTGTTTGACGAGGGTTTCGTCAATGACGGTTTCGATGGCGACGAAGCGCTCGTCGGAGAGGCTCGAGACGGTGGGCGAGGTGAGGGCTGGGAGCATGCGCAGCAGGCCGGGCAGTTTGTCCCGGGCGATGTTCATTTTCAGGCCCACTTTTCCGCCGGCCTCGATGGCGGCTTTGAGGAGCATGGCGATATTTTCGATTTTCTTGCGCTTCCACGGGTCGCGCAGCGAACGGGGGTTGGCGATGAGTTTCGTCCAACTCTCAAGCACGGTGTCGAGGATGCGGTACTTGTTAGCGCGCAGACTGCTGCCGGTCTCGGTGACCTCGACGATGGCGTCCACGAGGTCGGGGGCCTTGGCCTCGGTGGCGCCCCAAGAGAACTCCACATGGGCGTTGACGCGGTGGCGCTTGAGGTAGTCGGTGGTGATATTGACGACCTCGGTGGCGATGCGTTTGCCGCGCAGGTCTTTGACGCTGCGAAAGGGGCTGGACTCGGGCACGGCCAGCACCCAGCGGACGGGTTGCATACTCTGTTTGGCGTAGATGAGGTCGGCCACTTCGGCGACCTTCGAGCGGTTCTCGACGATCCAATCGAGACCTGTGAGGCCGAGGTCGAAGACGCCGTCCTCGACATAGCGCGACATTTCCTGAGCGCGGATCAGGGTGGCGTTGATCTCGGGGTCGTCGCAGGCGACGCTGTAGGATCGGGTTCCGACGGTGAATTTGAACCCTGCGCGTCGGAACAATTCGATGGTCGAGTCCTGCAGGCTGCCCTTGGGCAGCCCCAGTTTGAGCAGGGGCGGCTCGGATACGGCGACGGATGTCGCGTTGCGTTTACGGTTTGATGCCAGCGGAAGCCTCCAAAACGACTTTTCCCCGGATGGTGACCGGTGTGCCTACCGAAACAAGTCCGTACAACTCCTCGATGTCCTGATTCTCCAGCGCGATAGTTCCCCGGCTCATGTAGGTTCCGATGACGGCCGGGTCGTTGGTTCCGTGGATGCCGAGGTCGCGGCGCAACTGGATGTACTGCAGGCCCAGCGGATGGTTGGGGTCGCCGGCCTTGTAGTTGGTGTTCGTGTCCGGGTCAAAGTAATCAATGCCTTTGGGAAACTTGGCGGCCACGCGCAAGTCGCCGGTGCGGACCATGTTTTCGTCGCGGTTGACGCCGATGCGGTACTTCTTCAGAAAGGCGTTCTGGTTGCGCACGGTGAGCGTGCGGCGGCTCTTGTCCACCACGAGGGAGATATCGAGGCGGGGGATTTTGATCTGCTGGCCGACGGTGAGGGCGTTCGGATTCAGGCGGTTGATGCCCACGATGAGATCGCCGGGGACCTTGAATTGGCGCTCGAGTTTCCAGATCGAGTCGCCGCGCTTGATGGTGTACATTTCGGCGTTGGCGGTTTGCTCGGGGGAGCGCAATTCGCGCATGTTGATTTCGCCGAGAATGAACTCGGCGTCGTCGCGTGCGGCGGACTCGGGGCGCTTCATGAGTTCCGTCAGGTTGCGTCGCGCCTGCTCGAGGTCGCCGGCCTCGTAACTGATGCGGGCGAGGTGGTAGAGGGCGAAGTCGGCCGCCTCGGTCTCGGGGAATTCTTTCAGAATGCGCAGGAAAATCTCCTGAGCCTCGGACGGTCGGGCGCGCACTTCAAAGGCGTGGCGGCCCATGTACACGAGCGTGTCGGGCAGGTACCCGCTGTTGGGGTGGCGCGTCTCGATGCGTTTGAAACAGGCCATGGCCTCGTCCACGCGGCCCAAGGTGTAGTAGGTTTTTCCGAGCAGGTAGGTGGCTCGGGGGATGCCGCCCTCGGCGTCCACCCGGCGCAACAACTGGATGGCGTCGTCGTAGGCTTTCAGTTGGAGTTTTTCTTCAGCCTGCGCGGCGAGGCGCTTCATGTCTTCAATTTTGCGGTATTGCATCATGAAGGCCGAACCGCCGGCGAGGATCACCGCCACGACGGCAAGCACGACAAGAAGAAAAATGGCCCGCTTCATCCGCTTACACCCCACTGGAACAGGCTTGCCGGAAACTTTCGTCTGACCGCACCATGGGCATACGAGAGTTGCCATGTTCTTCTAATGGCCGCTCCGCGGAGAATTCAAGGGGTGTGATAAACGGCGGTTGATGGTCACCGTGCGGACCTGTTTGCAGTCTGTCTCGGGGGCCTCACGCGCCTGTCACCGAAGGCTATCGCATGGCGCGCTGTAGTAGTGCGGCGGCTTCTCCGCGAAGTTTTGCCTAACTCTCCATACACAAGGTGCCCAGCGTTTTGACTTCTCTCGTCATTGTCGAGTCGCCTGCCAAAGCCAAGACCATCAGCCGGTTTCTCGGGAAGGATTACCGGGTCGAGGCCTCGTACGGCCATGTGCGCGACCTCCCGTCGAGCCGCAAGGAACTGCCGGCGGAGTACAAATCGCAGCCGTGGGCCGACTTTGCGGTGAACATTGACGACCAGTTTCAACCGGTTTATGTTATTCCTCCTGACAAGAAACGGCACATCGCGCACCTGAAATCGGCGCTCAAGGAGGCGAAGGAACTGCTGCTGGCGACCGACGAGGATCGCGAGGGCGAATCAATCAGTTGGCATTTGTGCGAGGTGCTCAAGCCGAAGGTGCCCGTGCGGCGGATTGTGTTTCACGAGATTACGCGCGAGGCCATTGAAGAAGCGCTTCGGTCGCCGCGCGAGATTGACGAGAATCTCGTGCGCGCTCAGGAGGGCCGGCGCGTGCTGGACCGGTTGTTTGGTTACAAACTTTCCCCGCTGCTTTGGCGCAAGGTGCAGCCGGGTCTGAGTGCCGGCCGCGTGCAGAGTGTCGCCGTGCGGCTGATTGCCGAGCGCGAGGAGGAGCGGGCGCGCTTCCGCAGCGCGGAGTACTGGGACCTCGAGGCGGAAGTGGCCACGGCGGGCGGGTCATTCAAGGCGACACTGGTGTCGCTCGGGGGGCAGCGGCTGGCGACCGGCAAAGACTTTGACCCCTCGACGGGGCGCCTGAGCGAGGGCAGCCGGACCTACTTGCTCGAGGCGGAAGCGGCGGGCGACCTTTGCGGGGCGGTGCGCGGCGCGCTGCCGTGGACCGTGACGCGCGTGGAGGAAACGCCGACCACCCAGCGGCCCAATCCGCCGTTCACGACCTCCACACTCCAGCAGGAGGCCAACCGCAAACTTGGCTTTGGCGCAAAGCGCACCATGCAGATTGCGCAGAAATTATACGAGGGCGTAGACCTCGGCGACGGCGAGCGGGTGGGGCTCATCACCTACATGCGCACGGACTCCGTGACGCTTTCCAACAAAGCCTTGGGCGAGGCGCAGCGGGTCATCGCGGATATTTACGGCCCCGAGTATGCCTGCAGCCCGCGCCAATACCGCACCAAGACCGCCAACGCGCAGGAGGCGCACGAGGCCATCCGGCCCACGGAAATCAGCCGCCGGCCCAGCGATGTCGCTCCGTTTCTGAGCCGCGAGGACCTGGCGCTGTACGATCTCATTTGGAAGCGCACCGTGGCCAGCCAGATGCCCGACGCGCGGCTGCTGCGGACGACCGTGGAGTTGACCGCCGAGACGGGCGGTGCGACAGGCGCGGCCGTGTTTACCGCGTCTGGAAAAAAAATCCTTTTTCCGGGTTTCCTCCGGGCCTATGTGGAGGGCAGCGACGATCCGGCCGCCGACCTCGGCGACAAAGAGGTCATTCTTCCCGACCTCAAGGTGGGCGAAAAAGTTTACAGCGACGAGTCTCAGGCGCGCGCGACCAATGAAGCGTGGCTGGTCGGAGTTGCGGCGAAGCGGCACGAAACCACCCCGCCGCCGCGTTATACGGAAGCCTCGCTGGTGAAAAAACTCGAGGAGGAGGGCATCGGCCGCCCCTCCACCTACGCTTCAATCATCAGCACGATTCAGGACCGCGGCTATGTCTTCCTCAACAAGTCGCGCCAACTCGTGCCGACCTTCACGGCCATGACGGTGACGCAATTGCTGCGCGAGCATTTTCCGCATTATGTGGACCTGCGCTTCACGGCGCGCATGGAGGAGGAACTCGACAACATCGCCAACGGCGATCTGTCGTGGGTGGAGCACATCCGGGAATTTTATCGCGGCACGCCGGACGAGCCGGGCCTCGAAACGCTTGTCGAGACGAAGCAGCAGGAAATCGAGCGGCCGGAGATCGTGCTGGGGGTGGACTCGGTAACTTCCCAGCCTGTTCGGATCCGAGTGGGCAAGTACGGCCCGTATGTGGTGGTCGGCGACAATGGCAACGGAACCCTCGCGGACATTCCGCCGGAGGTGGCCCCCGCGGACTTCAACCTCGAGTCTGCGCTCGAACTGATCCGGCAGAAGGCCGAGGGGCCTCGGCGCCTCGGCGAGGATCCCGCGACCGGGCTTCCAGTTTATGTCTTGTCAGGCCGATACGGGGCGTATGTGCAAGTGGGCGACAACCCGGCCAAAGGTGACCGCAAGGCGCCTAAGCCGCGCCGCGCCAGTCTCGAGCCGGGCATGACGGCGGAGACCATCACCCTCGAGCAGGCTTTGCAATTGCTGAGCCTGCCGCGGGAACTGGGTCGCCATCCTGAGTCGGGCGAACCGGTCCTGGCCAACAAAGGCCGGTGGGGTCCGTATGTCCAGCACGGCCAAGAGTTCCGTTCGCTACCGGCGGGCGAGAGTCCTTACACGGTGACGCTCGAGCGGGCTCTGGAACTCCTCGCAGCGCCCAAGGCACCGCGCGGACGGCGGGCCGCGGCGCAGAAATCTATCAAGGAGTTTCCCGGCGGGATCAAACTGATGGAGGGACGCTACGGCCCCTATGTCACCGACGGCAAGGTCAACGCTACGCTGCCCAAAACGACAAATTCGGAAACTCTGACTGCCGAGCAGGCGGCGGAATTGATCGCGGCGAAGGCGGCTGCCGGTCCGAAAAAAGCGCCCAAACGGCGCAAGACTCGCCAGGCGACCTAAGCCTGTTGGCCCCGCCGGCTGCCGAAGCAAGCGGGCGCGGCGGTGGTAGCGACTAGCAATGTCAATTTTTGATGTCATTGTCGTTGGTGCCGGCCCTGCGGGTTTGGCGGCTGCCGCGCATTTGCGGGACGCGGGGCTTTCGGTCGTCGTTCTTGAGCAGGGCTCTATCGCCGACGCCATCCGCCGCTGGCCCTACTACCTGAAATTCTTCTCGTCGGCGCCGAACCTGGAACTCGAAGGCTTCCCGCTCATCGTGCGCGACGACAAACCGACCCGCGAGGAGTATCTCGCGTACTTGAGGCGGTTTGTGCGCGACAAGCGCCTCGATGTGCGCCAAGGCCACCGGGTGGAGGCTGTGGAGCGCCAGCCGTCCGGAGGTTTTCGCGTAGGCGGCGAGGATGAGGCCGGCGACGCATTTTCGTTTGAAAGCGAATTTGTTGTGGTGGCGACCGGAGCCTATGACCACCCGCGACCGTTGGGCGTACCGGGCGAGGACCTTCCCAAGGTGTCGCATTATTTTACGGAGGTGCACCCCTACGCATTCCGCCGTGTGGCCGTGGTGGGGGGCCGCAGTTCCGCCGCCGAAGCAGCCCTGCTTTTGCAGCGGGCAGGCGCCGAAGTGACGCTCATCCACCGGGGGGCGGCCATGGAGGGCCTGAAATATTGGATCGCGCCTGATCTGGAAAACCGGATCCGCGAAGGCGCGATCTGCGCCTTTTTCGGGGCAAGGGTGGAGGAAATCAGGCCGCGCGACCTGACCATCCGGACGGCCGCGGGCGACTTGATGAGGCTGCCGAATGATTTTGTGTTGGCGATGACAGGTTATGAACCGGACGCCACTCAGCTGCGGCGCATGGGGATCGAGGTGGACCCGGACACCAATACGCCGCAACACGACACGCAAACCCTTGAGACGAATGTGCCGGGTCTGTATGTGGCGGGTGTGATCACCTGCGGCAACATCAGCGGCAGCGTCTTCATCGAGAATTCGCGCCACCACGGGGCGCTGATCCTCGCCTCGATTTTGGCGAAGCGGGCCGCTTGCTGAGGGCGTGCGCCGTGACCGCTGTCGCCCCACCCGCGTTGCGCCGGCCGGAGTTGCTGGCGCCGGCGGGTAACGAGGAGATGATGCGCGCCGCTGTCGAAAATGGCGCGGACGCAGTTTACTTCGGCCTGTCCGACTTCAATGCCCGCCTGCGCGCAGACAATTTTGCGGCGACCGATCTGCCGCGCCTGATGGCGTGGCTGCATGAGCGCGGTGTGCGCGGTTATGTGACGCTGAACACGCTTATCTTCCCGTCGGAACTCGACGAAGCCGCGGCCCTGCTGAGCGCCTGCAGCGAGGCTGGAGTGGATGCGGTGCTGGTGCAGGACCTTGGCTTTGCGCTTCTGGCGTCGCGCCTCGTGCCGGATCTGCCGGTTCACGCTTCCACGCAAATGACGCTCACTTGCGCGGAGGCGATCCTTGGCGCGGAGGCTCTGGGCCTGCGTTTCGAGCGTGTCATAGCGGCGCGCGAACTGAGCGTGAAGGAACTCGCCCGGCTGCGAACTGCGCTGCCCAAGCACGACATCGAAGTCTTTGTCCATGGCGCACTGTGTGTGGCCTACAGCGGCCAGTGCCTCACGAGCGAGGCACTCGGGGGGCGCAGTGCCAACCGCGGGGTCTGTGCGCAGGCTTGCCGCCTTCCCTACGATCTCGTCGTGGACGGCCAGCCGCGCGAGACTGGCGATATCAAATATCTTTTGTCGCCTCGCGATCTGGCCGCCTACGAGGACCTGCACCGGCTTGTCGAAAGCGGCATCGCCAGCATGAAAATCGAGGGCCGCCTGAAGTCGCCGGAATATGTGGCCGCCACCGTGCAAAGTTACCGGGCAGCCCTCGACCAGGTGTTTTCCGGCTCCAACGGAATCCTCAAGGCTCCGACGCTCACCGAGGGGGACCGGCGCAAACTGGAGATGACCTTCAGCCGGGGCTTTACGGGCGGCTATCTGCATGCGATCAATCATCAGGCCGTGGTGGAGGGTCGCTATCCGAAGAAGCGCGGCACCTATCTGGGGCGTGTGGTGAGGTCGGGGCCAGCAGGCATCACGGTGGCGCTGGAGGGACCGCTTCGGGCCGGCGACGGAGTGGTTTTTGACGCGGGGCGCCCCGACCTCGACGAGGAGGGCGGCCGTGTCTATGGTATTTATTGCGCGCTTGGTAATGTTAAGGAGTTAGATGTGAAGCCGGGGCAGCCGCCCGTGGAGGCGACGCTCACCTTCCGCAGCGGTCAGGTGCGCACCGGGCGTGTGAAAGCCGGTGACCGGGTCTGGAAAACAAGCGATCCGCGCCTCGAGGCGGAGTTGGCAGCGTCGTTCGCCCCGGGCCGTATCCATCACCGGAGACCTGTAAGCGCCGTGGTGGAAGGGCGACCCGGCGCTCCCTTGAGGCTGACTCTGAGGGATGACGACGGCCTGACCGTGAGCGTGACGGATACGGCGCCCGCAGATTCGGCGTCGCTGCGCCCGCTGACGCGCGAGGTGCTGGAGGATCATCTGGGGCGCCTCGGCAACACGCCTCTGCGGTTGGAGTCCCTCGAAGTGCGGCTGGATGGCGATGTGATGGTGCCGTTCAGTCGTCTCAATGACCTGCGCCGCCGGGCGGCAGAGGCGCTGCTCGAGGCGCGCCGGCGGCGCGGCCGGGGCCGGCGTCTGCATCCTGAAGCCTTGGCTGATCTTCGGCGTGAACTGTGCGCGACCGACTGTTCTACCGGTGAATCGGCGCCTCCGGCCCGGCTGTCCGTCCTGTGCCGCACCTTGGAGCAGGTTGCGGCTGTCGCTGCGCACCCGAAGGTGGATACTATTTACACGGATTTTGAGAATCCCCGGCAGCATCGCGAGGCGCGTGCGCTCATTGCCGCGGGCGGCCCGCGTTTTGCACCCGCCACGCTGCGAATCATGAAACCCGGCGAGGCTCCGCTGGCCGTAAAACTGCTCGACGCCCGTCCCGATGCCGTGCTTGTGCGGAGCCTTGCCGCCATGCATGTGCTGCGGGAGGCCGCTCCCGATCTCGAAATCATCGGCGATTATGCGCTCAATGTTGCCAACGATTTGACGGCGGGCCTCCTGCGCCGCCACGGGATGGGCCTGCTTACGCCCAGTTACGACCTCAACATTGACCAGTTGCTCGACCTTCTGGCTCATGCGCCGGCCGCCTGGTTCGAGGTCGTGATCCACCAGCACATGCCCATGTTCCACATGGAGCATTGCGTGTTTTGCCGCTTTCTCAGCACGGGAACGGATCACACCAATTGCGGGCGGCCGTGTGACACACATCATCTGGCGCTGCGCGACCGTATGGGTTTCGCTCACCCCGTCAAGGCCGATGCCGGATGCCGCAACACGGTGTTCAACGCAGTGGCTCAAAGTGCCAGCGAATACTTGGGCTGCCTGCTGACCGCCGGGGTGCGGCGGTTCCGGATTGAGTTTCTCGACGAGGATGGGCAGGCGGTCCGGCGCGTAGTGGAGTCTTACTCGGCCGCGGTGAGAGGCGAACGCGACGGGCACGCGTTGTGGCGCGAGTTGCGTGTGGCGAGCAAACTCGGCGTGACGCGCGGCAGCCTTGACCACGAATGATGGGTCGGTGTCCGGCCAATGCCGCTGATCCGTGCCGTGTGCACTCGCGCTTACCCGGTGGAATGCGCCGGCCCCGCTTGCGTAATAGGAGGCCAATGCTAACCTTTTGCTTTAGAACCCGTTGCGCCCGCACCCTTTTGGCGACGATGGCTGCGGTGCTGTTGGCGTTGCTGCCCTCCGCGGTGGTCGCACAAACCCAACGCTCGGATAATCGTGTGGCGCGCACTACCGCCGTGCAACCCGTGCGAGCCGCCAAATCCAAGGCAGCAACGAAACCGAAACCTCCGAAAGAACCCGCGGGCTATAGCGAGATTGTGCCCGGCTTGGAACGCGCGACTGCTGCGGCCGAAACCCAAGGTCCCAAGCCCATCACTGCGTGGCCTACGGGCCGCAAACTCATCGCCCTGACCTATGACGACGGCCCAAATCCCACCGTCACGCCTGAACTCGTCGCTTTGCTCAAACGCAAGCAGGTCAAGGCCACTTTCTACCTGCTCGGCGAGAGCCTCGCAGGCCAGATGCGCACGGCCGCTTTGCTTCAAGATCCGCTCTTCGAGGTCGGAAACCATACTTATTCGCATAAACAATTGACTAAACTCGATGACGCGAGCGTTGAGCGCGAATTGACCCGGACCGAGGCTCTCATCACCAGCGCGACGGGCAGGCGCGCCCGCACGATGCGCCCGCCCTATGGCGCGAACAACCAGCGCGTTGTGGAGGTCTGCGAGCGCCTCGGCTACAAGGTCATACTGTGGGATGTGGACACCAACGATTGGCGAAAGCGGACGGTGGACCAGATTGTTCAGACCATCGTGTCCGGGACGGAGGACGGCTCGATCATTTTGATGCACGACCGCCTGCCAACGACGGTGCCGGCCACGGAGCGCGCCATTGATGCTTTGCGTGCCCGCGGATTCGAGTTTGTGACCGTGTCTGAACTGCTGAGCCTTCCCCGGGCTTCGCGCGCCGGCACGGCTGCCCGGCCGGCGGGAGCCGGTGCGAAGGCTCCAAGTTCAGCCGCGACAAACTTGTGAGACACTGGCGCTTGCGTGATATAGAAATTTTTGGTGACAAGGTCATGCAGTGTCCCGTCCTCTCAGTTCGTCAGACAGGGCGGAGGACTGGAAGTACGCTGTTGCGAGAGAGCAGGCTACGGGTGAGGTAGGACTCCCTGAAGTGAAACGCAAACCAGGCAAGCCAGAGGATAATCCGCGGGGTGACCGGCGGTCGTATCAGGACGACCCCCGTTACAAAGCGTTTTATGACAAATTGAAGCAATCGCAACGCCAGCCCTCGCAGTACGATGAGGAGGTCGAGGCTAAGCCCGTCAGCGAATTGGACGAGACCGACTGGGACGATTCGCCCCGGGCACAGGCGTCCCGCCGGGCTAAGCCCCCCCAACCGCCACCGGCTCCTGCCTCGGCGCCGCCCCCGCGCCGACCCGCGGCTTCTCCCGCCGGCGACGATTTGCAGATGGGTACCATCATGTGTTTCGACGATGGTAGCCTCGCCATTTACAAGGATGCCGTCAGCGGCAAGGATTATGCCTTGTTTTACTTCCTCGAGCCCGACGGCACGGTAGCCCCGCGCGGCATCTTCCTCGAGCAGTACGACAAGATGCGCATCGGCCAACTCTCGCGCGAGGCATTTGCCGACATGATCGCGCAGGGACGCTGGGATCGCGATGTGGTCATCTTTCACCTCGACGGTTACGAGCATATCGCCAAGGTGCGCGCGCTCGAGCAGCGCACTCCCCCGCGACCAAGGCCCGCCTACACTCCACCGCCCGCACCAGCCGCTGCTCCCGAACAGCCGGAGGCTCAGCGCGAGCCTGCGCCCGCGCACTACCACCGCCGGCTCGAACCGCGGGATACGCTCGAGCGCGGCCGCGTGCTGCGCATCCGAATCGGCGGCCATGTGTGGGAGGCCGTCTATTGGACCACTGACGAGATCGGTGCCATCGTCGCTCATGACACCAACAAGGAATGGGCCCTGATGCACCTCGACCTCAACCGGTTCAAGGACGCCATCGAGTATGGCGAACTGCTTTCGTGGGAGCGGTTGCAGGAAATCGAACGAACACTCGCGCAGCGCAGCGCCTGATGCCTGACTGCCGTGGATAGCCGCGAACGCGTATTGAGGGCACTCAGGCGCGACAAGGCCGATCGCGTCCCCATCCACGATTCTGTGTGGGTCGAGACGATGCGCCGTTGGGAACGCGAGGGATACCCGGCCGGGATTTCCCCCGAAGACCATTTCGGTTGGGAGATCGTCAGCATCTGGTTTGACAACTCCCCGATGTTCGAAATCAAAACCCTTCACGCCGACGACCAATATGTAGTCGAGACCACGCCTTTCGGCGGCGTCCGGCGCAACTTGCGCTCTTTGGCCAGCACACCCGAAATCATTGACTGGGGCGTCAAAACTTATGATGACTGGCTGCGTGTGAAGGAGCGCCTCCAGCCCGACTACACGCGCTGCGATTGGGTCACGCTGCGCAGCCGCTACCAGCGTGCCCGCTCCGAGGGCAAATGCGTCACTCTCAACGCCGTCATCGGTTTTGATTACCTGCAAAACCTTATCAAGACCGAGGAACTGCTCGTCATCATGATCGAGAACCCGCGCTGGTTCCGCGAGATGGTCGAGACGGTCGCCGAGTTGACCCTCAGGATGACGGAAATGGTGATTGCCGCGGGCTTCGAGCCTGACGCGGCATGGTTTTTCAACGACATGGCCTACCGCAACGGCCCGCTGTTCTCGCCGAAACTCTACCGCGAGACCATCCTGGAGTCTGACCGCGCGCTGTGCTCTTTTCACCACGCGCGCGGCGCGCCGGTCATCTATCATACCGACGGGGATATCCACCTGCTCATACCCCACCTGATCGAGGCTGGCGTGGATTGCCTCCAGCCACTCGAGGTCAAGGCCGGCATGGATGTGTGCCAACTCGTCAACCAGTATGGCGACTGTCTGTCGTTCATGGGCAACATTGACACGCGCGCCATGGCCGACCCGGACCCGGCCGCTCTCGAGCGCGAGATTATTCCCAAATTGGAAGCCGCCAAGCGCCATGGTGGCTACATCTTTCACAGCGACCACAGCGTGCCGCCCAATGTCAGTTATGACCAGTACCGGCGCGCCCTCAGCCTTGCCCGGCAGTACGGCGCCTACTGATCGGATGCCTGCGGACTACTCCACGGAAAACTGCGACACGGACACGGGCACGGTCGCCAAATCGCCGCCGTACAGGAAGTCATCAAGAATGATTGTGGCCACATTGCCCGTGGAACTGCCGCCCATGAAGACGAACGAGTCCACATTGGTGTCATTTGCCAGCGATCCTTTGGCCAAACCGGCGTACCGCGTGCCGTTGACCCACATGTCCCACTGGTTGGCAGCCACGGTGTAGGTGTTACCGCCGCGGCTGTAGGTGGCGGCGGCTGTCGAGTTGTTGCCGTAAATTTCGATGTTATACACGGTGTTCTGCGCGAAGGTCGTCGTGTCTGGAGATGTCCACGAGGCGGCAACGCGCCGGCGCGTTGAAACGGTGCCACCGGCGCCCAAGGCCCATTCGATACCCGTGAAGATCTGCGCCCCTGTCCACGAGTTGTTGTCGGAATACATGGATCCGGCGCCTTGGAAGAACTGCCAATAGCCGCTGGATCCGCCCGTCAGCAGCATCGTGAAACGGGTGTGAAAGGTTTTGTCCGCCGTATAGCCATAAACACTGAACTTGTTGACAGAAGCCCCCGAGGCCGCAACGCCGACAAGTTCCGAATCGGTGCCCACCGCCGGGTTTCCCGGATTGGCAAAAGTGAAACTGCCCGCCTGCGAGCCGATGCGAATCCGTCCCGTACCGTCGGGCGGTGCCGGCGGGTTCAGGATTGTCACGCCGGCCGTGTAAACTCCCGTCGTGGTCTGAAAATCGTAGGTATTGATGGCGGCCTGGATCCCGGCACAAGAAAAGGACATGCATAAGATCGAAGCCACGGCTCGCAAAGACAGAACCCGATATAACGAATACATGGATCAACTCCCCATCAATTTCAGGCACCAAGCCACACAGAAACCGGGGGCGCAATCACGCCCGCGGACCCTGCCCGTTTGATATCCTGTGCGGCCAAGCCGCAGGCGACACGACCCGGATGCAAGACAGATTTGGTGAGTGGTGTTCTTGGCGCGCTGGAATAGGTGCGCCTTAATATCTTTGGACAGCCTTGTGTCTGTGAAGGCGGTTTGCACCGGAGGGGGGACTTACGGGATGTGGATGGACGGCCGGATTAACCCAGCCCGGCAGCGTATCGGGCCACTGGAAATGTTTTTTGTCCCCGGCTGGCAGGGGGCAAGACTCTCAGGGACCATGGGGAGGGTCCGATGGCAAACGGGCGTACAGCCCGATCATTGGGGTCGCCGAGGGATTGTTTGCGGACCAATGGCTTCGGGATTCTGTGAAGCATACGCTGGCCGCATGTGCTTGACCTCTTGGGCGCGTTGGTAATGTTTGAACCACAAATCTGTCATCCCGGAACAGAGGAGGCATTCGCCATGCCATTTCCGACAGGGTCGCCCGTAATCACCGTTGTCCTTTTCGTGTTGTTTTACCTTTTTCAATGCATCAAGATCCTGAACGAGTATGAGCGGGCTGTGGTGTTCCGGTTGGGGCGCCTGCTGAGCAAGCCCAAGGGACCCGGTCTTGTGCTCATCTTCTGGCCGATTGACCGGATGGTGCGGGTAAGTCTGCGGATCATCACCTTGGATGTACCGCCGCAGGACATCATTACCCGCGACAATGTGTCGGTGCATGTGAATGCCGTGGTCTACTTTCAGGTGCTCGATCCGGCCAAGTCCGTGGTGGCCGTCGAGGATTTTCTTTTTGCGACGAGCCAGATGGCTCAGACGACCTTGCGCAGCGTGCTGGGCCAGCAGGAACTCGACGACTTGTTAAGCGAGCGTGAGAAACTGAACCTGGAACTGCAAAGTATCCTGGATCGGCAGACTGACGCGTGGGGCGTGAAGGTGACGGCCGTGGAAATCAAAAAGGTGGATTTGCCGCAGGAGATGCAGCGGGCCATGGCGCGCCAAGCCGAGGCCGAGCGCGAGCGCCGCGCCAAGGTCATCAGTGCCGAGGGCGAGTATCAGGCTGCCGAAAAACTGGTTCTGGCGGCCGACATGATGTCCGCGCATCCGATGGCCATGCAGATGCGCTACCTGCAAACGCTCGTCGAGATCTCGGCGGAAAAGAGTTCGACGATCGTGTTCCCGTTTCCGATCGAGTTCATGAAGACCTTCAACATCGAATCGTTGCTCAACAAGGGCAACCAGCCGTCTTCACCGCCAAAAGCCTGATGGGGGGCGCCATCGGGGCTCTATGAGCGTTTGAGCGGGGCGATCCCGGCATCACGATAGGGAATCGGACCCGTCCAACTGATGTTGTGCCGAGTCGGACTCATGGTTGCCCGGCTTGGCGCCTCGGCGAGACGGATTTCGGAGCGCGAGCGGGGGTGGTGGGCCCACCAGGACTCGAACCTGGGACCAGCCGGTTATGAGCCGGCCGCTCTAACCAACTGAGCTATAGGCCCTTTTGGCGCGCAGCCACCGAGGACTACAGCCGCGTGCCCGGGAATCGTCAAGCGGCGTTGCATTTCACCGGACGACGGCTACGGTCAAATATAGAAAATTTGTTCTTGATCGTATAGAACGCGAGTTCTAAAAACGGAGACGGTAAATGATAAAACCTCGCCACGGAGGCGATACCACCGATGACACGCGACAATGACAAGGAATTGGCGATCCTCGAATATATCCAGCGTCGCCACGCTGAGACAGGGGTTTATCCGTCCGTGCGGGAGATCGCGACGGAAATGGGTTTCCGGTCAACGAATACCGTGGCTTATTATCTGAACAAACTGGAGCGGACAGGTTTGCTTGAGCGTCCGACGCGTCAGGCACGCACCTTCGCGCTCCGGTCTGCCGCGCTGCGTCGCCGCCGTCGCACGCCGGTTCCTCCGGCGGCGGGGAAGGGTATCCCGCTGCTCGGTCGTGTGGCCGCGGGGCAGCCGATCCTCGCGCAGCAAAACTTTGACGGCATGGTGACGCTCGACGGGTTTTTTCCGGCTGGGGAGAGAACATTTGCGCTTCGCGTCCGCGGCGACAGCATGATTGAAGCCGGTATCATGGATGGGGACCTCGTCATTGTACGCCAGCAAACGCGGGTCGAGCAGGGCGAGATCGGCGTGGCGATCCTTGGGGATGAGGCCACAGTGAAACGCATTTACGATGAGGGCAGTGAGTGGCGACTTCAGCCGGAGAATCCCGCGTTTGAGCCGATCCGCGTGCCGAAATCAGACGGCAGTTTTGCAGTGGCTGGAAAAGTGGTGGGCGTTTTGCGGCGCCTTTGACGGGCGCGCCGGTCAGACCTTGCCGGCGACCAGCAGGGCGAAAAGTGCCATCAGGTAGATGAGCGAGCCGAAAAACACGCGCCGCGCACGCGGGCGCGCCGGATCAAGAAACCAGCGCACATTCAGATAGAGAAACCAACCGCCCAGCAACGCTGCGCCTGCGGCGTAAGTCAAACCGGTCATTCCCGCGACCGATGGCATGACGCAGGCCACGAGCAGCGCGACCGCGTTCACGAGCGACTGGCGCACGGTGGCCTCGCCCGTTGTGTCAACCACTGGCAGCAGCGGCAGACCGGCCCGGGCATAGTCCTCCCGGTACATGGACATGATGGCCAGCGAATGGGGGATTTGCCAAAGGAACATGATGGCAAACAATACGCCGGCGCCGAAGCCGATACCGCCAGTGGCCGCCGCCCAGCCGATGACAGGGGGCATCGCCCCCGGAATGGCGCCGACCAGCGTGCACAGACTGCTGACCCGTTTGAACGGGGTGTAGACAAGGATATAACTGCCCAAGGCCAGCGCCCCGGCAGCGCCCGCAGCGAGGTTCACCCCAAAGGTCAGGTAAGCCAGCCCGGACAATGCCAACATCAGACCAAACGCAAAGGCGCCGGCGGCTCCGATGCGGCCGGCCGCGAGGGGGCGGCGTCGCGTGCGCTCCATCAGGGCGTCCACATCGCGTTCCATATATTGGTTGAGCGCGCAAGCGCCCGCCGCCAGCAGCATCGAGGCCATCAGCGCATGCGCAAACCGCCACAGATCCAGTGCTCCGGAATGCGCCATGTAGTAGCCCCCCGCGGTGGTGACCACCGTCATCGTCACGATGCCGGGTTTGGTGAGTTCAAGGTAGTCCGACAGGCGCGCCGCAATACCCTGCGACGGGCCGTCCATGACAGCCGTGGCGGTTCGCAACCTCACGCCGCCTCACCCTCGGCCAAGCCTGCCCGGTTCATGCTGCGTTCCTCGGCGGGCTCCGCACTCAGCAGATGGAAAGACAGAATTGTGATCAAGGCCATGGTAATCAGGATGAGTGCCCCCACAGCAACATGCGCCGTGGAGAGCAGCACCAGGAACTGATGAGGTGCTTCGAGTTCAAGGCCGAACTGGGCCTCGGGAATCGGGCCTTTCAATTCCAACTCGAAGCGGGACCGGTTCGCAAAGATGGCCACGATACCCAGCAAGACTTGGGTGCCGATCAGCCAGCCGAGACGGACAAATGAGCGCCGCAACGGCGCGACATCCCGGAAATGGTGCGATACCGTCATGCCCAGCCAGATGGCTGCTGCAATGATGAGAAAGGCCATGCAGACATGGAGCACGACGAGATAAGTAAAAAAGCCGTAGGCGAAACGCGTCGCCGCACCGAGAATCAACTGGCCAAAGACAAGCGCCGTCGCCAGCACACACTGCACACGAAAGGCCACGACGCCCGGCCGCACGCCTGCACTGCCGTGCTCGCGCTCCCAGAGCGGCGAGGTGGCCGCCGCAATGACCGCCGCACCGATGAAAATACTTTGCCCCAGCACACCGTGCAGCATCGAGACCAGCACCGGCCGCAGGTACAGGATAATGACTCCTCCCACAAGCCCCTGTAGGCCGGTCGCCACAACCACCCCCCACGCCAGCAACTTCAGCCACAGGCGGCGATCGGTGAACTGAACCCAGAGAGCCAGCGCGATGACCAGCAAGCCAAACACGCCCGCGAGGATGCGATGCGTGTCCTCGTAAATCAGGCCGCGGACAAAGGTCTCTTTGGCCGGCAACACATTACCGGCAAAGGTAGGCCAGGTGTGGTCGGACAGCGACGCATTGTTGCCGGTGACAAGCGCCCCCGCAGTGATGAGGACGAAGGTGTAACCCGCGACGAACGCGGCGAATCTGGAGAGGCGCCTGTTGGGGTGCGCCGGTGGGACCTCGGTCATCCGTTGAGTTATCCTGCAATACAATTGTCAACCGAACGGCAGCCGGAGGGCAGCCGTCGCGGACTTTATCACAACAGAACAATAGCCCGGCGGCGGGCATTCCCTCCGTGCCGTTCAAAAGTTAAGGATGACCATCAGCGGCTGCCGAGGGCCTTCTCAATGATGCTTTCAATTTCGGGGCCGGGATACCCCGTCCAAATCAGTTTTCCGTCTGCGCCGATAAGAAACGCCGTCGGGTATCCCGTCACTTGAAAGGCTTTGACCTGCGCCGACGCACGGCCTGTCGAGCCGGAAACCGGATGGCACCAAGCCTGCCGTGCCGCAGTCCAACCGTTTTTCTCCAGATGCCGCACGACGACCTCTGTCGTCTCGTCTATGCTCACCCCGATGAGCGACACCTTGCCCGTCCATTCGGCCGCGCGGCGTCGGGCGAGATCGTCCAGTTCATGCATAGGTCGCTGGCAGGGCCCGCACCAGGTCGCCCAGAAATCGAGATAGATCACCTGGTCGCGCAAATCGGAGAGCCGGAACACCCGGCCGTCTGCGAGGTCAGTCAACTCGATATCTGGCGTCTCGTCGCCCGGTCGCAGCGGAACTCGAAACTCGAACACGCGCCGGTTGTCATCAACCGCCGGCCGGACAACGCCCGCCTTCTCATCCACCTGGAAAAACCGTATCATTCCCGCGCTTTCCCCGTCGAGGACAAACTCCAGATGGGCTGGCTCCCATCCGGATTTTTGGGCTTCGGCTATTGTCATGACTTTTTCCGGTGCGCCCCCCAAACCCGGAAATTCCACAACCCCGGATGTCGGGATGGTGCCCGAGGTCAGCGTAACCTCGGGATAGTTGCGGGGGTGCCACAGGAGTTCAAACGGTTTGCCGGCTGCCGGCTCGCCTTTTGCATTCGTCACCCGGACGACGGCCGTCAGCCCGCCCTGCACCTGACGAATGCTGAGTGGCTTGTACAGGATTTCCACGGTGGCTGAGGTCCCGTTGCCAAAATCCGGGGAATCGCCGCCGGAGAAAGCGTATTTCCCGTCGAGCCCTTCAGCGGGGTGCGGATCTGTCATGGCTTGCACCCAGTAGCCAGAGTCGTCCGTGGGCGGGGCCAGATCGTCAAACACATGCTCTACCGTGGGTCCTTCGCCAGTGAACGAGGCCACGGTGGTTCCGTAGTTTGATGGTTTGCCGCCCGGCACATCGACAGAGCGCGTCACCGCCAGTGTGCATCGGCGGTAGGCTGGCCGGGCGACACCCTCCGCGGGGCGAAACCGTGCGGTGATTGCACAAGCCTTCGGCAGGCGCACTATGAGGGAGGCCGTTGTGCCGTCCTCCACATTCAACGGCCCGGCCACGAAGTGCCGCAACAGCCCCGGTTCGTCCACGATCACAAAAACCTCATGCTGCCCGGGTTTGGCGCCAAACTCCCAGCGGTTCGGGGCCATGCGCCGCACGGGATACAAACCAAAACGCAAGGGGCCGGTCTGCCATCCGAGCGTGCACCAAATGGCCTCCAGCGTGTCCCGGTCGGCTATGATGGGTTCCAAGGTTTGGGGCAGCGGCTGCCCGTCCTCGCGGGTGATCTCCAGCGTGACGGGACGCCCCCGGCCGAGGCGGACAGTCATCTCGCCCGGCAGGGGCGCCCTTTCATTGAGCACGATCGAGGTCGTCTCCGGCACGAACCCTGGTGCCGTGACTAACAAGGAGAGGGACTGTGTGGTCATCGTCCTCGATTTGGACCGGATCTGTTCCAGCGGAGCGAACCGGTAGCGCCCCCTGCCTTCATGTGTCGCCGAAGTGTTTTCGAACGGACCGGAGTCGGACATGAGCGCCAGCGAGGCGCTGGTGACCGGCAACCCGTCATCAGCGGCAACAACCATCAGCGGCGGAGCGTACATTGGGACGACTTCCGCCGTCCGTCTGAACCGTTCTGGCATGTGGGCGAGCAACGGGTGAACCTGAGCCGATGGGTCACCCGAAGGCTCATTGGCGTCGGCGACTGGTGCGATCGTCAGGATCGCGAGTGTCGCCAGCGCGGCCAGCAGCAGGTTTCTGTGAGACTTTCGCATGGTCTCTACCCCCTTGATCAAGATGTTTACTTGCTTTGCAGCAGCCGTGTGATTTCGCCCTCTTTGTTGAATCCGGCCGGATGCCCCCGCCAGACGATGCGGCCCTGCTGATCAATGAGGAGGGCGGTGGGCACGCCGCGAACGCCGTAGGTGCGCACTTGCGGGGCTTCCCAGCCGCCTGAGCCATCCGGCACGGCGCACCACATTTGGCGCACGCTCTCCCAGCCTTTCTTTTTCACATGTTTCTGCACCGTAGCCTTGTTGTCGTCAATGCTGGCCCCGATCAGCGCGACCTTCCCTGCCCAGTCATCCTTGTGTTTGGCAGCCAGTTCGTTGAGCGCCTTCATGGGATCCTGACACGGGCCGCACCATGTGGCCCAGAAATCGAGGAAAACGACCTGTCCCCTCAGATCGGAGAGACGCAGCGTCCCGTCGCCGAAAACTTCGGTCAATTCGATATCCGGTGCCATATCGCCGACGACCGGCGGCATCCGGAAAGTGAATTCGGCCACCTGATCGGTATGTGCCGGCAATACCAGCCCGCTCTGGCGGTCGAATTTGACGAATTGGATGGAGCCAATATCCTCGTCGCCGATGGTAAAAGTATAAGTTGGTGGAAATTTCCCGCGAAATTCGCTCAAAGAGGTCGGTTTGTCCACGCCGCCGGCCAGTCCGCGCAATTCCACGACACCCGATGACGGAATGGTTCCCTGAGCGACGGTGTGGGGGCCGAATTTGCGGTCGTAATAAGTGACGCGGAACGGCTTTCCATCCAAAGGTTTGTCGTCTCGCCCGAGCACCGTCACAACAGCCGTGTACGGTCCTTTGAGCATGTCGCGGTCGAAGGGCTCGTAAAGGATTTCAACTGTGGCACTGGTGCCGTCCTGGAAGTCCGCCTCGGCGCGGTCGCTGTAGGATTGTCCAGGCGGCCCAAACCGCTCGGATAAACGCCCTGTACCAGCCTCGACGCTATACCGGCCCCTCAAGTCGAGGGGCGCGAGATCGGAGAACTGTGCTTCGAGCGTCGTGCCGGCCGCTTCGGTTTGGGCGATCTTCATGTACATGAATCTCTCCCCGGGCAGCATCACGAGGCGGTCAATCGCGGCCCAGCACGCTGTATAAGTGGCAGGGGTGTCGGGCTTCGCAGGACGGAACCGTGCGGTCAGCGTCACCGGTTTCGGCAAGTCCACTTCAATGCGCCCTTTGGCCACTTGGTCCGCCCCGAAGGGGCCTGCTTGAAATCCTCGCAGGAAGCCGGGCTCGTGGATCAGCACATAGAGTCCGCTTGTCTCCTTGGCGACTTGGAAAGTGTAGCGTCCAGTGCCGGTCCGCGTGACACTGGCCAGAGAAAACCCTTTGTCTGCCGAGTCGGGTGAAAGCCCGATCCATGCAGCGCCTAGCATCGTCTCGTCGCAGATGATCGGCTCAAGGGTCTCCGGGATGGAAGTTCCCTCGGCAGGGTTGAGGCGCAACTCCACCTCGCGACCTTTTTTCAGTCGCACCGTGATCAGATTTTGGCGGGTCGGCACCTCAAGCGTCATGGTCGTTGCGGTGTGACCCGGTGCGGTGACGAGCAATTCCGCCGTGGCCGAGGTCAACGGTTCCCCCGTTGTCATGGACCATGCAACCAATGGCTTGCATTGGTAACGGCCGTCGCCGGCCGCCTCACCCCGCGTGACATTCATCTCGTCGCCAACCCGGCGAGCAAAGACCCGGGCATTGGTCACGGGTTTGCCGGTCGCGCTGAGGACGCGAACCTCAGGCAAAGCAAATTGCCGGGGACCGCGACGGCTGGTGGTGTCGGACAGGGCGATCGTTGCGGTGGCTGTCGTGCCGGACTCAACTTTCAACTCGGAATTGCCGCTCAATGTTTTGCGCTGGTCGTCACCCGCGTCAAAAGCCGCCGTGATGAAAACCTCATAGCGCCCGGGGGCCAGATCTGCCGCCTGGTAAGAGGCTATTCCGTCTTGTAGGCCAAGTCTGCGTTGCCAGCCCAAGGCGTTGATGGGCATGCGGTCACCCGCCTCAGCGGGCATCATGGTCAGTTCAATGGAATCCGGTTTGGGTCCCGGTGTTTTTAAGTATTCGCGCACATCTGCGGTGACCTCAAGGCCGCCGGGTTTGGGCAGCCGGAGCACAAGCGGGCTGCCCGAGAGATCCTGAAGAGAGAAAACATCCGACACAAATCCACGCAGGAACCTTGAGTGGTGAACGCCGACCACCAACTGTTCTGTGCCCGTGGTGATGCGGACCCTGTAGCGTCCCGGCGCGATCCTTTCCGTATCGAGCACCGGCGATTGTGCCCAAACCTCCTGCAGGCTCGTCGTATAGGGTATCAAGCCGAGGATCGGACCAAAAGGTGGAAACCACACGGCGGGGATGAGGTCTTCCGGAATGGACATCCCTTCGGGCGGTTCGAGAACAATTTCGATCGGATTGCCGCGTTCAAGAGGGACAATGACCTCCGTCGTGGCGACAGTCGAGGTACGAAGCGTCAAGGTTTTCGGAGCAAATCCGGGTGCCTTGACCAGTACCGGATACTCCCACGGACTCGCGTCCTCGCATGGGTCGCGGGGGGCAAATTGGTTCATGTCAAAGCGGATGCGGCCGTCAGGCCCAACAGGGACCCAGCCCGTGCCCGTCAGCAGGAATAAGTCACGCTGTTTGCGAATCACAAATGCGGATGCCCTCACGGGGCGGCCGGTGGTCGCCGCGTCGGTCACCCGCAACGCCGGTAAGGCTGGCCGTTGCTTGAGAGCAACCGTGGCCGAGGAGCCGCCCTGGACGGCAACTGTTTCCGGACCAGCCCATGCCCGCTTCACCCATCCAGTTCCGGTCTCGGCCAGAATATCGTATTGTCCGGGGGCAAGATCCGGGAACACCGCGCGTCGCGGCTGCCCGGCGCCCGACACCACGGCGGCGAGATCGTAAAAGGCCGGCATCGGATCCTTCCCCCGCAGGCTGACGATGAAAGTCGTCAGGTCGGTGCGGATGGCGGGCTTGGGCTCGAAGGTGGCGACGACCGTCCCGGCCGCGGGCAGTTGAACGATGAGCGGCTTGTCCCACGCTTTGGGCTCAAATGCCTCGCTCACAAATCCGCGCAGCAGACCGGGACAGTCCACATAAACAGTCAACGGCCCGTCTTCCGGTGAGACCATGACACTGAAACGGCCCGGTGCGCGTTGTTCGACACGATAATAATGGAACAGTGGTCCCGAAGTGGTGCCGAAGGCGGATACTAAGGGCCTCAACACTTGCATGCGAGTCTTTGGCGCAAAAACGACGGGTAGAACTCCTTCCGGCAACGGCCGGCCATCAGCGGTTTTGATTTCTAAATTGACGCGCTTGCCGCGTTTGAGCCGCACCGTGGCTGACGAACCGCTTTCGGGATTCCACTTGACCGTGGCAGGCGCGTGGCCGGGTGCCCGCGCTGCGATCTCCTCTTGTGCGGACTCCTCAAGCCCAAATCTGTTCTGGTCGGATGGGATTGCCAATTCGGCCTTGCCGTCCGGGGCCTCTCGCCAGCCGTCAAACCGCCCGAACCTGAGCGTCACCAGAGCGACCTCGGCCCCTCTGGCCGGTTTGCCGGAAGCGTCGAGCACCTCCACGCGAACGGTTTTGGGCGCCGCATCCGGCCCTTGAGCGGGCCTCGCGCCCGCTGACAACCCCGCCAACATCCCAACAGCCACTGCAGCCGCCCACGCAGAAATCCGTACGAATTGCCTCATTGCCTACGCTCTCCGTCTTAAGATTCGCCCAGCCATGAGATCATCTGTTATCAAAGCGACGGCAGGGCAGCAACAATCGTGTCGTGCTGACAATTTAGACGAGTGTGAGCGCCCGGACTTGCGTTTTTTCGTTCGCGGCTGCGTGGCGACTGCGTTTTTTACGAACAAGAAAAGGCCTCGTGATGAATGGCCGTCGGCCGGAAACGGTGCCCGGCCCGGTTGGTGATTGCCAGCCAGATTTTTGTCATCAAGTGCTTGCCTGTACGGTGTTTCGGGACAAAGGCATGGGGGTCGTGAGTTTTTCTTGCAGGGGAGGGTCATGTTCGGATGACATTGGATCATTTGACACGCAAGCCCGACTGGCAGCGGTTGCGGCGTGCGCTGTTGTGCGAGGGCGAGCCGGATTGTGTGCCGCTCATCGAGTTGGGAGTTCACCCGATCTGGAAATCAGAGGCGATCGGTCGTCCGTGCATTTCGGTGGCGGACGAGATCGAATTTGCGCGGCGGGCGGGTTACGACTACATCAAGTTGCAGCCCGGCATCTCGTTGAGCCCGGGTTGGAAGCGCGTGGTTCCCCACATGGGTGCGACCAAGACAGCCATGGACCGCAACTGGGCCGCGGAGGGCGAGGGGGCAATCCGCTCGATGGAGGATTTCGAGCAGTTCCCCTGGCCGGACCCTGACACGGTGAGTTACGCGCGCTTCGAGGAGGCCGAGCGCATTCTGCCGGATGAGATGGCTGTCATCGGGCAATATGGCGACATATTTACTTTTGTCTGGGAGGTCATGGGATTCGAGAACTTTGCCATGGCGCTTTTCGAGCAGCCGGAACTGGTCGAGGCGCTGTTTCAGTGCGTTGGGGCGCTCATCTATCATTTGTTTGAGCACATGGCGGAGTTTCCGAGGGTGCAGGCGCTTTGGTATTCGGACGACCTTGCCTATACGGGGGGGCTGATGGTCAGCCCGAAAGTTTACCGCCAGCATTTGTTCCCATGGGTGGCGAAGATTGGTGCGCTGTGCCGGGCGCGCGGCATCCCGTTCCTCTACCACAGCGACGGGGTGCTTTGGGAGGTGCTGGAGGACCTGATTGCGTGCGGGGTGACCTCGCTGCATCCCATCGAGCCGAAATCCATGGATGTGGCTGAGGTGAAAGAGCGCGCGTGCGGGCGGCTGGCCGTGCTGGGCAGCATTGAGGTGGACACGCTGGCGCGCGGGACTCCGGAGCAGGTGGAGGCGCTCGTCCGCGACCGGCTGCGCCGCGCTGCTCCCGGCGGCGGCTACGCGCTCGGCTCGAGCAACAGTGTGCCCGACTACGCGAAGTACGAAAATTACATAACCATGCTCGAAGCCTGCCAGCGGCTGGGGGACTACCCCATCAGGGTTTGAGCGCACGCGGACGCTTTCAAGACGCCGCACGGGACAAGTGCGTCGGCGGTCCGTCAAAGCCGGGCGAAAGCGTCCCCCGCCAGCGGGTGACCTGGGCGCTCAGATTCCGCGATCCAGCGACCGGTAGTTGATGGCCTCCGCGATGTGTTCAGCGGCGATTTTCTCGGCGCCGGCCAGATCGGCGATCGTACGGGCGACCTTGATGATGCGGTCGTAGGCGCGGGCGGAGAACCCCAGGGCTGTCAGGGCTTTTTCCAGCATCGAGGCGGACGCCTCGTCGAGGGGGCAGAAGCGTTTGATCTGTTTTGTGGAGAGGTGCGCGTTGCAGTACACGCCGGGGAGGCTGGCGTAGCGGGCGCGCTGGCGGTCGCGGGCAGCGTTGACGCGCTGTCGGATCTGGGCGCTCGGCTCGCCGTGGCCGTCGCGTCGCGCCAGTTCGCGAACGCTGACGGCGGGGACATCAATATGCAGGTCGATGCGGTCCATGAGCGGGCCGCTCAGGCGGTTGCGATATTTCTGGACCTGCACGGGCAGGCACTGGCAGGCGCGGGTGGGATCCGTGGCATAGCCGCACGGGCACGGATTCATCGAGCCGACGAGGATGAAACGCGCGGGGAACGACAGGCTCATGGAGGCACGGGAGATATTGACCGTGCCGTCCTCGAGCGGCTGGCGCAGGACTTCGAGGACGGTGCGTCCGAACTCCGGCATTTCGTCGAGAAACAGGACGCCGTTGTGGGCAAGGCTGACCTCGCCCGGACGCGGAACGGCGCCGCCGCCGATCATGGCGATGTTGGAAATCGTGTGGTGGGGCGAGCGGAAAGGTCGCACGGCGACGAGGCTTTCGCGTGCTGCGATCTGGCCGGCCACGGAATGGATTTTGGTGGTCTCGATGCTCTCCTCCAGAGTCATGTCGGGCAAGATGGAAGGCAAGCGCTTGGCCAGCATGGTTTTGCCGCTTCCGGGCGGTCCGATCATGACAACATTGTGGCCACCGGCGGCGGCGATTTCGAGGGCGCGTTTGGCGCCCTCCTGACCTTTGACATCGGCAAAATCGGGCGCGTCGTGCTGGCGGCGGGTGAAGACCTCGGCCAAGTCCACGCGATGGGGCGTGAGGTGCTCGCGGCCGTTGAGGTAGTTCACCGCCTGACGCAAGGAGGCGATCGGGATGACCTCGATGCCGTCCACGACGGCGGCCTCGGCGGCGTTGTCCGGCGGAACCGCTATGGCCCGGAAGCCTGAGGCCCGCGCGCCCAGTGCGAGTGGCAGGATGCCGGCGACGGGCTTGACGGCGCCGTCGAGGGAGAGTTCGCCCACGAATGCGTGCTCGCGCAACGGCGCCGGATCCACCTTTTGCATGGCGGCAAGCAGGCCGAGCGCGATGGGCAGATCCAGCGCCGGCCCCTCCTTGCGCATGTCTGCGGGGGCAAGATTGACGGTGATGTGCTCGCGCGGATAGGCAAAGCCGGAATTCTGGACAGCCGCTTTGACGCGGTCCTTGCTTTCTTTCACGGCTGCGTCGGGCAGCCCCACGGTGTTGAACTGATCTTTCCCGCCGGAGACATCCACCTCCACTTCCACGAGGAAAGCGTCCACACCGAACACGGCCTGACTGAACACGCGGGCAAGCATCGGCTCCGTTTCGTGGCGCGGCGGAAAGGGACTGCCAAGCGAATTCAGGCTTGTGCGTGCGTCACACTGTGAAGTCCCAGCCGGCTTTTCTCCGTGCGGTAACCCTAAGGTTTAAAGTTGTTTTTTTCGCTCGGGACGGGTACAAGCATGGTCTCGTTTTTGGGGCAGGCTTGGCTCAGGGCAACGACGCAGGACGGCACGCCGACGCAGGACGATAGGGTGTTGAGAGCATGAAGCAGCAATCCGATCTCACCAGCCGCATCGCGCTCATTTCGCGCGTGTCGGCACTTGTTGTCGGCACGGCTCCTTTTCATGTTCAGATGCAGGAAGCGGCCGAGCACCTGCGCGATGCGTTTGCGGCGGATGCCGCCATCCTGCGCGAATTGCGCGATGGTCAACTGCATCTGCTGGCCTGCTCCGGAGTGGAGCCGTCGCGGCTGATGCCGAGCATGTCGCCGCACTCGGGTATTGCCCAGTACTTGCTAACCCAGCAGCAACCTCTATGCATCAATAATGCCAGCACCCACGCGATCACGACCTCGTGGGATTGCTCGCAAGGCTCGTCTCAGTTTCGATTCGAGGCTTACGCTGGCGCGCCCATGCTCGTGCGCAATCAGGCGGTGGGAGTGCTCGGCGTCTATGCAGTGAACTCCGGCCGCACCTTTAAGCAGACGGATCTCGAGTATTTGCAGATTGTCGCCAACCATGTCGGGACTTCGATTCTGAACGCGCGACTTTACCGCGAACTAAGCGATGCTTACGAGCAAACCATCGAAGGGTGGGCCATTGCGCTCGAAATCCGCGATCCGGTAACACACGGGCATACGCGGCGGGTGGCGGAACAGACGGTGGCGCTGGCACGCGCGCTTGGTCTTGCGGAGGGAGAAATCGTCCATATCCGCCGGGGCGCGCTGCTGCACGATATTGGCAAGATGGCCGTTCCCGACTCGATCCTGTCCAAGCCGGGACCTCTTTGTGACGAGGAGCGGGAAATCATGCGTCAGCACACGCTGCGCGCATGCGAAATGCTGGCGGGGGTCGAGTTCCTTGAGCCGGCGCTGGCCATTCCGCGCGCCCATCACGAGCGCTGGGACGGGTCAGGCTACCCGGCGGGGCTTAAGGGCGAGGAAATCCCGCTGGCGGCGCGCATCTTTGCGGTGGTGGATGTCTGGGACGCTCTCACCTCGGACCGGCCGTACCGCAGCGCGATTTCGCCCGCCAAGGCTGCCGAATACCTGCGTGAAAACCGGGGGGTTCTGTTTGATCCGGATGTGGTGGACGCGTTTCTCCCCATGGTTGAGCCGGCGCAGCAACTTGCCAACGCCCCGTGAGGCCCGCACGGGTTCTGCGGATTTCCTAGTTGCGTTGACACGATGCGGGACGGCTCGTGTCGTCGGCGACGGCAAGAGACGGGATGACGCAACTGCTGCACGACATAATGGTCTATGATTTTTGGCGGCGCGCCATTGCCGGCGGTCTGATCATCGCGGCGGTATGCTCGCTGCTGTCGGTTTATGTGGTCCTCAAGCGGATGGCCTTCATCGGTCAGGGCATCTCGCACAGCGCGTTTGGAGGTATCGCGCTTGGCGCATGGCTGTTCGCCGGCACGGCGGCTGCCGACGCCAAAATTTATGCTACGGCGCTGATTTTTTGTCTCGTGGTGGCCTTTCTGATCGCCGCCACAACGCACCATTCGAATCTCGCGGGCGACAGTGTGATCGGCATTTTCTTTGTCGTTTCGATGGCGGCCGGCGTAATCTTTTTCAAACTGACACCCGGCTACAACCGCGATTTGTACAGTTATCTCTTTGGCAGCATCGTGGCGCTGACTGGGCGGGAACTGGTTGTCATTTCGGTGCTCGGGGCGGCCGTTGCCCTGCCGCTGCTGCTGCTGCAGAAGGAACTGCTCTATTATGCGTTCGACGAGGACATGGCGGCCGTCTCGGGCATTCCGGTGCGATTTCTGCATTACTTCCTGCTCGTAACGCTCTCGCTGATGATTATCGTCTCAGTGCGCATGGTCGGGATCATTCTTGTCAGTGCGTTTTTGATCCTGCCCGGAGCCACGGCCCAGTTGGTGGCCCGCCGGTTTCGCTGGATGGTCATCCTGTCGGTGGTGGCCGGCGTGACAACCACGATCGCGGGGCTGGGCATCTCATGGGCTACGGACTGGCCGACGGGCGCGGCCATCGTTGTGGTTCAGTTTGCTGTGTTTAGCGCCTTGCTGCTGGCGCGGAGGGCGAAGGGAGCGATCTCGGCCCGTTACGGTTGACGCCGCTAAGGTCGAGTGGATGGTGTGCGCGCGTGAGAGGTAAGGTGGAGAGCAATGATGATGACACATAATGGCATGTTTTGGCGCATGGGAGCCGTGTGCATATTTTGGTGTGCCGTTTTGGGCGCCGAGGCCCGCGGTGCCGATACTGGCGCCGCCACGACCGGCACGACCGTCACCCTGCCGAGCGGGATCGAATATGTAGACGAGGTCATTGGCACGGGCGAGGAGGCGACCACCGACAGCATGGTGCAACTGCACTATGTGGGCAGCCTTGCGGACGGCAAGGTTTTCGAGCGCTCGCGCGAACGCATCCTTCCGCAGCCCATCACTTTCCGCGTCGGCTCGGCCGATGTAATCGGCGGGCTGAGCGAGGGGGTGCGCGGGATGCGCGTCGGCGGCAAACGGCGTTTGATCGTGCCGCCCCAGCACGGCTATGGCAGTATCGGACGGCGACCCAACATCCCGCCCAACGCTACGCTGATTTTTGATGTTGATCTTGTGAACATCAAGAAACCGTCGGCGGCCCCGCCTCCGCCCGCGCTGTAGATCCCGGCCAAGCGCATTACTGTTGGGCAGTCCCCGGCAGGGGGGACGACGGGATCCTCCAGTCGTTTTCGCCACGAACAGTTTGTTCGTTTTTCCTCCCGTGCGGCCGGAAAGGTGTTTCGGAGTTTTGCCGTGCTGGCTGCGTTATCACCCTTGCGTTTCCCCTGCCGGCAGGGTTATCCGTAACGCTCGACGCTGCTGCTGAAAGTGTAGATGATGAACCCGTTCCGGTTGCTGCTAGTTGCAGCGCTGATCGTAGTAGGGCTGCCATCCGGTTGCGCGAGCCCATCCCTTGATGACACGACGCGCGAGGCGTGCGTGCTGGTGACAGCGCAGGTTCGCAAGGCCGGCTTTGGCATGGCCAGTGCCACGGCGACAGGTTTTTTTGTGGCTCCGGGTTTGGTTTTGACCTGCCACCATATGAGCCGGATACCGACGCCGCTGGGGGAATCTCCGACGACCGACTATTTTGTTGACACCCGGACCGGCCACCGGATGCCGGCGCGCGTGGTGGCACGCGATGCGCGCAACGATCTGTTGCTGCTCAAGGTGTCCAAACCGGCCAATGTCGAGCCGCTGCCGGTCGTCCCGTTCCGGCTGCGGGCAGGCGATGAGGTCACGATTGTCGGGCATTTTCCGGACCGGTACCGGATTTCCCACGGCAGTGTGATGCGCGAGCAAGTCATGCCGGGATTTGCCATGAGTTCCGCCAAGGTACGACAGGGGTACTCGGGCGGGCCGGTGCTTGATCAGGAAGGACGCGTGCAGGGCATTCTCAGCCAGAAAGACCCGTGGGATCATGCGGTTTTTGCGAAATCCGACGCGATCCTGGCGCTGATGCAGCGAGCCGGAGTTGATCGCGCGCCTGTGGGCACGGCTGTCAGCGCCGAGGGCGGGGACAGCGAGGGCGACGCGGCGGCGGAAACGGCAGCCGTTCCCGAAACCGCTCAACCCCTGCCGCGTCGCGGCTCTGCGCGGCCAGTCCGGGCTAAGGACGGCCAGCCGGCCAAGGTTTCTGCGTCCCCCGGAGTGGCGTCGCGTGCGGGGGGGCCTGGTGATGACGACGAAATGGTCGTGGCCGTTCCCGTCCGGCGTCGGGCGGCCGTCGGATCGCAGTAGGCGGCGGGCCGCCAAAAACGAATTGCGAGCCGTTTGGCGGTTCGGTTAGCGTCACTATCCCATGGAACTTGAGGGACGCCTCGACTCTGCAGTCAGCCTGCCTGAAGTACTGCAATTCGTTGGCATGAACCGCCTAACCGGGTCGCTTACGGTCACGCACGGCGAGAAGGTTGTGCGGATCGGGATCCGTGCCGGACGGGTTGTCAACTCGTCGAGTGTGGAGCGTCCCCGAAAACTGGGTTACATGCTGGTGACGCGCGGTCTTGTGTCGCGGCGTGATGTGGAGGAGGCCATCCTGAAGCAGGAGCGCTCCTTGCGCCAGCCGCCTCTGGGCGACTTGCTGGTGGATCAGGGGCTTCTCACCCGGGAGCAGTTGTCGCAGGCCATACGCCTGCAGGTTGAAGAAGAGGTGTACGACCTTTTTGCGCTGAGAGAAGGCACCTTCAAGTTTGAGCATTCCAGCGAGCAGGAAGTCGGCCCGGCGGTGGTGGAACTGGATGTGGACCGTCTGGTCATGGAGGGCGCGAGGCGGGAGGACGAGTGGGCCCGCATCGTGAAAAATATCCCGAGCGAAGCGGCGGTGCCGTCGGTGGTTCGGGTCGGCGGTCGGGCCGATCTCGACATTGACAACCTGACGCCCGACGAGTGGCGCGTCTTGTCGCTGATCAACGGCTTCAGCACGGTCGAGTCCATCTGTCAGCGCAGCGGGGTCGGCCGGTTCGAGACTTGCCGCATCCTCAACTCTTTTCTAGCGGCGGGGCTGATCCGGTTGGAGAAAGAGACGGCACCCGTGGAGCCGCCGGTTGCCGGCCCGCCAGTCATGATGCAGGGGATGAAAGGCGAATCCGGCCCGAATACTCCGAGGCCGAAAGCCTCCCAACCCGGCACCACCTCCGCGCGTCTGCTGGCGCTGTTTTCGCGTCGGCGGGATGTGCCGCAACCGGACGGTGGAGTTCCTGCGGCAGCGCCTCCGCCGGAGCCGGAGCCAGCCCTACATTACCCGAACTCCGTGGCGTGTTTGACCGATCTGACCAACAATCTCATTCGCCGTCTGGTGTCGGATCCCAACTTTTATACGGGGCAAGCAGACGATCATCTCGCGGAGCAATGTTGGCGCACGGCCGTGACGGTTTGTCCGCGGGCGGATCTGGTTACGGCGTCGGGCAACCGGCTGGATTCGGGCCGTTTCGACCGTTTCGTGGAGCGGGCCGGCGTGGAGGGGGCTTTCAAGGGTTCCTATGCCGAGACGCTTGAGGCCGTCACCCGATGCTTGAAAATGCTTTATGTGCTTGCCGCTCAGCGGCTGGGGCCCAAGGCAGCCCATGACCTGTTCTCACAGGCTTTTGATGAATGGCGCCGGCGGGCGACCATCATGCTTTTGGCCGATTTTACTTTCGACGACCTGACGGCGAAGGTGTTCGGCTGATGACCCCAAGGAGGCGCCCGGATGGCAGGTGAATTGATCCTCGTGGTGGACGAGAGCGCGGCCATTCAGGACATGTGCCGCAGTGTGCTGGAAATGAAAGGCTACCGTGTAGCCGCGGCGGCCAACGGCATCGCGGCGCTCGCCTATCCGGAACTGTCCCAAGTGGCCCTGCTGGTCATTGACCGATCGCTCAAGGAGTTGAGCGGCGCCGAACTCACGCGGGCGCTCAGGACTGATGCGGAATTCTTTGACAAACCTGTCCTGCTTTTGGTTCCGGATGATGAAACCTCGGACAGCGAAAGCGTGGACCTGTTGGGGGCCAACGGATTCATCCGCAAGCCGTTTGAGCCGGAGGTACTCGCGCGCAAGGTGGCGACGCTGCTCGAGGAGAAGCGGGTGCTGGAGGAGGGACGCCTCCACCTCAAAGCCGCCGCCGAGCGCATGATGCAGCAGTTGGCAGAGGCCACCTTGCAGGAGGCCGTCGAGCAGCGCACGCAAATCATCACCGAGCGCGCCCTGCAAATGGTCGTTTCCCAGGTGGATTATCGCGCACGGCGCGAGGTTGAGCAGCGCGTCAGCCAGTTGACGGCCGAGAAGGAGCAGGAACTCGTCAAGATGACCGTTCAGGAAGTGGCTCGCTCGATGATCGAGAAACTTGCGGAGCGGCGCGTCACAGAATCCATTGATGTCATCTTGCGCGAGGAGACGGAAAAGGCCGTGCGCCGCGCTGCAGAGCAGGTGCTGCCGCCGATGCTCCGCGAGCACCTTCAGGCGAGCCTGGATCAGATGCTGCCGAAGGAAGTCCAGCGGCGCGTCCAGAAGGAGGCCGAAAACCTCGTGCCGGATGCTTCGCAAAAGGTTGTTTCGATCATCGAGGCCGCGGCGCAGAAACTGGTTCCGCGCATGGCAAAGGATTTAATTGCCGACATGACCGAGAGCACACTGGCCGAGGTGCTCGACAAGCAGTTGCCGCGGCAGGTGTCGACGCTTGTCGCTTCGGAACTCGACGCTCAGGTGCGGATTCGGCTCGGCCCGCTCATCCGGGAATCGGCGGACCGCATCAAACAGCGGTTGATGACGGTCGCGGCTGCCATGCTGGTCGTTTTGCTCCTTGGGGTCGGCATTCTGGTCGTGGAGCGGTATATGTTTTTCTCGAAATACCGCAAGACCCAGGCCGAAGCCACGCCGCCGGCTCCGGCCGCAGTCACGAACAACGAGACACCGCGGCCGCCTGTGGCCGGGTTAGGGTGGCTGCTTGGCGGCACGCGCGAGTCGCGCCCCAATCAGGCGCGATAGCCGGGGTAAGTCGCGGGTTGACGCGCATCGTGTCATGCGCAGAAGATCTGTTTAAATATCTGAGTTTCCCGCTGCACGGAGCGACATGTTGAGCCGAGAGATTTACCTGAAGATTGCGCGCCCGCGCAACACCTGCGCCAAATGCGGCGCAGCCATCGCCGCCGGTGGGAAGCACCCGTCGGTGCTTGCCGTGGTCCCGGACGACGACGACGAGGCCGGCGCGGAACCGCTGCGCGAAGATTTTTGCGAGCAATGCTGGCCTGAGGTGCGCGAGCGCGGCTACTATGGCTTCTGGATTGCCCGCCGCGAACCGCCCAAGCCCGACACGCGCGCAAACAAACGCGAGCGCAACGCCATCCTTCTATCCTATTTTGACTGGCTGGCGCAGGATGCGGCCGCAAACGCCCAGCGTTTATATGTCATCTCGCACCTGCTGATGAAGTTTCAGGTCTTTAAGTGGCTGCGCACAGACCGTGACGACGAGACGGGCGCCGAAACCGTCACTTTCCGCAACACGGCGACGGACGAGGAAGTCAGCGTGACGGCGACTCCCCCGGATGAAGAGGCGGTTGCGGCGATTGTGGACGAGATCAACCGTTATCTTGACCGTGGGCCGGATCCTGAGCCGGCTGCTCCCGGGGCCGAGTCCGGTGGCGCCGCGGCCAGCCCGGACTGACCTTTTTCTGACGCCGGCGGGCGACGCCGCGCCCGTCTCGCCCGCGCGGGCGGCAGTCCGCCGGATCGTGCGCGACCGCGCCGCCGTAGCCAGCCTCATCTTTCTGGCCCTGCTGGTTGCGGCTGCGTGGGGCTTGGCACCCCTGCTGCCGCATGAACCCAACACGGCCAATTATTCGGCCGTGTACCAGCCGCCATCGCGCACGCATCCCTTCGGTACGGATGCTCTCGGACGCGACATGCTGGCGCGCGTGTTGGCCGGCGCGCGCATCTCGCTTCAGATCGCGCTCGTGGCCGGACTGATCAACCTCGTGGTCGGGGTTGGCGTGGGGGCCTTGGCGGGGTATGCGGGCGGCCGCGTGGACGACCTGCTCATGCGGGTTGTGGAAATCCTTTACGGTATTCCGACCATCCTGCTGGTCATCCTGCTGATGGTCTGGCTCGAGCAAGGTGTGGCTAATATCTACTTGGCCATCGGGCTCACCTACTGGCTGAACATGGCCCGCCTCGTCCGAGGCGAGGTGCTGGCCCTGAAGGAGCGGGATTTTGTGCAGGCCGCACGCGCGTTGGGGGCGGGCCCCGTGCGAGTCGTCGGCTGCCATCTGCTGCCCAATTGCGCGGGCGTCATCCTTGTGACGGTGACTCTGTTCATCCCGGAGGCGATTTTCGCCGAGGCGTTCCTGAGTTACATCGGGTTGGGCGTGCCTGCGCCGGATGCCAGTTGGGGGTCGCTGGCTGCCGAGGGAGCAAGCAACCTGCGCGCGGCGCCCTATCTCCTGTTTTTTCCTGCGGCGGCCATTTGTTTGACGATGCTGGCGTTCAACATCGTCGGCGACACGCTGCGCGACGCCGTCATGGGCGATTGAGCGCTGCGGCCCATTGCGTGACGGTGTCCACGACGAGCCGCAGATGTTCCAGCGGCGTATCCGGAATAAGATTGTACCCGTCTCCGACGCCGAGGCCGCCGCAGGGGCCCAGCGCGTCGAGCAAGCGCCGCGTTTCGGCCACGATGCGGTCGGGCGGGCCATCGCGAAGCAGGCTGCAATCGAGATTGCCGACCAGCCAAATGCGCCCCCCTACGGCGTCGCGGGCTTGTTCGGGGGCGACGGGGGCGCCGAATCCCCAGATACCGGAAATCCGCAGGTCCTCCACCAGCGCCGGATACAGATGCGCATGGTTGCCGCATAAGTGCATGACGCGCTTGTCGCCGGGGCCGGTAAAGGTCTCGTACAAGCGCAGGCTGTAGGGCGCGACAAATTCGCGGTAGGAACGCAGACTGACAATCTGCGCGGAGTCGTCGGTCAGGAACCATGTTCCGCGCTCCGGCTCGCCCGTCTGGCGGCGCATCATGCGCTCGACCTCGATCATGCGGTCGGTGATCAGCCCAAGAAGGCGGTGCATGGCCTCGGGCGCCTCCACCAGCCACTCGTACGCCAGCGCGCCGCACAAATCCACGGCCACGCAAAACGGACTTTCGCCGCCGATGTGGAGACCGAGGCCGACACTGACCGGTTCCCCGCGCATGGTGACGGTCACGCCGCCCCCCTCGAGCCATGCCTTCATTTCACGGTGCCAATCCATCATGCGCTGCCAGAGGGTTCCCTCCAAGGGCGGCGGCTCGTAGGCCTCGAGGTCGGCCACCGTATGGATGCACGGCAAGACCTGCGGGGGCTGGTGGTCGTCCCACCGGACGCCGGCCCCCAGCGACTGGGAATTGGAGACATTTTCAAATTGCGGCTGGATGCCGGCGGTCAGGCCGGTCACCATGTCGCCCGGCACATGTTCGGCCAGCCACTGATGGTTGAGCAGGATTTCTGTCGCCTGAGTGACGGGGTCGGAAAAGAAGCGCGCAAACGAGGAGCCCCGTCGGGCCAGCAGCATCCGCGGGCATGCACCCCAGATGACCGGCGGCCGGTCCGCCATGCCTAACGAAAACATAGCCTCCATGCGGCGTGCGCTTGCGGCCGCGGCTTGGGGATCGTAGAGGATGTCAATATGCATGATGGCACATCGGCGCGTGGTCACCGGAATCAGTCAAGGTCATTGATTTCTCATCGGGTGCAGCGATAGACGAAGGCGGGAGGCAGGTTGCACCATACCACGGGCGAGCGCTCGACCCGCGAGAAACAGGCGTGCAATTTTCGGCGGAAGCGCCGGCCTGCGGGCATCAGCAGGCCCTGAAGGTAGGCAAAGGTTGCGAACCGGCCGCCGGGCCGCAGCGCCGCCAGTGTTTGGCCGAGCAGTTCGTCCTGTAAACGGCTGCTGAACGAAGCCCATGGCAGGCCGCTGACAATGCAATCCACCGCCTCGATGCCCGATTCCTGCAGCAGGCGCCCGAGGTTAGCCACGCTGTCCTCAAACACCGTCACGGAAGGGAACCGTTGCCGCAGGGCGGCGGCCATGTGCGGATTTTGTTCGATAGCGAAGAACACTGCCCCCGGCGCAAGGCGTTTCAGGATGGCCTTGGTGAAGGCACCTGTCCCCGGTCCGTACTCGACCACCACCCGGGCCGCCTCGATGCCGATCTCTGCTGTGATCGCTTTGGCCAAGCGTGAGGAACTCGGCGCGATAGCCCCAATGCCGGAAGGGTCGCGCAGGAATTCGATCAAAAACCGGGGGGACATGATGGCTGCATGGCATGAGGCTTGGCTGTGTCAAGGGTGGGTGCGACTCGGTTTGCGGGATGCTTCATACGCTGTTAGTGCGATGCAGGAGCACGCACATTTCGAACCCGTCCAATGCCAAGGCTTTGGGCCAAGTCCGCAAGAATCCGTCCGGGTCTCGCAAGGGGATCAAGGCGGCCGGCAGGGGCCAATTCCGTGCGACTTCGAAATCCCGGCGAACCTCGAGGAATTTCGCCACCGCTTCGGCGTTTTCCTCGCGGGCGAATGAGCAGGTGCTATAGACGATGCGTCCGCCGGGTGCGGTCAGGTCGGCTGCACGGCATAACAGTTCGATTTGGCGCTCCTGGTGTTGCTTGAGGCTGCGTCGCCCAGTGCGTCCCATCCGTAGTTTGATCTCCGGGTGACGACGCACGGTTCCGATGCCCGAACACGGCGCGTCCACCAGCACCAAGTCGAACCTTTTGTCGCGGGGCAGGGAATCGGGAGTGCGCAATTCCAGCCCCGGCGTGCCCAGCCGTTGAATGTTACTTTTGAGCAATTCAAGGCGCTGGGGGGAAACATCCGTTGCCACGATGAATGATTGTCCGGCTGTGATCTCAGCGGCGTGAAGACATTTTCCGCCGGGTGCGGCGCACAGGTCGAGCACGCGCTCGCCGGGTTGGGGAGCCGCCATGACGGCTACCAGTTGGCTTGCCTCGTCCTGCACATAAAACAGCCCGGCCTTCCAAGGGTCGGATCGCAGCAGTCTCGGGAGGTCAGCCGGATCCTGCGCGATCAGCGCATCGGGCGCGTAATGGCCCGGATGAGTCTGCACGCCAAGATCGGCCAGGGCGGCCGAGAGATCCTCGCGCGTGGTCCGCAAGCGGTTGGCGCGCAGCGTCAGGGATGGCTCGTGGTTCATGGCCTCGAGGACATCCTCGAGGACGGTCTCGCCGAAACGCTCGCGAGCGATTCGGAAGAGCGGCGGCGGTATCGAGTGTCTAATCATAAGATAACGATTACGATCTTGCGGGGGCGTGAGGTCGGGGCCGGGTGAGGCCGCGATCCGGCGGGCGACTGCGTTGACGAAGCCTATTTCGTGGGGGCCAAGGCGCATTTCGCCGGTTGCCAGCCGCACCGCGTCGTCCACCGCGGCATGAGGGGGGATGCGCTCGAGCAGAAACCGCTGAGCCGCAACCATCTGCAAGAGAAGAGCCGTTTCCGGCGACGGCTTTCGATTCACAAAACGGCTCACTTGGTGCATGAGGAAGAGATGATGGCGCAAGACGCCGAGGGTCAGGGCTGTGGCGAGGCGCGCGTCGCGCTCGTCCAGGCCCAGTTCGCCGATGGCTTGGTTCAGGGCCTCGCTGCTGTCGGCGGCGGCGGTTGCGGTCACCCGACGCAGGGCGCGCAAGGCGGCCACCCGGCCTGGTGCAGCCCCGCAGCAGGAAGATTTGCCTTGAGTTTGGCGGTTGCCGGACAAAGAATCCATTGATAAAGTCTGAAACGCTGACGGGCCGTTTCAAGCAGACAATAGGGTGGCCGCTCAAGTGATGAACTTCATTCGAAATCCCGTGGCGGTGGCGCGGTTGTTTTTCGTGCTCATCACCACCCTCGTGGGTTACTGGCTCGGTCGGGGCTACACCCCCTCGCTGGGCAATCAGTTTGCCGCTGTAGCGTTGCTCGTGGCCATCGTGTTTGTGGTGTTCGAGGTGGCGACGAACATCGTTTCATCAAAGAAAATTCTGTTAGCCTCGCTGGGGATGCTGGTCGGGCTGGTCATGGCATGGTTCATTTATCCGACCATTCCGCCCAAGATCCTGAGCGATGATGTTGCGGACGGCCAGTTGAAGGCGCGGATCCTGTGCAATCTGCTGTTCGGATATTTCGGCATTATTCTGGCGCTCAAGCACGACCATCGGATCAGTTTCTCGCGCCTGAATTTCATTCTCGCCTCGCCGGGCGAAACCGCGAAAATCCTGGATACCAGCGTCATCATTGACGGCCGCATCAAGGACCTGCTGGCCACTAATTTCCTGTCCGGTAACCTGCTGCTGCCGGAATTTGTCCTCGACGAACTGCACCGCATCGCCGACTCGGCCGACGGCAAGAAACGCGCGCGCGGCCGGCGCGGCCTGCACATCCTCGACGAGATCCGCGAACTGGCGCCGCGTCTGGCCATTTGGGAAAAGGATTATCCGGATCTGAAGGATGTGGACCACAAGTTGATCTCGCTGGCCAAGGAACTCGGCGGCGAGATTCTGACCAACGATTACAACCTGCAGAAGGTCGCCCAATTGCACAATGTTCGCGTGCTCAACATCAACGAACTGGCCAATGTCCTCAAGCCGTCGGTCTTCGTGGGCGAGGAGATGAACATCTATGTCGCGCGCGAAGGAAAGGAACCGCATCAGGGCGTTGGTTACCTTGAGGACGGAACGATGGTCGTCATCGAAGAGGGCCGCAGCCGTATCGGCACAGAGGTGGATGTTGTGGTGACGAGCATCCTTCAGACGCCCGCGGGGCGCATGGTGTTTGCCCGGGCGGCGGATGCGGGGACGGATTCGGGCGAGGTCCAGCGGGCTGCGGGGCGCGGGGAAGTCTCCGGCCAGCAGCAGGGCCAGCGCCGTCCGCGCGAGCGCGTTTAAGCCGAGCGTCGGCTGTCTCGTTAGCACTTGCCGTTTCCGAGCGGCTCAGCCCAAAGAGGCGTGAAAGTATGCTCAGGTAAAGGGGGCTGACATGAGTTTACCGAGAAGTGCCATGCTACTGGCTGTTGTCTGCGTTGTTGTCGCCGGGGCTGGCTTGGCGCACGGCGCCACGGAATACGAAGTGCTGCAGTCAAACCTGTCGCCTGATCTTCCACGGGTCACGCTCCGGCTCGACGCCATGTTGGCTGGCAGCGATCAGGAGTCTGTTGCGCGCAGCCGCAGCACTTTTGAGACGGAGAGTGTTCCCCGGCGGTTTGCCAGCCGTGCGGCCGCCTCGTATTCGCACTATGTGAATCTGGGCGTGATACACGGAAAAACCTATCACGCATTCACCCGTTTTGCTGATGCGAGCAAATGCCTCGCGCGGAGTGCTCCCGAAATAATAGACCTTCTTGTCGTGGCGGAACCGGGCAAGGGGCAGGGCAACCTGACGAATGTGGTGGAGGGGTGGCTGACGCTGGGCAACGAGGTGACCGTGCCGCTGCGCGAGAAGATCACGCCCGTGGGTGCGAACGGTCTCACCGACCTGCCGTTCACGATCGTGCTAACCTTCAACAGCCGCAGTGTCCGGGGTTTTGGCGGGAGCATGGAACTGCGCTCACGGCTGTCTGCTCAGGGGTCCCAAGTGCTCGGCAGCACCCGGTTGACGGTCACGGTGTCTCCCATCCTGGATGTACCCGCCTCGCCGAGTCAGCCGTGGTCGGCCAGTCTAACGGGCGTCGTACCGGGCACGGCGTCAAAGTCCGCAGCGGGTACGCTGCGCGATTCGCTATCGCTTGGGTCGGCCAGGATTGTTGCGGAAAAGATCGCCAAGGATTTCTCTGAAGTCGTTGTGGCCGTGCTGGATGGCGATCTGAATAAGTTGGAGGCAGAGCCCCCGCGCAAGATCGAGGAATTGCCGGATTTCGCCCGGGTCGAGTTTTTCGGGCGACGCCTCGTGAGCCGCGACGATGTCCTCTCCGCTGCCGCCTCCACCGGCCATGTTGTCCTGGTGTTTGGGGAGTTGCTGCCCCAGAACAACCCTTTCATGGGAACACCAAGCCCGTATGGTTCCGCCCTGACCCTGGGTGTCGAGGCTGTTTTGGACACGGTGAATCGCGATCTGGAGGAGCCGTCGCCTGTGATTTTCGTCGTGCGATCGGTTAATCTGAGCGATCTGTTTGAGAAATATCTGGACAAACAGCCACCATATTTCCTGCTGTCCGACTATGCGGACGCTTTAACCAGCCAATTTTTCGGCAAGCAAACCCCGTATTTCTTCCCCAGTTACGCCGGCCAGCGCAAATCGCTCCGCGGCGACATGGGCTTTGCCGACAACAATGTGGCGGTGGTGGTTGCGGACAAGGATGGCCGAATCAAGTATTTGAATGACAATGCTGGCGGTGATCTGCGCGCAGCGCTCCTTGCTGCTAACAAGGTGTTGCGCGGCGAATGAAACGGGGCGGCGGCCTTCTCAGTCATCCACCAGCGGGTAATCGTACACATCTATGCGATCCACGGTGAAGTTGCCGCGTTCAAGACCCGCATTAGTTCCGCCGGAGATCGAGTCCACGAGGTCAGCGCCGAGCAGCAGGTCGCGGCGCGAGGCAGCATTTGCGCCCGGCCCCGGCTGCGCCGAAAGGTTTGGCATGCGGTCGCTCAAGACACCCGCGACATCCGGTCGGATGTCCACGCTCATGGGCGTATGCATAAACATGTTGTACCAGCCGCCGTTCTCGTTATCAATTTTGCTGGGATTCTGACATCCGATACCGGGCAGCAACTGCTGGGCAATGCTATTGTTGGCATTGAGGCCGCTGCCGGTGGCCCAAGCGCCGCCCAGTTCGAGTTTTTGCGACCAGGCAAACTTCGCTGTCCGGCCGCGCAGCCGAAGACCAGCGTTTCGGTTGGACAACTGAGTGCTGGTCACATGCCAACGGATGAGATACTGGCGCCCTTCGCGGACGCGGGCACGCGCCGTCTGTGAAGCGCCCGGGTTGAATTCGCGGCTGCCAATCCCGACGCGGTCGGTCGCGACGCTGGTCGCGTCAAGGGTGACGCCGGCGCTGTTCTCCCAGTAGGATGGTTTGGTGGTCGCCGGGTCGGGATCACGCGTGCCGAATTCTCCCGGCAGCGTGCCGAGGATCAGGCAATACAGGTCGAGTTCCGTCGCCGGATTGACCACCGCGAGGCTTCCGGCCCCGGCGTCCGAGGTGTTGTAAGACTGCACCGGATCCACTCCGGAGGGCAGGGCTGTGGCAGCGTACGAGCCGATGATGCTCTCGCTCATGGCAATATACCCGTTGTCCTGCGGGTCGAGTGCATAGGCTTCCATGGCTCGCAGGACGCCCTCCACGGCGCTATTGGCCGCCAGATAGGGTACATCCACAGGATCCATGTCCACGCGGTAGAGCGAGGGCCGCGTCGGGTCGGAAGACGGGCGAAGTTCGCGCGCCAGTGTGGCGTTGGCCGGGTCGCCGTTGGCGTGATGGAAGACCTCGAGCATCGAATTCTGGGCAAAGCGCAGCGAGGTGCGCACGCGCAGGTTCGGAATCGTGTTGAGCAAGGACGGGTTCGACTGCCCGCCTGTGAACAGATAATACTTTGCCCGCACGAACCGGCTGGTGCCTATCTGGGCATAGGGGAGCCACTCCGACGCGTTCGAGATCCAGCCGGCGATGCGGAACCGCGATGCATCCGGCGCGATCACGCCGCGCAGGGCTTTGAGTGCGGCACTGTAGTCGGCGTCGGCCAGTCCGGGATTAGACGCAAGCACGCTCCACCCGGTCGCTGATCCGGGCGGCTGAATATTCGCGGAGGTGAACACATCCTGCTGAAAGGTGCGCACGGTCGGCGCCAGCAGCGAGATGAAGCCGTCCGTGTTGCCGCCGTAGGTGGACTGGTAGGGACTCCCGGCTGTCGGGAATCCTCCGGTCGTGGCTCCGCCCAGCCACGCGCGGCCAAACGAGTCGAGCGCCAGGCCGAAAGGTTTGTCGTCGCCGGTGCCGCCGGCATAGGTGGAATAAATCAGCGTTTTGCCGCCTGATGCGAACCGGGTGAGAAACGGATCAAAGGAGCCGGCGCGGGAGTTGCTGTAGGCGCTCACGGTGGGGAAGTTGTCGGAGTTGGTCTCGCCGGCCACAAAAACCGACCCGTCGCGCCCGTACGCCACACCGAGACCGCGATCTACGCCGGATCCCCCGAGATAGGTGGAAAACAGCAGTTCGTCGCCGCCGTTACCAAACCGGGTTACAAAAGCATCACCCGGGCCGCCTGCGTAGGTGGAATCGTATTCCTTTTCGAGGGGGAAGTTCGACGACCGCGTCTCACCGGTCACCACGGGGTTGAAGCCGGCATCAACGGCCACGGCATACCCGATGTCGAAGCCCGTGCCGCCGAGGAAGGTGCTGTAGGAGAGGCGGCTGGCGTCGCTGCGGACGCGTGTCAGAAAAGCGTCGGTGGTGCCGCCCAAAACGGTTTGGAACGCCTCCTGCAGCGGGAAATTGGTAGAGTCCGTGTCGCCCGTTATGATGGCTCCGCCATCCGCATCCACCGCGATGGCGATGCCCTCGTCAAACAGTGTGCCGCCGACGAAGGTCGAATAACCGAGGTCGTTGGAAGTGGGGCGGTATTTCAGCACATAGGCATCCCCGGCGCCACGGTAGGGTTGGAGGGAGCCGCTGACCGGGAAATTGGACGAGCCGGTCAGGCCGGTGATGTAGGCGTTGCCCGAGGCATCGAGTGCGATGCCCGAGGCAAAATCATTGGCTGTACCGCCGGCGATCACCGCGTAAGAGATGGCCGAGCCGGTCGAGTTGAGTCTGACGATAAAAGCGTCGCGCCCCCCTTGCGGCCCGAACAACTTTGTTGACGGGAAATTGTTGGAAGCCGTGACGCCGCAGACAACCGGGCGGCCGCTGGAATCCACCACGATGCCGTTGCCTTCATCCTCACCGGATCCGCCCAGGTAGGTTGAGAAGACGAGCGCGGCGCTGCCGCTGCCTGCCGTGGGGTTCAGTTTCGTAATAAAAACATCGGACACCCCGTTGAACGAGACATCGTACGAGCCTGTCTTGGTTGGAAAACTCCCTGTCGTGCTGCCCGTGACATAGACGCGACCCGAGGCATCCACGGCAATGGCGTGCACTTCGTCCGTCCCCGAGCCGCCGATATAAGTGGAGTAACTGAGAACCGGGTCAATGACGAGGGGCAGAGTCTTGTCGTATTCGCCGACGCGGAACGACACGCGGCTGGCCTCTGCGAGGACAAATTCGGCGGGAATCCGGCGCTGACCCCCGTCGGCGATCTGATAAGCGACGGGGGCATGGAGAATGAGAGCGCCGGCCGCGGTGGCGATGCTGAGCGAGCCGTCGGGCTGAAGCCGGCACTCGCCGCCCGTGACTTCGAGCGCGGCGGCGTGAGGGTCGGCGCCCGGCGCCACGACGAGGTCGAACTCCAATTCGAGCGGGTTGCCGTACACGGCAAGGTCAATGCCGGGGTATAGCCCCCGCGCTTCGACCCGCGCGTAGCGAGGCACATGGGTGTGCCAGGTGCCGGCGTCGCGCCCATAATAATAGTGGGCAACACCCGGCAGCCGTTCCGCGGGGTGGAAGGACACATCGGGCGCCACTCCGGAAAACCGGATGGCGACTCCGGCGGTGGTGATGTCCGGCCCGGCGGAGGTCAGCCGGCTCCGCATGGATCGGTCCGTGCGCGGCCGCCGTTCCAGCCCGACCAAAATGGCATCGCGGCAAAGGGAAACGGCGTAGCCTTTTCCGCGGGACACGAAAAGCGCATCCGGCGGCGCCTGCCCGACATTGGGCTCAAATGCGAGGGGAAGTTGCTCCCACAGGGCCACGGCGGTCTGGGCGGTGTGCGTGGCGGGCTCGCTTCTCGCCGCGGAGAGCGTCAGACCGGCACAAACGAAAAGCCACACCGGCACAAGAAAACAGTGTTTCATCTCAATGAACCCCTGAACAGTTTGTCCGACACCTCGACACGCGAGAAACAAACAGTCCATTGGGACCGATAATCGTGCCGCAATTGTTTCGCCATCCCGTTTGGGGTTGCAGATGAGGGACGAAGAGGGACAGACTCTTCTACGATTAGGCGGGTGCCGCGAATCAGGTGACCACGAAACGCGCTGATCCAACGCCCTGGCCGCCGGTGCAAACAGCCGGACGGCTCAACACCATTGGGGTGCGCTGTTGCGCGCGGTCGCGACCGGACCCGCCCATCACATTCCCGGAGGCCGCTCATGAGCACTCGCATCAAAGGACGCCATGTCAAAATCACCAAAGAGGTTCGCGAGTACATCGAGTCGAAACTCCCGCGCATCGTGAAGTATGCCGAGCGCGTGCATGGCATTGATGTAGTCATCGAGAAGGATGCCTACCAGCACAAGGCCGAGTTGATGCTCAAGGATGGACCGGTCAGTGTGACGGTCGCCACGCGCGATCCGAACCTGACCCGGGCGGTGGATCTGCTCATAGACAAGGCCGAGGCGCAGTTGAAAAAGAAATGGGCCAAGTTGCGCGGCGGCAAGAAGCGCGGCCGCGTCGCCCCGGCGCCCGCCGCATCTCCGGCCGAGGCCGCCCGCGCTCCGCTGAAAATGCCGCGTTCGCTCAAGGCTGTCCCTATGGTCATGCCCACCCTTTCCATTGCCGAAGCGGTTGAATCGCTGGCAGAAAGCGGCGACGCATTCTTGCCGTTCGTCAACAGCGGCGACGGCCGCTGGCTGATCGTGCACCGCACGGGCAACGGCACGCTGCGGCTGATGGAACCCGTCGAGAAATAGCGCGCCGCGCAGCCATGACCCTGAGACTTCCCCTGAAAGGACGCCTCCTGATCGGCGGCACCTGGCTTGATGCTCAGCCGCACCTCGAGGTGCGTTCCCCGTGGGATGGCTCGCTGACGGGCACCATGGCAACGGCGAGCGAAAAACTGTTGGACGACGCGATACGGGCCGCCACCGACGGTTTTGCGGACATGCGGCGTCTGCCGCGCGGCGAGCGGTCGCGAATTCTGCGCACGGTGGCCGACAGCCTTGAAGCCCGCCGGGACGAATTCGCGGAACTCATCACCCGCGAGATGGGCAAGCCCATCCGCCTGTCGCACGCGGAGGTGGAGCGAGCCGTGACCACCTTCCGTCTGTGCGCGTGCGAGGCCCTGCGTCTCGGTGGGGAAGTGGTGCCGCTGGACATCACCCGGGCCACGGAAGGATGCGCCGGCTGGACCCTGAAAATTCCCATCGGGCCGGTGGCTGCTATCACACCGTTCAACTTCCCATTGAATCTGGTGGCCCACAAGGTGGGACCGGCGCTGGCGGCCGGTAACAGTGTCATCGTGAAGCCCGCGCCTCACGCGCCCCTGACGGCGGTGTTGCTGGGCGAGTTGATCGAGCAGGCGGGAGCGCCGCCCGGGGCTGTCAATGTTGTCCATGCCGAGGTCCCTCTCGCAGAGCGTCTCGTCCTCGATCCGCGCATGAAAGCGCTGTCGTTCACGGGCAGCGACCGCACGGGGTGGCGGCTGCGCGATCTGGCAGGACGGAAAAAAGTGATTCTCGAGTTGGGCGGCAACGCTCCGGCTATCGTTCACGAGGATGCCGATTTGGCATGGGCCGTGTCGCGGCTGGTTAAGTCGGCCTTCGCTGCGGCGGGCCAGGTATGCATCAAGACGCAGCGGTTGATCGTGCACCAGTCGCTGTACCGCGAATTTCAGGTGTGGTTTGTCGAGGCCATGGGCGAACTGAAGGTAGGCGATCCGATGGATCCGGAGACGATCGTCGGGCCCATGATCAGCGAGTCGGCGGCGCAGCGGGTCGAGGAATGGATTGCCGAAGCGCGCCATGCCGGAGCCAAACTCATTACTGGCGGGAGAAGGCGCGGCACGATGATGGAGCCCACTTTGCTGGGCGATGTTTCGCCCGACATGAAGGTGTACCGCGAGGAAATCTTCGGGCCGGTGGCGGTCATCGAGCCGTACGAATCCTTTGACGAGGCATTGTGCCGGGCCAACGACACGCGATACGGGCTGCAGGCGGCAGTGTTCACGCGCGACATCGGGCGCATTGCTCACGCAGCGAGGGAGTTGGAGTTCGGCGGCGTGGTCATCAATGATTCGCCCTCCCTGCGGGCGGACAACCAACCTTACGGCGGTGTCAAATCGAGCGGGCTGGGGCGCGAGGGTGTCCGGTGGGCTGCAGAGGCCCTTACGGAGCAGCGCATGGTTTCGGTGCGTCTCGAGCCGCCGCCGGATTGAGCACAACAAACAAATCGGGGCGGGCCCGCACCCGGCGGACCCGCCCCATTCCTCAAAACACTTTGACCGGAGCGGTCAGTTAAACAGCGCCCAATCCTTGACCGCCGCTGGCGCTCCAGCCGGCAGGAAGAAGTTGCCCGGTGTGCGGACGCCGCGCGAGATCGCGACAGCATCAATGCCGCCACTCACGCCGCGGTGATCGCTCGGGTTGGCATCCTGACCATTGGCAAAGCCCACGGCAACTCGCCGCTGACCGAGGTATCCTTGGCTAAAGAAAGCAAAGGCCGCCGTGGAGGCATCGTAAATGCTGGTCCCCACAAGGCTGCCGTCGCGATAGGCCAAAATTTGGCTTTGAGCCGGAGTGGTCGTGTTGTAGTCAAACACGAGCACATCGTGATACAGCCTGTTCGCGACAATGGTCGTTGTCTCGGTAACGCGCTCGCTGTTGCTGTCGCCACGGTCAGAGAACCACTGCATGGTGGTGGCGCCAACCGTGCGGATGAAGAACTGGCAGCGCTGACCGAACGGCCATTCATTGCCGAGGGGGCTTTGGATCCCGACCGTGTTACTGCCGCCCGACGGATTGTTTGTCCACCAGATAACCTCGAGCGTCAGATCGTCGGCAAGCGGAAGACCATTGGTCACACGCGCCTGTAAACCTTCTGACTGACCGGCACCCGAGTTGAGCAGCAGCGCCTTGCCGCCCTGTGCAGTTCCCGTCAGGCCGCCAGGGAGCGTCCCGATGGCAGGACCGTCACCGGAGAAGTTGCGGAAAAAGATATCCATCGTTCCCAAACCGGCCACCGCTGGATTCGCAATTTCCGAAGTCCCAATCGTGTAGGTCGTGCCATCGCTGTAAACGCCGTCAGCCGCCTGATCGAAGTTCAGGTAGAGAATCACATCTGCGGCTGACGCGCTGCTCACCGTGAGCAGGGCACCCAAAAGAAGACCAAGTAAGCGCTTCATTTGGAACCTCCTTGTTCCGTGATTAATGCGAACTCCGAGTTCACACTTACGCGCGCGATTCAAGGGGCGAATGAACGGCGGTGCAAGCCTAATCTGCATGGCAGGCCAGTGAAACCGCATTCAAGCCACAGGCCTCGCACCGCAGCCGGGGGATGCCGTCGCGGATCAGTTGGGCACCTGCGGTACGCTATTGGTGTCGCCCATAAAGCGCAGCACATCGCCCGCGCTCACCGTGCCGTTTGTCGGATCGTACAGCATGTTGATGCCGAGGGTTCCGGCCACATTCTTATTGAGCCCAAACACTGCCCACTCGCCACCATCATCTCCGGGCAGGGCGGGGCCGGGGACCAGTTTCTTGCCTGCATCGGGACCGTAACTCTTCACGCAGGCGCCTTTGATGTCGAGTGTTCCCGGCGCGGAGGCTACCAGCACGCCCCACGAAGTCAGGGTGTTGCTCGGGCCCAGATTGATGCTGCGGTCGTAATTGAAATACTGGAAACCCTTGATTTGGGTACCGCCCGAGAGCGCCTGCTGCGGAATGAACGGGTCGCTTGGCAGCGAGGATATGTAGGCGATGGGCGTCGTGAAGAACTGAACATCGTCCATGCGGTACTGTGGCACAGCGCGGTTGGGGGGATACTTGTTGTTGTCCACGCAGTAAGCCTCTGCCGCGGTGGCAATGGAGCGTTGGTCAGCCTTGACGCGCGACACCTTGGATCGGGTCTGGGCCTCGAGGAAGTTGGGAACAGCGATTGCTGCGAGGATGGCAATGATTGCCACCACAATGAGCAATTCAATCAGCGTAAACGCTTTCGAGTAACGGGTATTCATGGATGAACTCCGGTTAATGATGCCCAACGATGGGGGACCGATCGCGGCCCGTTTTGCAGGCCGCATGTCCAGTCTTTGCTTAAGAACAAGTCCCGAGGGGCAAGACCTATTCAAGTGAAACCGTCAAGGCAGCACGGTGACCGAAGCAGTCCGATTTACCCGCGCGCCGCGAGCATGCGCTCCACGGCCTCCGCATCTTCCGGCGTATCCACGCCGATGGAGTCTCCCGTAACCGGTACCATGAGGATTCGATAGCCGGCCTCCAGGAAGCGCAGTTGCTCCAATTTTTCGATCAATTCATATCGGGAAGGCTTCATCGCAACGAACGCTTTCAGCGCGTCGCGGCGGTAAACATACAGGCCCAGGTGTTTCATGGCCAGTGGCCGAGTCGCGGCTGTCTCCTCCGGCGTGAGGCGCGAGCGGTTGGGGATTGGCGAGCGGGAGAAGTACAAGGCCCAGCCGCGCGAATCGGTGACCACCTTGACAACATGGGGGGCTTCGAGGTCGGCCGCGTGGTTGAGCGGAACCATGGGGGTGCTGACGGCCGCGTCCGGCTGCGATAACAGGGCGCGCACGCAGGCGTCAATGTTTTCTGCGGGCATCAGTGGTTCGTCGCCCTGGATGTTCACGGCTATATCCGCTTCGCGTCCCTCGAGCGCCGCCGCCACGCGGTCTGTGCCGCTGGGACATTCGGCCGGCGTCATGGCCACTTCCGCGCCGAATCCGCGGGCGGTGGCTGCGATGCGCTCGTCGTCGGTGGCCACAACCAGTTCGTTCAGGGTTTGCGCCCGCGAAGCCGCCTCCCAAACCCATTGCACGAGCGGTTTGCCCGCAATGGGGTGGAGCGGCTTGGCCGGCAGCCGCGTGGACGCGTAACGCGCCGGGATCACGCCAACGACCTTCATGGTGTTATCTCCGTGTCTGGGGTTCTGCGCGTCAGGCAAATCCTCCACAGTCGCGTTCGCAACAGCGAATGAGCGCCGCCCGGCGTATTAGAACTTGCAGGCACTGCGCGCCGGCGCGTGACTGGGTCGCAGGCACGCATCTGGTATCGTGTGCCGCAAAAACAATTTACTAACAGACCGTTGTTCCGATTCCCGAGGAGTGCATGCTGATGCGCACGCTTGCTGCAGTTCCCGCTCTTGTGGCTATTCTGATGTCCGCCGCGCCTGCCGCGATGGCCCAGCGCGGCTCCGTCGTCACCTTCAGCCGTGCCGACCTTGCCCGCCTCGCGGGCGGCGTGTGCGGCGAGATGCCGCGCGATCCGTCGAAGATCACGGCCCGGCGCAACGCCGCCGGAAATCTGGTTTATATCACGCTACCGGGCCGCAAAGAGGCTATTTTAATGCCCGACACACAGCAGTGCAATGATGTATCCACGGAAGTGATTGACCTCTGGCGCGCCGAGTCGGGCGAAGCCGTGGCCCAGTTGACCCTCGACGAGGGCAAACCCCTGCTGCTCGCCGGCGAGTCGGAAATCCGGGGCACGCGCTTTGACATCGAGCGCGGCGGACAGTATCTGCTCGTTTCCCACAAAAATCGCAGTACCATCAGCGCCCTGGCCAAGCCTTATCGCTCGCTGATCGAACTCGACCTCGACGGCCAGCGTTTGTTTGTGAGGAAGCGCAATCTGCTCGTGGTCGGCGACAACACAAAGACCGGACAACTCGAGGCCCGTGTGATCCGCCCGCAAGCCGAGGGAATGGTGGAGGATCCGCCTATCGTGATCGAGGGGATGCGCGCAGGCGTCCGAGTCCTTGACTACTCGGAGGCCTCGGACGACCTGCTGCTCGGCGGTGTGGACGCGACCGGCCAGACGGCATTTGTCGTGTACAACCTTGGCAGTGGGCGAGCCGCGGCCCTGCCGCCCGACAAACCGGGCGACGAACTGGGTTTGTTCATTGCCAATGGCCGTTTGCGCGCACGGTTGGGCGGTGGGGAGGCTCCCGTCGCTCCGGGAGGCGAGCCGAGGCGGCGCGGCCCCTTCGGCTTCTGACTTCTCGAAAGGCAGTCGCCGCGCGCCTTTTGTGTTGAGCATGGCATCCGCCGCGGGTTGTGTTGCGCGCCATGAAAACAATATCCCTCGAAGGAAAATCCGCGGTGGTTACCGGTGCCAGCCGCGGCCTTGGACGCGCCATCGCCGAGGAGTATCTGCGCGCGGGCGCAGATGTCGTGGTCAATTACAACCGGACCCCCGTGGATGAACTCCTGTCTCTCGCCACGGAACTCGGCCGCCGGGCGGTGGCTGTGCAGGCGGATGTCGCCTCGGCGGCCGACTGCGAACGGATCGTCGAGACGGCCGTAAAAGAATTTGGCAAGATTGACATTCTGGTCAACAACGCGGGAATCACCCGCGACGGGCTGCTGATGCGCATGGACGAAGAGGCGTGGGACACCGTCATCACGACGAACCTCAAAAGCGTCTTTGCCTGCTCCCGGGCCGCGTCAAAACACATGATGCGCGCGCGTTCGGGCTCGATCATCAACATCAGTTCCGTGGCCGGCATCATGGGCAATGCCGGGCAAACCAATTACGCGGCCAGCAAGGCGGGGATCATTGGCTTCACCAAATCGCTGGCGCGCGAACTGGCCGGGCGGGGTGTGCGCGTCAATGCCATTGCTCCCGGCTTTATCACGAGCGACATGACCAATGTCCTCGGCGAGAAGGTCCGCGAAGCCGTGTTGCAGGAAATTCCCATGGGGCGCTTCGGCGAGCCCTCGGACATCGCGGGTGCGGCGCTCTACCTTGCCTCGCCCCTGGCCAATTATGTCACGGGGACCGTCCTGGTGGTGGACGGCGGCATGTCCATGTGATCACGCTGGCGCGGGCCAGAGGATCAGCGCCAGAATCACAAAGGCCAGCCAACCCAACAGTTTGCGACCCGGCCCGATGGGCGTGACATCATCCATGGGGGGAATCGGCCGTGCCGTGCCCAACACTGTCACAATGACCGCCCACGGCATCAGGGCTGGCGCCACGGTTAGCGCCGCACCAAAAAGCGCGGCAAGCGCAGCGTGGCTGATCCAAGTGCCCGTGCGTTGGCCGAACATGGCGCGGGCAATGTGGCCGCCGTCAAGTTGCCCGATCGGAAGCAGGTTGAGCGCCGTCACAAGAAGGCCCAAGTAACCGGCGAACGCCAGAGGACTGAGGTCTATGAGCGCCGCGTCTTTGATCTTCGGTCCAAGGGTGAGGACGCCGACCAAGTGCATCAGGTATGATTGGATCGGCAGGGTGTCGGCCAGCGCATCTATGAGAAATTGCGGCAGCCACGGGACGATGCGCGATTGCTGATAGCCCATGACGAGCGCCGGGATCGCCACAACTAGCCCGGCGAGCGGTCCAGCAACAGCCACATCGAAAAGTGAGCGTCGCTGCTCCGAAGGCGATCGCATCTGGATAAAAGCGCCGAAGGTGCCCAAGGCAAAAGGTACCGGGATGAAGTAGGGCGGAGTCACGCTCATGCCGTGCAGACGCGCCGCAATGTAGTGTCCCATCTCGTGGAAACCAAGGATGCCCAGCAATCCCAGCGAGTAGGGCAGCCCCGCGGCAAAGCGCTCGGGGTTTTTCAACAAGTCCACACCCTCAAGGCGTGCGCCTGCGTAAGTCGTCGTCAGCAGTGTGAGAAGAAAGAGGCCGATGTTGACAAGGATCCCGCGGCGACTCGGGACGGGCTCGCGCAACTTGGGTGCGACAATCACCGAGACCCGACCTTGAGAGGCCGGCTGAAGCATCGGCATCAAGCCCACGCGATCATAGTGGTCGCTCAGACATTGATAAACCGACTGCGACGGACCGCGAAGCCGTCCGGTGAAAACAGCGGCGGAGCCGCGCCAGCAGGAGTCCTCCACTTCGAGCACCAGCCGGATCACCTCGTCGGGTTCGGGGGCCGACTCGACGACGGCTGGGGCGCTGTGGATGCCTCGGGCGGCGGCCGCCCGCTTGCGATGTGCCAGAAAAAGCCATAACAAAACGGCAGCGGCCACGAGCAAGGCCCACAAAGCGTCGCGTGAGGTCTGCGGCCCAATTTGGAATGTGTGCAGCAGGATGTAACTCAGCGCCAGCGCGACGGCCACGGCGACCAGCGCGGCCGCATTCGTGGCACCTGCGCGTCTGGCGGTCGCGCGACGAAACAGGCTCATGGTGTCAGTCTGCCTCCGCCTCGACAGCCTCGGCCAACAGTTGCTTCTCATAGAGCGATGCATACAATCCGCCAGCCGCCAGCAAATCGTCATGGGTCCCGCGCTCGGTAATACGGCCATTTTCGATGACGATAATCTGGTCGCAGTGCATCACAGCGGAGATCCGATGCGCGATGACAACGGCTGTGCGGGACATCACCATCTCGCGCAGCGAGTCAATGATGGCGGCCTCGGTTTCCGTGTCCACCGCCGAGAGTGCGTCGTCGAGGATGAGGATGCGGGGGTTGCGGATGATCGCTCTCGCAATGGCCACCCGCTGCTTCTGGCCTCCAGACAGGTTGATGCCGCGTTCGCCGAGCATCGTGTCGTAGCCCGAGGGCAACGCCTCGATTTCCGCAGAGATGTGCGCGCGTTTGGCTGCCTCGCGGATGGCTTGCTCCGAGGCTGCCTCGGCGCCAAAGCCTATATTGCGGCCGATGGTGTCGCTAAACAGGAAAGTCTCTTGCAGGACAAGGCTGACACACGCGCGCAAGTGGCCCGGCGGGATATCGTTGATGTCGTGGCCGTCAATGAAAATGCACCCGCGTTCGACGCGATAGAGATGCGCCAGCAACATCGCAAGGGTGCTCTTACCGGAGCCCGTGGGCCCCACCACGCCCAGACTGCTACCGGCGGGCACGGTGACGGTTATGTTTTCCAGCGCCAACGGCAGACCGGGCGCATAGCGGAATGACAGGTTGCGGATTTCGATGGCCCCCCGAGTGACGCGGCCCGTCGCCCGGCTCGCCGGCTCCGCCAACACTTCAGGCACCGTGTCCAGGATTTCTGTGATGCGCTCCATGGAGGCCGCGCCGCGCTGACACAGGCTGACAGTCCAGCCCAGCGCGATGAGCGGCCAGTAAATCATCAATTGAATGAGCGAAAATTCGACGAGTTGTCCCAGCGTGATTTTTTGGCGCACGACCTCGAGGCTGCCCTGCCAGAGCAAGACGACCACTGCGACGCCCAACAGCAGCCGCAGTGCCGGAAAAAGGGCGGCCTGAGTGAGAGCGAGCCGGAGGTTGAGGCGGATGTACTCGCGGTTAAGATCCGCGAAGCGCGCCTGTTGCGCGTCCTCCTGCACGAAAGCCCTCACAACGCGCACCCCCGCGAGGTTCTCCTGCACCATCGAGGTGATAGTGGAGAAGTGATCCTGAACGCGCCGAAAGCGGCTGTGAATCATGTTGCCGAGGACATTGACCAGCACGGGCACGGCGGCCACCGGCACCAAGGTGGCCAACATCAGGCGGGCGTCAATGGTCCACATGCGCCACAGGGCAAGCAGCAGAATGGCGAGAGAGTTGGCCATCTGCAAGACCGCCGGCCCCAGCACCATGCGGACCGCGTCAAAGTCATTGGTGGCCCGTGCCATCAGGTCCCCTGTCCGGTGGCGATCGTAAAACGACGGGGTGAGCGACTGGAGTTTGGCGAAGAAGTCGTTGCGAAACTCGAACTCGATATGGCGCGAAGCGCCGATGATCCAGTAGCGCATCAGAAAGCGGAACAGACCCATGACGAGCGTGAACAGCATAATGGCGCCGGCGTACCAGCCAAAGTCGCTGCGGGCGACCTGCCCCGCCTGCATGGCGTCGGTGGCACGCCCCACCTCGCGCGCCACGATCACTTGGAAGTAATTGCTGATGAGGACCGCCACAAGGCCGCCGACCAGCGCCCACCGATAGCGCGCCATGTACGGCGCCAACTTCCAAAGGCTTTTCATCTTGAACGACTCAGGCTACAAGGGGCCGTACGGCGGTATTTTGCCGCGGCTGCGCGGGCTACTCCTTGAGCCCCTCCAGTTGGATGCCGGCGACAAAGTATTTCTCGGCCAACACAAAGAGCACAATGGCGGGGATCATCATCATGACGGCGGCAGCCATCAGAGCACCCCATTCGGTGGCTTTGACGGCCACGAACGAGTAAAGACCCAGCGCGAGCGTTTTCTTGCTCTCGGAAACGATGTAGATGAGCGGCCCCTGAAAATCGTTCCATGCGCCGAGAAACGACAGGAGCGAGACCGTCGCCACGGCGGCCCCGGACAAAGGCATGACGATCCGCCAATAGATGCGCCACTCGGAGCAGCCGTCCACGCGTGCCGCGTCGAGCAGATCGCGGGGCAATCCCTTGAAAAACTGGCGTAACAGGAAAATGTTGAACGCCGAACCAAAGTAGGCCGGCACGATCAGCGGCAGCAGCGTGTCGATCCAGCCCAACCAGCGAAACATCAGGAACAGCGGCGTCATGGTGACCTGAAACGGCAGCATCATCGTACCAAGGATGGCGATGAACAGCCAGTCCCGGTCGGGCCACCGCAGGATGCCAAACGCGTACGCACCCAGAGAACTGCTGAGCACAGTGCCCACGGTGACGAGCACCGCCACGATGACGCTGTTGCACAAGTAGGTGAGATAGGGAATCTGTGTCAGGGCTTTTTCATACTGTTCGAGCGTGGGGTTCGAGGGCAGTTGCGGCGGCGAGCGCATCAGTTCCACATCCGGCGTGAACGAACTGATGAGCATCCAGAGAAACGGCCCGAGGACAACAAATGCACCCAGCCCCAGCACCACATAGATCAGCAACGCTTTCCCCGCGCGCACGAGGGGCGGGTCGTTCTTATGGATCAGGCTGCCTTCACTCATAGTGCACCCACCGTTTCGCGATCCGGAACTGGGCCAGAGTCAGCAACAGAATCACGATGAACAACACCCACGCCAAGGCTGAAGCGTAGCCCATGCGCAGGTGGATAAAAGCCTGCCAGTAGAGGTGCAGGACATAGAAGCGTGTCGAGTCGGCCGGGCCGCCGTAGGTGACCACAAAAATCTGCGCAAAGACTTGCAGGGCGCCAATGAGGGCGATGACAAGGTTGAAAAAGATCGTCGGCGATAGCAGGGGGAGGGTCACGAAGCGCAGTTTTTGCCAAGTGCCCGCGCCGTCAATGGTGGCCGCCTCGTAGAGTTGCTCCGGAATGCGCTGGAGACCGGCGAGGAAAATAACCATCGCCTGCCCGAATCCCCAGACGGACATGATAACGATGGCGGGCTTGGCCCAGAACGGATCCACGAGCCAGTTCGGGACGCGCGGCACGAGCGTGACTTCGGCCAGCCCGGGCGAGACGAAGGCAAACAGGCGGACAAGCGCGGTCAATCCTGCCGCCAGCGCACGCACCGGCACCGACTCGATAATAGGAGCCAGCACAACATTTAACATGCCGTACTCGCTGTTGAACAGCCACATCCAGAGCAGTGACCCCGCAATGACCGGCGTAACGACAGGCAGGAAGTACACCGATCGGAAAAACGCCCGCCCGCGCAGCGGTTGGTTGACGAGAATGGCTGCCCCCAGCGCAACCACCAACCCGATCGGCACCGCAAGAATCACATAGACGAATGTGTTCCAGATGACCCGGGGCAGGAGTTCATCCTCTGCGAACATCCGTCCGAAATTGCCGAAGCCTGCCACCCGCGCGGGGTTGAGAACATCGTACGAGGTGAAGCAAAGCAGCGCGGAGGCGATGATGGGGCCGGCGCTGAAAATGAAGAAGCCGAGGATGACCGGTGCGGCCATCAGGTAGGCCCAGCGCGCCTCGCGACGGTAATAGTTGTCGCGCCGGTAGCGCCGGACCGACGCGACAATGCGCGCCGCGGCCGCGGCGCCGAGCAACGGCAACAGCCACCCGAGCGTGCGCGACCAATCCACCAGCGGCAACCGCTCGCTGGCCGTCGCTTCGCGTAGCGCCGCATCAATCTGGGCCTGCCCTTCGTCCAGCGCCTGCTTCGGAGTTTTCAGGCCGAAGGAGACATAGTCGCGCGCCCGCACCATGGCCTCCCACACCGTGCCCCCCACGACCGACAACGGCCGGAACTTCGAATACTCCATCTCGGAGATCATGACCCGCCATTTCGGGTCGTTTTGATAGAACGGGTGCTCCGTCGCGAGGCGGTTGGCCGGCAATCCGACAGCCCTGATGCCAAAGGTTGTCTGGGCGTCGCGTCCGCACATGAATTTGATGACTTCCCAAGACTGTTCCGGATGGCGCGCGCCGCGCGGGATGACCAGCGCCATGCCGCCCGACCAGGTCGCATGCACGCCGTCCTTGGGCCACGGCAGCGGGGCGACATCATATTCGAGGTCCGGACGGTAGCGCGAGATGGCGCTCAGCAGCGACACTTCGTCGCCGACCATGGCGATTTTCTCGATGATAAACGGGTTGAGCGCGTTGGCGCCGAAGCCGCCCTCAAAGCGCCGAATGCGGTCGGCGCCATACCATTCGACAAATTTCTGCATCCACTCGAGCGCCGCCACCGTTTGCGGCTCGTTGATGATGATGTTGCCCTGCGCATCGAGGAAAGTGGCGCCCTTCTGCCAGCCGTACAGGTAAAGCCAGGTGTTGCCGAACAGGGGCACGAATCCGACCTGCTTGAGCGGGGCTTTGGGGTCGGCGGGTACGGTCAGGCGTTTGGAGAACTCCACCAACTCGTCCCAGTCGCGCGGCGGGCGGTCGAGGCCCGCCTCGCGGAAGAGACGCTTATTCCAGAAAAGCACGCGAACATCGGTGTTGTACGGCAGTCCCCAAGTCTTGCCCTGAAAGACGCACTCGTCCCATGCGGCATGAAAATAGTCGTCGCGTCTGACGCCGTCGCGCTGGATACGATCGTCAAGCGGCATGAAGGTACCCAAGGCCGCAAATTGGGCCACGCGAAAACGGTCGAAAAGCACCACATCAGGCGGAGCACCGCCTGCGACGGTCATCGGCAGTTTGTCCTCGATGATGGGAACATCCAGCACCTCGACCTGGATGTCGTCGCGCGAAGCGTTGAAGGCTTCGACGGCCTCCATCATGCCGACGCGCAAATCGCCCGTGGTGAAGAGGTTCCAGTAGGTCAGGCGAACGGGTTCGGCAGAGAACGCCCCGGCCGGGACCAGCATCAAGACAGCCAGAAAAACAGCGAACAGAGAACGACCGAGAGATCCGCCCGTCATCAGACTGGCCGGGCGTTTGTCGCGCCGGAATGCAGCGATACCGGCGATAGCAGCATCGCGCCAAACGATCGGAGCGTCCCCCCTCCCGATCATGTCACACCATCGTCAGCACCGGACTTCATGACGGGCAATGGTGATGCGCGCCCGCAGACTTGTCAAAAGCGTTGTTGCGGAAGCAGGATTGATGCCCTGCCCGACACATTATTTGTAGGCGCGGGCCGGGACAGGCGTGTTGAGATACGGGCCGCCGGGCGGCAACTCAAACTCGGGGTATTCGCGCGGGGGCGTGACGACCTTCATGCGGCAGTCGGGGCGGTTGAAGGTGTGTTCGTACACGACATTTTCGCGGATGCAGCCCCGGCAGCCACAAGCCGCCGTAGCGACAACCCCCAGCAGTAAAGCCAGACGCATCACGCGCTTTGCCATGTCACACAACCTCCGCTTCCTCAAACACTCGCCCCCACTCTCTCCGCCCGCAAGGCGCAGCGGTCAACCCAAAACCGGCTTGCGGCGGGCGGTCAGCCGGACGGCCGGAATTTCCGCCTGAGCGCGCACGCGAGCGCAGCGTTCCTGGATTTCCGGCATTTCCAGCCGGTCCAGCCGCTTGAGCGAGAAATCCTGCACGGTGAAACTGGCCATGGCTGTCCCGACCACGACGGCCTTGCGAAAAGTCGCATCGTCGAGACGCTTGGCGCCGGCGAGATAGCCGATGAATCCGCCCGCGAAGGTGTCGCCGGCGCCCGTCGGGTCGCGGATGACCTCCAATAGGTAAGCCGGTGCGGTGAACACATCGCTAGCGGACACCACGAGGCAGCCGTTCTCGCCCTTTTTGATGACGACCCGCTTGAGTCCCAACTGTAGCAACCGTTTTGCCGCCTTGTGCAGACTCGGTGTATCGCACAATTGGCGCGCTTCGGCGTCGTTGAGCAGCGCCACATCGCACTGTTTCATGACTCGCAGCAGCGCCTCGCGTTTGCCGCCGATCCAGAAGTTCATCGTGTCAATCAGCACGAGTTTCGGGCGCTTCATCTGTCGCAGGACTTCCATCTGCAGGTCAGGATCAATGTTGCCCAGCAACAGGAATTCGCTGCGGCGAAGGGCCTCGGGGATTTCCGGGCGGAAATCCGCAAAAACATTTAACTCCGTGTTGAGCGTGTGGGCCTGGCTCATCTCGTATTCGTAGTAGCCCGTCCACCGAAAGGTCCGTCCGCCTTTTTCCACCTGCAGCCCCTGCCGGTCAATGCCGTGGCGGTCGAGCAGTGCGAGATGGCGTTTGGGAAAGTCGCCGCCTACCACGCCAACGATGGCCGTCGGCGCGAAGTATGACGCCGCCACAGAGGCATAACAACACGACCCGCCAAGGGATTCTTTGACTTCACCGTAGGGCGTCCGGACATTGTCCAGCGCTACGCTGCCCACCACAAGCACTGACATGGAGTCATCCTTTGCGCATGTATGGATGGTATGGTTCGAACCAAGTGCCAACCGTCGCATCCCTCGGCGGCCGGACACGCAGCAGACCGCGGACCAGCGCCGAATGCGTCAAGGAGTTTTCGCCGGGTCATGATCATGATGAAGGGATTCGCAAGCGCCGGCCTCGTTGTGTGGGCAGCGCTTGCCATCGCACGCGCACAGGCTGAACCGATCCGGCCGTCCTGGTGGGGCAACAAATCGCCCGGTCGCGGCGAGGCCATACTCACCATGCCCGCGAATCCCGACGATGCGCTGACGACCACCGTTTTTCACTGGCGCGACGGCGTGGAGCGGCTCGCCGTGACCTGCGGAATGAGCCCCGCCGACCTGTTGCGGCTCAACCGTCTGGACGCCTCGGAACTGAGCGACGGGCAAGTGTTGCTGGTCCCGGTCCCGCGCGCCCTTCCGCCGCCGTCGTCGCCCCGGGCGCGTCCGTTTGACCCCGCCGTTCAGCGTGCCCGCGAAATATGGCGCGGCGTCCGGGGGCGAAACCGGATCGCTCTGACCTTCGACGCTGGAGGCGACCGCGACCATGCTAGTGACCTGCTTGCCGCCCTACGCGAGGCAGGCATCCAGTCATCTTTTTTCGTCACGGGTGATTTCTGTCGCCGCCACCCGGACATCGTCCAAGCCATAGCCGCCGACGGCCACCCCATCCACAATCACTCCTGGTCGCATCCAGACCTGCGAACACTCAGCGCCGACGCCATCCGGTCAGAACTCGAGCGAACGGATGCGCGGGTGCTCGAACTAACGGGCCGGTCCACGCGCCCCTTCTTCCGCCCGCCTTTCGGCGAGCGCGACGCCCGCGTGCTGCGCGAGGCAGCCGCGGCCGGTTTTCAATCGGTTTACTGGACGCTCGACTCACTCGACGCCTACGGCGAGGAGAAGACGGCCGACGCCGTGGTGCGGCGCGTACTTCATCCCCCCGCCGGCGGCGATAACCCCGCGCGCTTTCTTGACGGCGCCATCATCCTTTTTCATGTCGGCAAGCGCGGCACCGCAGAGGCCATCCCCCGGCTCGCGGCCAACCTGCGCGCCTACGGGCTGCAATTCGCGACCGTCGAAGAGATTGTCAACCCTTAAGGCGGTTCCAGCCGCGGCGTGCGAGCGTCGTGTCCGCGCGCCAAAACCCCCAAAGAGAGCCCCCTGCGGGTGAATGGCCCGGCTGGTTCGGTGATGACCGTCATCATGAAGCCGCTCACAACCTGCTTGAACAAAAGCAGCATCTCATTTGGCCACCATGAGCAGATGAGATGAGCGGCTTGTTGGCCTTGCTGAGCAGGTCACCCCGTCCGGTTTGTTGCTCTGCCGGAGGCGCGTGTAAAGGAGCCCTCGCGCGCGAAACCCTCGCAGCCAGCAAAGTCTGTGACAACCGGGCGCGGAAGGAAAGCCATCCAGTCCGGCCGCGCCTGCGACTCCTCGATCCGTCTGAGTTAATGCCGTGAAAAAGAAGCGGCCCCGGCTCCGCACGGGAGCCGGGGCCACGATTGCGGCGCTGGCCGAGAGCGCCGGAAAATCAGTCAATTGAAAATCCGGAAACGGTGACTGGCACCGAGAAAGGCAGTTGAGTCTGGGTCATTGTCACCATCGAGCCCCAGTCTCCCGCGTTCGCCTGATTGGTGCCGGGCGTGCTCGAGGGGACGGAGTCCTGAGCATTGTCGCCAGCGCCGCCGCCGGAACTCATGCCGATGACTTTGACGGTCGTCGGGAGGGGCGTGTTAAACAACGCACGAGGAATGCGATACTCGAGCGTGCTGCTGGTTCCATCGGTCGTCCAAACGAAACCGCCACCGCCGGGGGTGTCATAACTGGCGTTCGTTCTGTTCCAAGTGGTGCCGCCCGCAAACTTGTACAGTTCCCAGCCGCCGCCTGAGTCAACCCACGACCCGATCCAATGGCTTGGATTGACACTCGAACCGTTGCCCTGAATGGGGCGACCCCAACCGTTGCCGTTGCCGATTCCGGCCTTCGGGGTTGCATTGTTGGTTTCGACGAAAAACATATACTTGCCCCAGTTGGTCGAGACAATGTTGCCGCCAACGCGCATCGCGATGAAAACATCCGTCCCCGGGCCGCTATCGTACAAATAGAGTTCCCGACAATCGAGGATGGCGTGGCCGTTAGACGCGTCGCCGACCGCATCTGTTCCGTACGGGGCCCCGTAATTCGAACCGATAATACCGTCGAGCGTACCGTCGGCGTAAGCAGCGCCGCATACAATCGAGCAGGCAACAAGTGCTGCAAAAAACCTTTTCATGTGCTCCTCCTCACTTGGCGATGAGTTCATAGCCTGAAACATTTGCGCCGATGTGGACGCCAACCCCCCTCACATCTCAGGCCTCTCTACTACCATTCCCCACTATGAAGGCCTGTGGGGCGTATTCAAGCCTAAGTTTCATAAAATCAGCATTGTAGGAAAAAGCCCCGCGCGCTTGTCCGTTTTTGTCCGACAAGTTGCCGATGATCGGTAAATTTCGGCTTAGTTATCCCCACACCTCGGTGAACCTCTCCGATGTCACGAAAGACAAAGGTCGCTCGAAGCCTGCGCTCAAACGGAGGCTCTGAGTCCGCAGATATGGCAACGGTTGGGATGCCTGCGTCAGGTCAGTCCGAGACGATTTTTTGTCTGATCGAGCCTACTGCGGGACGACGAAAAGCGAAGAGAGTCGCCCGATAAGTCGCGCGTCGCTGCGTTCGAAGGATTGCGCCGAGGCAGGGAGACCCCCCAATCCGACGACTCTTAGGGCTCGTCTGTCCCTGCGGCGGTTTTTCTCGCCGTGTTTCGAGTTCAACGGTGGTCGCGATCGGCAATAACCTTTCCCATTGCGGGCGCGAGAATCTGTGACTGGGCGGCGGCTTCGGTGATGCGGCGAGCGAGGGTCTCGAAGCGTCGGCGCGACCACACGCGGAGAAACCGCGCATGGAGCGCAGCGCGGTCGGCTCGCAGGCGCGCGGCGGCGTTTGCAACACGCTGATCCGTCGCCGGGGTGCCGGGGGGGCGGGGAGGATCGAAAACCGAGGCGGAAGGAGCGCCTCCGCGCGCAAGGGCATCCACATATTCGATGGCCACATCGAGATCGTGCAGGGTGCCGAGCATGTCCTGCAGGTCTCGCAGTGTTTTCAGCAAGGAGTGCGCCGGCAGAGGCGGCAGCGCGATCTCCACGCTGTAGCGCAGGCGCTTGCCGACGATCCGCAGCCGGTGGAGGTCATCCGGGGGCGAGTTGCGGTTCATGGTCGCCGCAAGGGCGGCAAACTCGTGCGTGACCCGCTGCAATTGCAGGGCTGCGAAATACGGTAGGAGGTCCGGCCAAGGGGGGCGGTTGAAGCGCCGGGGTAGGCCGCGGTTGGAGAGCCGCTGCAACCCGCGTATCACGGTGTGGGGAAGCGCCGCCTTGAAATCCTCACGCGAACGGGCTGCTGCCTCATCCCGGCCTGCCTGAAGCGCGAGAATGGCGGCGGCAAGGATGTTGGGCGCAGTGGAGGGATCCGGCGGATCTGCCCGCTCGGCCTGTTTGATCGGAGGTGAAGGTTCGGGTTTTCCCGCGCGCTCGAGCAATCCGACCAGAATGTCTGCGTCGCGAAAATCGCCAAGTGCGCCGATGGCTGCCCGGACGGCCCGCCGCAGACGCCGAGTTCGCCGCCGGCGCAAGAGCGGCTCAAAGAATCGAAGGGCGGCGATGAGCCGGCGACCGGCGACCCGCGCATCGTGGACATCATCTGGCGACGGCTCGGCCTTGGTGAGGATCACCTCCACCCATCGCAGGAATTCGCGGGCACGGCCAGCCAGCAGGACGCCATAGTCCACGCTCGCCCCAAGGGGCGTGGTTTTTGGGGAGCGGGGCGGCCGCGCGGTTTTGCTGGCAGTCATTGGGCGATTCACAGCATAAGCAATTACCATGAAGGCAGGCGTGACATCGTTTGATGCAATTGTGCTTCGGGCGATACCCGAGATAGCGCGGCTTGGTGATGCCGCAGTGGCCATGCTGGCGCGCTTTGCAGGGCTGTTGCTGGCTGCCAACGAGCGGACCAATCTGACGACCATCACGGATCCGCAGCGCATGGCGGTGGCGCATTTTGCCGATTCGTTGGCGGCGCTCGACGCGGCGCCCGCGCAACTGGCGGCGGCCCGGCGCGCGGCCGATGTGGGCTGCGGAGCCGGGTTTCCGCTGATTCCGCTGGCTGTGGCCTTTCCGGGCTGCGAGTGGACGGGCATAGAGTCTGTCGGCAAAAAAGCCTCGTTCATCGCGCAAGTGTCTCAAGAACTGGGGCTGACAAATGTCACAACGCTGGCCATGCGGGCGGAAGATGCGGGGCGCGATCCGGCATGGCGCGGGATGTTTGACCTTGTGACCGCGCGGGCCGTCGGCTCCACGGCCAGTCTTTTGGAGGTCGGACTGCCTTTGCTGCGCGACGGCGGGCTGCTACTGCTCTGGAAGACAGCCGCCGACGCAAGTCCACTGGAGACCGTGGCAGGGCTACTCGGTGGTCGTGTCGAGCCGCCGTACGCATACCGGTTCGCAGGCGACCGTCAGGATCGCCTGATCTTGCGCGTCCGCAAAATGGCGGAGACGCCAGCAACCTACCCACGGCGGGCTGGAGTGCCGTTTAAGCGTCCGCTGCGAGCGTAGCCGGGTTGTGATTTCGCAAGCCGCGCGCGGTTGCCTTGCGGGTCGGGACTTTGGCGGGCAGTTTTCGGGGAAGGGGCGCAAGGTTCATATATTGTACGCCATTGTTGGATGCGGATCAGATGTTGTACTTTCGCTTTTCGGCAGCGAGGCTTGGCGGGTCACTTTTGCCGAGAGATCGCGACATTCGGGTGGTATGATTCTTGATGCATCGGCCTCTGGGCGGAGTGTGCCTTGTCGGGCCGTGCCGGCCGTGTTGGAATAAGAAGGCGGTGTCAGCGATGACAACAAAGATGACCAGTCCGGAGATGTTGGTAGGCCAGTCGCTCGTGGCTTCGGGACGGCTGGACCCGGACGATCTCGATCATGCCATCCGTGAATCCCATAAGACGGGTGACCGGCTCGACTTGGTAATCGTGAAAATGGGTTTGGCGCAGGAGGAGGATGTCCTTCGGGCGCTGGCCCAGCATCTTCAGATTCCGTTCGTGAAACTGAGCGAACTGCAAATCGCCAAGGAGGTGATCGAACGGATTCCCGCCAAAGTGGCGAGCCACTTTCATCTGGTGCCGGTGGATCAGCACAACGGCACGATCCGCGTGGCGTGCAGCGACCCCCTGAATGTGCACATGCTCGACGATCTGAGCCTGATGCTGAAACTCGAGGTGGAGCCGGTCGTGTCGTCCACGAAGGACATTGACGACGCGATCAAGAAGTATTATGGCATCGGCGCCGCGACGGTGGAGGAACTCATCGAGGATCGCCGCGGCGAGGTGGCCATTGATGTTCAGGCGGATGTGACGGACATTGACGCGATGGCCGAGGACGCTTCGATTGTCCGGTTCGTCAACCAGATCATCGCCGAGGCCATGGCGGACCGCGCCACGGACATCCATGTGGAGCCGCTCGAGGGCGAGTTGCGCGTCCGGTATCGCATTGACGGCATGCTCTACGAGGCGGCGATTCCGCCGACGATCAAGCGCTTCCAGAGCGCCATCATCTCGCGTATCAAGATCATGGCGGATCTCAACATCGCCGAGCGTCGCCTGCCTCAGGACGGCAAGATCAAGATCAAGAACGAAAACAAGGAATACGACCTGCGCGTCTCGACGCTGCCGACGCCCTACGGCGAGAGTATCTCCATCCGCATCCTCTCGCGCGACAGCGAACTGGTGTCGCTGGACAAACTGGGGCTCGACGAGCACAATGTGAAGATTTTGCGGCGGATGATCCAGAAGCCGCACGGCATCATCTTTGTCACGGGTCCGACGGGTTCGGGCAAATCCACGACCCTTTACGCGTCGCTGACGGAGATCAACACGATCGACAAGAAGATCCTGACGGTGGAGGACCCCATCGAGTACCGGATCCCGGGCGTGACTCAGGTGCAGGTGAATCCGCAGATTGACCTGACTTTTGCGCGGGTGCTTCGGACGATGTTGCGCCAAGACCCGGATGTGATCATGGTCGGCGAGACGCGCGATCCGGAGACGGCGCAGGCTGCCATCCGCGCGGCTCTGACGGGTCACCTGGTGTTTTCGACGCTTCACACGAACGACGCGGCGGGTGCCGTGAGCCGTCTGCTCGACATGGGCATCGAGCCGTTCCTCGTTGCGAGTTCAGTGGAGGGTTTGCTGGCCCAGCGGCTGGTGCGGGTGTTGTGCCCGAAATGCAAGCAGCCCTTCCACCCCGACGCCAACCTGTTGCGGCGTCTGAGCGGCAGCCGCCTCGACACGGAGGGTGCCGTTTTCATGCGCCCTGTCGGGTGCGACTCGTGCCGTTACACAGGTTTCCGCGGCCGCACGGCCATTTACGAGATTATCCGCATGAGCGAGGAGATCAAGCGGCTCGTGGTGGATCGCCAGCCGGCCAATGTGATCAAGAAACAGGCGCTGGCCGAGGGGATGCGCCCGATTCGCGAAGATGGCTGGCTCAAGGTGCGCGCAGGCCTGACAACGATGGACGAGGTGTTGCGCGTGACGATGGAGGATGAGTTCGGCGGTGCGCTCTACGATGAGTGACAGGCGCGGGGCGCGTTGCGGCGTCGGAGCGGTGCAATGCGTTCGTGAAACGGCGGCACCGGCGAAGGACAGGTGCTGAGGGTTTATGGCGCTGTTTTCGTACAAGGCAAAAGATCCCGGCGGGCAGTTGATCACGGGGACCATCGAGGCGGAGTCCAACGCCATGGTCGTCTCGCGGCTGCAGGCGATGGGTTACTTCCCGGTATCGGTGGAAAACCAGACGGAGAAGCGGCCGGGGGCGGTGGCGGCCATGCGCCTTGGGCGGCGGGTGAAACTGGCCGACCTTGCGACCTTCAACCGGCAATTATCGGACCTGCTCAACTCGGGCATCCCGTTGGTCAAAGCGCTGGCCGTGATGCAAAATCAGACAGCCAATCCGGCCTTGGTGGAGGTCATCACCTCGATCCAACAAGATGTGTCCGGCGGCGATTCGCTGGCGGCCGCGATGAGCAAGCACCCGAAGGTTTTTTCCAAACTGTACACGGCCATGGTGAAATCGGGCGAGGCCGGCGGCATGCTGGATGTGGTGCTGAGCCGTCTCGCGGATTTTGCGGAGCAAGAAGCCGAGACTCGATCAAAGATTTTGTCGGCTCTGGCCTACCCGGCGGTCATGGTGGTCGTCGGCATCGGGGCGGTGATCGTGATGTTGACGGTCGTCATGCCGAAAATCCTGCGCATTTACGGCGAGTTGAACCAAGCGTTGCCGCTGCCGACGCAGATGCTGCTGGAAGCCAACGCTTTTCTGGTTCAATACTGGTATTTCCTGCTGGGCGGTCTGGCCGTGCTTGCGCTGCTCGCGTACCGTGCGTTCAAGTCGCCCGAGGGCCGGCGTGCGATAGATTCTCTGATCGTGCGGCTGCCGGTCATCGGGGGGATCGTCGTGAAGCGCGAGATCGCCAATTTTGCGCGCACACTCGGGTCGCTGCTGCACAACGGCGTCTCGATCCTGCCGGCGCTGGAGATTGTGCACGGCGTGCTGAACAACCGCGTGGTGGCGGACGAAGTGGCCACGATTCCGCAGAATGTGACGCAAGGCGAGGGAGTGGCCGCGCCGCTCAAAAAGTCAAAAGTCTTTCCGCCCGTTGTGGTCAACATGATGGCCATCGGCGAGGAGACGGGCCGGCTCGACGATGTCCTATTCAAGATCGCCCGCAGTTACGAGATGGAGGTGGACCGCGCTGTCAAAACGGCGACAGGGCTCATCGAGCCGGTGATCATTCTCGCGATGGGGATTGTCGTGGGTTTCATTGTAGTTTCGATGCTGCTGCCCATCTTCTCGATTGATCCGAGCGCGGGCACATGAGGGGTGGTTTCCGCCAGACGGGCCGGCGCCGGCGCCAGCGCGAGGTCGGAATGACCATGGTGGAGATCATGGTCGCCGTGACAATCATGGCCGCGCTGGTGGCGGTGGCGTTTCCGGTCATGCGTGGCTTCAACGAGCGCAACCGGCTGCGCGCGGCGGCGCGGGAGATGGTCGGGCTGATGAAATACGCCCGTGCGGAGGCCGTGCTGGGCCAACGGATCACCAGTGTTTTTCTGGATCTGGAGAAGCGGGAATTCCGGCTCGACCTGCGCCAGCCGGAGCCGGAGAAGCGCTCGACGGGCGGCGCACAGCCCAAGAAAAGTCTGTTCGAGCAGCCGCGCGCACTTCACCGCGACATCTGGTTCGAGGAAGTCACCACGGTGGAAGATAATGTGATTGATGGCAAGGTGATCGCCGTGGATTTCTTCCCTGACGGTTCCGCCTCGCCTGCCATGATCACTCTGGCCAACCGCAACAACAGGCGGATCACGATCGAGGTTCTCAAGCCGACGGGACTGACCGAGGTGACGAATGGGTCGGCGGCGGACAAGCGGGCGGCCGCTGAGGAGAAGCGGGCGTCGTGCCCCCGTTGCGAGGCAGGCCGGGGGAGGGCCGTATGATCCGCGTTTTTGGTGCGCGTCCCGGGCGCCGTGCGGCGGCCGGGTTTGTCCTGCTCGAGGTCATCGTCTCGATGGTCATCCTCGGTGTGTCGCTGGCGACGCTGATGCGTTCGTTCACGCTCTCGATGAACGCGATCCGGCGCAACGACATCACGACTCAGGGGTGTGTGCTGTGCGAGAGCCTGCTGCAGGACTTGGAGGTGCGGCCGCCATCGGCGAAGGTCACCCGCGGCACTTTCGAGGATCAGGGCTTCCCGCAATTCTCGTACGAGGTGGAATACGAGGAGGAGACGATTCGGTACAAGGGGTTGAAAACGACGGCCAATGTGCGCGACCTCAAGCCGCTGCGGCTGGTGCGGGTGACGGTCTGGCACGAGGGGCGCCTCAACCGCGAGCCTGTGCAGGTGGCGCAAGCGCATCTTTACCTCGCCCCGATCGAACGGTTTTCCTACCAGTCGAAATTCCTGAACGAATTGTTCAAGGAAGAGCGCTGACCGGCCATGAAGCGCTTCTGCCCAGCCCGCGGATTCACCCTGATCGAAGTCATGGTCGCCACCGTCATCCTCAGCCTGGTGATGGGTTCGCTAGTCATGACTTTCCAGACCGCCATGAAGGCCTACTCGCTGGGGATCGGGCATGCAGAGAGCGAACAGACGGCGCGGTTTGTGATGAACCAGATTGCCGACGACCTGCGCAACCTGTTCTACAAGCCTTCGAGCCAGTATAATGTTGTACGGCGCCAGCGCGAGCAGATGATCGAGCAGCAGATCAAGCAGGCCCTGCAGAGCGGCATGAGCGAGGCGGAGATCTACGAGGAGATGGGTCTCGAGGATCTCGGGCCGGAGATTGACCTGTCGTTCCGGGGTCAGGACAACGGCGAGAGCGACGACCTGACCTTCGTCCGATCGCAGCATCTGACGCGGCGCGAGGATCGCAAGATGTGGGGACTGGCACGGGTGCGCTATGCCATCGAGGGCGGGGAACTCGTGCGCAGCCTCGACGATGTGCTGGCGCCCGAGGTGGACGACAACGGCAACGAGATTCCGAAACCCGTCGAGCCTGTCAAAGAGCGCATGGCGCGCGATGTCGAAGGCTTTGATGTCAAATACGGATACTATTACGGAGGCGAGTGGTATTCGGCGCCCGATTGGGACTCCAACGAAAACCGTTACCGCAACCCGACGGAGGATGACGAGGGTGCCAACGCGGCGGCGGCGCTCGGCATCACGGATCCGAACCGGGCGCTGGAGCAGGCGCAGAACATGCCGCCCGACAATGTTCCCGCGTGGGTCGAGGTGACGGTGGTATTCCGCGACACGAAGAATCCCGGCCGCAAGCGGACCTACCGGCAGGTGGTCCAACTGCCGCAGTCGCAGGAAACCTATATTCCTCCGCAAGAGGATGCCAACGCGCGCCGGACGCTTCGCAACCGGCGGGGTGAGCGCGCCGATTCAGGGGGGGTGCAGTGAGATGATCTGCTCGCTGCGCATCCGGGCGCAAGGCGGCCGCGCGCGCCAGCGCGGAGTCGTCATGGCGCTCGTGCTGTGGATGGTCGTGGTCCTCAGCATTGTCGCGACTTCGCTGGCGTTCGATGTCCGGATTGATTCGCGCCTGGCCTTGTTCCAGCGCGAGCAATTGCAGGCTTACAACCTCGCCAAGAGCGCCGTGGCTGTGGGGATGACGCATCTGCAGAATGATCTGCTCATTGATTTTCAGGAAAACCCCAACCAGCCCTACGACGCCTTCAGCGATGTCTGGGCGCAGCCGTGGCGGCGCGATCAGGACGAACCGGAACAACTGGGCGCGGGAACCTACGAGTTGGAGATCATTGACGAAGACAGCAAGATCAACATTAACACGGCGAACGCGCGGTTGTTGCGGGCGATGATGGAGTTTTACGGGCTCGAATCGCCGGAGAGCGATGACATCGCCAACGCCATCGTGGATTGGCGCGACGCGGACAACCGGGTCACTGGCAGTGCGGCGGACCTCGAAAATGAGTTTTACAGCCAGTTGCTGGGCCAGCGGATCCGGCGCGACACGCTGGAATCCGATCTGATTTACCGCTGCCCCAACGAGCCGTTCCTGACGGTGGAGCAGTTGCTCGATGTCTGCGGCATGACGCCGGATCTGTTCTACGGTTTCGATCCTGAGGCCCGCGAGGCCGAGCGGCTCGAGCGGCGCAACCGGGCCGCCATCGGCCGCAGCCAGCGCGAGCGCCGGGCGCGCCGGGCGCGCCGCGAGCCGCTTCCCATGAGCGAGATCGTGACGGTCAACGGTTCGGGCCGCATCAACCTGAACACGGCGAGCGAGGAAGTGCTGACCATCATCCTGTATGCGGCGGGGAATCTGACGAACATGGACGCCGCGCAGACGGCGGCTGAGTCCATCGTCAACTTCCGGGGCGGGGGGCGGGGCAAACGAGCGCCCAGCCCGGACGACGCCTTCAAGAGTCTGGCCGACCTGCAAAAGGTGCCGGGGATGAACGACGCCTCGCTGGCCTTGTTGGGCAACTCGGGGGCGCTCGGGGTCAGCGTGGATTTCAAGTCGAATGTTTATATGATTGTTGGCACGGGGCGCGCCGGCCGGGCGGAGAAAACGATCAGTGTGATTGTGGACAAGCGGCTGGAGACTTACAATCCGGAGGACGCGCGGCTGTTGGGCAGCAGCGGCAGCCGGGAGCGGGGCGGTTTTGCCTCGCGGCGGCGGTCGGGCGGCGGTCGGTCGCGCCGCGGCGAGCGCAACGAGGACAACTTCATTCGCATTCCTGCCATTCGGGTGTTGCAATGGATCGAGTAGCCGCTCACGGTCTCCTCTCCCGGTCGGCGGTGCCGCGCGCCGGCGCGGTCGCCAGCGCTTTTGGTGTGTGGTCATGCCAGTCGTAACCGTCATAGAATTCACAGACAGCGAGTGCCGCGTGCTTCACGGCGACGCGGGGCGCAGCCGTTTGAGCGTGCGCGCGATGTTTTCCATCGCTCTGCCCCGCAACGAGGATGTGTCGCGGCGCGTGGCCGAGCGGTCGCAACTTCTGCGTGAGGCCTTGCGGTCGCGCAAACTCCATGTCCAGCGGGTGCGCGTGCTGATCCCGAAGAACTATGTCATGGCGCGCACGGTTCTGCTGCCCGCCTCGAATGATGCGGAATTGGAGGGCATGGCGCGGTTCGAGGCCGAGCGCCACATTCCGTTCAATGCCGAGCGCCACATCGTATCGCATTGCGTGTTGCGGCGGCAGGGGGTGGAGGGCATTGAGGTGTTGCTGGCCGCCGCAGACGAGCCCATCGCGACCGAATATGTGGACATCTGCACGCGTGCCGGTCTGCGGGTGGAATCGCTCGGTGTCTCGTCGCTGGCGCTGTTCAATGCTTTCAAGGCCGCGCTGTCCGGCGAGGCATCGTCGAAGGTGGCTGCGATCGTCAGCATCGGCGCGGCCGGCTGCGAGTTTGCCCTGTTGCGCGACGGCAACTTCACCTTCACACGCGGCGCATCGGTGGGCACGGAACGGCTGTTCTCGGAATTGCGTGCGGCCGGTGTGTGTCCGCCCGGCGCGGAGGAAGGGCGCCGACCCAAAGCCGCGCTGGCCGCCCTCGATGCCCTGCAGGCGGCTGAGGATCTGGGGGCGGAGACGGCCGCGGCTTCGCCAGTGCTTTCCGACGAATCCATTGCCCGGGCGGCTGATGAGCCGGGCCTGACGGGCTCGGAGTCGAGTGTTTTTCAAGTGCCGTCGTTGGCGCAGGGTTCCGGCGCGACGGTGACCGCCGCGCGCCAGCGCAACCTGATTCTTCACGCGTGGCTTCAGGCCCTGCTCAAGGAAATCCGGCGCACCCTCGAATTTGCGCGGCGCGAGTACAACCTGCCGCCCGTGGACTGCTTCTTTCTGTGCGGCGAGGGGGCGCTGGTCGGCGGGCTGGCGCCATACCTGGAAAGGGCGCTGGGCGTGCCGGCCCGCATCTTCAATGCCTTTGACACTTTTGAGGCCGCTTCTCGGGCTCTCGCGGCAGACGACACGCCCTTGGCCTACACGGCTTGTGCCGGCGAGGCACTGCTGGCGGGTGGTCCCGGGCTTTCCGTCAACCTCCTGCCTGCGGCGTATCTGGAGAAGTCCGAGCGCCGGCGCCAGCAGCATTCGTGGATGGTCACGGGCGTCATGGCCCTCGTGCTGCTGCTCCTCGGGTACATGTATGTTTCCAAGGAATTTACGGCCAAGAACGAATTGCTGGCGGCCTATGTCGAAAAGAACCGCGAGATGAAATCGCGGGTGGACGAGTTGCGCGCCAAGGAGACCCGGCTCGACATCATCCGCCGTTTCATCCAGGACGAGCACGGGGCTCTGGATGTGCTCGAGCGCATTAGCGCGTTCAACTTTATTCCGTCGCAGATCACCCTGACGGGCGTCGAGTACAAGAAAGAGGAATACATCAAGTTGCGGGGGCACGCCAAAACGCTGCCCGATGTGAACAAGATGCGGCTGGAACTCGAGCAAACCGGCTTTTTCCAGTCCGTGGCGTTTGACGAGGGGACTAACAAGCCCGTTCGTCTGCCCAACCGGGCGGATCAAGTGCTGGAATGGTACATCACGGCGACATTTCCCAAACGCGACGCGAAGAGAGCCGCGCGACCTGCGGCCCCGAGCCGGGAAACCCCTCCGACCGGCGTAGAGCCGCCGCCGGCCGAAGAGACGACCACTGAGGAAACGGTGGAGTAGCGCCATGGCCCTCAACGCCCGCGAACTGAAGATTCTCTACCTGACCGTGGCCGTGGCTTTTGGGGCGGTCTTGTGGAACTACGGGGTGCGGCCAATCTATGAGAACTACCAGTTGCTGACGGCTCGGTTGGCCGAGGAGAAAGCCACCTTTGAGAAAAACCGCGACATCCTGTCGCGCACGCGCCAGATCGAGCAGGATTACCGGCAGGTGGAGGCCACTTTCCCTCCGCAGGACGACCGCAACCCCGAGGATGCGTTCTCGGAGGATGTGGATGCTGCGGCCGAGGAGATTCTGCCGGGCAAGCGCCGCGTGGTGGAGCCGGTAAAGTCCGAAGAGATCAAGGGCGTTGAGGGTTACGAGTTCCTGACCCTGACGCTCGGCATCACGGGCGACTTGGAGAGCATCTCGCGGCTGCTCAAGGGGTTCGACCAGAAGGGTTTTCTCATCAAAAGCCTGTCTCTGACGCACAGCCGCGGGATTGACGAGCCGGACCTGAAACTCGATGTCACGCTGGCGCGCGTCGTGAAAATCGAAGAACAGCCGGCGGAGGGGTCGGGGCTGCGGCGTCCCGGCGCGCGTCCGCGCACCCGGCCGGCGGGACGGCGTCCATGAACCGGCGTGAACTGCTCATCAACCTGCTCCTGCTCGCAGCCATCGCAGCCCTAGCCTATGCCATCCTTGCAGGCAGCGAGGAGCAACCCGACCTGAGCATGGCCTCAACCGTAAGAACGGCGAGGCCGGGCGATTTGGAGACGACTTTCAACCCGGAAGTGGCGCGAAAGAAATACCCGATGCTGGGCCAAACCGCCTTGTTCCAGCCCATCATCACGCCGACGCCGACACCGCCACCGCCCACGCCCACACCCACCAAAACGCCCGACATCAAGGCTGCGCTCGGCCAGTGGCGGCTGTCGTCAGCGGGCGACGGCGAAGCGCTTATTGAGAACCGGGCCGAGAAAAATCCGGAAAACCAGTTTTTTTCGCTGCGCGTCGGGCAAAGCCGCAGCGTGGAGGTGGAAAAGGGCGTGATGAAGAATGCCACATTGAAAAAACTCGACGAGAACGCCGACAACCCCTCGGCCACCTTCATCCTCGAGGGGACCAGCGAAGAATACACTTTGAAGATGTTTGACTGATGGGCGCGCTGAGAATCTGCCGCGATTCCATTGGCTCGGAACTGCTGGCAAGGGAGAGTGGCCAAATCATGTTGCCATTGACCTGTTCGCCATCAATAGACGCGCGAATGCTGAAGAGACGATCCATGAACTCAGCCTCGCTGCGCCGAGGCGGCGCTTGGCGGCACCTGGTCGGTGTGACCGCGGTGCTGGCCCTGTTGGCGCTCGTGCCGTCTGCGTGGGCCGAGAAGGGGGATGAAAAAGATCCGGCTGCATCTCCGGCTCAGGCCTCCGGTCAGCCGCAGCCCCCCGCTGCGCCGGGGCAGCCGGTGCCGTCGGGCCCCATGTCCATTCAGGTGGCCCCGCCATCCGAGGCTCCTCCGCCGTCCCCGCCGGCACCAGCGGCCCCTGCGCCATCGGCGCCTCAGCAAGAATCGGCATCGTCGCCGGATAGCGGCTCCGAGACGCAGGCCGCGCCCGCCGAGCAGCCAGCCGTCGGCCCTGACGGACAGCGGCTCGTGACGGCGCAGCATGTGGAGGGACCCATTGACCGGGTGCTGAGCGATTTGTCGCGCAAGAGCGGCAAGAACATCATCGCGCGCGGCAAGACTCCCGGCCAGCGTGTCACGCTGCTGGCGCGCAACGAGCCTCTGGAGCGCGCCCTCGACAAATTGGTGAACTCTAAGCCCAACTGGCTCTGGTATAAGCCGGAGGGGTCGCCCGACACCTACGAGATATGGGATCAGGAGTCGTTCCGCGCGGAGGTGTTACCGCGGCAGGTGCGGCAAAAGGTTTTTGTTCCGCGCGAAATCACGGCGGAGGAGGCGTTCAAGGCTATTCAGGGAGTCCTGACGCCGAACATCGGCGCGGCCAGTTTTGATCCGCGTTCCAACAAGGTCATCGTCACCGATCTGCCTTATGTGCTGGAACTCATCCAGCGCCTGCTCGACCAGATTGATGTCAAGTTCATCACCCGCGTCTTTTATATCCAACACGCCGACATCAACGCGATGGCGGAAAAATTATCGAATCTGAAAAGCCCGGCCGCCCCGGCGCCGGAAGTAGACCAGCGGACACGCCAGATTATCGTGCGCGATCGGCTCGAGATCATCCGTCAGATGGAACTGCTCGTCGAGACGCTCGATATTGGGCCGGAGATGAAGGTTTATGACCTGAACAACCTCGGTTGGGAAGGCGCCAACATTCAGGACATCGAAGATGCCATCTCGGAGATCATCACCGAGGGGGCTTACTTCAAGATCAACGCCCAGTCGGGCAAAATGATTGTTCAGGATGTGCCCGAGGTGCACGAGAAGATCGAAAAGATCCTCGCTGCCTTCGACCAGCCGGCCAAGCAGGTGATGCTGGAAATCGAGATCATCGAGACGCGCTTCGACGAAGGCTTCAACTATCAGGTGGACTGGGCTTTCAGCGACGATCTGTTTTCGGCGGCCGCCGACGGGTTGACAGGTTCGGTCGTTCCGCGCAGCACGCGGCAGGGAGCGAACCTGACGCAAAATCTCGGCTTTCTGGACTTTCGGCGCGAGTTCCCCGTCGTCACGGGCGGCAGTGGCGGACTCAATACGCAGAATCTGACGGAAAACGCTTTCTTTGCCCTGAAGACCGCGATGAGCGACTCGCGCACGCGCGTCCTGCAGCAGCCGCGGGCCATCGTGAAGAACCAAGGCGAGGTTATCTTCAGTGTCGGCGAGCGCATCCCTTATTTCACCGGGGGCGGCACCTCGCGCGATGTGAACAATAACATTATCAACAACGCCTCGACCGTGTCGTTTGTGCAGTCGGGTCTCGACATCACCATCCGGCCAACGATCAACAACAACGGCCTCGTGGAGATGGAGGTGGAGATCCAGAACAACCGCGCGGACATCGTCAGCCGCGTTTTCCAGAATCAGGAAAACGAAGTTCCGCAGGTGAAGAACCAAGAGGTTTTGACCACTCTGATTGTACCCAGCGGCGAGACGCGAGTGATTGGCGGCCTGATAGACGAGTCTCGCAGCGAATCGCGCAGCGGAATTCCCGGCCTGATCAAAATCCCTGTGCTCGGGCCGGCGCTCTTCGGCAAGTATGACAAGCCGCAATCGAGCAATGGACGCCGCAACCTGCTGGTATTCATCACGCCGACGATTGTCGTAGAGAATCCCGGCGACATGCTCAAGTACAAGGGGCGTCTGATCGTGGGGCCGAACGAAGGTCTGGCATCGGGCGGCGCGGGGGACATGCCGCAGATCGCTCCCACCCGCTCCGACATGCAGATCGAGCCGATACCGGTCGAGTTTCCGCCGGCGCCCGGTTATCCCGTCAAATCGGAGGACATGGCAGCGGCTTTGGCGCCTCCGGCTTCGTCTCCGGAGCCCAAGACGGGCATGACCACCGACGAGATGCCGGAAAACGGCGAGATCCTGCCGTTGGATCAGTTTCCGACAGCCAACGAGGAAGGTTTGAGGGATCTGCGCCGCGTCCGGATCGAAGACCAGCGGGAAACGGGGCCGCTGAGCGTCCTGCCCGCGCGCATCCCCGGCCCTACCGGCGCCTTGACGGGCACGGGTGCCACGGGCGCGTCGCGTCCCGGCGGCCCGGCGCCGGGGCCTGCTGGGCAGCCCGGTTCGCCCGGCCAGCCGGCTCCTGCCGGCCAACCTCCGGCTCCACCACAGCCGGAACGGCCGGCCCAGACACCAGTACCCACGCCGCCGCCCACGCCGCCGCCTACGCCCGCACCGCCGCCGCCGACGGAAACGCTTGTCCGTTGATTGGCCTGTCGGAGCGTACCGCCTCAGCCGTGTAGGAGACCTTTCCCCATGACCACGCCCTCATCCGATACCGGCCCGCAACCGTCCGTATACCCGGGCCTCGGCCTCGTGGAGCCCAAGTCTGTTGAACTGTTTCCCGACGGGATGCTCCTGGAAAGCGGCCTGAAACTCGCCGGTCCGGTCACGGTGGCCTACGAGACCTACGGCACGCTCTCGCCCGAACGCGACAATGCGATCCTCGTGTGCCACGCGCTGTCAGGCGGAGCCCATGCGGCAGGCTGGCTGCCGGGTCACCGCAAACCCGGCTGGTGGGACATCATGATTGGCCCCGGCAAAGCGTTTGATACAAACCGGTTTTTTGTTCTTTGCTCGAATGTGCTGGGCAGTTGCTATGGGACCACGGGGCCGTCGTCCATCGAACCGGGTACTGGCCGCCCGTATGGTCTGCGGTTTCCGGTGGTGACGATTCGCGACATGGTGATTTTGCAGCGGGCGCTGCTCGATCATCTGGGCATTGAGCGGCTGCTGGCGGTGGCAGGCGGGTCGCTGGGCGGGATGCAGGCGCTGCAATGGGCTGTCTCCTACCCCCGGGTAGTAGCATCGGCCATCGTCATTGCGTGTACCCACCGGCACTCGGCTCAGCAGATTGCGTTCAACGAGGTGGCGCGGCAGGCCATCATGGCCGATCCGGAATGGAAGAACGGGGATTATTATGGCGGCGAGGGGCCCAAACTTGGGCTCGCCGTGGCGCGGATGGTCGGGCATGTCACCTATCTGAGCGACAAGGGGATGGAACAAAAGTTTGGCCGGCGCCTGCGCAACCGGGAACGGGTGGGGTTCGACTTCTCGTTGGATTTCGAGGTCGAGAGTTACCTTCGGTATCAGGGCATGAGTTTTGTCGAGCGGTTTGATGCCAACTCGCTGCTGTACATTACAAAAGCCTTGGATTATTTTGACTTGTCTTCGGGCCACGGTTCGCTGACCAAGGCATTTCATGGTACGCCGGCCAAGTTCCTGCTGATCGCCTTTTCCAGCGATTGGTTGTATCCGCCTTATCAATTGAAAGAAGTGGCGCAGGCTGTGCGCCGGGGCGGCGGCGATGCAACCTATGCCGAAATCAAAAGCGATTACGGGCACGACGCGTTCTTGCTCGAATATCAAGCGCAGGAGCCGTTGATCCGGGCTTTTTTGGATCGGGTTCAGGGGTCGTGCGGGTTCGCAAGCGCTTGAGCCCCCGTTTTTGTGGCTCTTGATGCAGCAGGTGCGCTGGTGTTATCCGTTGCGGTTATCGCCTTTCGTTGAAACTTGCAAGCGCTTGCATTTTTTGCTTGAAATCAGAATTCGCCGGCCTATTTGCTGCTCGGCAGTTCCAGTTCCCATGCGTTTGTCAGCGGTTACGGGGCTAAGTCCCCTCGCCGGTGGAAGGGGAAGGGACTCCAGATTTTGAGGGATGGGATAAAAGCCCATGCCGGGGAGTCGGGTTCATGCAAGGTTTATACGGGGTCTTGAGTCGGCTGGTCGTAATTGCAGCCATTGGGGTCGGCTGTGTGTTGCCGGCGTCGGCTCAGTTTTCGCAAAATGGTGATTTTGAGGGGGCGTTTGGTTCGAACGGTGTCGCATCCGGTTGGAGCACCTGGGCGGGCGGCTGGAGCAACAGCATCTCGTTTGGGCGCGAGACCTCGAAGAACATGGCGGGCGCGGCCGCGCAGCGTTGGGGACGCGGGGATCACCTGCGTGTGCACGGCGGTCTGGTGCAGCAGCGTGGTGTGACCGCGGGCGTCATGTATGAGATCATCGCTTGGGGCCGAGTGGAGAGCACAGACGGTGGTGCGTGGCTGGAGTTTGGCGTGGACACAACCGGCCAGACATCCAACGGCGAAGCGGCAACGGTCAGTTACACAAAACTCGAAACCCAGGGTCGCAATCAGTGGGTGCGCTATCGCCGGTTGGTCAAGGCCACCGGTCCGACGCTTTCGTTTTTCACAAAGTTCGGGCACTACAATGAGCCGGCGGGCGCTCACTGGGCTTATGTGGACAATGTGAGCATTCAGCCGCGCACAGTGCTGGAGGCGGAGGACTATAACAACAGTTATGACACGACCACGGGCAACGCGGGCGGCGCATATAAAGGCGGCAATACGGACATCGGCTTTAAGCCGGGCGGAGGCTACTTCGTCGGTTGGACGGCCAATGGCGAGTGGATCGAGTGGACGGGTGTGGGCAGCCCCGGTGTGGATCACGCTGTTGTCATCAATTATTCGGCCTTTTCCGATGCGTCTGTGCGAGTCTCGGTGAATGGCGGGGTCTTGGGCGGGGCGGTTTCGCTGCCGCGGTCGGGCGGCTATGACTCCTATCGCCGGGTGGTGCTGCCGGGGGTTTACTGGATCGGTGCCGGGTCTTCGCACACGGTGCGGCTGACGATTGACACGGCCGGATGTAACATTGACAGTATTGAACTTGTCCCGATCACGGCCGGGCCTTTCATTCAGGCCGAGGATTACACAAATGCCTCTGACACAACGCCCGGCAACGCTGGCGGTCAGTATCGAAACGATTTCAATGTGGATATCGGCACGAGCCCTGAGGGGTTCGTGGTGGGTTGGACGGCCAACGGCGAGTGGCTGGAGTATCCGCTGCAAGGCGACGCGCGGTCGTATGTGGCTGTTGTCCGGTATTCGGCCTTCAGCGGCACGCCAGTGGTGGCCTTGTCCGTCGACGGGGTGGCCGCGACCGGAAACATCAGTTTGCCGGCGACGGGTGCATGGGAGACTTACCGGAGCGTCGTTTCGGCTCCGTTTGTACTGCCGACCGGGCCCTCGACGCTGCGCGTGACCGTGGTCACGGCCGGTTGCAACCTGAATTATTTCGCTTTGGTGCCGCTGGGCGACGGTTCCGGTGGTAGCCAGCAACTGGCGGGCGTTCATTTCGCCGGCAGTTTCGGGAGCACCAACAATGTGCTGCAGATGACCTCGTGGCGCGGTCAGGGCAACTGGGTGTCGAGTCTGGAAATGTTTTATGTGTTCAACCGCGACCCCGACTCGGACGCGGGATTCCAGAGCGACATGACCAATTTTGCGGTCAACCTGTGCGGGCCGCTCATGCAGCAACGAATCCGGCCGATTGTTCGGATTGACTCGCACTACGGACAGAACATTCCGCCGCTGCTGCCGAACGGCGGCGTGGACAACGCGGCGGTGGACCGCTATGTGCGGACCTTCCGCAAGTTCATCGAGATTGCCAATGCCAATGGCGTGCCCATCAGGCATCTCGTGGTGGGCAACGAGATGAACCTGAAGGGTGAAGCGGAAGGGTTCCCCAACCGGATCTGCCCGGAGTGGTACTACGCCTATGTGTACCATGAGGTCCGGACGATGGTTACCAATACCTTTGGTCCGGGTTACGAGGTGCTGGTGGGTGCGGTGAGCCCCAACAGTTTCAGCGTGGATCCGCTGCAGTCGCCGCCCGATTCGAATTCGTTCTATCAAATCTATTATCAGGACGGGCTGGTGTATTTGGACAATGTCGTGCAGGAACTGAAGCGCAAGGGCACGCAGAATGTGCACTTCGCGATTCATGCCTACGCGGATTTTGATTCGCGCCAGAACTACACGATCAACTTCATGTGGTCCATCCGCAAGCAGTTGGAGATCATCGAGAAGTCGCACACGGTGATCCCGTACGGCCAGAGCCAGCAGGTGACAATTGGCGGCTACCCGAACGCCAAGGTTTACCTGACGGAGTGGAACCGCCACACGCCGCTGAACAGCCCAGAGGGACGCGTCTGGCAAGAGACGCGCACCAGCGAGTTTATTCGCCGGGCGATGGAGCACCTGCGCAAATGGAACGGCGATCGGCAGGTGTGGGACAATGTGTCAAATGTCTGGCGCACTTATGATCATCGCAACATTGCCCACAACTTCCACCCGATCGAAGCGGCATGCTACTTTGTGTTCGATCAGGGCGATGGCACATGGGCCGAATACTCGCTGCAGTACTGGAAGAACCTGTCGGGCAGCGCTACGGGCGTGAACGACATGTGGGATGTTTACCAGAGCGAAATCGGCCGTCGCATCCCGGCGGGCCGGTAAGCAAGCCAAGACAAAAGACTGATTTCCTCCTCACTCTCCCCTCGGGCTCCGTTGCGGTGGGACCGCACCGGAGCCCTTTTTTCTGCTTTCAAGCCGGCGCGAGGCTCGAAACAGTACTTATTCGGTGCTTGATTTCCGGGTGGAGCCGCTCTAATCGCGTCCGCTCACGATGAAAGCCACGGGCGGGTCGAAACCAAGGAGGAGAGTTCGTATGACGGCCGGTCAACAGCATCAGGATATTACCTCGGTCTTGCGCGAGGAGCGCGTATTTCTGCCGCCGGAATCGTTTGTGCGCCGGGCCGTTCTGTCGGATGCGGCGCAATACGAGGAGATGTACCGGCGGTCGGTGGAGGACCCGGAGGGTTTCTGGGCGGACATGGCGGCCAGCGAACTCGACTGGTTCGAGCGGTGGCATACGGTGCTGGAATGGGATCCTCCGTTTTCGAAGTGGTTTGTGGGGGGCAAGATCAACATTGCCCACAACTGCCTCGACCGGCATGTGGCGACTTGGCGCAAGAACAAGGCGGCGATCATCTGGGAGGGGGAACCGGGGGAGGTGCGCATCCTGACCTATCAGAATCTGCTGCATGAAGTGCAAAAGTTTGGCAATGTTTTGCGCGATCTGGGGGTCCAGACGGGCGACCGGGTGGCGATTTACATGCCTCTGATCCCCGAAGCGGCGGTGGCGATGCTGGCTTGCGCGCGCATTGGGGCGGTTCACTCGGTGGTGTTTGGGGGGTTCAGTGCGGAGGCGCTCAAGGACCGCATCAACGACTGCGGCGCCAAAGTGGTGGTCACGGCGGACGGCGGCTTCCGGCGCGGCAACATTGTGCCGCTGAAGGATAATGTGGATCAGGCTGTGCGGCATACGCCGACGGTTCAGGATGTGGTGATTGTGCGGCGCACCGGTCAGCATGTGAACTTCGAGTACGGGCGCGATCACTGGTACCATGAGTTGATGGAAACGGCCTCGGCCAACTGTCCGTGCGCGCATCTCGACAGCGAGCATCCTTTGTATATCCTTTACACGAGTGGGACCACGGGCAAGCCCAAGGGCGTGGTGCACACGACGGCGGGCTACCTGCTGGGTACGACTCTGACAGCCAAGTATGTATTTGACCTGCGGGACGAGGATACCTACTGGTGCACGGCGGACATCGGCTGGGTGACCGGGCACAGTTATGTCATTTACGGCATCCTGTCCAACGGCGCGACGACGGTGATGTACGAGGGGGCGCCGAACCATCCGCGTCCGGACCGGTTCTGGGACATCATTGACCGGCATCAGGTGAACATCTTTTACACGGCGCCGACGGCTATCCGGAGTTTCATCCGCTGGGGCGAGCAGTGGCCGCGGCGCCACTCGCTGCGGACGCTCCGCCTGTTGGGCACGGTGGGCGAGCCCATCAACCCGGAGGCGTGGATGTGGTATTACAAGGTCATCGGGCACGGCAATTGTCCCATCGTGGACACCTGGTGGCAGACCGAGACAGGCGCGATCATGATCACGCCGCTGCCGGGCATCACGCCCACCAAGCCGGGCAGCGCCACGAAACCGTTCTTCGGCGTAGTGCCGGATGTTGTGAACCGTGCGGGTGAAAGCGTCCCGGCGAACACGGGCGGGTATCTTGTGTTGCGCAAACCCTGGCCCTCGATGCTGCGGACGATCTACGGCGATCCGGAGCGTTTCCGGCGCCAGTATTTCGAGGAGTTTCCGGGGATTTATTTTACCGGCGACGGCGCGCGGTGTGATGCGGACGGATACCATTGGATTATGGGCCGTGTGGACGATGTCATCAATGTCAGCGGCCACCGCCTGGGCACGATGGAGGTTGAGAGCGCCTTGGTGAGCCATCCGAAAGTGGCAGAGGCCGCGGTGGTGGGGCGGCCGGACGACCTCAAGGGTCAGGCCATTTGCGCCTTTGTCACCTTGGAGCAAGGACAGGAGGCCAGCGAGGCTCTGCGTCAGGAACTGCGCGAGCATGTGGTGAAGGAGATTGGTGCGTTGGCGCGACCTGATGATATCCGGTTCACGGACGCGCTGCCCAAGACCCGTTCAGGCAAAATCATGCGCAGGTTGTTGCGGGATATTGCGGCCGGCACGGAGACTCTGGGCGACACCACGACGCTTGAGGATTACAGCGTGCTGGCTCGTCTGCGCGAGGAGCAAGAGTAGCGGTCGCCCCGCCCGAAGTTTCTCCGTTGCTCTCCTGATTCGGCCTCGGTCAGGATTGGCCTTGGTATGGACGAAAGGGAACTGCTTCGGCGCATCACCGTGAATCCGGCCATTTTTGGCGGGCGTCCGACGGTGCGCGGCAATATGCTGGCTGTTGAGCATGTGTTGTCCATGCTTGCGGCTGGCGACACGCCCGAGACGATCATGCAGGGTTATCCGTGGCTCGAGCGGGAGGACATTTTGGCGTGTTTGGCCTATGCGCGGCGCCTTGTTGCGCGCCAGCACGACGCGGATCTGTTTCTGCTCGATGACGACGCACCCTGACGCTTTGGGGTGGCAGAGGCAGATCAGCCCGGCATTTCCTTGGGTCGGTCTATCAGCGGCTTGCCGAAGATGCTGCCCTCGGGGCTTTTCTTCTCCTCTTCCTGAGGCTTGGGTGCGGAGGGCGCGGGGGGCGGTGCCGTTTCCCGCGCGGCTGGTTCAGGCAGCGGCTCGCCGCGCATGAGGAGGTCGAGATCGTGGCCGTCAATGGTTTCGCGTTCGATGAGAGCGGCCGCCACGCGGTCGAGGACATCGCGGTGCTCCGTCAGGATTTGCACGGCGCGCCGGTGCGCCTCGCTGATGATCTTCTTGATTTCCTCGTCGATGATGGCGGCGGTGGCCTCGCTATAGTCGCGTTCGCCGCTGGGGATTTCGCCTCGACCGGCAAGAGCCATCAGGCTGCTTTCGCTGCCGTAGGTTCGCGGTCCGAGAACATCGCTCATGCCGAACTCGCAAACCATTCGGCGCGCCATCTGGGTGGCGCGGGCGAGGTCGTTTCCCGCCCCGGTGGTGAAATCGCCAAAAACGATTTCCTCGGCGGCCCGCCCGCCGAGCATGTAAACGAGGCGGTCAAGCAGTTTGCTGCGGAACTGGGTAAACCGCTCTTCGCCGGGCAGGTAACTCGTGACGCCAAGAGCCCGGCCGCGGGGAATGATGGTGACCTTGTGGACTTCCTCATCTGTGGCCACATATTTTGCGGTGAGTGCGTGGCCGGCCTCGTGGTAGGCTGTTAATTGCTTTTCTTTCTCGGTGAGTGCGAGGCTTCGGCGCTCGGGTCCCATCATGACGCGGTCGCGGGCCTCCTCGAGTTCCGCCATGCCGATTTCCTCTTTGTTGCGGCGCGCGGCCAGCAGCGCGGCCTCGTTGATGAGGTTGGCCAGATCGGCACCGGAAAATCCGGAAGTGCCCTTGGCAATGCGGGCCAGATCGGCGGACGGCGCGAGGCGCACCTCTTTGGCATGAACCTGCAGAATTTTCTCGCGGCCCTTCAGGTCGGGGTAATCCACGGCGATCTGACGGTCGAACCGGCCGGGCCGCAGGAGGGCCTGATCGAGCATGTCGGGCCTATTGGTGGCCGCAATCAGAATGACTCCCTCATTGGTGGTGAAGCCGTCCATTTCCACCAGCAACTGGTTGAGCGTCTGTTCGCGCTCGTCGTGGCCGCCCCCGATGCCTGACCACCGGTGCCGCCCGACTGCGTCAATCTCATCCATGAAAATCAGGCAGGGCTTGTGCTTCTTGGCTTGCTCGAAGAGGTCGCGGACGCGGCTGGCGCCGACGCCGACAAACATTTCGACAAAGTCAGAGCCGGATATGGAGAAGAACGGGACATTGGCTTCGCCCGCGACGGCCTTGGCCAGCAGGGTTTTGCCAGTGCCCGGCGGGCCGTAGAGGAGCACACCCTTGGGGATTTTGCCGCCGAGGCGGGAAAATTTCTGCGGATCCTTGAGGAAATCCACGACTTCCTTGAGTTCTTCCTTGGCCTCGTCCACGCCTGCGACATCCTGGAAGGTGACCTTGGTCTGGCCTTGATTGACGAGTTTGGCGCGGCTTTTGCCGAAACTCATGGCCTTGTTGCCGCTTCCCTGCAATTGGCGCATGATGAGGATCCAGATTCCAACAAAAAGCAGGAGCGGCAGCAGGAGCGATATGAAGAGTTGCTGGAGCAGGCCGGAGGAGCGCCGTGCTTCGTAGGGAATTCCCTTGTCCACGATGCGGGCCAAGACCATTTCGGCCTGCCCGGCTTGATAGCGGGTCTGGAAGCGCTGCTCATTGCCTGAAGCGTCCACATAGGTGCCTTCGATGGTGCCGTCACGGTCAACAATTTTGCCTTTGAAGGCCTCGCTCCCGCGCTTGTCCACCATCTGCATAAACGAAGTGAGATCAAGGTCCTTTGGCGGATTTTTCTGGGTGTAAGTCGTGTACATGAGGATGAACACGAGGAAGATGATGATCCAGAGGGTCGCGGACTTAAGACCGTTCATGAGTCGAGGTTCATCCTGTTCAGTGGTGGGCCCGAGCGCATCGGGGGGCTTGATCCCGGGCTTGAAAGAAAATGCACTTCACAAATCCCAGTTATTCTCTACAGCAGACCGAAGCCGCCTTGGGCTTGGCAACCGTCGTCATGTTGCATGGGCATCGTTCAGGGATGATGCGCGACGCCTGCCGGCGAAAGAGAATCATCGGTGGGCAACTGGGGTATACTTCCAGCATGCCGTGTAGGACAAAATCTGTCGGACAAACGGTCGTACGGTCTGTAGGACGGGGTGAAGGGGGCTGCGTTTTTCGGTTGACGCGTACCCCGAGGGCTTCCTATACCGTATGGCACAATAGCGAAGAAACTGCGCCAGCAGGGGAGGATTTGCTGTAACCCTCAAAAATATTTGGTTATGTTTCAGGCTCCCGAGGCTCAGCCCGGAGAGCGCCAAAAATGTCTTCTTTCCGAAGGGAGGGTAGTAGTATGATGAAAAGGCTCCTTACGAGCCTGTTTGCTGGCGCCTTGCTTGTTACCAGCGCGAGCGTTTCCTTTGCGGCGGCCCCCACGATCCGGGACCTGCCGGAGGTCATCATTGGCGATGCCGAGGACAACATCGGCACCGACAACAACTTCTTCGTGTTCACGAACGCGTTTAAGTTTGATGACTACGCGCAGGATGTGGACACCACGGTGTCCACCCTGATCTGGAGTTTCGACGAAGGAAACCCGACTGGTCCGAACTGGTTCGAAATCAACGGAATCGGTCCGGTGGCTGTTGGCGACGCGGCGATTGCGGCTGAAGCAGCCGCTGGAGGCGTGAACCGGTTGAACCCGGCGGGTAAGAACATCCGTCTGGGCAACACCTTCGCGACCTTCCGCGATGTCATCTTCTCGCCGCCGCCGACGGTGCTGCCGTATGCTGACCCGGTTGATCCGGCGAAGACGCAGCACGCCACGGGCAAGACCGTCCGCTTCTATGTGTCCGACGGCACTCAGGTGACCTCGGAAGATACGATCGTCCGCACGGTGGACGACGGCTTCGACGCGTTGTCACCTGCCTGCGTGTACTCCACGCGTCAGGTTGATTCGTTCACGACGAACAATGTCACGACGAACGCTGGTGATCCGAACGGCTGGTTCTTCTCGGTCGCCGCTGGTTCGCCGGTCGGTGCTTATGAGGCTGGCACGCAGTCCATTAGCATCCAGGTCTTCTCGCAGCCTGCGACGAACTACGCAACGGCAAGTTACCAGACCCTGATCGGTGACTGGTTGCCGTACGGCTTCGTCGGTTCGGACAATGTTGTTCGCGGCAAGTTCTATGTGTTCGCGAGCGGCCAAAGCCCGAACCAGGCTAATGTCATTCCGAACCTCCGTCTGAAACTGCAGAATTTCGTGATCGTTGCGAGCACGCTTGAAGTGCTCCACACGAACAATGCGGCCGACGACAACTTCGGTGCGGAATTGGCTCCGTCGCGCACGGCTTCGGCTCCGTCTATCTACCGTGTTGACTATGACCCGGTGGATGTGCCGGTCCTTGCTGCGAATGCTGGCCCGAGCGGTCTGGGTGGCATCTTGCGGGCGTTCGAGGCTTACGCTTTGAACCCGCAGAACAACGGTAAACTCCACCTCGCGGAGAGCGAGATTGGAACTTATCCGTTGGCGACCTGCACGCCGTTCTCGGTTGCACCGGCTAAGACCTACCTGCCGCCTGACTTGGCCAACTTTGACGGGACGAACTACGACGCGTTCCGGTTCTTCCCGCTGCCTCCGGCTGGGCAGTTCGGCTCGATCGACCGCACAAGCGGTCAGATTCCGACTGTCACACACAGCGGCTCGGTGGGCGTGACCTTGTCGTCGGTTGCTATGCCGTCGGCGAACCTTGGTGTTGCCACGGCCGATTTCTCGCCGTTCGGCAAGCCGGCTGGCTCGGTGACTCCGGCGGATTATGCTGCGATGCTCCGTGTTGAGGAGGGCAAGCAGTACTCGATCCGTTGGCACATCACCAGCACGCGCAACTCCAATGTGCAGTCGCAGATTCGTCTGCGCGCCCGCTCCGCGCGCTTCAACTGGAACCACAAGTTGGAGATCGGTGGCTCGCGTGCATCGAATAACGCGACAGCGCAGTTGATCGCGACTCAGACGCTGCCGGGTATTGGCTGTCTGAACCCGGACAAGAAGCCGGGTGCGAATGGTGGCTGGTATCACCAGATCTTCCATCCGCATCTCAACGGCGACATCCGCGCCGATGTGGCTGGCACTCTTGCAACCAAGATGCCGCTGCAGTCTGCGGTTCCGGGTCCGGGCTCGACTTCGAGCGATACGCGTCGTGCGCTGTTTATCGGCGTCGACCTTGTTGACTCGTTGTCGCCGCTCAGTAACAGCCCAGAACTCGAGGCTGGCCTCTTCACGATTGATGAGGTCCAGATTCGGGTGCATCCGTTGGTTGCCGACTAAACGCGGCTAAGGGATTTTTCCCTGCCGCGGGGGGCCAAAAGGCTCCCCGCGGTTTTTCTTTTTAAACACCTGCCATGCGGGGTGAACG
>JAOAAY010000041.1 GCA_026418615.1 Candidatus Sumerlaeaceae bacterium | reverse complement strand
AGATGTGTATAAGAGACAGAGCCGTATCTGCGGTGTTTGCCCGACAGCCCATCACATGGCGTCCACAAAGGCGCTTGACGACCTTTACAAGGTCGAGCCCACCCCCACCGCCAAAAAACTCCGGGAACTTGCCTACAGCGCCTTCATGCTCGAGGATCACGCGCTGCATGTGTATGTGCTCGGCGGTCCGGATTTCATCGTCGGCCCCGATTCACCCGCCTCCATGCGCAACATCCTGGGCGTCATTGAAAAGGTGGGTCTCGAGGTGGGCAAGCGCGTCATCACCATGCGCCGCCGCGTGCGCGAACTGATCAGTTACCTCGGCGGGAAGGTCATCCATCCGGTGCTGGGCCTGCCCGGCGGCGTGGCCAAGGGCCTTGCCAAGGAAGACCTTCCGACCTTCCAGAAGGTAGCCGCGGACGGCCTCGAGTTTGCCCTGTTCACACTGCAGGTGTTCCGCGACACCGTCCTGAAGAATAAGGATTATGTGGAACTGATCACCTCCGACGCCTTCACTCACCGCACGCATTACATGGGGCTGGTGGATTCGAACAATTGTGTCAATTTTTACGACGGCCTCGTGCGCGTGGTGGACCCCGAGGGGCGCGAGGTGGCCAAGTTTCCGGCGCAACAATATTTGGACAATATTGCCGAGCATGTCGAGCCGTGGAGTTATGTGAAGTTCTGCTATCTGAAGAATGTCGGGTGGAAGGGCTTCACGGACGGCCCCGACAGCGGGGTTTATTCGGTGGCGCCGCTGGCGCGGCTGAACGCGTCGGAGGGCATGGCCACGCCGCGCGCTCAGGAGGCGCGGGAGGAATATTTCAAGACACTCGGACGCCCGGTGCACCACACGCTGGCCAATCATTGGGCGCGAGTGGTGGAAATGATTTATGCGGCCGAACGGATGGTCGAACTTCTCGACGATCCCGAAATCACCAGCCCCGACATCCGCACCATCCCAACGGCGACGCCCACCGTGGGCATGGGCGTGGTCGAGGCACCGCGCGGCACGCTGTTCCACCATCTGGAGACGGACGCGAACGGCATCATCACCAAGGCCAACCTCATCGTTGCGACGCAAAACAACTCGGCGCGCATGGCCATGAGCGTGGAGAAGGCCGCGAAGGGCCTCATCCGCGGCGGGCAGGTGAGCGAGGGGCTGCTGAACAAAGTGGAGATGGCGTTCCGCGCCTACGATCCCTGCCATGCGTGCGCGACGCACTCGCTGCCCGGTGAGATGCCGCTTGTCGCGCGGATCCGCGATGCGTCGGGCGCTGTTGTGCGCGAACTGCGCCGGGGCTGACGCGATGGAAGCCCCGTCCGCCATCGGTGTTGCGCCGCGCCCGTTGGTGCTGGCGTTGGGAAACGATATTCTGGGCGATGACGGCGTCGCCTTTGCCGCCGCGCGTGCGCTTGGCGCGGAGTTTGGCGGCGCCGTGGACATTGTGATGACTGGCGAGGCGGGGCTTGCGCTGGTCGAGTTCCTCGCGGAGCGTGAACGCGCCTTGCTGCTGGATGCCATGGTCACGGGCCGCCACCCGCCCGGGACCGTTGTGGTCATGACCTCCGGCGACTTCCGCCGCGTCCTTGCGCCATCGCCCCATTATGCGGGGCTGCCCGAGGTTTTCGATCTCGCTGCGCGTCTGGGCCTGCCGATGCCCGACGAACTGATCGTGCTGGCCATGGAGGTCGAGGACCCGTACACCATCCGCGAGGGCCTGACGGACAGCGTTGCGAGCGCCCTGCCGGGCTATGTCGCCCGTGCAGGCGGGGTGTTGCGCGGCTGGCTGAGCCGCGCGCCAGTCAGGACGGCTGGCCGGAGCGCTCCGATCGGCAGTGCAAATCGCGCAATGCCTTGACAAACCGATCCGCGACCGGAGGCATCCCACCATGCACGAATATTCCCTCGCCGACAACCTGATTGAGAGTATCCTGCCGCGGCTGGCTTCGGAGGGGGTGACAGCACCGGGCCGCGTGCGCGAGGTGGTGCTGCGGCTGGGCGCGCTGGAAATCCACAGCGAGGAGTCGTTCGCGCAGGCCTTCGCGATGCGCTCGGCCGGCACTCCGCTCGCGGGTGCCGTGCTGCGTCTCGAGATCGTTCCCGGGCACATTCACTGCGACCGGTGTGACCGCGACGAAGTGGTCGGGCCCGACGATGCCGATCCGCATAGCCACGCTCCCGTCATGCCGTGCCCGGAGTGCGGCACTCCCTGCCGTGTCGAAGGCGGCCGCGGCATCGAACCTGTGGACCTTGTCCTCGAGGATTAAAGTGCTTTTGCGCGCCCTGATAGTTTCCGATGGCGCAACCGTCCCGGCGTGTGCTAGAAAAAACTGTTTAGGCGCAGGGTGTGAATGGGCGTCGGGCTGAGGATTTGAATCGAGCCGTGTAACAGGTAACAATGTTCATCATGTGTCAACACCTTGGAAGCGTGCATCGTGCGGTTGAAGCCCGGGACTCCTGCGGCGCTTGGCCGGCCCGGCAGCAGGGAGCGGTGAATGCCGGGTCTTGATGTCCGGACAGTGTTCGTATCGGGCGTGGTGACATTTGTCATCGGCGCGCTGGTCATGGCATCGCTTTGGCACCAGCACCGAAAACGGTTTGCCGGACTCGGGCTGATTGCCGCTGATTTTGCCCTGCACGCCGTGGCGATGATACTTGTCAGCCTGCGCCAAGTCATCCCGGATGCCCTGTCCATCGTTGTGGCTCATGTCCTGACTGTGCTCGGCGCGCATTGGGGGCTGATGGGGTTGGAGCGTTTCACCGGGCGCACCAGACCGCAGCGGTTTAACTCAGTCGTCGTAGCGGTCTTTGCCGTGGTGATGACGGTTCTGCTCTTGATGGGAGCCAGTGCTCGCGTTCGCACGGCTGTGATTTTGATTGTACAATTGTTTTTTTGGGTCCAATGCGCTCATCTGCTGCTCGAGCGCGTCGGCCCCACCTTGCGTCCCATGACTCGCGCGCCCGGCCTTGTCTTTGCTGCGTTTTGCGTCACCAATATTGTCCGACTTGTGAATTTGCCGCCGACCTCCCTCGGCAACGATTTTATGAAAGCCGGTTCCTTTGACGCGATCGCCATCATGGTCTATACGGCGTTGTTCCTGCTGCTTACGGTTTCGCTCGTGCTGATGATCAGTCGCCGTCTTGCCGCCGACCTGCTCACTCAGGAGACCAAATTCGCCACGGCCTTTCGCTCAAACCCTTACGGCATGACGCTGACGCGTTTGTCCGACGGCCGGATTCTCGAGGTCAACGAGGGTTTCGAACAGATATATGGATTTGCGCGTAGTGAGGCCCTCGGCCAAACGACCCGTCATTTGAAGTTATATGCCAATCCTGCCGACCGTGACGCGATTGTCTCAGAACTGTGCCGTCTAGGGAGTGTCCGGGAGCGCGAAGTCCTTTTCCGCAAGAAATCCGGAGAAACCTTCGACGGTCTGCTTTCGGCCGAATTAATCTCGTTGGATGATGAGCCGTGCATTCTCTCCACCCACAGCGACATCACGGAACGCAAGCGCCTCGAGGAGGAGATCCGTCAACTGTCGCTGCTCGACGCGCTCACGAACCTTCGCAACCGCCGCGGCTTTAGTGTCGCCATGGAACAACTGATGAAAGAAGCCCAGCGCGAGGGCCGCAAACTGCATTTTATCTTTTTGGATGCGGATGGTCTCAAGAGCATCAACGATGCGCATGGTCACGAGGAGGGTGACCGTGCTCTGAAAGATGTGGCGAATCTGCTGCGCAAAACATTTCGCGATTCGGATGTCATTGCCCGCTTGGGCGGCGACGAATTTTGTGTCTGCGTCATGGCTTTGTCCGATCCGGACTCTTCACCCGACGCTTTCCTCGGCCGTTTGCGCTCGAATCTTGATGCGGCTGCCAGCCAGCCTGATCGCCCCTACCGTCTGAGCATGAGTTGGGGCCTTGCCACATGGGACCCCACGACACCGAAAACCTTGGAAGAGATTCTCGCCGACGCTGATGCGGCCATGTACAAGCATAAGCGCGCGAAAAGGGGTCAGGAAGGGGCCGATGAATCAGGTTCAGGTCCCGATTCCGGCGCAACGCGCAGGTTGTCATGAACCGGTCTTCGGAGTCAGCGATCCTCTGCCTGTCGCCGGTGAAACGGGAGTGGCCACGGGACACATGGTGCACGGTGACTTTCAGGTGACCAAGCGCTTTGCCATGGCTGGCCTGCTAACGGCCCGCCGTGCTTGTGGCGGCCTCGCGGAGGGCCAGCCTGCTGCTTGAACCCGAGATCACTGTGGCGGCCCTGCACGCCATCCCCACGACCTGCTTGCACAATTTTCCCGCAGCGGGGTATAGTCGGTCTGCTCGCGCGAAATCCGCACCAGCGCGCACCTATTTTTGAAGGAGGCCCAGACACCCATGTCTGTCAAGACTCAGTTCATCCGATCTCTGCTGGACCGCTTATGGGATGATTACGCGAAGCGCGTCCCCTATGCTCGCATTTATCAAAACATGCTTGCGGAGTTAGGCGGCACCTTCGTCAACGACCACATTGCCTATCGGTCGCTGGCCGTCACGGTGAATGGCCATTACCTTGGCATCCCCATGACCAAACGCATCTTCGACGCCATGGGTTTTGAGGAAAAGGGTGCGATTGATTTCCCCGAGCAGAAACTGTTTGCGCGCTATGTTCAGCATGCCGAGCCGGATTTCCCGCGCATCTTCATCAGCGAACTCAAGGTGGACGAATTGCCCGCCGAGGTCGCCGCTCTGATCCGTCAGAGCGTGGCCGATTTCCGCATGGTGCTCAGTGATGCCGATGTTGAGGCCGTGGCCAACCTTGACCGCACCGGCTCGATTCCCGAGGGGTTGGTTGAGCGTGTGGCCCGCTTTTTCCTCGAGGTGCCGTGGTCGCCGCCGACGGAGGAGGCTGTCCGCAAGGTCAATGAGGCGAGCCAGTATGGCGCCTGGGTCCTGCTGCATGGTTACAGTGTCAACCACTTTACGGGCTATGTGAACCGGCACGGTGTCGAGGCGGTGGATGACATTGAAAAACTGGTCGAGGAACTCAAACGGCGGGGCGTGCCGATGAAGAGCGAGATCGAGGGCGAGCGCGGCTCGAAGTTGCGCCAGACCTCGACCGAAGCGGTGCGTGTTCCGGTCAAGGTAAAAGACGCCTCCGGCGCGATCAAGGAGATCGAGTGGACTTACGCCTACATGGAGTACGCCGAGCGCGGCTATGTGGAGGAGAACGGCAAGCAGGTGCTGTTCGAAGGGTTCCTCGGTCCTCAGGCCAAACAATTGTTTGAGATGACGCGCTTGAAGTAGGGGGCGTGTGACGGTCCGGGCCGGTCTGGTTGGCCGGACCTGTCCGTGCGGTCGGAACGGGTCAGTCGCGCCGGGGGGCGTCAAAGTCGCGCTCCTCGCGCACCTGTTCTTCGCGGGTGGCATTGGCGCGGCCGAGAACATCCGTGGCACGCCCGCGGGCTCGCATGGTGGCTCCCAGATAACTCTGCGACGCTTGGCGCGACATCCCGGCGGCGGCCTCCGTTTCGTGAATACGGGTGGAGACCTCGTGGGTTTGACCGTCGTGGTGGCTGCCTCCGGCATCGCGCTCCGCGGCCGTTTCCTTCGTCGCATCGCAGCCGATCAGCAGACTCATCGCCAGTGCAGTCGCCAACGCGACGGCGCGCGAGCGCGACCCCGTCTGTTCCGTCACTCCCACTCGCTCCCGATCAATGCGTTTTCGATGCTGAGCACGCGGTAGCGCCGCTGCGAGCCGTTGGGCAAAGTTACCGTAACCTCGTCGCCGACGCGCTTGCCCGCAAACTGGCTCATGAAAGGCGTGTGGTAGGCGATAATGCGCCGGTCCGGATCCGATTCGAATCGGCCCAGCACCGTGTAGGTTTCGTGTTCGCCGGATTCGAGGTTTTCGGCTTCGAAGCGCACTCCGAAGCCGATGGATTCCGTGGAGACTTGATCAGCGGTCACCTCGCGTGCGGTGGCGAGGAGGTTGGCCAATTCGGCGGCCTCGCGCAGCAGCAGCGCATGGCGCTCGCGCGCGCCGTGGTAACCGGCATTTTCGCGCAGATCGCCTTCGCTGCGGGCTTTTTCGATCTCCCGCGCATTGGCGGGGATGGTAACGGTGTTGAGCACCTCGAGTTCGTGGGCCACGCGCTCGCGGGCTTTACGCGTGCAGAAATGCACCCCGCCGCCGGCCGCCTGCGCGCCGGCGGTCCGTCCGGAGGGCTTCGTGCTGGATTCGAGTTCAGGCCGCGCCATGACCATCTGCTGGTTGGCGTTCTGCCGGAAGGTTTCGTTGAAGGCATTGTGGAGCATGACACGCCGTCGCAACTGCTGGGCCTCGTCGAGCGAGACCTCGGTCACGACGCGGACCAACGGCGCGAAATGGTTGGCTTGCAGCAAACTCCGGGTTTTGCTGATGAGCATTTTCGCCGCAGCCACCTGCTCCTTGCTGGCAGCCATGTCCACGACGCGCATCCATTCGTCGAGGTTGTCAAGGAGTTCGGGGACTAGGCTTACCGGGGGGATGTAGTCCGCCAGGTGGTCCCATCCGCCTTCGAGCAATCCTTTTACAGCCCAAAGATAGGTCAAGGGATTGTCTAACGGGCGATCGAACAAGGCCCGCAGGGCTTCGACAGCCTCGGCGGCATGATGCTCCTCGTCGAGTTCCCGCCAGATGGCTTGTGCGAGTTTGGGGGGAGCCGAGGGCAGGATTCGACAGGCTTGAGCGACGCCCGCGGGGCCGTCGCGCCGGAGCAGCATGGCCAGCGCGCGCATGGCGTAGTCCACCTGTTCTATTTCGTGCAATTCGGCGTAGTCGGTGATCTCCTGCGCGATGGTCTCCGGCGATGGCACGGGAGGCACCTCCGCGGCAAGCGTCGGGTCGAATGCGCGAATTTCCTCGGCCAGCAAGGCTGCCTGCAGCCTGTCCACGGGTTTTTGTGCAACGGCAAACATGTGACTCGTCGTGCGCAGCATGTTGACCAGCAGGGTACGGCTGACCTCGGCGCCCGACTTGATGGCGGCGGCGACGCGCGCCGTGGCGGCAATGCGTCCGCTGATGGTTGCCTCGGGATCGAGGAACACCTCCTCGATTTCCTCTTCGAGCGACTTGGGGCGGTCGCGCAGGCGCAACTCGGCGTGGGCGCCGGCGCGCGTGTTGAAATCAATGAGGGGGTCGAGGCTGATCTCGGCGCGGGCGCGGCTCCACCAGGAATTCCAGTGGTTTTCCGGAACAATTGCGCCCAGCAGCAGCGCTTTCAATTCGCCCTGTTTCATGACGCCGTCGTGACCCTGAAGCGCCAGCCGCACGAGCGCAGCAGGGTTCTCTTCGGCCAACGCCTGCAGTGTTTCGGGTTCGGTGGCGCGCCGCGCCACGATGTGATCCGGGGGAAAGTAGGTCAGAAAGTCGCGCACGCCCGCCAGCGTGAACACTTTGCCCTTTTCGGTCGGAAAATCAATGACCACCTTGCCGGCGGTCAAATCCATCGCTTGCACGACGCCGTCGCCAAACTGGGTGTGTCGGTACACGCGGCCGGGCGACACGGTCAGGTAGGCTTCGAAGCGCCGCAGGGCCACATCCAGCGGGGCGCCCTTACAGGCTGCGATGATCTGCTTGAAGTTCGGGTGGTCGCCGTATAATCCCTTGAGTGCCGCGCTGGCCGGCTTACGCAGGTCCTGCAGGTTGGGCCAAATGGCGGCTGCCTCCCTTACGACCAAGAGCAGTTGCTCCCACTCGCCCCGTTCCTGCAAGGCCTCCAGCAGCACGCCGATCAGGGTTTGGGCAGTCTCCGGTACTTTGGCCTTGTTGCACATGGCCTTGATGAAGAGCCGGTAAAAGTCGCCATGGTCAGGCGGCTGGCGCACGATGTTGTCCCACTCGGCTTCGACGGCCGCCACATCACCGGCGCGGGCCAGTTCGATGATGCGTTCTTCCAGATCGCCAACCGGACTGCTCGTTTCGGGCATTTGCAATTCCCTCGGTTACTGCTCGCGGTCGCCTGTCGCACCGCGGCAAAATGGTGACTAACAGCGCGATGCGGACGAATTCGCACGGTAAACGATTCGCCCAATTGACAAAGGAGGCCAATTTGGTTCCATTTCCTGTGTTCGCATAGGAGATCGCCCTGCGTGTCATAGCCTTGCGAGCCCACATTCCCACAGGAGAAGACTTCCTATGTTGCCTCGTGTGAGTTTTATCAGGCGCAAGCCGGCTGTTTTGGTGGGGGCCGCGGCTTGCCTGTTGCTGGCGGCGGGTCCGTCCGTGGCCGGTGAGTCGTGTTGCGCGAAGGGCAAGGCACCTGCTGCCGATGCCCAGTCCACCGCTCCAAAGACCAACGACAAACAAACCACGAAACCTGCCGGCACAGCGGGTTTCACGGTTTATCTTGACGAGCACGGCCGGCCGACAGCCCCGCCTGTGGGCAAGGCTGCTGAGGCGCCGGTTTCGGGCCTGTTCAGCACCAGTGCAGCGGGTCTGCGCCAGGTGCCCAGTGCCGGTCCTGCCGGCGGTGTGAAAGTTGATCTCGAAGGCCGGTTCCGGACCGCCACCGTTGCCACGACTGGCGCTGACGGCCGCATCCAATTGAATTGCACGACAGGAGAGGAGTGACCCGGCCATGATGACAACAGTTCGCCGCCATGCGCTCGGTGCGGTGGCCTTCCTGCTTTTTGCTGCGTCCGCCGCGGCTGTGCCGGTGACCATCAATTATCTCGATGGTGCCAGCGAGGGATTCAATGACCCCACTTTGGGCACCTCCCGCAAAACGGCTTTTCAGTATGCTGTCAACTTGTGGGCGACGCAGGTGCATGGCACCGTGCCCATCGTGATCGAGGCGCAGTTTAATCCGCTTGGGGGTACGCCTTCCGCTGCCACCCTCGGGGTGGCCGGTTTCAACTCGGTGTTGCGCGACTTCACCGGCGCGCCGGTCAGCGGCACTTGGTTTCCCATGCCGCTTGCCAACCAAATTACTGGCGCCGACCAGGATCCGGGCAACGCCGACATTTCCGCCATTTTCAACAGCGATGTGGATACTCCCGGTGTGCTGTCCGGCGCAGATTTTTACTACGGGACCGATTCCAATCCCGGCTCGAACATTGATTTTGTGACGGTCGTCTTGCACGAGTTGGGCCACGGCCTTGGTTTTGTGTCGCTGGTTGATTCCAGCACGGGCGCTTGGTTTTCAGGGTTTCCCGACATCTTTGGGCGCCAGTTGACGCGCGTTCCGGGAGGCGACTTCGACACCATGACCAACGCCCAGCGCCTCGCTGCGCTAACCAGCGGGCAGGTGTATTGGAAAGGCCCCAATGTGGTTGCGGCGCATGGCGGTCAGATTCAGATGTTCGCGCCCAACCCGTATCAGTCCGGCTCCAGCATCTCCCACTGGGATCCGTCGAACTTCCCCAACCTGTTGATGGAGCCATCGTACTGGGGGGCCACGCAAAGCATTGACCGCACCAAGCCGGCATTCAAGGACATGGGGTGGTCGTTCTCCGGCGTGGCGGACTGGTCCATGTACTGATCCACCGCCCGGGCATGGGCGTTGAGGCCGGGGCAAGAAACGGCTGGAGTGGCGGACCATCGCTTGCCGGTCCTGTTGTCCCGCGCTAGGATGACTCCGCAGTGTTGACGCCCACGATTAGCGTGCACTAACCGGGGTTGTCGCGGACAGTTCATGTTCATCAAAGTGAATGCTGCCGCGTCCGCTTTGCATCGAGCGGACGCGGTCTTTTTCTTCCGGGGCATGGCGGTCGGTTCGACCGGTAGCCGCGAAGGGTTTGGTTTTTTCTCGATTTTCGTGCACGGCGAGATAATCATGCTGGGTTTTGATCGAAACAGGTTGTGGTGGGGCGAAGTCCTGAAAAACAGAGGAAGAGCAGAGCCATGAGACGAATCGCGGCGATGTTTTGGGTCAGTGTGTTTCTTATTGCAGTGTCGCTGGCTGCGGCCATTCCGGTTTCGCAGGTCACGCGGGAGAAGATGGACTCGACGGTGGAGATTTCCGGCACGGTCGAGCGGTTTACGGCTTCACGCAGCGAGCGGGCTCCCAATTCCTTTTATTTGAAAGATGCGACCGGTTCCATCCGGGTGTGCATCTGGCCTGATGTGTTCTCGCAGATAGCGTCCAAGGATGCTCTTAAGAACGGGGCGCAGGTGACGGTATCTGGCAAAGTCAATGAATTCCGCGGCAACCTGGAAGTCCATGTGCGGGATGCGGCAAGCGTCCAAATTGCCGGAGCCCCCTCAGCCTCCGCGGGCGCCACCTCCCCTTCGCGGCCGGCGGCGCCAGCCTCGGTTGGAGCGGTCGCGCCGGGCGCGGGGATTACGCCGGCCGGTTCCGTCACATCGGCCATGGTGGACAAGACCATCACCATCCGCGGCTCGGTGAAGAGCGCCCGCAAGCCGTGGAACGAGCGGGCACCGTACATCATCAAGGTGGCCGACGCGTCGGGCTCGTTGGATGTGGTTTTCTGGTCGGATGTTGCGGACCGGCTGACCGAGGGGCAGAAGGTGAAGGAGGGCGACACGGTTGAGGTGACCGGAAAGGTTAATGATTTTCGCGGCACGATGCAATTGAAACTGGAGGACCCGGCCAACCTCAAAACGCAGGCGACCGATCCGTCGCTGAAGCCGGCTGCGCCCGCTGGGACCGAGCCGAAGGTGGAGGTGCCGGCTGTGCCTCTGAAGGATGTCGCCGCAGCACCCTCAGGCTCGCTGGTGAAAATCAGCGGGAAAGTGGAGAAGGTGGAGGAAATTCGCGCCGGACGCCAATTGGTGCTCTCGGATCCGACCGGCACGGCGACGGTCTTGCTCTGGGATACAGCACTTGGTCTCAAGCCCGAGGCTCGCTGGCTCAAACCCTCGAGCGAGTTGACAGTTGTCGCCCGGGTCGCTGACCATCAAGGCCAGCGGATGCTGGCGGTGACGCAGGCTGACGAACTCATTAGCGCGAACCCCTGACGCTCAGAGGGGCGTGCCGGCCAGAGCGTCTCACGGCGCAGGTCTGACAGTATGACCAACGGAGGAGAGATGAGGAATCATGGGAGGCTTCGTGATGGTCGCCCTGAGCAGGCGGCGCGCGGTGATAGCGGCGGTATGCGGATTGATCTGTATGACCAGCGTGGCGAGGGTGCGCGACGCGATCACGACCACCACGGATCCATCACTGGCCGGTCTTGAGGCGATAATCCAGCAGGGACTCGACACGCGCGTCTTTCCCGGCGCGGTGCTCATCGTCGGCAAGCCGGGTCGGGTGCTGTGGGCCAAGGCTTACGGCCGCCTGACCTACGAGCCGGATGCTTTTCCCATGACATTCGACACGCTGTTTGACCTCGCGTCCGTGTCAAAGGTGGTTGGCACGGCCACGGCTGCCATGGTGGCCTTTGAGGACGGCAAGTTAGCCTTTGACGATCCTGTCTCAAAATATATCCCGGGTTTTGGCGCCAACGGTAAAGAGCAGGTGACGCTGCGCCATCTGATGTCGCATGTATCGGGTCTGCCGCCGTGGGCGCAGCATACGGAGATCGAGAAGAACCGCCAGAGCAATGAGTCCAAGGCTGATGCGGCGATTCGCTACTATGCTGCGCTGCGCCCCCGTGCCGACCCCGGGACGACGGTCATCTACAGTTGCCTGAACATGCAGGTGACGGCGCGCGTCGTTGAGAATGCCACGGGTAAACGCCTCGAGGATCTGCTCAAGCAGCGCGTCTTCGGTCCGCTGGGCATGAAGGACAGCCGATATGTGCTTTCCGATCAGGAAAAGAGCCGCTGTGCGCCGACGCTTAGGAAGCCTGACGGCACGGTCCTCTGCGGCACGGTGCACGACCCGCTGGCGAGTTATCATGGTTCGACGGAGCATTGCCCCGGTAATGCAGGCCTTTTCTCGACTGCGCCCGACTTGGCGCGATTCTGCGAAATGATTCTGAACGGTGGCGTGCGGGACGGCACGCGGGTCATGAAGGCATCAACCGTCAACGAGATGACCTCGGTTCAGACGCCGCCCGGCATCACGAACCTCCGCGGTCTGGGGTGGGACATTTATCAGGAGCCGCCTTACGCTACACCGCTCAATCGTACGACCGACACCCTTTGCCTCGGCCATACGGGGTACACCGGCACGCTCATCTGGCTCGACAAGCGATCGAAGTATTATGTGGTTTTTTTGACTAATCGTGTCTGGCCGGATGACGCTTCGAAGAAAAAAGGCGAGCCGTCCATCACGACCATGCGGGAGGGGGTCCTGCGGACCGTGCTGAAAACCGTGCCCGAGTATGCGAAGTTCCTTGAGTCGGAGAAACCGGCCCGCTGAACTCGCTGGCTATGGGTCCCGGGAGGGCCTGAGGTAACAGTTCCATCGGGAAGGCTCCGTCATCGTGAAGTCGTTCATTGCAGCCGGACTCCTGCTTGCGTGCGTAAGCGTTTCCTCCGCTCAGTCCATCATCGTGGACAACGCCTCGTCGGGGTTTGTCAGCCGCACGGGGATTGGGGTGCCGATCTTCATGTATCACGGGCTTGACGCGCCCTTTGGCTATAATGCGGCCGACTTCGTGGCCCAGATGGACTGGCTCAAGAACAACGGGTTCAACACCATCACCCTCGACCATTACCGCAGTTGGGCGCAAACGGGTTCGCCGGCGCTGCCGCCGAAGCCGATCATCCTGACCTTTGACGACAACTACCTGTCCATCTATACGGTGGCGTATCCGACGCTGCAAGCGCGCGGTTTCACGGGGGTCAACTACGCGCACACTTATTATGTGGGTGTCATGACCTCCTACGACCATGCCGACTGGCTTGAATGCGCTGAGATGGAGCAGGCGGGCGTGATCTTTACCGAATCGCACACGGTGATGCACAACAACCTGACCACCCTGAACACCGCGGCGATGGACAACGAATTGATTAACAGCAAAAACGCCATCCAAAACAACATTCCCGGCAAAGTGTGCAAACACCTTGCCTACCCTTATGGCGGTTACAATGCCACGGTCATTGCACGCACGCAGGCGGCCGGGTATCAAACCGCCACCACGACCCTGAGTGGGGTGAATGTGCGTACGACGCCGCTCTACGAGTTGCGTCGCTACGGCATCAATCCGAACACCGCGACGGCCACCTTCCAGAGTGCGGCGAACGCCGGTCTGGGCAGCGGTGCATGGCCGGCTTCGAGCGCCGATCCGGGACTCTACGGCACGAACTATGCCACGGCCGCGGCCGGTACGGGCCACGGGCAGGCCATCTGGTCCTTCACGGTCCCGGCGTCCGGGCTCTACACGGTTTCGGCATGGTGGACGACGAACACCAACCGTGCGACCAATGCGCCGTTTACCGTGTTCCACGCGGGCGGGCAATCCACGGTTCTCGTCAACCAGCAGCAAAACGGTGGCCAGTGGAACCCCTTGGGACAGTACACCTTCCAGTCAGGCAAAACTTATTTCGTCACACTCAACGACAACGCGAACGGTGTCGTCGTGGCCGATGCGATCCGGGTTCAGTCGCTGTCGTCGGCCGTTGCCGACTGGACGCTGTACGAGTAAGCGACTCCTCGCGGCGACGCCCGAATGCAGGGATCGCCCTATCTGGAACCGGTGGCACGCGCGGGGCCGGTGGGCCGTTACGCCCCCAGTCCGACCGGGGATCTGCATCTGGGCAACCTGCGTACCGCGCTGCTCGCGCATGAGGATTGCCGCCGCCGCGGGGGCACCTTTATCTTGCGCATCGAAGACATTGACACCCCTCGAACGGTTCCCGGCTCCGAGCAGCGCATCATGGACGACTTACGGTGGCTCGGCCTTGATTGGGACGAGGGACCCGACACGGGCGGGCCTGCCGGGCCGTACCGGCAGTCGGAGCGGACGGCGTTGTACGAGGCTGCTCTTGCGGCCCTCGAGGCTGCCGGCCGCATCTACTACTGCACATGCAGCCGTCGCGATCTGCGCGAAGCCAGCGCCCCGCAAGGTCCGGAAGGCCCCGTTTATCCCGGCATATGCCGCACCTCTGATGCCGTGTCTCAGCGCGCCCATCCCGCCGGAGCCGCCGCGCGGTTTTCTGTCGGCCCGGAGCCTGTTGTGGAATTCCATGATCGGTTGCTGGGCCCGCAGCGCTTTGATCTGCGTACGCTGTCGGGGGATTTTGTGGTGCGCCGTCGGGATGGCCTCTGGGCTTATCAACTGGCTTGTGCCGTGGACGATGCCTTGATGGGCGTGACGCATGTGGTGCGCGGAGCGGATCTGCTCTCCAGCACTCCGCGCCAGATCGCCTTGCTGCGCGTCTTGGGGCTCCCCCTGCCCGAGTACATGCATGTGCCGCTGGTGGCTGACGCCGACGGACAGCGGATGAGCAAGCGCGATGGCTCGCTATCGCTCCGCACCCTGCGCGAGCGAGGCCTGAGTCCGCGGGACGCCCGCAATCTGATTCGCGAGGCGCCCTTGCTTTGACCGCCTGCCGCGCTGTGAACGATCCGCGCGTCCGCGACACCACCCGGGCTCCAGCCTCGCGCCGAAGAAAAAAAGACGGCCGCCCCGGGAGGGACGGCCGTGTGATTTCTATTTGTTTGTCGGCTTACTCGGTCGGAGCGGTTTGCTCGGCCGGTTTCTCGTCCTTGTCGCTAGCCTCGGGCTCGCTCCCGCCCTCCTCGGCAGCGACCTTGCCGATCTTCTCCATCAGGCTGACTGGCACCAGCATTCGGCCCACGATCTTTCCGTCCGTAACGCCGCCGGCCAGCGTCAGCGGCTCGGCCCCGCTCAGTTTCTCGACGATCGCGTCCATCTTCGCGTCCTTCTCCCCGGCTTTAGCGGCAAGGGCGGCGATATACCCGATGTAGCGGGATACATCAATATCCATCAAGAACGCTGCGCCCGACGGCATCAGTTTCTGCGCGGCCAATGGCTTGGAGGCCGGCAGGTCTCCCTTCAGCGCGGCATCAATCAGCGGCTCGATCTTGGTGTCGCCCATGGCCAACAATTGCACCTTGCCCACCATCGCCACTTGATACTTGAAACCGTCAGCGAGCAACTTGGCTATCTCAGGGTTGCCCTCGGCTTCCATTTTCATGTTCAATTCATGAATGGCGATGTCCTTGTGTTTGCGGGCATCTTTCTTCAGGGCGACTTTCATGGTCATGCCCATCTGCTTGTAAATGTCGCCAAGGCCGCCCTTCTTTTCGAACTGGGCCACCGAATCCTCGATCAAGGCCATGGCTGCCGCCGGGTCGCTCACGCTGTAGGCTGCAGCGCCATCCAAATAGCCCTCGCCGCCGCCCACGGCATCAATAGCGAAACTGCCGGAGTAAGCGGAACCGGCCTTTTTGATGAGGTCCATCAGACCTCCGACGGTCGCGTCATCCAGCCCGATTTCCTTGGCGATCGGCTTGATTTCCTTTTCGACGAAGACTGCCAAAGATTTGGCATCCATCACATATTGAGCACGCATGGCGCCGGTCGCCGGCAGCAACTTTAGCAAATCCTCCGCCTTGGGCGCGGGCGCGGCCAAATAGGTGGCAAGGTTCGTCCCGGCTACCGGTGTAATGGTCTTGGTCACTCGCACCCCTTCAGCGGGCAAGTCCACGGTCAGTTCGAGGCGCTCCATCTGCTTGGCCATGGCGAGCGCGAAACGCACATAGCCTTCGACCAATTTTGCGGCTTCGGCCCCGGTTGTCTCCTCGGCAGCCTGACGCATCGAAGCGGTCATCATGGTCAGTCCGCCTTCGATCTGCGGCCCGAACTGCTTGAACACGCGCGGCATTTCGACGGAAACAGTCACCGCGGGAGGCTTCGAGGCCGCGAGGAGTTTGCTTTTCACCTCAGGAGCCAGTTTCTTGCCTGCGGCGAGGGCTTCCTCCGTCTTGGCAATTACAACAACGCCATCCGTGGCGGCGGCCATTTGTCCGTTTTCCTCAGCCTTCTTGGCATAGGCTTCCGCCTTCCCTCCCCCGACTTCGACAAACAGAATCTGGACAGGCTGGAACGCCACGAACGCTGCGTCAGAGCCTTTCGGCAGTCCCTCGAGTTCCGGATCGCCAAGCATCGTGCCGACCTGATTCTTGATCATTTCAGCGCTAATGCTGGGCTGAACTTTGCCGGCAAGATCGCCGGCCTGCTGAACAAGCCCCGGAATGTCCGAGACGACCACGGTAACGAGCGCCTCGTTCATCTTCACATCGGGTGCTGCGGTCGCCTCCTCGGCGCGCACAGACGAGCCCAAAGCGCTGACGACTGCAACTGCGCAAAGCCACTTCTTCATGCCGTTATCCTTTCCTTTTGTGAGTTGGCAATTCTGGGCTGCATTCGGCGCAGAAGGCCGCGTAGCGCGCCCCTGACTACGAAACTTGTGAGCAAGAACCTAAGAACAGAATGTTGCCCCCCAGTCAAAATCTATACCGCGTCTTGGCTTTCCTGTGCGCAGAGGTTGTTAGAAAAAACACCTTTCCTCCGTCAATGGTCTCTCGGCACGGCCAGCATGCGCTCCAAAGCCCGCCGAGCGCCTGCCGCCACGGACGCCGGTACCGTCACCTCAAAAACTTCCTCCCGCAGACTGCGTTCCACTTCGACCAGCGAGATGCACTTCATGTACGGGCAATTGAGGCGACAGCCGATGCAACCGTCCGCGACAATAAATTCCTTGTCCGGATAGCGCTTTTTCAACTGATGAATCATGCCATTTTCTGTCGCGATGAGCACGGTCCGTGCTTCGGGGAACTGACCTACCGCCTTGAGCATGCCTGTCGTCGAACAGACGGCATCGGCCATCGCGATAATGTCCTCGCGGCACTCCGGATGGGCAATCAGCACGGACCCGGGGTGCATCTCGCGCACTTTGCGCACGCTGGCGCCGCGGGCCACATCGTGCACCGGGCAGCAGCCGTCATAGACAACCACTTGCTTTTCCGGTACCTGAGCCGCCACCCAGCGGCCGAGGTTGCGGTCCGGGGTGAAAAGCACTTTTTCGTTGGGCAGACTGCGCACCACGGAGACGGCATTGGCCGAGGTGCAGCAAATGTCGCTCATGGCCTTGATCTCAGCCGTGGAGTTGATGTAAGTGACAACGGCGTGGTCGGGGTAACGCTCCTTCCACTCCTCGAGGCTTTCAGGAGAGATGGAATCGGCCAGCGAGCAGCCTGCCGCGAGGTTCGGCAACAGCACCTTTTTATCCGGATTCAGCACCTTGGCCGACTCGGCCATGAAATGGACGCCGCAAAAAACGATGATCCGGGCGTCTGTCTTCGCGGCCTCCAAAGCCAGCCCCAAGGAATCGCCCACATGGTCCGCGATCTCCTGCACTTCCGGAATCTGATAGTTGTGTGCGAGGATGACCGCCTGCTTTTCGCGGGCGAGCCGGCGGATCTCCGACGCCAGATCAGATGCTGTTGGAGCGCTCACTCCCAAGGTGGCAGCCTCCGTGTCGTGGCATCGTATCGCGTAGGAGTCAGAGCCAGCGGACGCTACTTCTCTTCCTTGTAAAGCACATGCTTGCGCACGACGGGATCGTACTTCTTGATCTCCATGCGCTGAGGCGTTGTTTGCTTGTTCTTGGTGGTGTGGTAAACATGCGGGCTTTCGCTGCTGCGCAACTTCACATGAACCCGCGTGCCTTTCTTTGCCATGGTAACACACTTCTCCCGGTTGAATGAGCAAAGAACTGGTACTTCGCATCACGCAATTCATTCCTCGCGGCTCGCATTGCGCCATTTGATCACGCGGCCGGTGGCATAGGGACGCAACTCGACTGGTATGCGCCGTTCCACGATGATGGCGTCTGGCGTTTGCGAGAGGACGACGGCGCTGAATCGGACGCCGGCAGCCCGCGCCTCGCGCGCTGTAGCGGCAAACACCGGGTCGTGGACATCGCTCGGCCGCACCGCCCGGGTCTCCGGCACCTGAACAACAAACAGCACTTCGGCAGAGCATCCGCCGCGGACAACCTCCGCCAATTCCCTCAGGTGCTGAGCCGCCCGCTCGCTGACGCAGTCGGGGAAATAAGCGCGACCGTCCGGATACACGAGGTGACAATTCTTGACCTCAAGGAAATGCTGGCGCCCGCGGCGTGAGGTGAGATGAAAGTCCACCCGGCTATGCCGGCCCAAGCGACGCTCGGCCGCGACGGCGTCCCAGACCGCGAGCCACGGCAGGGCATGCTCGCGAAGCAGCAAGCCGACAACGCGATTGGGCAGGCTCGTGTTGACCCCTACCATCTGTCCCTGGATTTCCGCCGTCTCCCAAGTGAACTTCAGATGGCGATGCGGGCTATCTGCATGGCTGAGCCAGACCCGGGTGCCCGGACGGGTCAGCCCCTCCATCGCTCCCGTATTGACACAGTGAGCGGTCACCGTGACGCCGTCTGGCTCCAAACGAACATCGGCAAGGAAGCGCTTATAACGGCGCAACAGCGTCCCCGGAATGAGAGGGGTTGGGCGCTCGATGCGAAACGGCAGCACGCGGCTGTGCTCAACGCGCCAGGAGAGCGTACCGGTCTAAGCCGGCAAAGTCCTGAACAATCTGGGCTTCGTGAAATCCGGCCTCCGCGGCTATTTGCGCGACGGCCTTGCCTTGTCCGCATCCGATCTCGAGCAAGGTAAAGCCATCTGGCACGAGCAGCGGGGGAGCGCCAGCGAGAATCATGCGGACAACATCCAAGCCGTCGGCGCCGGCGGTCAAGGCCTCGCGAGGTTCGAAATCGCGGACCTCCGGCATCAAACCAGCGTATTCGTCGTCGCGGATGTAAGGCGGGTTGCTCACAATCGCGTGGAAGGGTGGTTCGAGGCCTGCCAGGCCGTCCTGCACGCGGATATCCACGCGATGGTTAACGCCATGGGCCGCGGCATTGCGTCGAGCCACCCCGGCGGCGGCCGCGCTGCGCTCTGTTGCGACGACGACGGCCGCGGGAAGTTCCAGGGCGAGGGAAATGGCGATGACGCCGGTGCCTGTGCCAATGTCCAAAAGTCGGAAACGGCTGGCCGAGCCCGGAAAACGCCGATCCAACTGGGCGAGGGCAATGTCCACCAACTCTTCCGTCTCAGGTCGGGGGATGAGCGTGTCGCGGGTCACCTCGAAATCGCGCGAGCGAAACTCGCGCCGGCCGAGGATATAAGCCACCGGCTCGCGAGCGCCGCGGCGTCGCAGCAACTCTCGGGCGGCGGCGCGTTCAGAGTCTGTCAGCGGGCGATCCATGTCGAGGTACAGACCCAGCCGGTCGAGGTTGACGGCCGCGCCGACGAGCAATTCGGCGTCGAGGCGAGCCGTTTCAATCCCCCGTGCCTTAAGGAAATCCGTGCCGCGGGCAACAGCCTCCCGGATGGTGAAGACGCTTTGATGTGTCATTCCGGCCAATGGCGGGATCCCCGCGCGGCAATGTCAACGCGCTGGGCAAAGGGCCACGATTTTCGTACCGTCTCTTGTGGTGATTGGCATAAACACGCCTCTATGCTTGCGCAATATATTTGAATCGTGCTGGCTTCGGCTCCTGCGTCGCGGGGGAGCGCATCGTGGCATGGTCGGGGTACACAATTAAGATGCAACGCACTCATAACACGACTTCCGGCATTCGGTTGGGCCGGGCCCTCGTGAACGAGGGGATCATCACGCAAAACCAATTACGGTATGCGTTGCAGGTCCAGCAGGACTCGATCGAGCGCAAACGCCTCGGCGACATTCTGCTCGATCTGGGTTATGTGACAAAGCGGCAATTGCGCGAGGTGACGCGCAAGTACGGCCACCGGGTGCAGATAGGCGCGTTGTTGGTGGAAAGCGGGGCGATTACGCGAGAGCAACTCGAGCAGGCCTTGGAAGAGCAGAAAACCAGCCGCCGCCCCCTGTGCGATGTGCTGCTTTCCAACAAGGTCATCAGCGAGGAGCAATTGGCGGTCGCGCTGAGCAAGCAACTCGACTACCCGTTTGTCGTTCCGAACAAACGCCTGGTTGACCGTGCCCTGATCAGACGATTTCCGGCGCCATTCCTGCGTCAGCACTCGATTCTGCCTCTGTCGTTCGACGGCGAGATCATGACGGTGCTCATGTACGATCCGCTGGACGACACGGCGATCTCGATGCTCGAGCAGTTACTCCACGGCAAATACGACATCGTCGTGGCGCCCAAGCGCCAGATTGACCGCGTTCTCGGCGAGTTGCTCGACGAAATGTCGCTGCTGTCGCAGACGGAAGCGCCGGGCGATGCGGACGCGACGAACACGAACTTGCGCCGCTACGACCTGCAGCGTCAGCGGCCCGACACGGGGCCGGAGGGGCAGGTCATCAATATCGTGGACTATCTGCTGTCGAACGCCGTGAAGCAGCGAGCCAGCGACATCCACATTGAATCCATGTACAACCGCCTGCGCGTGCGCCACCGCATTGACGGCAAACTCCAGTTTGAAACGGACCTGCCGGCGCATCTGGCGGAGCGGATTGTCCGGCGCATCAAGGTGCTGGCGGGGATCGATGTGACCGACTCCTCCGAAGTGTTTGACGGCCACATTTATGTTGCGCATGACAATCAAACCATTGACTTCCGTGTGTCGCTGTTCCCGAGCGTGCTGGGCACTTCCATCACCATCCGCGCGCTGACGCGCGACATCGGGCTGAAGGATCTGGCCGACCTCGGGATGCTGCCGCGGGTGCACTCGACGCTCCGCCAAGTGCTGGATGCGCCGGCCGGCATGATTCTTTTTGCCGGCCCCACCGGCGCAGGCAAAACCACATCGCTCTACTCCTGCCTGAATTACCTGAACACGGGCGCGGTGAAGATTTGCACCATCGAGTCGCCGGTCGAGTTTCCCATCGAGGGAATTGCGCAATGCCAACCAAAGGCCGGGGCTCAGGTGAGCGAACTGATCCGTGCGATGATGAGGCAGGATCCCGATGTGATCGTGCTCGGCGAGGTCAACGACCAAGCCACAGCCGAGGCGGCGGTGCAGGCGGCGTTGTCGGGTCACAAGGTCATGACGACCATTCACGCCGACGACACCTTCGGCTCGATCATGCGCCTGATGGAGATGGGCTTGCGCACCTACATGCTGTCGAGCACGGGTGTGACGGCCATTTCTCAAAGGTTGGTGCGGCAAATCTGCCCGCATTGCAAGGAGCCGTATGCTCCGCCGCGCAGGCTGTTCCGCCAGTTCCGGCTGCGCGACACCGATCCCGACCTGCTGGAATTTTTCCATGGTCGCGGGTGCGAACATTGCAGCCATCTCGGTTTCCTTGGTCGCACCGGAGTGTTTGAGATTCTGACGGTGGACATGGACATTCGCAATTCGTTCCTGAGCAACAGCAATGCGGTTGAGGTCCGGAAAATCGCGGAATGTGCGGGAAAATTCCTGTCGTTGCGCGAGGCGGGGTTTATCGCGGCGCTGCGGGGCCAGACGACGCTCGAGGAGGTCCTTGGCATCCTGTCGTTCAGCGAGCAGCAGGCTTTCTCCGAGATGAACCTGACGCGCGAATCCATCGAGTTCTGGACCAGCCGCGACGAGGAGGCCGATTGAAATGGCCGGGTTTTTCTCGGGCATGCATCAACGCCGTGCGGAACGGCTGGTGCAGGCAGGTCAGTATGACGCGGCCATCAAGGCCTACCGCATGGCGGGCAATGAGGAGGGCGTCGGCGATGTGCTGATGCTCAAAGGCGATCACCTTGGCGCCATGCAACAATTTGAACGCCTTGGCCTGACAGCGAAGGCAGCCCGAGCGGCCCTGGCGGGCCGCGATTACGCAAGCGCTGCTCGCTTGCTGGTGGCTGCGGGCGATGTGAGCGGGGCGGTCGAGGCGCTCAAGCAAGGGCGCGAGTTCGACGCCGCCATCCGGCTTTGTCACGACCACGGGCTGAGAGCCGAGGCCGCGGCCATCCACCTCCTGCGGGGTCAGAAACGCGAGGCGGGAACCCTTCTGTTGCAGGAAGGACGCTACGCCGAGGCGATCGCGCTGTTTCGCGAACTGGGCGATACGGAGCGTTTGGTGGCCGCCTACCGGGCGCGGGGTGACCTGGAGGCCGGCGCTCAGGAATGCCGCGAGGCTGGCAACATGCTTGCGGCAGCCCGGCTGTATGAACTGGCCGGCCAGTTTGGGCTTGCCGGAGAAATGTTTGTTGCTGCGGGCGAAACCTCGCGGGCCACGGTCATGTTTGAGCAGGCCGGCCTGCATGACCGGGTGGCGGCCCTGTGGGAAGCCTCGGGTATGCTTGATCTTGCGGCGGCGGCTTTCGAGCGCATGCCCGGTTCCGAGGGATCGGCGGCCCGTTTGTACCAGAAATTAGTTGTGCTTCAGCCGGCCGGTGAACCGAGGACGATGGACGGGGTTGTCATCAGCGGCGCCATGGCCGTCGGTGCAGATGCTCTGGCGCTGGGTTTGGCGAACCGGCATGTGCTCTTTGGCACCCGGGACTTCAAGATGAAGTGGCAGTTTCGCCTTAGCGGCGAGCAGGTGCCCTTTGCGCTGGCCTTGTCGCCGGACGGATCCCATGTGGCCATCGGCACGGACGCGCCTGCGGGCACCCAGTCGTATCAACTCATTGTCCTGCGCGCGAACAAGGAAGTGGCGTTCCAAAAACAGATGGACGACTCGGTCAAGCAGGTCGTGTTCCTGCGCGACGGCCAGTCGGTGTTGGCGGCGTGCTCTGACCAGGTGACTTGCTTTGGGCTCGACGGATCCGTGCGGTGGGAGACGGCCGTGGACTTTCACGCGCGCGCGCTGGATCTGTCGCCGGAAGGCGACCGGATTGCCGTGGGCAGCCTCGGCGGCCAGTTGATGGTGCTCGACACGGAAGGGAAAGTGCTGGCTGTCCAAGAAATGCATGACCGGATTCATCGCGTGCGATTCAATGCCGAAGCCACCTTGCTGGTGGCGGCGGCGGGCGACGACCACCTGTTGATTTGCGACGCAGCCACGCTGACGCCCGTGCACGAACTCAGGGCGCGCGGACTTTTCCGCGGGCTCGAATGCCTGCCGGGGCGGCAGTTTACGGTGGTGGCGACGGGCTCCGACCTGAGCGTCCTCAACTGGGAGGGGCAGTACCTTTCGCTGACACCTACGAGCGCCACGGTGACGGCGCTGTTCAGCGACCCGTTCGCGTTGCGTGTTTATGTGGGTGGGGACAATGCGACCCTGACAGCCTACGAACCGGCCTATTTCAGCCAGAAGGCGGCGGAACTGTTCGTGGCAGCGGGCGACCTCGGCAATGCCGCGCGCATTTACGAGGAAATCGGAATGTTTGACCGCGCGTACGATCTCTATCGCCAGTTGGGCGAGTACGAGAACGCCGCGCGCGTCATGCAATCCACGGGCGACACCGTGCGGGCCGCGCGCCACTATGAGGTCGTGGGCAAGTACGAGCAGGCGGCGCGACTGTACGAGGGCGCCAACGAACTGGCCCTTGCGGCCCGTTGTTACGGCCGCGCGGGCGAGTTGCTCAAGGCGGCAACCATCTTCGAGAAACTCGGGGACTTGATTCTTGCGGCGGACTTCTACGAGCAAACTGGCGACAACAAGCGCGCAGCCGTCCTGTACAAGCAGGCTGCCCAGACCGAACGGGCGATTAGCAATTTCGAAGCGTGGCTGAGGAAGGAGCCCGAGGATCACGAGGCCATCTTTGAGTTGGGCGCGCTCTACCACAACGGCGAGCGCCACGACGAAGCCATCCGCATGCTCCAGCGCCTGACCGAAGATTCGCAGTTCAAGCGCGAGGCCCTGCGGCTGCTCGGCGAGTGCTTCCTGGCAAAGCGTTTGCCGGATGTGGCCATTGACCGCTTCAACGAGGCGCTCGGCGGCAGCACCAAGCCAACGCGCGAGACGCTGGACCTGTTTTACCTCATCGGCCGCGCCCACGAAATGGCTCTGAGATTCAACGAGGCCGCGGAAGTCTTTGCCAAGGTCATGGCCATTGATTACTATTACCGCGACATTCAGGACCGGGTCTCGAAAACACAGCAAATGAAGGCCTACGAATCGCGCACGGGTCAGGCGCGTGCGTTCGAAATGGAAACCTCGATCGGGCCGACAAGACAGGTGAAGAAGGATCAGGGTTACGAGCGCTACAGGATCCTGAAAAAACTGGGACAGGGCGGCATGGGTGTCGTGTACCTGGCCATGGATGAGCGACTCGGCCGGCAGGTAGCATGGAAGGTGCTGCCGAGTCACCTGTCGGCGGACAAAGAGTTTCAGATGCGGCTGCTGCGCGAGGCGCGGGCCGTGGCGGCGCTGGCCAATCCGCACATCGTTGCCATCTACGACATTGTCACCGAGGCCAACGAGTGCTACATCACCATGGAATACATAGACGGCTATCCGCTCAGGGAGAAATTGCGCAACATGCCGCAACTGCCGTTGCCCGACCTGTGCCGTCACGGCCGCGAGATTGCCGAGGCCCTGAGCGTGGCCCACCGCGCGGATGTGATCCACCGGGATGTGAAGCCGGAAAACATCATGATCGTCCGGGCGACTGGGGATGTGAAAATGGTGGACTTTGGTCTGGCGCGGCTGGGCGAAGATCAGAACATCACGCGCGAGGGCGTGATCGCAGGCACGCTGGCCTACATGGCCCCCGAGCAGATCCGGGCGCAGAAGATGGACCACCGGGTGGACATTTACGCTCTGGGCGTTATCCTTTACGAGATGGCCGCGGGCAAACTGCCGTTTTCGGGCGATAACATTCTGGGCCAACACCTCCACGCGCCGGTTCCCGACCTGTTGGAGGCGCGGCCCGACGCGCCTCCGGAACTGGCGCAACTTGTCACGGAGTGCCTCGCCAAAGACCCCGACGCGCGGCCCGCGTCTTGCGACCAGATCATGAAAAGGCTTGATGACCTGCGCAAAACGGCGGCCACGATCCAGACGGTCATGTTTGACAAGCCGCTGTGACCGCCGGGTCATGAGCGACTGTGCTGTCGGGCTTTGGGGTTGTTCCCGCCCGCTGCCGGGGGATGAGGCTTTGCCCCGTTTAGCGCCAGCCTGTCACCCGGCCCGGTGCCCGTGCCGGAGTTCCGGTTGGCGCTGTTTCCGCCCTGCCCCTCAGGCCGCCTGGCCGTGCTTGCCGCTATTGACCAAAACCCGGCCGGGTCACGATGGACTCCATGCGGCGGATACGCCCGTCAAGGGCGGTTGCACGCTCGGTCAGGCGCCGCAGCACCTCGCCGTGGGTTGGGGGCGCCTCAAACCAGTTGTCGTCCTGCCCGGTGTCTTTTGCAGCCCACGCCGCTCGATGCGCCGGAGCGGGCTTCATCAGCACCGCCAGCACGACATACGCGGCCAGCACCGCCGGTAAGGCCGGAATACTCATCAACACCCAGACAAGCCGCACGCCCCACGGGTTGAGGTCAAAGAATTCGCCGAGTCCTCCGCAGACGCCAAAGATCACCGAGTCGTCGCGGCTGCGATAGAGGCGCAGGCCCCGGCGGTTGGATCCAGTCATTTGATTATTCCTCCTAAGCAACGGTCATGGGTTTTTACGGCGTAAGACGCCCGGGCGGGGCTTTCCCGGCGGGTCACATCCGGGCATACTGCGTATTGAGCACGCGGGCCCGCCGCTCCAGCCGGCTGAGCCGGGCGTCAAGGTCCGACAGATGCGGGTTGGGTGCCGGCCGTCCGCCGCGTCGGCGAAACAGCGCCACGACGAGCGCCGCCCCGACAACGACCGCCGCCAGCCACGGAACGAAAATCACGGCCAGCAGCGCCGCGAGCCCCGTCAGCACCCAGCCGCCGAGCGAAAACAGGACGCCCAGCAGAAACCACACCGCCTGAGCCAGCCAGACCAGCAGCGTCCAAACCACGCTGACCCCAAGGCCCAGCATGCCGAGAAACAGCAGCAGTGCGAGAATGAGGATGACGGTCGTCATGAGAGTGTCGTGTCCTTTCCTTACTTATTGCTGCGGCGGCCGGGGTCCGCCGCGCTGATATTCATCAGGATCGTTTCGAGGTTGCTGATCCGCTCTTCCATCCGATCGAGCAGTTTCTCCAGGCGCTGCAGTTGCATCCGCTCTTCGCTCGTCAGCATCTGCGAGTCGCGGCGCGACAACAGCATCCGCACGATGGCCACTGCGCCCCCTACCAGGATGGCTACGACGAGCACTGGGAGCAGTACGGTCACAGCAATTGCCGATGAAATCACGATGCGATCCTTTCTGGGTCAGTGGGTGGAACTCAGCCTCGGGCCCGGAGCCGCCGCGATTACGACGGCCGGACCTTGCGGCGCAGTTCTTCGAGTTCGCGCTCGATGGTATCCGCGTGCTCGAGTTCCTCGAACCGCTCGCGCAGGGACGGGTCCTTCGGTCGCAGCGAGTTGACCAGCCCCGCCTGCGCCTCGAGCCGGTCAATGCCGTTCTCGTACGCCTCAAATTTCATGAAAGCCTCCGAGGTGTCGAACTGACGGATGCGATTCTGGGCATTGAGACGGTTGACCGCCGCAGCGCGCCGCTGGATAATCAGCCGTTGCTTCTCGCGTGCGTCGGCCAGTTTTGCCTCCAACTGGGCGATGTCCGACTGCGTGTTGGCCACCAGCGTGCGATACTCCTCGACCTGCTGGCGCAGCGTCTCGGCGCGGCGGATCAGTTGCTGTTTCTCGGCGAGAGCCGCCCGGGCCAGATCCTCGCGGTCTTTCTCCAACGCCAGACGCGCCCGGTCTTCCCAAGCCGCCGCCTCGGCCTCCACTTCGGCGAGGGTCTTTTCCGCCTTCTTCTGCTCAGCCATAAAACCGGCACAGCCCGACTTCACCTCGATCAGGGTGTCCTCCATCTCCTGAATCATCAGCCGCACCATCTTCTCCGGGTCCTCTGCCCGGTCCAGCATGGCGTTGATGTTGGAGGTGACGATGTCGCGAAACCGCGTGAAGATTCCCATGGTTCGTTTCCTCAACTTCGATTTTGCCGCTCAGGTCGCGGATTGATGACTGTCGGCAGGCTTATCCCATAGGCGAGAGTCGCGCCAAAACGGTTCTCTGCACCTAAGATAATTGAAATCAATGATTTACACCAATCCAACCGTAGCCGGAAAAGGATGGGTGTGGTCTTTACAACCGTTTGATTTGGTCAATTTTGCTAAATAGTGGGGCGATTAGCCTTGACGGTTCCGGCGTGCTGTTGATGATCGGGGTATGGTGTCAACTCCAGCCCCCTCTGATCATCTCCACGCCTTGGGCGAATCGGAGGCGTTTCTCAACCTTCAGGAGCAGATTTCGCGTGCGGCGAAGACGGAGCGGCCGGTAATCCTGATTGGCGAGCGTGGGACGGGCAAGGAACTGGCCGCGGCGCGTCTGCATTTGCTGTCGCCCCGCTGGCAGCAACCTTATGTGACGATGAACTGCTCGTCGCTGGCCGAGTCGCTTATCGAGTCGGAGTTATTCGGCCATGAAGCTGGGGCCTTCACGGGCGCGCTACGGCTGCGCAAAGGGCGGTTCGAGACAGCCAATGGGGGAACCCTGTTTCTCGATGAAATTGCCACGCTGCCGCGCACCGCGCAGGAGAAAATCCTGAGGGCGGTTGAGTACGGCCAGTTGGAGCGCGTGGGCAGTTCGCGAACGCTGAGCGTGGATGTGCGGTTGGTGGCAGCGACGAATGTGGATTTGCGGGCGCTGGCCGAGGCGGGTCGGTTCCGCCACGATCTGCTTGACCGGTTGTCGTTCGAGGTCCTGGTGGTGCCGCCGCTGCGTGAGCGGCGCGAGGACATTTTGTTGTTGGCGCGCCACTTCGCGCGGCGGATGGCTGCCGAACTGGCGCTTGGCTACCAGCCTGAGTTTTCGCCGGCCGCTGTTCGGGCTCTGCTCGAGCACCCGTGGCCCGGCAATATTCGCGAACTGAAAAATGTGGTCGAGCGCGCCGTGTACCGCGCCGAGGGTCCGGTTGTGGAGCAAGTCGAGTTTGACCCCTTCGCCCGGGTTCGCGGGCTGGGGCTGGCGACGCCGCCGGAGCCCGCCGTCGTACCCGTTTCGACCCCGTCCGCGCCGCCTGCGCCGCCGGCCGATGACACGGCCGATCTGCCTCTGCCCGAGGCGGTTTGTCAATTGGAAATCCGTCGGTTGAGAGCGGCTCTGGAGGAGTGCCAGTTCAATCAGCGCCGCGCCGCACAGCGCCTCGGGCTGACTTACCACCAGTTCCGCGGCCTTTACCGAAAACACCGCGGTGCGCTGGGGCTGAACCGTTGACCATAGCGGGCGAGGGCGAGGCGCGTCGGCGGGCGCTTCTGGCGCTGGCCGGGGCGACGGTGCTGGGCGTCGGGCTCCGGGCGGCTGTGGCGGCGCCTTTGGAGTTGTTCGCCGACGAGGCGCTGTATCTTTGGCTCGCACGCCAGATGCCGTTTGGGTTTTGTCCGCATCCTCCCGGGGTGCCGCTGATGGTGCGGCTTGGGATCTCGCTTTTGGGGCCGTCGGAGTGGGGTGTGCGGCTGGTGCATCAATCGGTGGCGCTGCTGCTGCCGGCGGCGGTGTTCCTGCTGGCGCGTTGCGTGGGCGATTGGGCTGCCGCGGCGCGGGCGGCGTGGGCAGCGGCCTGCGTACCGGCGTTTGTGGTGGGCGGGGCCATGGCCACGCCGGATGCGCCGCAACTGGTTTTGTGGGCGCTCATCGCCGCGGCCGTGTGGCACGCCTGCCAGACCGGTCGCCGGCGCTGGTGGGCGGCGGCCGGGGTTCTGCTGGGCGGCGCAATGTTGATCAAGTACATCGTCATCCTCGTGCTACCCGCTGTGGTGCTGTTTCTCCTGTTGCGCCCGGAAGTCCGACGGCTTTCGGGCTGGCGCGGGCCATGGGTCATGGCCGCCGTGGCCGCCGCTTTGTTTGCCCCGCCTGCGCTCTGGTCCGAGTGGCAGGCCGGGTGGCCCACACTGCGCTATCACTTGGTGGAACGCCAGATGTGGCGGGTGCCCTCGCCCGGCCCGGTTCTGCAGTATGTGGGCATTCATTTGCTCGTGTATTCCCCGCTCCTGTACGCCTTGCTGCTTTGGGGGCTGGTCGAGGTGGCGCGGCGGATGCGGCGTCGGGAGGAGGGGCCCCGCGCGGCCTTTCTTTTTGCGTTTGCGGTGGTCCCGATAGCGCTGTTTTTGGCGGTGGCGGCCATGACCGACCGCCGCACCGGCCGTGAGCATTGGGACGCGCCCGGGTGTCTCATGCTGCTGGTCGTGCTGGCGGTTCAGTTTGGCGCCACCCGGGTGCGGCGCCGGCTCTTGGCGGGGGCCGTGGCGCTGGCGGCTGTGGCGTCGGTGGTTACCGTCGCCGAGGCCCACGCCCGGGTCGTGTCTTCATTGCTTGGGCGCGAGCCGCTATTTTCCAACATGAGCGGCTGGCGCGACCTTGCCGCAGCCATAGACTGCGAGGCCGGGAGCCTTCCCGGTGGCGCGGAGCGTGTCGTCGTGACCAATCGGTTCGAGCCGGCCATGCAATACCTGGCCTATTCGTCCGCCCCCGGGGGGGCGCGGCCCGTAAAAGTCTTGGATCACCATAGCGCCCGCGATCACGGTGTGCGACACCTGCTCGTTGCCGGCCGTCTCGAGCAGCATCGCCTCATGGACCATCCGGGTGCCAGCGCTGTGTTTGTCATCGAGCGCCCTCGCGACGCCGGCGAAACCGGCGGCGACCAGGCCCGCCGCGAGGCCAAACTCCGGCGATTGTTTCAGAGCGTCGTCCGCGGCCCCGACTCGGGGCGTTTCGCCCTGTACCGCTGCACCGGCCTGCGCTACCCGCCAGAAGAATAACCATTGACTCCCATGGCAGCGCTGCTGCGAGGGGCAGGGTGCGTGGGCGGTGGAACCAAAACCGGGCGGAACGGCTTGCCGGTCCGGCTTCCTTCGGGCCGCGCGTGCGCAAAAAATCGCCGTCGGAACCCGGGTCGTCTTGGATGGGCGACCGGCTCATGCATCAGCGGCAGTCGGAGTTCGCGACCGGCAGAGGGGGAGGACTTGCAGATCTCGGCCACGAAAACCCGCGCCGAGGCGCAGGGCGCTGGCGGAGCAGGCCTGGAATCGCGAGATCGCATGCCTCGCCATAGGCCAACCGTCTGTGATCAGGTCCGGTAGGGACACCCCCGAATGAAAAGCGTCGCTCAGGCGCCGAAAATAGTCAACCGTCCCCGTTTTTACCGCGCGGCCTTTCTTTTTGCGTTTGCGGTGGTCCCGATAGCGCTGTTTTTGGCGGTGGCGGCCATGACCGACCGCC
>JAOAAY010000040.1 GCA_026418615.1 Candidatus Sumerlaeaceae bacterium | reverse complement strand
CTACGCTGGCGTTGCTAAAGCCTTCATTTTCAGCATGTCAAGAGGCGTTTTGCGCGACCCCCCTGCGGGAGGGGGGGGTGCTCCACAGACTTCTTTGACACACTTGCCTTCCAACTCGAGTCAAATCAACTATCGCGAGGGTACCCCCTTTTAGGGGGTATTTCCACCCCGCGCAATGAGAGTCGCGTCGCAATAGCCCCCCTTTCATGCGGATCGCCCGCTGGGAAAGAGCGGACACCATCTGGAGCGCTTCTCTGCAGTGTTCAAGGCTGGTGCAAGACGCGCTGGGTTTTGTCAAGCCCCAAATGTCAATGCTACTGTCTGACGGTTTACCCTGCTGCGCGCCTCGCAACGGTGGATGTCCAACTCGCATCCAACACGCCATCCCTCGCCCATCGTTGCGCCCGAGGAAAGGCTGAGCCTCGGATGAGGTCTGGATGAACCCCGGAGCGTCATCATTCCTTGGGAGTGGGTGATGCGCCGGGACCAACTCTTCGTGCGGGGACACAAGCCTGCGCAAACGAGGCTCATGAAGGGGGGAAGCCTGCGCGGTGACATCAGGGTGCGGGGAAAAAGCAGTGGGCGCCGTGCTGCGCTCTGATGGCCCGTGACTCGAATGCAGGTATGTCCGCCGGTTCGCTTTACCGAGGTGTCAACAGGTGCTGTGCGGTGTCACTCCGCGCCGTTGGCGCTGTTGCGAAGATCTGTCGTTTATCACACCCCATCCGGTGGCCGGGGCTGGTCATGAAAGACGACGGTGCCCGCCACGCCATTCGCGCGCCCACCGCTCGCCACAAAACATACGGACACCTGTTCGATTTCGCTTGCCTGTGGGCTTTGTGGTGATGCATTCCATGCGCCGCGATTTTCGCGGAGTACCCGGCGCTCACACCTTTGCTCACACCTCATGCTTGCGCGCGCCGGTTGTAGGTGCGTGTTGGCGTTTCAATCATTGGGAGGGCTGAGGGCCACGCATGGCGGCTCCTTCGCTTCGTTCGTCGCTTCGGGTTATGCTCGGTTCGGAGGTCGTGCTGCCGTTCATCGTAGGCAGCAGCGTTCTTGGCATCTCAGGTAATGCGGTGTATGACATTTTGTCGTCTTGGGCGGGTGGTGAACCTGTTCCGCGCGCCGCCGTCTGGGTCCTTGTCATCTGCGTCGTTGTTTTTTCTGTCGTCGCGTTTTGGTTGTGGTGGCGGGGCCGGTGCCTGACAGCGCCCGTGGCCGTGCCCGTGAGCGGGCAGCCACCTCAAAAGCGCCGGGGAATCATTGTGTTAGTCAGTGCGAATCCGCAGTTCGTCGAGGCGGGCCTGCGCGCCGCGCTCTACCACAGGCCGAAATTGGAATTCGTCTGGTTGGTTTACACGGACAAGTCCGAGCCGCATAAGGACACCCTGCGTGCCAGACTAATCGAACACGGGCTTTCGGCGGCGAACATCAACGACTGCCATTTGAGCAATCCGCTGGATCCGATGGAGGTTTTTCGCTTGGTTGACGGGATCTACACGCGGCTGCCGATGGGGCTGGAGACGGACGATGTCATTCTCGATTTTCTGGGGCTGACGGCGGTCGCATCGGTGGGGGCCGTGATGGCATGCCTGCGACCGGAGCGGCCGATCCAATACACGCCCCAAGCCCCGGATAGCAAGGCACTGCACCCGGCGGACCCGATTGAAATTGCGTTGACTTGGGACCTTGTGCGACCTGAGCAGCCGGCCTCGCAACCAGAGCCGCCAGCGCCGGGGGCACGCGCGGCATGACTACGACGATTATTTTTGTGGAATTATTGCTGGCGGGCGTCGGGGCGCTCTCTTGGGCCGTGCCCGTCGCGCTGCTGCTGACGGGTGCCGGGCCGCAAGCGCTGACCGGCTTGCTGGAAATCGCGCTGAGCGAGAGGCGGTACTTGGCGGCGGGGCTCGGCCTGCTGGCGCTCGCGTATCCGCTCGGAGTGGTTGTGGATGCCGTGTCGGATTATTTGCTCGACGCGTGGGACGGATGCGTGCGCCGGAAGGTGCTGAAGGAGACAACATACGACCGCCAGCCGTCCGGATTTTTGGCTCTGTGCGTGTTCGGGCTCCGCGCAGAGGCAGCGACGGTGTTCAATTATGTTCGGATGCGGCTGCGCGTAGCCCGAACAGCCGCCCTCAATGCTCTTTTGGCAAGCGTGACCCTTCCGTTCGTGTTGCGCCGTATTGATTCCATGCAGGGCGGATGGTGGGCGCTTGAAGCGGTCATCGTTTGCCTGCTCATGGCTGGCGGCTCGCTACTGGCGTGGCACCAGTCCACACCGTCGTTTTACAAGTTTACGAAGCAATGCCGCGAAGCGATGGCGGCACGGCAGAAAACAGCACCATCTCAAGACGCGGGAGGGGAGACATGGCAGACGACAACAAGCAGTTAGACGGCGGCAAGGCGTCCGTCCCGACCTTGCCAAAGGTGAACAACGATGCAAAAGTTCTCACGCAAACCTATAGGATCAAAGTCATCACTCCGCTTGTCGGCGGCGGTGTAGATCCGGGCGAAAACGACCCTGTGACATTGATCCGCGTGCCCGAAATCCGCGGTCACCTGAGATTCTGGTGGCGGGCGACGGCAGGCGCCCAGTACAACGACAGTCAGGCTTTGAGAAACGCTGAAAAAGAAATCTGGGGGGATACTAATACGCCAAGCCGAATCAGTCTTTCGGTCAGGATAGAAAACCAAGGCGCGGCAATTCCTGTAGCCCAAGAAAAAACTAAAAAAACTCGTGACGGTAAACTCAAGAAATATTTGGAATTTCAACAGAATTTCCCTGGGTATGCTCTTTTTCCTTTTCAGGGCGCAATTGCTAATAATGTGTTAACCGACCCACCTAAGAGGGTCACATGTGACCTGATTTTTGACTTACATGTGAAGATTGACAGGTCCCTGTCAGATAAGCAAGTGGATGAGGTGAAAACATCCCTTTGGGCGTGGACAAACTTCGGCGGCCTTGGCGCGCGCACACGGCGCGGCTGCGGAGCACTCTACTGTGACAAATTTGCGCCTGGTTCATCGGACATTTTGGAATGGCTTAGGAATGCTAAGAAAAATGTATACTTTTCAGGCCCCAAAACGGAGGCTTCATCTTGGCCCTACTTCTTCCGGTTCATCGCTGTTGGTGCCAAGCCACAATCTCCTATTGAAGCATGGTGCGCTGCGGTCAGCCCAATGCAGACATTTCGGCAAGGGAAGGACATCGGACGAAATGGACCATCTGACCTGTCCAATCCGAAGAAGATGGGTCGCTCGCTTTGGCCAGAAGCCGATTCGCTTAGGTCCATTTCCGGTATCGGGCAAACTGTTATCCGGGATCATAGATCCCCGATAACGCTTACATCAGAAAACTTGAAAAACACACCCGGATTTCCTCGGAGCGAGTTTGGGCTCCCCATAGTCATGCATTTTATGAAACCCTCTGAAAAGGAGTTAAAACCTGCGGGAATATCTCCTAAGATTGCGGCCAAGGAGACCGACTCGCCCAATGACTGTCAACTTTATCCCTATGACCCATCATCAGACAATCAACTGAAGAGGATGGCAAGTCCGGTAATCTTAAGACCACTAGCCTTTGGCGATGGGACCAAAGCGGTTCCGCTTGTTCTTATACTGAACGCCCCGCGCCCTAAGGGTGTGCGAATTGAGTCTGATACGGTACAGTTAAATGGCAAAAAATTTGGCGAAAAGTCGGTTGCAGATCCTTGTTTGGCTGACTATGAGTCGTCACCTATGAAAAAGTACAGACTAAATGAACATAATGTGACTGGGTCTGCTTTAGAGTCATTTATGAAGTTTGTACAGTCCGCCAAAGGTGGTTCTTTCAAGGAGGTAACGCTATGACCTCCCATCTTGTGGCTCTATCAATTGGTCCGGTTCAGGATTTCATTGCGGCTGCTCGGCGGACACGGGATTTGTGGTTTGGGTCGCATGTATTATCAGAGATAAGCAAGGCAGCGGCACGGGCACTGCATAAGGCAGCGGGGGTGGATGAGTCGCTCATCTTTCCCGCGGTCGGTAAGCAAGACATCAGACTTCTCGACCCACAGGACACGCCGGGTGCGTTCAATGTGGGCAATGTCGTGCTGGCGCTTCTGCCGGACCGCGTGGTTCCGGAGGATGCCATTAAAGAAGCCCGCGATGCGGCCCAAGAACGGTGGCAACAGTACGCTGACAAGGTGAAGAAAGAACTCGGCGATCTGATTGACCCGGCTCGCTGGGACGCGCAGGTGAAAGATGTGGTCGAGTTCTACGCCGCCTGCGTGCCGCTCGAGGACGATTCCGGTTACAAGCAGGCGCGGGATCGGGTCATGCGTCTGTTGGCGGGACGCAAAGCCTGCCGTGACTTTGCGCAGCCTGACCCGGCAGCCGACGCCCACGGTGTGCCCAAGTCGGCGTTGGACGGCGCCCGCGCGTCAGTGTGGTCAGACAAGGTGAAGGCGAAGTCCGACACGGAATCCCCAACATTCCCGCAGCGTCTGCGCCACCGGATCCGTGCGGCAGGCGCCGAACAATTGGACGCCGTGGGACTGGTGAAACGCCTTGGCGGCGAGGACGCGGCTTTCCCGTCCATTCCGCGCATAGCCGCAGACCCTTGGCTGCGCGGTGCGGACGAGACTTGCTCAAGCGATTTTAAGGAGTTCTTAACCGCATGCCAAAAGGTGCCGAACCTGCCTAAACTCGACACGACGAAGTTCCCGCAGTTCGAGCCATTCAAGACTTTCCCATGCGACGGTGCCTTGGTCTTCGAAGGTCGCTTGCGGGAAATCGAGAAAGAGATTTCTGATCAGGGAAATGGCAAGGAGGCCATCAACAAGGTCAAGGAATGCCTTCGCCGTCTCGTCCGAGACCGGGGCTTGGGCGAGCCGGAGCCGTACCTCGCCGTGTTGGCAGCCGACGGCGACAAGATGGGTGCCGCGCTGTCCAAACTGGAGTCCCCGCAGGCACACCGCAATTTCTCACGAGCGTTGTCGGCGTTTGCGGATACTGCGCGCGAAATCGTTCAGAATCATTACGGCTGCACCATTTACGCTGGCGGCGACGATGTCCTCGCGCTGGTGCCGGTAGATCAGGTACTCGAGTGCGCCTGGGAACTGCACGACACCTTTGGCGCTGCGCTCAACAAGCAGGCCCCGGCGGATACGAAACCGACTTTGTCGGTGGGCATCGCGCTAGGGCATTCGATGGACCCAATGGAGGATCTCCTCCATTGGGCTCGTGACGCCGAGAAGGCGGCGAAGGGCGGGCCGAACGAGCGCGACGGGCTTGCGATCCACCTGCATACCCGCGGCGGGGCACCGGTGCGTATCCGAGGGAAGTGGACGGACCAATTTGACAGGCGCTTGCGTCAATGGGCTGATTGTTTCCGCGATGGCACGATCCCAGACAAGGCAGCGTATGATCTGCAATTGCTGGCGCGGGACTATCTCCAAGGAGACGGCAAGCCGCTGCCCGGACTTGGCGACAATGCGGACCTGCTGACGAAAGATGTTCTGAGGCTTTTCAAGCGTAAAAAAGAGCAAGGGGCCGGGGCCAACCTCAACCAAGTTGAGGAGTTAGTGAAGGCTGAGTGCCAAAATGCCCGGGACTTGCTCGACTTGGCAAACGAACTGGTGGTGGCGCGGCGTATCGCACGGGCCAAGCAGCAGGCGGATCCGCGTGGCTTGGTAACCGTGGCGGTCGGGGCCGGGGAGGAGGCTGGACAATGACGCAAACCCAGCAGGTTGAACTGATGATCGCGCCCGTGAACACGGTGATCGCGCGCGACGGGCGACCCATTCAGACGGGCCGTCCGATGAAGTCCTTGCCGTGGCTATTCCCATCGGTCGCGGTTGGATCGTTTCGCACGCTGCTCGGCAAGCGGGTGCCGACGGGGACATCTGTCGCAGACCTCCCGGCTCGCCTCAAGAGCGTGGCTTTCCGCGGCGTGTTGCCCGTGATCGAAGACCAGTTGTACCTGCCAGCCCCGGCGGACGCGGTGGTTAAGGCTGCCGTCAACAAGTCCCCGCGGCCGGTGGTGGCGTTGCGACCGGCGAGTTTGCGCGAGGGCGAGTTCCTCAATTTCCCTGATGGAGCGTCTGCACTGATGCCGACGCAATTGCCAGAGTCGGAAACAGAGGATTTCAAGCCGGATAAAAAGCCCGCTTGGTGGTCGGTTGAAAAACTGGCCGAATGGCTCTTGGACCCGCGTGACAGCAAATTTCAAGTGCCCGCAGCGCAAGACCTTGCCAACGGGCGCGCTAAAGACGGTTTTTGGAGTGGGCCGCTGTTTGACGAACGGATGCATGTCAGCATCGAGCCGAACAGTGGCGTAGCCGCTGAGGCCAGGTTGTATAAGACCGTATCGTTAGCGCTGCCCGAGAATGTTTCGCTCTCGGCTCGCGTCGGCCACGACGAGAGTGACTCGGAACTGGTAAGCATCGCGGCCAAACTGGACGACCTGCACCCGTTGGGGGGTGACCGGAAATTGGCGCGATGGACGACGGTCAACGGTGGGCAAGTGGATGGCTGGCAGTGCCCAAAAAACCTGCGCGCTAAACTTGGCGATACTAAGCGAATCCGCATGGTTTTGGCCACACCCGCCCTGTTCGCTGGCGGTTGGAAGCCCGCTTGGCTGAACGATGACCTAGAGGGAACTCCGCCAACGGCATCTAACGATCTCAAACTGAAACTAGTGGGAGTCTCGACTGAGCGGTGGGTACCGGTCTCAGGGTTTAGTCTCGAGAACGGACACTTGGGGCCTAAGGTAATCCGCCGACTTGTGCCAGCAGGTGGAGTTTACTTTTTCGAGGTTGTTCAAGGCACAGCGGAAACCTTGGTTGACTGCTGGCTGGAATCTGTTTGTGATCAGGAGCAGGATCGGCTCGACGGCTTCGGGTTGGCCGTTTGGGGCATTTGGTAGTAGCAAAAAGAGCATGATTACTCTTAGAGGGAGGAGTCTGAAGATGAGAGAACAGCAGTCAAATCAGGAAGCAGCCAAGTATGCGCGCATGTATTACTTACATACGCTGACGCCGCTTCATGTAGGTGTGGGGCGCGGCGTCGGGTTTATTGACCTACCCATCCTGCGCGAAAAAGTGACTGGTTGGCCCATCGTGCCCGGAACAGCAGTCAAGGGCGTGTTGGCGGATTACCACAAAGCCGACGAACAAGGTCGCAAGGCCAATCCAAAGTTGAGCCGAGCATTTGGGTCGGGCGGGGATGACAACGCAAACTCTGGCGCACTGGTCATGACGGACGCGCGCATCATCTGCCTACCGGTGCGTAGTTACTATGGCACTTTCGCCTGGGTCACATCGCCGGACGCGTTGTCGCGTTATGCACGGGACTTGGAGGCAGCGGGGCAAACGGCACCAAAGGGATTGCCGAAGCCCGCTGAGAACAAAGCAGCGGTGCCAGCGGACCCGGCAACAGCCCTAGCGGAGAGCGGCAACATTTATTTCGAAGATTTAGATTTTACGGTGGCGTCCGATGGGGCCGCGGGTGACTGGGCCAAGTTCCTTGCTGCACAGATTTTCCCGCAGGACGGGGATTGGCAAAATGTATTCCGTCAACGCTTTGCGGTGGTGCATGGGGATGTGTTCAATTTCTTGTGCGACACGGGAACCGAGGTTCAAGCGCATGTCCGCATTGACGACGCAAGAAAGACCGTGGCGAAGGGTGCCCTGTGGTATGAGGAATGCCTCCCCGCCGAGGCTGTGCTGGCCGGGCTCGTTTGGTGTGATCGGGTCTTTGGAAACGGCAACGGCACCAAGCCCGAGGAGTTGCTCAGCGACTATGCCAGTGGTGAGCATGCACTCCAGATCGGAGGCAAGGCCACGGTGGGCAAAGGCCGCGTCCGTTGCATCTTTTCTAACGGAGGGATGAAGTGATGGCTCAGACAAGACAGCAAAGAATGGCGCAGAGGGCCTTTGAGCAGATTAAGAGTGTGGCGAACAGGCCTGATACAGAGCAAAAGGACTATGCACGGTTTGCCAAGCAATTTCCCGCACTAATTCACTCCTGCGGATTGTGTCAGGCCGTAGCGTTTGCTCAGGCAAAGGACCATACGGATCACATCCGTCATCTGGCTGCGGTCATGGAGATGAATAATAAGAACGATGAATTTTTGACTACCATACGACAAGCGCAAACCATGGCGTATCTCCGCTTAAGCCGCATCGGGCTTCAGGCGGCCTCATGGCTGAAGCGATACGCCGAGGCACTTCTTAAAGATCCTGACGACGATTCACCGGGGAAGGCAAACAATGGCTAATCCGATCGAATCATGCCGTGATCAGGTGAGTAGCGCAAACTTAGATAACGCATCCCACGCCGGTTTGCTACTGGCGCGATATGTCAAGGAGGCCGCCCCCAAGAATCCCAGTGCCAAAGAGGATGTGATCAAGGGCGCGATTTTGGCAACGAAGGCTGCGGTCGCCGTGTACAGGCCGGCGTTCGAACGATATCAAAAAAGCCTGCAAGCGGCGGAAACCAAGACATTCTGCGTGGACGGGCGCTTAATTGTCGGGCTCGGCGGCGAAAATGTCTTGGAAACCGGCATTACACTCCATCACACCTATGGTGTGCCCATCATTCCGGGCACCGCCCTCAAGGGGCTTGCGGCTCATTATTGCGATGCGGTTTTTGGGTGGCGCGGAGAAGGCAACAACGCCGAAGGGTTCCGCAAGGATACTAAGTATCCGCCAGAGGACAGAGACCCGAAAGGCAACGAAAACTACCGGAAGGACCTTTCCTCCGTGGGGGAGCGCATGGGGTGCCATTATAGGACGCTTTTCGGCGCCACCGACGACGGCGGGGAAGTCATCTTCCACGACGCATGGATCCTCCCGGAATCCCTGAAAACGGAAGGGACAGGGCTGGTGCGTGATGTGATGACGCCGCATCATGGCAACTACTATATGGGGCAGCACTTGGGGCAGCACCCCGCGGCACCAACGGATTTTGACGACCCTAATCCGGTGCGGTTTCTCTCCGTAGCCGGCGAGTTCTTCGTGGCTGTGTCCGTCCGTCCCGGCGTTGACTCAGGATGGGCAAAACTGGCGATGGAGATTCTTGTCAAGGCCTTAAAGGACTGGGGCATCGGTGGCAAGACAAATGCTGGGTATGGGCGGATGATCGCGCCGTCGGTTCCTTCGGGGGCCAACGAGTTAAGAGAGGATAAACTGAAACGGTTGAAAGCATTGATTGACCAACAGGAACCGAAGAGAAGAAGAGACAGACACAATTATATCGTTGACATGCTAAAACAGGAATGCGCCGGTGACGATGCTATGCTGACAGAAATGAAGGACTACTTGCGCACATTGTTTCCCAAGGGGAAGGATAGATCTCAACCCATGCGCGAGTTTCTAGCCGAGTAAGAAGCGGAGATCTCGCGTTTGAGACAAAAAGTTCTCATTTGTCTGTTATCGGATCAGCCTATTCCGAACCTGCTCTCCATCCATGCCATCCGGCCGGATTTTTTGTGTCTGCTGGTAACAGAACGCATGAGAAAAGCCAAGGCTGCCAAGCATCTCTTGAAGGCGCTGGAAGAGGGCGATCTGTACTATGCGGGTCCAACTAAGGTGTTTGAGGAGCCTATTCCCGAGCCGGATTCGATTGAGGCGACGCGTGCAGCGTTGACCTCGGTTGAGGAAAAATTTCGCGGGGCGGAGTGGCACATCAATGTCACGGGTGGTACCAAGCCCATGGCGTTTGCGGCCTTCGAGTGGGGCCGGGAGAAGCAGGCGCATGTGTTTTATTATGAGGTCTCTAAACCCGGTCTCATGCGCGATCTGTGCGGGGCAGGAAATCATTCACCCTCACCGGCTCGCAAGTTATCCTGTCTCGAGTTTTTGAAGGCCTACGGACATGACATCAAGCCCAGCTCCGCCAACCACGCTGAACTTGCTGAATGGTTTTTCCCTTGGGCGAAGGCCCTTGCTCGGGAGCCGCAGCACATCAATCTCAGGGCCTTGACTGGCAGCGGTGAGAACAATGAGCCGCTATTTCGCTCCGGTCTTCTTAAGGGGGCCTTTGAAGAGGAGGTAAAGCGTCGCCAAGGCGCAAAATTGCCAGACGGACTCGGGTCGTTAGTCAAATTGGAAGGTACGAGACGCCGTTACATTCTTGATAAGCCCACATTGGTGTTTTTGCAAGGGGCGTGGTTGGAATATCTTTTGTATTGTTTGCTTAAAAAACATCAGGGGAATCTTGGGATTTGGGATCTGCGCCTGAAAACGGCGTTTGGGACAGACGCCAATGATCAAGGCAACGAATTGGACCTGATGTTCATGATGAATTATGCGCTGTGCGGGGTGGAATGTAAGACGGGGACGATGAGTTCCGACAAGTCTTTTGATGCTATGTTGAAGTTGGAGGCAGTCATGGCGCAGTGGCGGGCGCTGCTGCGGCGGACTTGGTTCGTCACTTCGAGTGACACTGTCTACGATCCTGACTCCGAGACAAAGCCGCGCGCGTTGCGGCCGGTTGTTGAGCGGCGTTCGCGCGTGTACGGTTGCCGCGTGGTGGCACCCCATGAAATCAAAGCCTTGGCCGCGGCCCAAGATGATAGCAAGGAATTGGAATTGCTGCAGGAGATCTTCGCTCCAGCGGGAAACTGAAGATCAACTGTGGCGGAATCCTGCAGATCGGCGACCCCGCGTATGTTTTGTAGTATCGGTACCGGTCATGCCCCGCCTAGCCCTTGGGACCTTGTCCCATCTGCCGGACATCCTTAGCAGGACGCCGGCGTATAGAGACCTGAGGGCCGTATGGCGCTACGGATGGGCTGTTCACTTGCTGCGTGGAAGTGGTGCCGGGGCGAAAGCAAACTCTAATTTGATGGCAAGTATTCGAATTCCGTTACGGCAAAAACGCGGTACGCTCAACATTGCGGCCATCACGGGGAAACTTCGAACGGATGTGGTGAAGTTTGGAGTTGAGGCGGCTGATCCGCATGATTTTACTCGGAAGGAGCGCGCTTAAATGCAGGTACTTCGTATAACGGCGCGTTCGGCGCTGACATCGCACTTGGCGCGGACCGAACCTGTCTTACGATATTGTTGCCGTTTCCGTTTGGAGGCGGCGAAATGACCGGCCTCCGGTGCTCATTGCCTCCGGAACGCATCGCCGTGACCCGAGTATGTCGAGTGGAATCCGGCGCGCGACGGGCGTCTATTGGGACTCCGGCGTCTATGTCGTTTTTTTGCACCCCCCGTCCGTTATCCATAGTAATGTAATGGTAGCAGCACATCACAAGCGGGAGGGTTCACCATGAAGGTTATCGCCACCATCGTCCTCGTCGCGCTCGTCGCCGGGGCAGGGTTTGTCTTGCTGGGCCGGGCCGATACGCAACGCGCCTATCAGACCGTTCAGGATCGCGTCACTTGGTCGTCCGAGCAGATTGCAAAGGACCCGGCCGGCTATGCGCGCCATGTTCAGAGACAGGCAGAGTCGGTCAGCAAGGGGCTTGAGGCGGGGATTATTGATCTCAGCCGGCAGCGCAACGAACTGCTCCGCTACCGCGACACGCTGGCCCGGAACTTAGCCGCAGGGACAACTGCTCTCCGTGAGCTGGCCGAATTGCGCCGCCGGGCACAACCGGGCACAACGGAGACATTCGAGTGGCGCAACCGGCTTCACACCCTTGCGCAACTCGAGGAGCAGTTAGTTTCGCTCGACGAGCAGACATCCAACTGCCGCGCGGCGCTAACCGCGAGCGCAAAAACACTGGAGCAGATCGAATTTCACCTGCGGCGCGCCGAGGCTCGGAAGTATCAGTCCGAAATAGCGGCCCGCGAGATCACCATGCGCGCGGAAGTGGCGGAAATGGAGCGTCGCTCGCAGGCGCTGGTCAAGAGAATTGATGCCGTGCAGCCCGCCTTGGACAGCGTCCTCGACAGCACGCAAAGCTCTGGCTTCGTACCGCTTACGATCGACGAGATCCGCGAGCAGGAAGACATGCGGCCCGACCCTGACCGCGTTATCGAGATTCTGAAACGCTACTAGGGTTGAAGGAGGTCACTGTGACTGCCCGAGCGTTAGGTGTTGCCATCGGTCTTGCCGTGTTGGCAGCAACAATATATCTTGCCGCGGCTGCCGTGGGCTGGCTGCCGGAGACGCAGGGGTTGCGGACACATCTCGCGCGCCTGCTGGGAAGGGCTCCTGCAGCTGCGTCCGTCCCGTCTGCGCCGACCGCCGACAACCTGCAGGAGGCCCTTCGGGAATCCGCCGAACGGGTGCGTGCAGACCGTGCCGCGATCCCCGCGGCGCGCACGATGCTCTGCAAACAATTGGACATTGTTGACGGCATCGCCAGCAGCGCGGTGGCCAGCAGCGACACGGCTGCCATGTATGCTGCTGCGGACGAGGCTATGCGCATTGCCCGGCACGATGTGCAACTGGACCGCCGTGAGCACGCGCTGTCGGCGATCGACATGCAGGTCGGCGCTATCACACGGCGCCTCGAGCGTGCGGGTGCCGTCCGCGACGCCGACGAGATGCAGGCTGCTATCGTTGAGGCGCTCGATATCATCGAAAAGACCTCTACGCGTTCGCTGGAGGGCCTGAAGACCGATCCTCTCGGCGAGCCTCTGGGCGCAACGGTGGTAGGCGAGCGCCTGGAGAACCTTCGGCGCGTCCGGGTTGAGAGGCGCGCCGAGGATGCCCGCCTCGAACGCATCCAGCAGGAGAAGGATCACGCCGAAAGCGAACGGCTGCGTACGGAGAATGCACGGCTGCAGGCGGAACTTGATGTGGGGCGCAGGTTGCTCCAGCAGCAGCAGCGCGCTCTTGCCAAGCGCGAGGAGTCAACCTCGCTGCAGCGGTCGCTGGTAGAGTCGCGCAGCGAGGTGAGCAGGCTACGAGAGGAGAACAACACGCTTCGCGTACAATTGGACGAGGCCCGCGAGCAGGTGGATTGGCTCAAACAAAAGAAGGCAGAGTACGAGGAATACTATCGCCAATGGATGGCCAACGGCCGGCGCAGCACCGGCGCCGGACAACACGACCATCGGCCGGGTCCGCAAGGCGCGTTTCGGTTCCGGTCGGGCAAGTTCAGCGGCGGCGTCATCATGGGTCCCGACGGCCAGCCCATTCTCAACTTCGAGTACCGGGATTGAGGGACAGCCAGGTGTTTCTGGAGGAGCAACAAAAACCATTTCGTAGAGCGCTGTGAGTCAGGCCGGCAAATTTCATGATTTAACTAGACGCGCGAGCCTAAGAGGAGCCACTTCGGGTGCATCCTGAGAATAGATGCCTACAATATTTCCGGCATACGAAGTTTGCAAATAGAGTGGGACCCGCGTCCGTCATTTAATGCACAGCCGTAAAATTGACAAGTTGGACCACCGAAAGAGAATAAAGCCTTGGCGTGAATCCGAACCAGCATGATTTTCTGTGGTGCAAGACGGCCTGAAGAAGACAAGCGGTCAGAGGGAATAAGTGGCCGCAAGGTCTGTTCGCGTGGGCGAATCGCATGCATCGCAAAGATCCGGGAAAGGTCATCACACGCACAACCGGTCTGAAAACTCAGTGAGATCGAATGCCTCATCCGGCGCAGTTGTCTTTGCCGGCGTTGACAACTCCGAAGTTAAAGTTTATTGTTGGATGATCTGATGTTCGCGCCAGACATGGACGACAAAACCATATAAAGCGACCAAATGTGGCAGGATTTGGAGTGGTGGAGGCGAGGGGATTCGAACCCCTGACCCTCAGACTGCCAGCCTGATGCTCTCCCAACTGAGCTACGCCCCCAGTCTCGGGTTCTTGTGCGGGTACAGGTTGCCCGCGGGTTTATTTTGAGGGGTGGCTTTACCGTGCGGCAGCGGGGGTTATGATTGCCGGAATAATTCGTTGAGTTTGGACTCGATGAAATCGGCGCTGGTCAACTGGGTGGCTATTTGTTGCAGGCTGGCGGGGGCCGTGTCGGCCTCGTCGGGGTTGGTGGCTGCTTTCTCGGCGCGCTCGAGGGCGCTGGTCAGTGCGGTCTCGGCGAACGGGGCGAGGTTGCGCAAGGTTTCGATGGCTGTGTCGGCCTCGCTGCTGATTCCGAGCAGGAAAAGCCGCTGGTTCACGCGCAGGAATTCGAGGAACAGGCTGTCGGCGGGCATGCACACGGAGAAGGTTTGGGTTCCGGTGGTCGAGGTGATCTGGCGCATGGCGGCGTAAATGCCGGCGGCCATGGCACCCATCTGGGTGGGGTGAAGCGGAGGCTCTCCGGCGCAGGCCAGGACAACGCCCGATATGTCCAATAAAAAGATAGAATTTGCGCCGGAGTCGGACATGGCCCCGCGCACCTGCTGTTGCAGGCGCTCGAGGTCGTCGGCATTGACAAAGGCCAGGTACTCGCCGCTCACGGTCGCCCGGTCCTTGTCGCAGCGCCCAGTTGCGCGCCCAGCCGTGTCAGCACGGCCGAGCAGGCTGCGCGAAATGTTTCCTGCACGCCGCGCCCTTCGGTGGCGACGGACTCGAACCATGGGCGTTGCAACTCGTTGAGTGCCCGGTTCAACTCGTCAGTCGAAAGGATATCCGGCAGATCGCGCTTGTTGTACTGGAGAACCAATGGCAGCGTCGTGTAGTCGTGGCCGTGCTCGCTGAGCAGTGTCTTCAAATCCTCGAGGCTGGCGATATTGTCCTCGAGCCGGCGCCGTTCCGAGTCGGCCACAAAGATCACACCGTCCACCCCCTGCAGCACCATCTTGCGCGTGACTTGGTAGTAGGCCTGCCCCGGGACGGCATAGATCAGGAATTTTGTTTGCATGCCGTTGACGCTTGCGAGCGACAGCGAGAAGAAGTCGAAGAACAGCGTTCGGTCGTCGTGCGTGTCAATGATGCGCAGGTCGCTGCGGCTTTCCGGCGGCAGCATGTTGTAGAGCGCCTTGATGTTGGTTGTTTTTCCTCCCAAACTCGGTCCGCAGTAAACCAGTTTACAACTGATCTCCCTTGCTCTGAAATTCACGATCGGCATGTGTGCATCTTGCCCTCTGATCCGTCCTTCATGGCGGAGGCTGCAAACGGCGCCGCGGTTTGCAAGCAAACAGCGCAGGCCGTGTGATAAGTGTGGCTCCGGGTGGTCATTTTAACGGTAGCAGGACATTGGCGCCGCCCGTGGTCAGTACGACGGACTGCGGCGCTTTTCCATCCCACTTGCGGGCAATTTCGTATTCGATGACTTCCGGCGAAGCCTTGAGCGCTTCGCCGCGGATCCTGACGGCCTCGGCATCGGCGCGGGCCGTCACCAGCGTGATTTCGCCCATCTTGGTGGCCGACTCGAGTTCGAATTTTTTCGCCAAGGCCTCCTGCTCGCGAACGACCTTCTGTTCGATGGCTGCTTCCAACTGGTCGCTCAGGTCTATGTTTGCGATGGTCAGATCACTGATGGTGAGCAGGTCGCCGACGACCTCTTTTAGCCGGTCTGTGATCTCCTGCTTGGCTTTTTCGCGATTTTTCACGAAATCCTCCGCGCGGTAGCGCGCCGTGACCTGCTTCATGGTCTCCTGCAGGCGGGGTTCCACGAGATTCGTGTAGGGGCGGCCAGCATATTGCTGGAACAGTTCGACGACCTTGTCGGCTGGAATGCGGTAGAGCACATTGAACGACACCCGAAGCGTCTGCAAATCGCTGGAAAAACATTCGGCGGTGCCGTCGGCCCGCATCTGCCGGATCTCGATATTCTCCACCCGCGAAATGAGCGGAATCTTGAAGTTGAAGCCCTCCGGCAGAGCATTGGGCGAGACCTTGCCCAAGGTAATGAGCACGCCGCGGTTTCCCGGCGGCACGATGTGGTAACAGGAGCGCGCCGCGGCCACAACGATGACGAGCAGAATGATGACAAAAACCAATTTACCGGCGTGACGCGGGGCACCGCTGGAGACTACATATTCGCGTGGAGTCGGGCGAGGCATCAAGATTTCCTCCTTCGTGCGGGGCCGTCTCGCTACTGCATCGCAGCCGCGCATGCTGGGCCGTAGTGCATCACGGTCGCGCAGCGTAACTCAAGCACCATACAGCGGGTTCTCAGCGGACGGCGGCTTCCTCGACGACGAGATCTCCCCGGGCGGCATCCACGCTGGCGCGGCAGCCCATGGGCAAGGTGGCGTAATCCTCAATGTGTCCGAAGGGCAGGCCGATCATGACCGGAATACCCAGCGGGGCGAGTCGCTCGGCGATGACTTCGTCAATGATCTGCTCGAAGTCGCGCGGCACGCGGCGCGGAGGCGGCATGGCTCGGCGCGGCGGGCGATCGCCGAGGCGGCGGCGCTCGTTTTCCGCGCTCTCGCTGTCGGCCACATTGCGTCCGAACACGACTGCTGCGGCATCGCGTAGTTTTCCGGCCAGCAGCAGTTGCGTCAGGTAGCGGTCCACGCGGTATGGTTTCTCGTCCACCTCTTCGAGGAAGACAATCCGGCCCCGCGTCTCGATCTCGTAGGGCGTGCCGACCGTCGCAGCCACCAGTGTGAGATTGCCGCCCGTCAGTGGCCCCTCGGCGCGCCCGGGCCGCACGATCCGAAATTTCCGGTCGGCATGCCCCTGCCAAACCGACCCGGCCGGCACGGGTTCCGAGACGGTCCGCAGAAACGATGCCACGCTGAAGGCGCTTGGGGGGTGTTTCGAGAAAGTCGTGGACGCCATGGGGCCGTTGAAGGTCACGAGACGGCACTTGCGCAGAAACGCCAGATGGAGGGCCGTGATATCGCTGAAGCCCGTGAAAATCTTGGGATTTCGGCGCACAAGGTCGTAATCAATCGCGTCGAGCAGGTGCATGGTCCCATAGCCGCCGCGCAGGCACATGACCGCGTCCACGGTTTTGTCGGCAAATGCGGCGTGCAGATCGGCCAGCCGCTCCGCGGGTGTTGCCGATACGAATCCCCGCCGCTTGCGCACGCTGCGTCCGAGTCGCACGCGCAGGCCGAATTCCTCCAGCCCGGCCACGGCGGCATCCACTTGCGTCTCGTCCTTGACCCCGCTTGCCGGGGCGATCACCCCGACCGTCATCCCCGGCTTTAGCCGGCGCGGCTTCAGCAGCATGCGTGCCCTCTCCTTATTCCCGTGTCAGCGGATAGTCTGTTCTGCCATGGCGCCACGATCACCGGTAACGCGCATCTGGCAAGGCTTTCCGGCGGGTCCGAACAGGCGGGGTGCCTGCTAAAAGGCGAGTGTCCATTGAATGTAGCCGAGGTTGGACGCATCGCCCCGGCCCACAGCCTCGGCGAACGCGCCGCTCGTGAAGCGCGCCAGTCCCGCCTCGAGGGTTTGGCGTTTCGTCAATTTGTAGGTGCCGACGAGACTGATCTCGTGGCCGATCTCGCGGCCGGAACCTCCCGTGGCGTCGCGCCCACGCGAACTGCCTCCGCCACCGTACCAGGCATCCGACTTCGAGTCGAGCCAGTACTGGTGCAATTCCATCTCCAGCGTCAGTCTGTCCGAGGGTTTCACCTGTCCGCGCAAGGCCACCTCGCGCAGATTCTGAAGCCTCACAAAGTCCATGATGCCGTATGGCGTGTGGACGGTTCCATACAATGGATTGAAAGTGTTGGCCATGCCGTCGCCCGCTCGGCGATCGCCGGTGGCCATGTTGACCTCCAGCATGAGAGACGGTTTCCACGGGGAGTCACGACGCACGGTCAGGTCGCCGTGCAGCATGAAGGCGCGGATCTCGTCGCCCGAGGCGCGCCCAAACTGGCAGGCCCCTTCCACCCCGTAGTCCAGCGCGCCCCAAGCCTCCCGTTTCCATAGCGGGCCGCGCAGCCGGCTGCCCACGGTGAAACGGTCGCTCGTGCCGGCGTTACCGTCCTCGTCCGTCACGGGAGCGGGAAACTCACGGTCAGCGTTTGTGTCGCTCAGGCCTAATGCATAAAAATCCGTTTCGTGCCCTCTGGGGATCTTCAGCGTGCCGTATGCGCCGTAAAACCAGCGGTCGTCAAACAATTGTCGCCGGCCGGAAGTCACGAGAGCGGACATTTGGCGATCGTAAGTGTCCGGGCGGAGGAGGAAGAAGGTCCATTCTGACGCCGTGTCCGTTCGGATGGCGCGCAGGCCCGTCCATGTGGCGGGCAAGTTGCCCCAACTGGCCGAATCGACAAGGCGCTTGTCGCCGAGTTTCATTTCCTGACGCCCCACCCGCAGGCGCCATGGTGAATTTTCGCGCGTCGCGAATTCCAGAAAAGCCTGATGCGCGTCGAACCGGTCTGTCTGACGCAAGTCCGTGCGCTGGTCAAAGGCTCGGCCGTCGAGGATCTCGACAAACGCCCGCACAGTTTTGCGGTAACGAAGGTCGAACGCCAGCCGTGTCTGAAGCAGACCGAGGTTGTCATCATCCTGCACGGATTTGTCGCCGTCAAAGTTGCGCCGAGCCTCGAGACGCAGACGAGTGCGGCCGGAAAACTGCAGTTGCCATTCGTCCCGGGTGCCCCATTTGAAGGCTGGCAGTACCGGTTCGGGATCGGCGGGGGTCTTGCCGGTTGGCTTGGTTGGAGTCGTCGCCGTATCGTAAGCCGCCAGCCGTGCGCCCAACTCTGCCGCTGGCATGGCCTTGTCCGGCTGAGCGCTTGCAAAACCAGCCATCGCAGCCACAAAACAGCATAACAATGTGCGGTTTTTGACAAACATTGACGCCACAGTTGCTGCGCGGTTGGCCCTCCTCGCAAGGTTGAATTGTCTTCGTATTCTTGATGAGCCTCACTGATTCAAGCGGCGTCTGTTTGGTGGCGATGTAAACGGTTGCAGGCGGTGGATTGAGCGTTGATTCTCCCTCCCGGCGCAAGCAGCCTCCCCAGCCAGACTGGATGACCGGAGGGCACGGAGTGCCTCCAGCCGCATGCTTATGCTGGCACAACGCAAGGCCATAGCCAGAGCCGTCAGGGGATGCGATCCTATGGGATTCGTGTGCGTCATGATGTTTTCCTCCTACTTGTAGCGGCCCTGCCAAATCCTCGCGCTACGCCGCCCGCGCCAGCCACCCAGTGCTTCACTCTCCAGAGAGGGGCTTCATCGTATGTTTTTGCGTCATCTCGTCGCCATCGCATCGGTTCTCGCATTCCAATGTTTTGCCGTCTCTTTGCGCGCCGATACCGGCGCTTTCACCATTGTCAACGATCCGCAACTCGACTCGGCGCTGGCGACAGCACGCGCCAATTTTCTCGCGCAGCGTGCCCAAAACCAGCCAGCCTTCAACCGGCTTGACGCGGTCATCCTCGTGCCGGGCTCTAATGGCACCTGGCGCCGTGGTTCCTACAACGGCGACACCATCGCCTACCCCGCCAGTTGCGTAAAACTGGCGTACATGGCCGCTGCCATGTACTGGTGCCGGACTAACAATTATCCGTATAATTATCTCGACGCGGATGTCGGGCCGATGATTCGCGTCTCCGACAATTACGCCACGGGCCGCGTCGTGGACAGGATCACGGGCATGCCCAATTACACGGGCAAAAAACCCACGGATCCGCCCTACTCCTCTTGGTACGCGGCGCGGCTATACACGGAAAACTATCTTGGCGCGCGCGGGCTGCTCGAAAACCAGACCCTGATGCACAAGACTTACCCGACGAACTCCGGCAGCAGCCCGTCCGGCTATGAGCAAGATGCCATCAATCAGCGCGGCGGCAACCGGATGCAGGCCAAGTGCTCGGCCTCGCTCATGCTCGAAATCATCAAGGGCGCCATCGAACCCGGCGCCAACACCTACATGCGCGGCCTGCTCACCCACGACCGCTGGAGCGGCGACAGCGAGTTCGGCTTCGGTCTGCCGCCCGGCACGATCTATGAGAACAAACCCGGCGTGGCCTACGACACGCTCGAGGATATTGCCTATATCGTGCTGCCCAACGGCAAGGAGTTCATCCTCGCCGCCTACTCCAACGGCTACAGCGGTTCTGAGCCGAGCCAGCCCTACCCGTACGACGCCTCCATCCTCGGCGTGTTTGCCGAGATGGTGATCGAGCAATTGGGTTTCGATATCGGTTGCCCGCCGAAACTGAAACTCGATGACGCAAACTCCGCTGTGTTTAGCACTTCCGGCGCTTGGACCGTGGGAACCGCGCAGTCCGAAAAATTCGGCACCACCTACCGGTACAAATCCGGCGGAACCGGGTCCGGCACGGCCACTTGGAACCTTGCTGTGCCCCAGTCGGGACTCTACGAGGTGAGTGTCTGGTATCCGGAGGGCACCAACCGCGCCACCGATGCGCCGTTCACCATTAACCATGCAGGCGGCGCCAGCACCGTGCGCATCAACCAGCAGAAAACCGGCGGTCGGTGGGTTCGTCTCGGCGACTACCAATTCGCCGCCGGTCAGGGCACCGTCGTACTGTCTGATCATATTGCCAATGCTTCACAAATTGTCGTGGCCGACGCCGTGAAAGCCGTCAAATGGCCCTCAACGGCCGCCCCGCCCAACGCCCCCAGCGGCCTCACCGCCACCGCCGTCAGTTCGTCCCAGATTAACCTATCATGGACGGACAACTCCAATGACGAGACGGAGTTTGTCATTGCCCAATCCACCACGCCCGGCGGGCCGTACACCGACATTGCGACCGTTGGCGCTAACACGACCTCATACGGCCGGACGGGGCTGTCACCCTCGACGACCTACTACTTTGTGGTTCGGGCCGTGAATGCAGCCGGAAACTCGCCTAACTCGAATCAAGCCTCCGCCACCACGCAGGGTACTGTCACCCCGCCCGCGGCGCCCAGCGGACTCACGGCAACAGCCGTATCTAAGAGCCAGATCAACCTCACATGGGCGGATAACTCGTCCAACGAGGACAGTTTCATCGTCGAGCGCAAGACCACCGGCGCTTACAGCGTCATTGCCACGCTGCCCGCCGGCACAACCTCGTATCAGAACACCGGACTCGCCCGCAACACGACCTACACTTACCGTGTGAAGGCACGCAATACTGCTGGCGATTCGGCCTACTCCAACGAGGCATCAGCCAGAACGCTCTCCAAGTAGGCCTCCCATCGTTTTTTGGGGCTCTTAAAAGCCCCGCCCCTGCCACCGCGGTCGGGGCGGGGCTGATTTGTTTTTATGGGCGCGGCCAGCAAACGCGACGCGCCCCCGAGTTCACCCGCGCGACCGGGTCCGGGGAGCACGGATATACGGGCCATCGTGGCTCACTGCCACTCTTAGCGCACCGCAGCGTGCGCCGAACCCGCCGCATAGGTGCCACCATCGCCAGCCTGTCGAGCAGCGAAAGGTTGGGATTATGGCCAGAACCCGCTTGCACGGGCGGACAGCGCGACGCGCATGGACCGAAAACCCTTTTGATGGTCGCAAATTCTGATGTTTATGTGTCGTGCCGATCGAGGCCGGCCCTCTGTCGGGAGCATCTCATCACGGGGAATGGATAAAGTTGCGACGATCGCGGGCCGAGCGGATCCGCGGGGCGACCCTCGAGGGACGAATCGAAAAAAGAGACATCCTGCATTTTTGCGCGTTGAAAAAGAGACATCCTTATTAGGACACTTCCTGCACGAAAGCATGGAGGGGGCGAAAGCCGGTTCGTCGAAGCATGCTGTCGCATTCTCCCTGCCTTCCCAGCCTAAGGGGTGCTCTCGCTGGGTCGCCCATGCGACGACCCACGCGGGTTAAGGAACTGGCGTGGACGATCTGCGTCACCGACAGAGCGGTTGCGGCCTAGTGGGCTCGCCTGATTTTCGGGGATACTGTTTGGTATGCGTGGTTAGCCACGCCGGATCAGGTTACGGCAGGCTCCCTCCTTGAAGGCAAAGTGAGTTATCATACATGCAGAACATGTCGATGGCTGTTTCGGGACTTGAAAGGAGCAAGGAAATGCGAGGGGTTACTGCTTTTGCGAGTGTCATTGTTATCTTGGCCGCCGCTTCTGCGTATGCTGTTTCGTTGAGTGAGCCTGTGCCGTCGTTCCGTCAGGGCTTTGTGATGCAGGAACCATTGGTTCAACCAAATGTCGTTTATGAGCACGCAGGACGAGTGTATTTGCTGCGGGCAGACCTGTATCCGATCAAGGTGTACGCACTTGGCGGGAGTACACGCCTTCGGTCTGGACTCTGCGTGGGAGAAACGACAGAAGTGGCGACATTGCCGCACAAAGACCATTATCGGCTGGGTGGTTTGTCTTCGGTGGAGCCGGTGGGTGAAGCATTATGGATCTTTGATATGGCTACGGACGCAAAAAACGAGACGCTTGTGCCACGAGTATCCGGATACTCGATGAGCAACTTTTCAAAGGTGCGTAGCGAGCCAACAACGCTGCCGTTTAGTGTTACTTCGCGGTTAAAGAACATTTCGAATGGCTTTATTCTGTTTGGTAAGACAGATACGGATGAGGCGGCCGTGGAGCGACGCGATAATAATGGCCAATTTGTCTGGGCGAAGGAGATCGAGGTACGACACTCCTTGAATCGGTTCACGGACATCGTAGAATCCGGCAGTTTGCTGATAGCGACTGGTTGCACGCTGGATGTGGATGACGAGTCGGGACACCAGTTGAATGAGCAGGTTTTTGTATGTTGTCTTAATGCACAGACTGGCGATCTTGTCACATCTGTAACTTGGGACGGTGATGCTGGAGTTAATATGAATCCGTTGCTTGCTTGGCATCCGTCGTGGCAGAACTATGCAGTTCTCTTTGATTCGAATCCCGATGACGCATTGATCAATCCGACGATCGCGTTCTTGGGACGCGACAATGTGGTTCACAGTACCAGTACCTTATTCGCGGAGCCGATAAACGCAGCATTGCTCTCGAGCGCAGGGACTGCCGTAGCGAGGGTCGGCCATCGGACGGTCGCCTTCGCGTTTACTGCTATGGCAGAAATGCCTCTCCTCGTTGCTGTGTTCGATGCGGACAATCCGAATGTGATAACAAAAATCCCTATGTCGGTGCCGAAAGGATTGAATGTGTCAAGCATACGCATGGACAGGCTGACGAGCGGAACTGTTCTCACATTCGACGCTGTGGATGAGGAAGGTATTAAGGGCTACATTGTCTCGGTCGACGCAGAATGACAGGTGATTTGGCGGTCTAGCCCGGCCAGCCGGTGGGGAGCCCGTATCCCGATGAGAGGTGTGATCGTTGCTCCGCGCATCATTTCGTCTGATGCTCGTAGCCCGCGGTCTGCCCTTTGCGTTTGGCAGGCATGCTTGCGCTTGAAAACGCAGTTAGCGCCACGAAAACCACGAAGGGGCGTTATGCAATAAAGAACGAGGCGAGTTGTGACCCTGGCGGGCGTGCGGTTGGCGCGAACAGACAAGTTGCGGGCTGCGACCGGCGTTGTCGGCTGTCAATTGTCGATTGCAAGCGCCGGCTGAGGGCGCGGCCGCGGGCGTTCTAACGCCGTCTGGTCCAGTCGCCGAGCCCGACGCGTCAGGTCGTTAGCGGTGAACGGTGCCTTTGCCCTCGTTCGTGGCGTTTGATGCCTCGCTCCAGCGGTTTTTCATGTTGGCAAATGATGGTGGGGCGGGTTGCGTGCAGGGCGGTATGAACGGGCGGATTCAATGGCAGCGGGCGGGGCTGGTGCTGTTTGACGCGGTGGCGGTGGCACTGGCACTGTATGCGGGTTACATGCTGCGGTTTGAGTTTGCCGTGCCTGCGGCGGACGCGGCGCAGTACCTGCTGGTGGTGCCGGCGTTTGTGGCGGTCCGGCTGGTGTTGTTTGCTGTGTTCAACCTTTACCGCGGCATTCTGCGTTATGCCAGCACGACGGAGTTGCAGGCGATCTTCTTTTCCACGGCGGCGGGTTCATTGCTGCTGGCGGCGGCGAACGCGCTGGTCATCCCGCTGATTCCGGCGGTAGAGGGTGCGCCGTCGCACCTCGGCCACCTGCAGCGGGTGCCTTGGTCGGTTGTGTGCATCGAGTCGCTGCTGACGCTGCTGTTGGTCGGTGCGATCCGGTTTTCGCGGCGGATCGTCGTGTCGGCCATTTTCACTCCGCAGGGCGGCGAGGACGAAACCCGGCGCGTGCTCATAATTGGGGCGGGCGACGCGGGCGAGGCCGTGGCGCGTCAGATGCGTCAGGCGGTGCCGCGCGTGTTTGTGCCGGTGGCGTTTGCGGACGACGATCCGCGCAAGTTGGGGCGACGCATCCACGGTATTCCGGTGGCGGGGCGGACGGATAGCCTCGCGGCGCTCATCGCGCGCTTTCGCGCGGATGAGGTCCTGATTGCCATCCCCGGCATCCGGCCCGCACGCCTGCGCGAAATCGTGGCGCAGTGCGAGCATGCGAAAGTCGGTTTCAAGATTCTTCCGTCGGTGCAGGATGTGTTCGCCGGGCGGGTGTCTGTCAGTCAGATCCGACCGGTGGAGATCGAGGACCTGTTGGGGCGCGACGAGGTGCAACTCGACTTGCCGCCGGAGCGCAACTATGTGGCGGGCAAGACCGTTCTCATTACGGGCGCGGGCGGCTCCATTGGCAGCGAGTTATGCCGTCAGATTCTGCGGTTGGGGCCGGCGCGGCTGGTCTTGATGGGCAAGGGGGAAAACTCCATCTATGAATTGATCGCCGAACTCACGCCCCAGCGGGGAGGCACCGCGCTCGAGGCGGTGATCGGCGATGTGCGCGACCGGGGCAAGGTGGAGGCCGTGTTTGCAGCATGGCGGCCGCAACTGGTGTTTCATGCCGCGGCGCACAAGCATGTGCCTCTGATGGAGGCTCACCCGGACGAGGCGGTGAAGAACAATATCATCGGCACTCGCATTGTGGCCGAGGCGGCTGACGCCAGCGGCGCGGAAAAGTTCATTTTGATCTCAAGCGATAAGGCTGTGCGCCCCACCAATGTCATGGGCGCGACCAAGCGCGTGGCGGAAATGATCATCTTTTGTCTCGCCGAGCGCTCGCGCACGCAGTTTGCCGCGGTGCGGTTTGGCAATGTGCTCGGCAGCCGCGGCAGCGTGATTCCGCTGTTCAAGCGCCAGATTGCGCGCGGCGGCCCCGTGACCGTAACCCATCCGGATGTCACGCGGTTTTTTATGACCATCCCCGAGGCCGTGAGTCTCGTCATCATGGCCGGGGCCAACCCCGAACAGCGGCGGCTCTACCTGCTCGACATGGGCCAGCCGGTGCGCATTCTCGACCTGGCCCACAATCTGATACGCCTGAGCGGATTGGAGCCCGACCGCGACATCCGGATCGAGATCACGGGCCTGCGGCCGGGCGAAAAACTGACAGAGGAATTGTTGACCGCTGCGGAAGGCGTGCGGGCGACCGATGTGGGCAAACTGTTTATCACCGAGCCCGAAGCGGTGGACTGTGTCCGGTTGGAGCACGCCGTGGCGGAATTGTCCGCCTTGGCCGCCGCGTGTGATGCCGATGGCATCCGGCGCGTCCTGCACGCGCTCGTGCCAGATTTCACCAATCAAGGCTGCTAAGCGGAGCGAGGCGTTTCCCCGATCGGCACTGTTCCGGCGGGCTGGCAGGCCATCGTGGTTCGCGGCAAGACCGCCCGGTGGTCGGTGGACCACCCTGTGCGCTGCCCAAGCATGAACATTTGAAATAGTCGAACGGCGCTGTATGGATGTTGCGCATGGCAAGTGTTCAGGCGATCGAAGAGGCCCTCCGCCACGGCAAGGTGGAAGCGGCCCACCGCCTTGCGGCGGAATGGCTGCACCCGCGCGACACCCAGGCGGAGCGGGCCGCGGAAGTGGGACGGCTGCTCAAGGCCTTGTACGACGATTTCGTGGTGGCGCCCATCCATGAGTTTTACGACAAGGTCATTCCGGTTCTGCCGGTCGGGTCGCAAGCGGCCGTGCAGGCGGCGGTCAAGCCCGACATTGACCGCACGCAAACCTGGGCGCGTCGTCTGGCGGCGCTTGCCAATGAACGGCTGGCGAACCAACTGGCCGACGCCGTCAAGGCCAACGAAATGTCCGCGGCGGAGCAGGTGGCTGCAGCCCTGTTTGGGTCGGCGCAGGGAGCAGAGGACCTTGCCATGCGGGCGCGGCAGGCGGGCAACATTCTTGGCGGGCTGATCCACGAGCGCTCGCGCGCCGAGGCGCTGCTGCGCACGATTTCCCGCGCGCCTCACAAGTTCGGTCTGGATGGCGCGTTGGCGGCCGACATGGAGGAGGAGTTTCAGCGCGCCGCGGCGGCGGCCGTGCGCCGCGAGCGCAGCGTCGGGGCCACGGCGCGTGTCGAGTTGACGCAGACGGTCGTGGAACTGAGCCGCGCTCTGCCGGGTCGCATGGCCATTCATGAGCCGAATCCGGAGGACTTTGCCCGCTTCCGCGAGGAGGCCGGCGCTCTCATGCGGGCGGGTTTGGCCAGCGTGGATCAGACGGCGCTGCACGAGGTGACGCTGTTGCTGGTCGAGTTTGCCCCCAAGGCTCTGGGGGGCGCAGGCGCCATGGCCGGCGTTGAAGCCCGCCTGCACAGCGCCTTGGGGCGGACGGCGCGTCTGGTGTCCGCGCAGATTCTGCAAGAACTGGGTGCGAACCGCAATGTGTTCACGCCGTATCTGGCGTTTGCCCGCAAAAACATTCGCACGCGTATCGGACGCTATGCCGTGGAGGTGCTGGGGCTCTTCCAAAATCCCGAGGCGGTGCCGTTTCTTGTCCAGTGCATGAGCGATAAAGCGGCAGGGGTACGCGCCGAGGCCGAACTCGCGTTAGGCGCGGTGGGCGGCGACAAGGCGCTGCACACGCTGCTGTCGGCGCTCAAGGCCGACATGTCGGCCCGGGTGGTGGAGGGCGAACAGCGTCGCGACGCGCTCAACCTGCTGACGGCTCTCGGCCGCTCGGCGCGCGCCATGCCGGCCGACCAACGGTCGCGGCTGATCGCTCAGGTCGTGAAAATCATCCCGCGCGACGATTCGGAATTCATCATCCGCATTTTGCTCAACTATTTTCTTGGCAAACTGGACGGTTTTGACCCGGCCATCATCGAATGGGCGGCGAAAACGGCCGTGGCGGCACTCTGGAAGATCGAGTTGCCCGAACTTGCGCGCCGTGCGTCGTCCTCGCCTCTCGGGTTTCGCCAGCCGCTCATTGACCTGCTCGAGCGGCTCATGCCGTTGGCGCGTCGCACCGTCCACGAGGCGGTCTTGGAAAATTCGCGCCAGTACAACGGCGCCTATCTGGCCGTCGCTGAACTCTACGCCAAGGTGCCCGATCCGAGCAACCTTGAGGTGCTGCGGCAATTGGTCTTCAATGCCGTTTTGCACGAACCCGAACAGCAGCGCTCGGCTTACGCTCGCGAGATGGTGGCCGATCCGGCGGCCGACGAGCGTGTGGAACTGACAAAGGATAAGGTCATGGCCTCGCTGCTCCACGCCGTGGACAAGATCGGCACGGAGGAGTCGGAGGATTTTCTGTCGGAGATCTTCCAGAAGGTGCAGTCGCGGCAATTCCCCAGTCTGGGCGGCGAGACGGCGAGCATGATCATGGACGCGCACATGCGCGCGGCCAAGCGACGGGGCCAGTCGGCCTTTGCGCCGCCCGGTGCTGCGGCGCCCGCCACCCAGCCGGTCGTGGAGGCGCCTGTCACGGAGGACGACATGCGGCTGCTGGCGGATCTGGACGCGTCTTTCTTTTTTGCGGCGAAGCGTCGCGCCCGGCGCGTGGCGGCCATGGCGGGTCTTGCTCAACGGCGCATCGTAGCGGCCCTGCCCAAGATCATCGCCCACCTGACGGACAAGGACGCGATTGTGGCGGCGGCGGCCGCCACGGCGCTGCTCGATTTCGGGGGCGCAGGCGCGTCGGCCCATGCGCGCGAGCGCCTGTTCGACGCCCTGTTGGGGGTTATTGTCAAAGGCGACAATGCCACCCGCGTGAAGGCCGCTGAGGTCCTGCGCAAACTCGGCCCCGACAAGTCGCCATTGCGCGACCGCCTCGAGGAACTCGCCTCGGATCCGGTGCTTGCCGCGCCTGCGCGCGCCATCGTCCTGAGTCTGGCCGCCGGTCCGCCCAAGCCAAAGGCGGCGGAAGCCGGCGCCGGCCAAGCCGCCAAGTCGGAATCCGAAACCGTTGATCCCTCCATTAATAAATATTTGCCGTCGAAGGGCGCCGGAGCCAACGCGATGTCGGAGTTGGATAAAAAGCGTGCCTACATGCTGGCCCGGCAGGAATGGATCCGCGGCGGCAAAAAGGGCCCCGAGCCCAAAATGCCTGATTGAGGGCTTCGCGCCATGGGCGTCGAATGTCCTTTCTGCGGACAAACTTTTGAGCAGCCCGGCGATTGGTGCCCCCACTTCATCGGCCTGCAGGCCGACCTGACTCTTGACGACTACAAGGATTTCCTGAGCGGCGAGTTTCCAGCCGAAACGGCCGATGACGGCCAGGGCAATGTGTTCTACTTTCTCAACCGCGGCGAGTAGCCGCCCGCCGCGACGGTATCTCAGGCCATGCTGCGTATGATCCGACAGATCCTGAGCGCTGTCTTTGGCGGTGAAAAGAAAATCCTTTGCGATACCTGCCGCTATGACTTTGGCAGCGCGTGCAAACGCCCCGAGCGCCCGAACGCCACCAAATGCCCGGACTACAAGCGCAACGGGTGATATCCGCCCGGCGCCATGCCGGTTTGCCCGTGGCAGCCGCCTCTCGAGGGCTTGCGAGAGCCGCAAGGCCGCTTTGGGATTTTTCCCGAGTCCAAATCGTTCCCGACTGTGAGCCTGGCGAGGCGACCTTTCGGATTGACAGGTTGCGCGTTGGGGAGATAGCGGTTCATAGCAGTTTGGGCTCGGGCGGTTTGGTCTGGTGGCTTCTTGGCGCGGGTTGCGCCGGGGCGAGGCGTCCGGGGTTTCGGCCGCACCGCGCACGGGACATTTCGACGCCGGATTTCACCCGAGGGTGAGAACCGGAGCAGCAGCAGAATGAAGGAGTCCGACCATGCGAGAACGAAAGCACCAGCGCGTGCTATTTCTCGAACCCAAGTCCACTCACCTCCATGTTTACAGCGCCGTTCATATTCCGCGCATCGGCAGCCTGTTGCTGGCCACCCTGTTGCGCGAGCGCGGCTACGATGTCGAAGTCATTGTGGAGGACATGTTGCGTCGGCGCGTGCGCGAGGCCGATGTCTGGCAGCGCATCCGCGAGGCGGATCTCTTGTGCATCTCGACGATCACCTCCACCGTCCAGCGCTGCTACATGTGGGGCGACCGGGCGCGCTTGGCTGGCATTCCGGTCGTCATGGGCGGCACGCATGTCTCGTATTTTCCTGACGAGGCGATGGCACATGCGGACTTTGTGATGCGGGGCGAGTGCGACGAGTCTTTTCCCCTGTTCATGGAAACGCTGGAATCCGGAGGGGATTTGGGACGCGTGCCGGGCCTGACTTGGCGCGATGGCGGGGCGATCCGGCACAATCCGGATGCTCCGTTGCCCGGGTCGGCCGTGCTGGAAGCCAATCCCTTCCCGGACTATGGTCTTGTGTGGCAGGCGGATGTGAGGGGGGGCGTGGGCAGTTTTGCGGCGGCGCGCGGATGCCCGTTCGATTGTTCGTTTTGTTCCGTCACGAAATTCAACGGCTCACGGCTGCGAGCGATGAGCGCCGAACGCACCCTCGACATGATCGAGGAGCACTGGCGCCGCTACCGGCCGCATTATGCCTTTTTTGCGGAGGATATCTTTAACCTCGTCAAGCCCCGTGCGAAGGCCATCCTGCGGGGGCTGATCGAGCGGCGCATCCGGCCGCGCATCGGCTTCGGCGCACAGATGCGTCACGAGGTGGTGAAGGATCCCGAGTTTCTGCAACTGATGCGCGCCGCCGGGTTTGACCGCGCGATGGTCGGGTTCGAGTCAATCAATCAGGCGTCGCTCGACTTGTGCGGCAAACGGCAGAAAGTCGAGGAGGTGGAGCACGCCATCCGCGAGTTCCACCGGCATGGAATCAAGGTGCATGGCATGTTCGTGGCCGGTTTCGACACGGACGAGCCGCGGACTTTCCGTGATACGCTGAATTTCGTCAAGCGCCTTCACCTCGATTCGTTCCAGTTAATGCTTTTGACGCCGCTGCCCGGATCCCGCGACTGGGTGACGGAGGGTTACGCAGACGGTTCCCGGCCGCTTCTGACCCGCGAATGGCGCAATTTCGACGGTCACCACGCCGTGCAAGTGCCCAAGTTGATGACGGCATACGAGGCCAACCTGCTGGCGCTAAAAACCATGAAACAATTCTACACCTTGCCGCGGGCCGTCGGGCGGCTCCTCAAAGGCGACTGGGTGGAATTTACCATGCGGCTAACCGGCTATCATATTG
>JAOAAY010000039.1 GCA_026418615.1 Candidatus Sumerlaeaceae bacterium | reverse complement strand
CTGCTGGCCTCCAAGGAAATAGCCAGCCGGCTCTACTACTGGCTCATCGCGCTCGAGATGTTCCACGCGCATCCGCTAACCGGCGTGGGCTATGGGCACTATAATCTTTTGTTCTGGGATTATGTGAATCTTTTTCAGCAGTCCGACGACGGACCCTTTTACGAGTTTGTTTTGACGGATATCGTGCGCGGTGTGCCGCCGGGGTTCGCGCATAACGACTATCTGCAGTTTGCGGCTGAAGGCGGCGTGGCTGTCGTGGGCGCATGGCTCGCCCTGTGGAGTGCGCTGTTGTGTCAGGGGTGGGAGACGGCGCGTGCTGCGGCTCGCGCCGGCGACGCCCGCGGCCACCTGATGGCATCGGCCTTTACCGCGGCTTTCGTGGCCATGGCGGTGGATGCGTTATTCAACTTCCCATTTCACATACCGGCAAGCCAGTTCCTGTTCTGGGCCATGCTGGGTGCTTGGGTGCTGTTTCGGGCCGAAGTCGCGCCGCGGACTGCGCAGGCCAATCAGACGGCGACCGCGCGCGGTTCTTGGCCGAATAAGGCCTTGGCGGGTCGTGTAAGGCGACCCTGATGCCATCGCGAGGCCCGGCATGGCCCGCGAATCCTGCCGTCCCGGTTCCGTGCCCGCGGAATTTCAGGCCGGCCATAGACCAAAGGAAGGAGCCACTTCATGGCGAAGTACGAACTCGTCGTCATCTACGATCCCTACCTGCCCGACACTGATTACGATCAACAGATTGAAAAGGTGAAGGAGCAGATTGTCCGCCGCGGCGGCACCGTCACAAATGTGGATGTCTGGGGCAAGCGCCAGATGGCGTATGAGATCAGGAAGAAGCCGGAAGGCTACTATGTGATCTTCACATTCGAAGGCACGATGACGAGCGGCAACCTGAGGGAACTGGAGCGCTCGCTGCGTTTGAACGAGGCGGTGCTGCGCGAGATGTGCGTGGCGATCCCCGCTCCCAAGCCGCCCAAGCCAGAGAAGAAAAAGAAGGCTCGCCCGGCCACGGCTGAGGCCGCCCCGGCAGTAGAGCGCCGCGTGTTTACCGAAACGCGGTCCGCGGGCGACGCTGGCGCCGCCCTGACCACTGACGCCGATCGCTAACGGGGGGATTTTACATGCTTTCGATTAATCGAGTGATGATCACTGGTCGGCTTACCCGTGACCCAGAGACCCGTTATTTGCCGACTGGACAGGCTGTGACCAAGATGGGCGTTGCCGTCAATCGCCGCTTTCAGGATAAAAATGGCGAGTGGCGCGATGAGACAGCATTCATTGATGTTGAAGCGTGGGGCAAAGTGGCCGAGCGCTGTGCCGAAACCCTCAAGAAGGGGCGTCCGGTCTATGTGGAAGGGCGTCTTAAGCAAGAGTCCTGGGAAAAGGACGGCGTTAAGCAAAGTAAACTCATGATTAGCGCCGAGCGCGTAACGGCTTTCGATGTCCCACAGCGCGGTGACTCCGGTGGCGGTGAAGAGGACCTAAGTGAAGGCTCTTCGGCCATGTCGCGTCCGCAGGCGCGTTCTGCCACCCGCCCGCAAACCACGGGCGCGCCGTCCGACAATCTCGATTTCAGCAATCCGAACGCCAACACCGAAGACGATATCCCCTTTTAGTTAAAACTTGGAGACCACGATCATGACTGATCTCAACCCCACCGAACCCGAAATCCCGACCGAAGCCCAGCCTGCGACTGAGTCGGAGGTCTTGGCAGAAGGTGCGCCGGCAGCCGCTACGGGCGAGGGCGCCCGACAGGCCCGCGAGGCGCGACGACCCGGACAGCGTCGCTTCCAGCGCCGCAAGGTTTGCCCGTTCCTCGCGAACAAGATCACCTACATTGATTATAAAGATGCCAAATTGCTCAAGCGTTTCATCACCGAGCGCGGCAAGATTCTTCCGCGCCGTATCACGGGTGTGTCGGCCAAGTATCAGCGCATGCTGACCACGGCCATTAAGCGGGCCCGCATCATTGCCCTGCTTCCGTTCCGCGCCAACTGAACCGGCCGGATAACGAATCAGGTGGAAGAGTCGGACCCGCTGACCCGCCGCCATCGGGTGGATAGTTCAGTTGGTTAGAACACCAGCCTTACACGCTGGGGGTCGCAGGTTCGAGTCCTGCTCCACCCACCACATAACCTCCCATGACAAGCCTGCAACGGCCCGGCTGAAAAAAAGCCGGGTCGTTTCTTTTGCACGAAAATGTGACAAACGCATGGCGATACAAGACTGTTAAGGTTCACTTTACAGATGTAATTGACACGGCTCTTCCAAGCGCTCACGGGTGATGACTAATTTGGGGGAAGCGGATGACCGCGCCGTGTTTTCAATCGGTTATGCGCCTCTCCCGACACCATGGAGAGTCGGAGGAAAACCGCTTATGCGGCTTGTCAACCGGAGCGCGATGACTCGCGTCTTCCGCAACCTCGCACTGGGCACCTTGGCCGCCCTGACGACGGGCGCTGCCGCCCAAGGCACCAGTGCCCGTGTGTTCATGTTTCACGAAACAAAATTCTACGATGGCCAGTTGGCCGCCACTTCCGATGTTTACCCGGACAACTTCCGCGACATGCTCGAATTTCTGGCCCGTCGCGGATACGGCGTCATCCCCACCGCGCAGTTCGTCAACTGGCGCAAGGGCAGCGGTTCGATTCCGAACAACGCCGTCGTGCTGACCTTTGACGACAACTACATCGGCAACCACGAGTACGCCCACCCTATCATGCAGGAACTCGTGATGCCCGGCACCTTTTTCACCCACACGGGTTATGTCAATGTTTACACCAATCGCGACCACGGCGACTGGAACGAACTGACATTCTGCGAAAAGTGGGGACTGGTCACCTGCGAGTCGCACACGGTGACCCATCCGTACCTCACTCAAACCTCGCAACTCGACTACGAGTTGCAGCAGTCGAAGGCCGACATCCAGAACAACATCCCGGGCAAAACTTGCCGCTATCTCGCCTATCCGTTTGGCAACTACGACGCCAATGTCATTGCCCGCGCGCAGGCGGCGGGCTACGAGGCTGCCTTCACCACCCAAGGCGGCGCCAACACCATGAGCACGCCGCTGTACGAGTTGCGGCGCGACGGAATCGGCATCGGCGTAACGCTCAAGCAGTTCAAGTCCATCCTCGGCTACACGGGCAGTGATCCCGGCGGCCCCGTGATCGTGGACAACGCCGATACAGGCTTCACGGTGACGGGCACTTGGAACACCTACGGTTCCAACTCGAGTAACTACGGCCATTACGGGGCTGACTACCGTCAGGCCAATGTCGCCGCCACTCAGTCGGCCACGGCGCGCTGGACGCCGTCGCTGTCGGCAGGCAACCACGATGTGTTCGTGTGGTTTCAGGCGCCGGCGGATCCGTATCAGAACTCGTCGGCGGCCCTTTACCGGGTTGTCCACGCTGGCGGAACGGCCACGGTTTATGTGGATCAGCGCATCAACAAGGCCAGGTGGGTTTACCTCGGCCGTTACAACTTCAATGCGGGCACGGGCGGCTATGTCGAACTGAGCAATCAGGCGTCGTCTGGCAGTTATGTGTGTGCCGACGCCGTGAAGTTCCAGCCGGTGGCCTCCACGGCGCCTGTGCCGCTGCAGCCGATCATCGTGGACAACTCAACGGCCGGGGCTTTCAGCACGACGGGGACTTGGAATCCCAGCACGAGCGGGTTCCCGTGGGGTTCGAACTGTGTCATTGCAGCGGGCAGCAGCGGCGCTGCCACCGCCACCGCCTCGTGGACAGCCACTATCCCGCGCCACGGCGTGTACGAGGTGGGTGTGTGGTTTACAACCTCCAACTCCACTTACCGCAGCAATGCGGTGCCCTACACGGTGAATGTCGCCGGCGGGCCGAAAACCGTGACCGTCAACCAGCAGGACAGCGCCGGCGGCGCCAAGCGGTTTGTCGTCCTCGGCACCTTCCGCCTCGCGGCCGGTACGCAGCAGGTCGTTACCGTCAAGAATAACATTGGCAGCACGACCCAGTATGTGTCGGCTGACGCCATTTACATCCGCTGGGTCGCTGATGCGCCCTACTTCATCTCGGACAACACAAGCGGCGCATCGTATTTTTCGACGGTGGGAACTTGGACTGCCAGTGCGAACGCCGGCTATTACGGGACGAATTCCCTCATTACGCAGGGCACAGGCGGCCTGAAATCGGCCACTTGGAAGTTCACTCTGCCCGTTGCGGGCCGCTATGAGCCCGCGGCGTGGTGGGTGGCCGCAAGCGACGCCTACCGCAGCACGACCGCGCCCTACACGGTGACCCACGCCGGCGGCTCGGCGACGGTGAATGTTGACCAGACCACCAATGGCAGCCGCTTCAACCCGCTCGGCCAGTGGTCGTTCAATGTTGGGGTGAGCCAGCCGCTCGTTACGCTCACAAATCAGGTGCCTGACACAAATGACTATGTGTCAGCGGATGCCGTCCGGATGACCTATCTGGGGCCGCAATAAAAATCATGGAATGAAGGCGGCGGACGGATGCGTCCATGATCCGTCCGCCGCATTGAATGAAATAACGCGGTTTGCCGTATCCTCAATGGCCCTTGCGGGGTCGTAGTTCAGTTGGTTAGAACGCCGGCCTGTCACGCCGGAGGTCGCGAGTTCGAGTCTCGTCGGCCCCGCCACTTTCCTTTCGTCTTTGTTACCCCGCCACCCGTCAACCTGACCATGTCCGGCTGCACTCGGCGTCGCGTGAGTCCCAATCTGGGAAGAGTTGTCCTTTCAGCCCCCAGCGACTATTGGCGCGGGCGTTCGGGATTTGCGGAAGGAGCCCTCAGAATCGCCACCCTGATTTCCGGTCGGCAGCGCCCATGGCGACCCGGAAACCTGACCTACTGCCAGCCGCGGGCAATCCAAATGCCGAGTCGCAACGCAATGAATCCGGCCAATAGGCTGCCGGCGACATTTGCTGTCAGCAGCAGCCACTCGCCCGATCTCAGCAACTGGTCGCTCTCGTACTCGAAAGTGCTAAAGGTGGTGAATGCCCCCAGAAAACCAATGGCCACCGCGAGGCGCACCGAGTCTGCCGCCGGTATGGCGCGCTCGGCCACCAAGGTGGCAACGAGCCCGAGTGCGAAAGATCCCGATACATTGACGATAAAGGTGCCCCACGGGAAAGCGGCACCGAACCAGAGACCGGCACCGCGCGCCACGAGATACCGCGCGACCGCCCCGGCCGCTCCGCCGACAGCCACAAGGATCAGGTTCGTTAGCACCCGCCACCGCCCGTGTATTTGACCACCTCGACCGCCTCCAGCGTGACAAGCCCATCTTGCACCATTTCATCCACCACGGGTAGGAAGGCGCGGATGCGGTCCTCGGTATCGATGATTTCGATCAGGATGGGCAGATCGGTGCTCAGTTCCAACAGTTTGCTGGTTCGCAAGCGGCTGTTCTTGCCGAACCCCATGGGGCCGCGCAGCACTGTGGCGCCCGCGAGGTGGGCTTCGCGCGCTTTCTCGACGATGGCAGCATATAGCGGCCGTCCTTGAAAGCGGTCCGACTCGCCGATAAAGATGCGGAGCAATTCGCCGCGTTCGCCCGGCTTCATCCGTGCCTGTCCCTCCGGTGGCGCTGCAACACTACGCACGCGCGCTCAAAGGTCACGACCGCTTCGCTCAACAGCGGTTCTATTTCCGCAAGAAACGCATCAAGCAGTGGACGCCGGTCCACGATTTCCACGATCATTTCCTCGTCGTCGCCCGGCTTCCATGAGCGCGCGCGATGCAGAATGCCGCGCAAGCCGTATCCGGCCATACCCTCAAAGACCGTTGCGCCCGCAAGACCCCGGCGGCGCGCCCGCTCAACAATGACCTCATACAACGGGCGGTGTCCGGCGGTTTCATATTTGTCCACAAAAATTCGCAACAGCGCCTGCTCCTGAGGGGCGGAAAGAGACGGCTCGGGCTCCCCCGTATTCATCGTGCTTCCGAATCCGGATCGGATGGGGGCGCCGGCCGCGTGTCGGACGGACTGTCTTGTGTCACCTGTTTCAGCAAGCGGTTGACGCGATCCGCATGTTCAAAGGAATGGTCAAATTTGAATGCGAGTTCCGGCATGTAGCGCATGATGACGCGCTCGCCCAGAAGATGTTTTATGAATCCCTTCGAGTGGCGCAAGCCATCGAGCGCCTCTTCAGCACTGCCGCCGCCCAGAAGGCTGACCCAAACGGTCGCGTTGCGCAAATCCTTGGACAGATCAACATGCGACACCGTGAGCATGCCTTGATGCACGCGCGGGTCTTTGAGTTCCTGCGAAACAATTTCAGCCAGAGCGGCCTTGATCTCTTCGGCCAGCCGTTTTTCTCGCGAATGAAGAGTCATGGATACCCTGCCCTTTGGTACCTCGCGCACGCTGTCATAGTCTGTCAACGCCCCGGGTGAGTTGCCGGTTTTCGGGCATGCAGCGCGTACTCGTCTGGCGTGTCGGTGAGCGACAACCACGAGAGTCCTGCCGCGGCGAGCATCAGACGCATGGCCTGTTCCGAGGGCAGCATGTGGCCCGCCACCTCAGGGGCGGCTTGACGATGGAAGGCATTCAGTTGCTCCCGCCCCTCCAGGTGATTGATCCACAGATCGCCGCCCGGTCGCAGCAGCCGGGCCATGGCAGCGACCGACTGCGGGTGGGGCGCAAGGTGCGGAAATACGCAAAAGCAAACGACGATGTCGAATGATTCGGCGGGTTCTTCAAGGGCGATGACCGTAGATTCCACGAGCCGAACCTGAGGGGGCAGGTTGCGCGCCCGCGCGGCCCGGATCATGCCGGGCGCCGGATCACAGGCCACCACGAGTCCCGCGGGCCCCACCGCTGCCGCCAGTCGTTCGGTCAGGCGTCCACTGCCGCATCCGGGTTCCAAAACCCGGGTGCCCGGCCGGATGTTCCACGCCGCCATGAATCGCGCCACCTTCGGCTCATGCTCGGGCAGAAACGCGGCCATCTCGCCATGGTCGGCGCAGCGGTCAAAGAATTTCCGGGTATCGTCTTCCGCAGCATGTGGTCCGTTCATAAGTCAGCCTCCCGACCGGATGATGAGATGTCCGCGGCGAAGCGCGCGCGCAGCCACCACGGCCATGTACAGCGCTGCGCTCACCAGCACGATGCAAGCGCCCGTGGGCAGATTCAGCGGATAGGAGAGCCAGAAGCCGCCCAGCGTACTGGCCACACCAAGAGCCACCGCCAGCATGCGCACCTCGCGCATGCTGCGCCCGCACTCAAACGCCGCTGCCGCCGGATTCGTGAGCAGGCTGTACATCAGCAGCCCGCCGACGAGTTGCAGGTTCACAGTCACAATCACCGAAGCGAGAGCAAGAAAGACAACCGTCACCAAGCGGTCGCGCACGCCGCAGGCCCGTGCCACCTGCCGGCTGAAAAGCATGGCGTCCATCTCCTTGCCAAACAAAATCACGAAGGCTGCCAACGCGGCCAGCAGCGCGGCCATGATCCAGGCGTCGGCTGGCCGCACGAACAGCAGACTGCCCCACATCAGACCGAGCAGCGGCGTCATGTCGCCCTGGTTGAGCCCCATGCCCAGAAAGGCCAGTCCCATGGTCAGCGATAGCAAAATACTGGTCACCGTATTGAGATCCGCCCGCGCCAGCGATGTGGCCAGCCAGCCAGTGGCCGCTGCTGCAGCCAGCGCGCAGGCCAGTGCCACGGGTGCCTGCGGCAGGTTCAACAGGACGGCCAGCACAGCACCGGCCATAGCCGCATGCGCCATGGCGACACCAAGAAAAGGCATGCGCAAACCCAACACATAAACCCCCAGCAAGCCTGTTGAGGATCCGGCGAGCGCTGCCGCTACCTGCCAGAGCATCATCATGGCGTGATGCCCCCCGCGCTGTGGCAATGAAAGCGACCTTTGTGCAGGGTCACCTCGATGGGGCAGCCATACAGTTGCGACAGCAAGTCTGTCGTGAGCGCTGCTGCAGGCGGTCCGTCAAACATGACACGCCCGCGCAGCATCAGAATCACGCGCCCACAAGACGGCGGAATATGACCCGTGTGGTGAGTCGTCATGACGATCGGGATCCCGCTCTCGCACGACAGCGAGTCCACCAGAGTGACCAGCCGCTCTTGCCAATCCACATCGAGGCCCGAAGCCGGCTCATCCAGCAACAGCAGGCGCGGCTGCTGAGCCAGCGCACGGGCGATATGCGTCTTTTGCTGCTCGCCGCCGGAGAGCGACCGGAATTCACGCCGGGCCAGCGGTTCCAATCCGAGCCGCGCGATCGCCTCGTCCGCAAGGCGGCGGTCCTCGGCGCTGGGCGGACGCATCAATCCGCGGCGCCCCGCGCGTCCCAGCATGACTACCTCGCGAACCGTCAGCGGCACCTGTGCGTTGTAATCGTTGCGCTGAAAAACGGTGCCGATATTCACCCGGACCCGTGCCCTCTCGCGTTCAGGGCGTCGCCATACCTCCGTGCCGAATAGTCGCACCGTCCCGGCGCGTGGCCGGCGCGTGGCATTGAGCAGCGAAAGGAGCGTGGACTTCCCGGCCCCGTTTGGCCCAAGCACGCAAACGAGTTCCGGGCGTTCGAAGCGCAGCGTGACATCACTCACGAGCGCCGCGCGACCCGCGGCTACATGAACGCCCTCGAGCGCGGCCCATTCCCGGGCGATGGCGTTCGCCGCTGCGGCGGGCGGCTCCGACAGCATCATTTTCCCGAGCCGGCTGCCTGCTCCAAGGCGCGCAAATTATTCCGCACCAATTGATCAAAACCCGGTTCGTCTGCGGTCATGGCCGGAAAATTGCTGAACACCGCCAGTTGGGCGTCGAGATGGCGGGCCAAGGCCTCACCCGCCTGAGATCCCTCCTGCAGGTTGCCAATGACAAAGCGCACTCCCGCGCTTCGTCCCTTGGCCACGAGCGACTCCAAGGGCGCAGGCGAGTCCATATCAGCAGCCGAGAAAGTGGCGACGACATTCAGTCCCAGCCATTTGCAAAACACAGCCTGATGGGCCGAAGCGATCACCGGCGCTCCGGCCAGCCCGGAATCTTCCACGCGCTGGCGCGCCTCGCGCGACAACCTCTCCATGCGCTCTCGCAGTTGGCTGATTGCACTGTTCCATTGATCCGCCGCGACATCGGGAAACACGGCCTGCAGTTGGCCGGCAACAGTTTCACAAGCCGTCAGGTAGTTTTCCGGAACACACAGCCCTTTCGGCCCGGGCACGATGATGAGCCGCGGTCCGCTGTCCCGCTTGCCATACAGGCGCTCTTCCACCGGCGCCTGAAAATCAAAGCGCAGCAACGCGACCGACCCCTGCTGCCGGGCCACATCGCCGGGTTTCACATCGAAGTGTCCGGGACACGACCCGGGCGGCGCAAGCCGCACCGTCTCGACATGACCATTCCGACCAAGCAAATCATGGACACAAGACTCGAGCCACGAGTTGCTGACAGCCACGCGCACGGGGGCAGTCGTCGTGACGGCGGCGTGGGCCTGACCCATCGCCCCAGCCGGTTCCGGCGCGCCATTTCCTGTCGCACCCAACAGCAGGACAACTGCGAGGACGAGATGGCGTATTACGAATCTCATTTTCGTATGAACGATTCGCGCTCCGAGCCTCCCCTTCGCAAGCGAAATAAGAGTGTGGACTGTATTCTCCAAGTGTAAACACCCTGCGCGGCGCCGTGTGATCCCACTCGGCGCTACCTATGTGGCGCTCCTTGGGCAGCGCGACATTCACCCAAACCCCAAACCGCCGCCGGTCCAACACCTACGCCCCGCAAGGTGCCATGATCGTCTCTCTCTGCCCCGTTCGTTTTCGCCCCCGACGCGCCGGGCCTCGTCCTCAATGAAGATTCGCCGTGGCAGGTGCTGATTAACGCTTGACGGTGATCACTCGGTCGTGTCGCTTGTAGTGTGAAAAGGGCAATGGAGTCTGCCTCGCACCAACCGCCGCTAAACGGCTGATGACTCCTGACATGCCGCGGCGCGGGTTATGGCCCCGCCGCAGTCAGGAGTTGAGTTGTGCAGAGTCCGATTAACGAAGGTCAAAAGGCCGCCCCCTCCCAAGCATTTTCCAACCGCGGCAAAACGGTGCCCGTTAATGTGGCCAAACTGGCCTCAGAGACCACCGCTGACGCAAGAACCATAGGCTCTCAGCCTTGCAGGACTTGATGCCGGGTCCGGGAGCCGAGGGCTGATGGACTCCGAAGACCACCCCATCACCGCCCTCCTCGCTGAGGCCAAAGACGCTTGCCACCGGGAGGAGGCTCGCGAGCGGCTTCAAGCGCTTGCCGCGCGCTGGGAGAGAAATGTTTTGCATGTGGCGGTGCTGGGCCAGTTCAAGCGGGGAAAAAGCACACTCATCAATGCCCTGCTTGGCCATGCGATCTTACCCGCTGCCGCAGTGCCAGTTACATCCGTGCCCACCTTCATCTCCCACGGAACCGGCCCGCGCGCGCAGGTGACCTTCTCGGATGGTTCGTCCCAACCGGCCCCGCCGGCTGAACTCCCCCGGTATGTGACCGAAAGCGGCAATCCCCACAACATCCTCCAAGTCGAGCGGGTGGATGTCATTTGCCCGGCGCCCTTGCTGCAACCGGGGGTTGTGATTCTCGACACGCCGGGAATCGGTTCGACCCACCGACACAACACCATGGTAACGCTCGGACTTTTGCCGGTCTGCGACGCGGCCATCTTTGTCTTATCGGCGGATCCGCCTGTCACTGAGGCGGAACTCGAATTTCTGCGCGCCGTCGCCGCCGAGGCCCAGCACCTGTTTGTCGTGCTCAACAAAGCGGACTACCTCGATCGCGACGCCCGGACAGAAGTCGCCGAATTCGATATGAACCTCATCCGGACCGTCTTGCCCAACTTCGCCGGGCCTCTTTATTGCGTATCGGCAACCGGGGCGCTGGCCCGAAAAACAACGGGTGACGCGATCGCCGACGGGCTCGATTTCGACCGGTTCGAGAGCGATCTGGCCGGGTTTCTGCAGCGGCGCAAGCGCGACCTCTTGCAGCGCGCCGTGGCGCACAAAGCGGCTCAGGTGCTACGCGAGGAGGCCGCCATGCTGAGGCTTCATCGCAAAGCCCTTGAAATGGATGCACAGGAACGCGCGAGGCGGCTGGCAGAATTTGAAGCGCGCGCTACCAGCCTGACCCGCGAGCGAGATGTCTTGAAAGACCTGCTTGTGGGCGACGGCCACCGCTTGACCGACCTCGTCCGGCAGGCTGCGCATAGATGCAGCGAGGAGGTGCTCAGCCAATTGCGGGCCGAAGCGGTTGAATGGCTAAGGCGGTCGTCAAACGGCCATTCGTCGGACAAAGCAGAGCGCCTTCTCCGCGAAATGCTTCACGCCCGCGCCAACGAATTGTTCTGTCAGCACAAAAACGCGCTGGAGCGGCAAGTACAAGACCACATGTCTGTGGTCGTTTCAGACCACTCCCGCCGCCTGGAAAGCACTGTGATTCGCCTGCGGCAGGCGGCAAACGAACTGTTCGACGCGGGATTCGCCGATGAATCGGTTGATCCAGAACAAATCACCGTCCGCGGCATTTCGTGGGTTGTCCCTCCCCCCGATGAGCGGCTAGGCGGCATCCGATTGGGGTTTTTAGACCGCCTTCTCCCACACTTCCTCATTCATCGAGCCCTGATGCGGCGGGCGATGGCGCTCGTTCGCGACACCGTCATGACTAACACCGAACGCCTGCGCTGGGCCTTTTTGCAGCGACTGCAAGAGGTCTTGCGTGCATATGCGGCGCAACTCGAGGAACAGTTCGATTCCACCATGGCCAATGTGCGGGCGTGCCTCGCCGAGGCGACTGTCACAAGCCGGGGCACCGAGCAGGAGCGCACAGCCCGTATCGCCACACTTTACGCCGAGGAAGAGCGGCTGAGCCGGCTGACACGGCGCATCGAGAGAGCCGGCCCCGCGCCCGAAGGTCAGCCGCAACCGGCATCCGGAGCGAACAGCGCTAACGAGCGACAAACCATCAAGAGCCAAGGAGGCTACCATGAGCAGGTGTGTGGCAGATGTTTCAGCAATGGAAATACTTGACTCGAGGGGCAACCCGACACTGCGAGTCTCGGTCATCCTGACAGATGGCACCGTTGGGTCGGCCTGTGTCCCGTCGGGCGCCTCGACTGGCGAGAACGAAGCCCTTGAATTGCGTGACGGCGACAAGTCGCGCTACGGCGGCAAGGGGGTTCGCAAAGCCGTCGCGAATGTGGCGGATCAGATTGCGCCCCACTTGCGAGGCATGGATGCGACCCGGCAGGCGCTGCTCGACCAAGCCTTGATCGAACTCGATGGAACCCCAACCAAGAGCCGTCTTGGGGCAAACGCCCTGCTTGGCGTCAGCATGGCCGCCGCCCGGGCTGCAGCAGCCAGCACGGGGGTGCCTCTATACCAGTATCTCGGCGGCGCCTGTGCGGCGCGCCTGCCAGTCCCCATGATGAATATCCTCAATGGGGGCAAGCACGCCGACAACAGCGTGGACTTTCAGGAGTTCATGGTCATGCCCGTCGGAGCGCCTACCTTTGCCGAGGCGCTCCGTTGGGGCGCGGAAACTTTTCATGCATTGAAAGCCATCCTTCACAAGAAGGGCTACGCGACCAGCGTCGGGGACGAGGGCGGGTTTGCCCCTAACCTCAAAAGCAACGAAGAGGCCTGCGAATTGATCGTCGAGGCGATCACCGTTGCGGGCTACCAACCCGGCCGCGATGTGGCCATTGCGCTCGATCCCGCCGCCAGTTCCTTCTATGAGACCGGCGCCTACTCGCTGACGAAATCCGGTGGTGGCCGCAAAACCAGCGACGAAATGATCGCCCTCTACGGGGTGTGGATCTCCCAATACCCGATTGTCTCGATCGAAGATGGACTGGCCGAAAACGACTGGGCCGGCTTCCAAACCCTCACGCAAAAACTCGGCGCCAAGGTCCAAATTGTAGGCGACGACATCTTTGTCACGAACACGCGCTTCATCGAGCGTGGCATACGCGAGGGCTCAGCCAACGCGGTCCTGATCAAACTCAACCAGATTGGCACTGTGACCGAAACCATCGGTGCCATCAACTTGTGCCGCTCAGCCGGGTGGAATTACATCATTTCCCACCGGTCTGGAGAGACGGAGGATGCATTCATCGCGGACTTTGCCGTGGCCATGGGGGGCGGCCAAATTAAGACGGGATCAGCCTGCCGAAGCGAGCGTATCGCCAAGTACAACCGTCTGCTCGCGATCGAGGCCGAACTCGGAGCGGCGGCCCAGTTTGGAAATCCCCTTGAGCGGCCATAGCACGCCCTCGGATGGATAACTGATGGGTTTCCGTCATACACCGTTTTTTGAGTTGCTCGATGCCGTGCAGGCCGGGGGGTGTCCGCTGTGCCGCATCGTCAACAGGGCGGTTCGCCGGTACCTCGAGGCTACTCTCTATGAATTCGTCAATGATGCCGGCATGCGGCACCGCGTGGTGCAATCGCAGGGTTTCTGCGCAGCCCACGCGGCGCTGCTGAGGCAAATGGGCGACGGGTTGGGGGTCGTGCTGCTTCACGAGCAGGTGCTCGCAGGGTTGTCACGGGGGGATCTGGCGGCCGTTCTGAAAGCGCCGGCCGCACCGTGTCCAGCCTGCGCCACCGCCGCGGAATGGCTCGATCACTCGGGCGGAACTTTGCTCGCCAGTCTCGATGAGCCCGAAATCACGGATTATCTGAATGGACGACCAGCCTTTTGCCTGTCCCATCTCCGCTGGCTGGCCCGTCACGCTCGCAGCCGCCAGCAGCGCAAACAGTTTGCTGAAATCGCCAGAACAACTGCAGAACACCTGTACACAGACGCATTGACTTTTACGAACGCAGCCAATCGGTCTGACCCTAATCGCCCCGATCTGACGCCAGAGGAAAAAACCGTCTGGCTGCGGATTCTCGATTTTTTGTCCGGCTCCCCGGCTTAAAAGCACTTCGGTCAGCCGGACCGGCAAGGCGAGAGTCGCCGATTCGCAACGGTGGTCACTGGGGTTGCTCCAACACGGAAACCGCCAAGTCTTATCTTCCTGTTGCCTTGGGCGTCAGTCGGCTCTTGGAATCGCCGCCGTGCTGAAAAAGGTTATCGGTTCGCTCTTTGAACCCGCGCGGGCGCGACTGCTGGCAAACATTGAGCGCGAAGCGAGCGCGTGGCAAGCCGGAAAGTCCGCCATGTTGGCGGCGGCCCTGTGGCGCGAGGCTTGCGCGCGAGTGCCCTATTACCGGGCGCTGGCCGCAGCCGCCAACGGCGACCTGCCTTTTGAGCAAGTTCCGATACTGAGCAAACACATACTCCGCGCGCGATTTGACGATCTCGTTGCCGATGGCACGGACCAAGCCGCCGTTTTCAAACGCTCAACCGGTGGAGCCACCGGCCAGCCGGTGACCGTGCTCTACGACACCTCGATGCGCGACTGGTCTCTTGCGGCTCACGATTACTGCCACCGCGCATTCCTGGGCATCGAGCCGTACCGTTGCCGGGTCGTGATGTTGTGGGGCTCGGACCTCGAGGCGGACGAGCGCCCGCGCCAACTGCGCCGCCGGCTCATGCAGTGGGCCTCAGGGACGGTGTGCCTCAACACCTACCGGCTGACGGATGAGCGATTGGCGCAGCAGGTGGCGGTCATCAATCGCGTGCGACCGGACCTTGTCTATGGTTACGCCGGTTCGATCTGGAATGTGGCGCGCTTCGCGCTGTCCCGCGGGCTGCGGCTGCACCGGCCGCGAGCCCTCAGCGCCACGGCCGAGATGCTGCAGCCCGGCTGGCGCGAGACCATCCGCGAGGCCTTCGGCACGCCGGTGTCCAGTTATTATGCGTCACGCGAAGTCGGCCCGATCGCGCTGGAGTGCCGCGAAGGCCGACACCACCTGCTCGCCTTTCACAATCATGTCGAAGTGGCGGCAATGGATTCACCGGCGGACGGAACACCCGTGCCGGCGGCCGCGGGCACAGAGGGGCGCCTGCTCGTCACCACGCTGCGAAATCACGCCATGCCGCTTGTGCGTTACGAGATCGGCGACCTCGGTGCGATGGCGCCGCCGGATGAGCGTTGCGCCTGCGGATCGCGCCTGCCTGTGCTGGCCTCGTTGGCGGGGCGCCTTGGCGACTACCTAAGGGCCACCGACGGCTCGAAAGTCAAAGGCGGCTACTTCCACGAGGCGTTTTTCGAGCGCCCGTGGCTGCGCGAGTATCAGATCACCCAGTCGGGAACCGACTGTGTCGAACTGTATTGCGTTCAAACCGCGCCGCGACCGGAGGCGGACGCCGCTGCGATCGAGCATCATATCCGCCGCGCCCTCGGCGTCGACATGCGCATCGTGTGGCATGAGGTGGCTGAACTGCCGCGCACACCGCACGGCAAACGCATGTTTACGCGGTGCCTTGTCAGGGATTGACGCCGCACCACTCACTCGTTGTCCTCGGGCGTCATGGAGGTGGTCTGCCGATGGATGGCTGCGCCATTCGCTTGTTCGTCTGGGTCCTTGTGGCAGCGGTGTACGCTATGAGTCCGGTTGCGGCTTGGTCCGGTGACTCGCCCTATGTGTACGGCATTCACTGGTACGGCGACGAGCAGAGTAGCGATGTCGAGGAAATGTCCTGCGGGCTGCCGCTGTGGGTGCTTGAGACGGTTTGTCTATACGATGACACGGCGTCGTTGAGGGCTCAGGAGGCGAAGTTCCGCGCCATTGCCGCCAAGGGCCACACGCTTGTGCTGCGGGTTCAGCCGCGCTGGGGCTGGGCCGTGCCGGCGCCCGACGAGCGCGCCAAGTACCTCGATGACCTCGAAGCGGCGGCGCGCGAGGCTGCGCCATACTGCCGCCATTGGCAGATTGGCAACGAAATGAATCTTTTTGACGAGTACGGCAAGCAGCGGCTTGAGCCGGCCGACTATGCAGCCTTCTACCGCGAAGCCCGCGAGCGGCTGCGCCGTGTCGCCAGTCCGCGCGGGCCTGTCATGGCTTTGGTTGGACCGGTTTCGCCCGGGGGCTTTTACCAAGAGGTAAGGTTCATCGAGGGGTGGCGCTACCTCGACGAGGTGTGTCAGGCCCTTGGCCCCGGGCAAGCGGACGGTTTTGCCATCCACGCCTACGGCGCTTACTGGAAGGATGTGCGCGGTGCGCTGGAAGACTTCCGCGAGTGCTACCGCCAGCAGTTGCATGTGCTCGATTCGACGGGATTCTCCACCGCTCCCGTGTATATGTTGGAATGGAATCGCCAAAGCACGCCTAAGGATAATCCGGCGCAGGAGGCTATCTCGGCGGCCTTTCTCCAGAGCGCGTTTCTTGACCTGCAGGCTTGGAATGCTCAGGCGGCCACTCACCCGATCGTCTGCGCGACATGGTTCATCTACGCGGATGCGCCCGCTTGGGAGATCTTTTCGATCCTTCACCTGAAGGCGCACAACCCGCGCGGACCGGACAGCGACCTGTGGGATGCTTTTCAGGCATCGTGCCGGCTCGGCATTCCGGCGGGCCGGCAGGTTGGGCTGACGCCAGCAGTCATGGTGCGGGCGACATCGGCCACCGTAACCGGGGCTTGGACTCGCGGCGAGGCCCTGCGCGACAAGAGCCTCGGCGAGTACCTTTACCGGTTCCCAAGCCCGGACGCCCGCGTCGAGTTTAGCGCCCCGTTGCCCTCGCCCGGGCGTTATGCGGTGTACGCTTGGTGGCCTACCAGCCCGCGCGCCACGCGCGCAGCCCGATTCGAGATCGCCCATGCTGGCGGCTCGCAAGTCGTGACCGCAGACCAGCGCCACAGTGGCGGCGCTTGGCGCCTGTTGGGCGAGTGGCAGATGAGCGAAGGCCGTGTCGTGCTTAGCGGCAACTCCGCCGATCCCGACGGCGTGATCTGCGCCGACGCGGTGAAATTTGTAAAACAAGGCGAATGACCATGGTCAGCCTCACACGGGCCGATTTCCTTTGCATGTCCGCCCGCGCGTCCGTTTTCGATTCCGGCTTCAGAGTCAATCTTCACGAGGGCATCGCTTGACTGATCATTCTCACAATGGCGGCGCAGCCGTCTTGCCGGTGACGCGCGACGAGGTCCGCGCCATCTACGAGGCGCCGTTTCCCGACCTGTTATTCCGGGCGATGAGCGTCCACCGCGCGCATCACAATCCGCGCCTGGTGCAACACTGCACGCTCTCGAATATCAAAGAGGGGGGCTGCCCCGAAGACTGCGCCTACTGCCCGCAAAGCGCCCACTACCGCACGGGGGTCAAGAATCGCCCCATGCTTGAGGTGGAGGATGTTTTGGCTCAGGCCCGGCGCGCCCGCGACAGCGGCTCCACACGGTTCTGCATGGGCGCGTCTTGGCGCGATGTCCGCAATGGCGAGGACTTCGAAACTGTGCTGGCCATGGTGCGCGGCGTCCGTGCCCTTGGCATGGAGGCGTGCGTCACGCTGGGCATGCTGACGGCCGAGCAGGCCCAGCGGCTGAAGGAGGCCGGGCTGACGGCGTACAATCATAATCTTGACACCTCGCGCGAGTTCTATCCGCGCATCATCTCCACCCGCACCTACGACGAGCGCCTCGAAACCGTCCGCCATGTCCGTGCCGCCGGCATCGAGGTGTGCTGCGGCGGAATCCTCGGCATGGGCGAGTCGCGCGAGGATCGCATCGGCCTGCTCATGGAACTGGCCAATCTCGACCCGTATCCCGAATCCGTGCCGATCAATGCGCTCGTGCCCGTGGAGGGCACGCCGCTGGCCGATCAGCCGCCCGTGGACGGCCTCGAGATGGTTCGCGCCATTGCCACCGCGCGCATTCTCATGCCCCGTGCCCGCGTCCGCCTTGCGGCCGGCCGCACCGCCATGAGCGACGAATTGCAAGCCCTGTGCTTCCTCGCCGGCGCCAACTCAATCTTCACCGGCGAGAAGTTGCTCACCACCCCCAACCCCGGCAACGAAGCCGACGCCCGCCTGCTCGCCCGACTCGGCCTCGCAATTGACCCGACAATGGCGCACTGATCCGCGCCATCCCCAAAAGAAATGGTGGAGGCGAGGGGATTCGAACCCCTGACCCTCAGACTGCTGCGAGTCTGTGGCTGAATGTGGCTGGCTCAGTACCCGTACTCTCGGCCAACTCGAGGCCGGATTTTTGTAGCAGTTAGGGACTGCTTGACGCAGCGGCGAGACCTTAAGGATGAGACCCGACGCTGAGTGGCCGGGCTGTTGTTCCGTAACGGTCAGTCCGCATTTTTTACTCACCGCGGCTGAAGCAATGTGAGCACTTGGTAAGATCGCATCACGAGAATTTGCGATATTCGCGGCAAAAACCCTTAAGCGTCGCTGGTGATCGGGGAGCGTCCGGAGGGGAGCCGAATCAATCACTGAGCCGTAGGCGTCGCGGCAGGGGCGCACATGGCATCTCACGGGGGATCATCAGCCCGCCCGAGATTGCGCATCGGATCCGCCTTTTCCGCTCTGGTAGAAGGTTTGGAGCCCCTTCGCTCCTATCCTGGCTCTGCGCACCGAAACCCATTTAAGTTCCTTTTGACCTGTGCTGGAATAACCCCGCGGGATCCGACTCATCCGCTGCCACGATGGTGTCGCAATCTGCCAAAGGCACCTGCGTACGATTTTCATTTTACCACAGTGGACAACAGCGAGGCGGTTCCCCCGGAGCAGTTTTTGCGTGGTTTTGCTGACCCCATGATTTCCGTGGTCCGGTACAGGTGCAGGAAAGGAGATTGCAATGACCGTCAGAGAGATCGGCTTTTTGGCTGGTACGGATTTTCCTGCATCGGCCGGAACGCTTCGCACTGTGGTGGACTGGGCGCTATCGCTTCCAGGAGATCCCTCACGGACACGGTACGCCGTGACGATGCGACTCACCAAGGCGCTCCCTAACCGTGTCGTGGTGGATGTGAACAGTAGTGCGTTTTTCGACCTTCACGCGTTTGCTCGGGACGGGAAATGTGAGTTGCAGCCATGCGCAAACACCATTCCACACGAGACGCACAATTGGCGCGGAGTGAGGAAACGTGGCTTTGATCAGACAGTGCTGAATGGCGTCCTCAATGTCAGATGGGAGCAGCACAGCCTGAATGTGGTGACCATCACCATGCAAAGCGATATGATGAATAACGGCAAAATGTACTGGGTGGTCGCGGACACGCTCGATGTCGCCCACAGTTTCATTGAAGCGGTTTTAATGCATGATTCCAGCCTCGATGATGACGCGATCCTTCTCTATGAGGGGGTCCATGGTTTTGTTTATTGCACGGATTTGAGGGATCAAATCCGCAAAGCATCGTTTGATAATCTGATCCTGTCGCCGGCCCTGCGTGAGGCTATTCCGGCGGATTTTATCCAATTCTTTGACTCGCAGGAACTTTACCGTGCGCACGGCTGTGCTTGGAAGCGCGGTGCGTTGCTACTGGGGCCGCCCGGAAACGGCAAGACTCATTGCTTAAAGGCGTTGATACAAGTCCTGCGCAAGCCCACTATTTATGTGAGAAGTCTTGCGCGCGGCGGTGGCGAGCCGAGTACCATCAGCCTGCACACGATTTTCGCCCGGGCACGCCGCGAGGCGCCGTGCTTGATCGTGTTGGAGGACCTCGATTCTATGCTCACCGACGAGAACAGGTTCTACCTGCTCCAGGAGTTGGACGGTCTCGAAGCCAACGACGGCTTATGTGTGCTAGCAACCACGAACCACCCGGAGCGTATCGATCCGGCGATCATTGACCGTCCATCGCGATTCGACCGAAAATATTATTTTGACCTTCCGGGCCCTTCAGAGCGCGTGGCCTACCTAACCGTGTGGAACAAGCAGAACGGGGCGCTGCAGTTATCGGAGGCGGATATAGAACGCGTCGCCGAAACCACCGAAGGATTCTCCTACGCCTATCTGAAAGAGTTGTTGCTCAGCAGTCTGATGCAGTTGGTCTCAAAAGGAACCAATGGTCAGCCCGTGGGCGATATGGTCCTTGGAATGGCCGACATGCTCCGCAATCAGATGGCGTCCCCTGATAGCGCCCCATGGCATAACCTAACTCGCGCCGATTACGAGGAGGAAGGCGAATCTTGGGTGCCGGCGTGAGAACGGCGGGAACCGGAGGAGAGTCGAATCGCTAGCCACCAGCGGACGCACCGCGATGCGTCGGTTTCCGTCTTGCAATCACGAGCGGAGGCCCGAAGCATGCTCTCTAATTCTGCCGGGGGCGTCACAGCGTCATCAACTTTGATATACCCCTCCATCGCGCCAACGCTGGCCCCGGCAGGCGGGTAGCCTCAAGTGGGAGAGGGTTGCGTTGCATGGTAAGCCGGCGGTGGATGCATTTGCTGATATGCGTGCGCTTTCTTGCCCGGCGGCCACTGCGTTTAGCCACGGCGCTCCTGCTCACCGCGATCGGCGTGGCGTCATTCGTCTTCTTCCATTTCGAGCGCCTCCACGGGCCACCATATGACGATATTCTCACTGCCATTGAGGCAGTTACAGTGCTGGCTCTCAGCGGTTTTGATGTTCATCCCCCTCGAACCATCGCAGGATGGTGTTGCGCATATGTCACGCTCGCACTTGGCATGTGTTATGTTGCGTTGCTCACGGGTATCGTGGCCGCACGAATCATTGGGAACAGGATGCAAAAAGGGATCAGTTCAGGAGGACTTCGCGTGAAGGGGCATATCATCATGTGCGGTTGGATGAACCGCTCGACGGATTTGCTTAAACAGTTATTCGCTCCGGACCTGACAAATCCCAGCCCCGTGGTGATTATTGACCCGGACATCGAGGCCACTCCACTGGATCACCCGCTGCTGCATGTGATTCGCGGGAATCCCACCGACGCGGCTGATCTGAAGCGGGCCAACATTGAAAGCGCAGAGGCAGCCATCATTCTGGCCGACAGATCGTCTGCCGACCCAAACGCCTCGGATGCACGAAGTCTGCTTATCGTGCTGGCCATCGAGACCCTGAATCCGAAGGTGCGAACCTGCGTGGAGGTACTGAATCCGGAAAATGCCGTGCACTTCAAGCGGGTCAAAGCCGACGAAATCATTTCCGTAACCGAATTGACAGACCATCTTGTCCTGCAGGCCGCCCTGTGTCCCGGCGCTGGAGAACTCATCAGCGACATGCTGCGGTTCGACGAGGGCGAAGAGATCTACGGCAAACCCGTACCGCCGGCGTTCGTCGGCCGGACGGTAACGGATCTCTGCCTAGCCATGCTGCGTCAATATAATGTGCTGCTTATAGGGATCCGCTCTGGTCAGAGGATTGTCCGCCATAAGCGGGCCTCTCACATCCTGCAGGCAGACGACATCATTTTCATCTTGGCCGATAGCAGGGAAATCTCCCTCGAGCGCCTCGTTCCTCTTCAGGAACCGGCTGGTTGAAGGCTGCCTAAGACGGCGATTCCCGCCGCGTTTATTCGGCAGAGTTCAGAATCTGCGCGACCTGCTCATGATCGAGCGAGTCGAGACGGACCAGTTCTTGAGCCAATTTGTCCAAACGCGACCGATTATGATCCAGAATATTTCTGCACCGCTCTTCGGCCTCGGCAATCCATGCGGACACGCGCCGCATGGCATTCGATTCCAATTCGGTGCCGTTCAGGCCCAGCGATGAAATGCCACTAAAGGAAATCCTGCCGAATTCTGGATCGAGCCCGCACACGGCCACAGCATACCAAGCGAGGCGAGTCGCCGCATGCAGGTCATGGGAAGCACCCGTGGTGACCCCCCCATCTTTGCCGGCAACCAAGCGCTCGGCCTCCCTGCCGGCCATCAACACGATAAGCCGATTGCGCAGTTCATCGCTCGTCTGCAATTGCTTGGATTCGTCCGGCTCTTCCGAGGCAAATCCAAGGGTGCCGTTTTCGCGCGGCAAGATCGTGACAAGATCATGGCGCTGGGACGGGAAACACACATGCTGAGCGAGGGCATGCCCAGCCTCATGATACGCGATGAGTGTCCGCTCCGTTTCGTCTATGGGCGCATCCAAGTCCGGGGCGCCATAGAGCACTATTCGCCGCGCATGCTCCATATCATTGCCATTGACAGCCGTCCGGCACTCAAGGGCAGCCGCGTAACATGCCTCCCGATAGATCCGGTCCAGTTGGGCGGGGGTGCAACCAGAGGTACCCCGGACGAGTCGATCAAGCGCCTGCTCGTCCATATCGCCCAAATTGCGGGATTTAAAAAAATCTCGCCGTGCCGAGGCATTCGGCAGATCGACGGGAATAATCTCGTCGAAGCGCCCAGGACGCAAAAGCGCTCGGTCCAGCCTGTCTACATGGTTTGTTGCTGCGAGGACAAACACAGGCCGGTCGAATTTCGAGAAGCCATCCATGCAAGCCAAGAGTTGATTGAGCGGTCCGTGACAGAACTCGGTTTGGTTCGCGACATGATCTCGGGACAACGCGATGGCGTCAATTTCGTCTAAGAATATGATGGCAGGAGCGTAGCGCCGTGCACGCGAGAACAAGTCACGGATACGCTCCTCGGACTCACCCACCCATTTCGATGATAACTCCCCAGCAGAAAGCGCGAGAAAAGGCACTCCCGCTTCGCCAGCAAGTGCCCGGGCAAGCAGAGTCTTTCCAGTGCCCGGCGGACCTGACAGAAGGTAGCCCCGAGGAGGGCTCACGCTGAATGTGCGAAGTGCATCCGGTTCCCGCAACCACCGTAATACATTGGCCAACCGCGTTTTGGCGCGTCTCAGCCCGACAACATCATCAAAGCGATCCTCCGGAATGCCGGCAAAGGTGATGGTAGCAACTCGGTCGGAAAGCCGAACATGCAACACTTCACGAACATTGTCGATCTCGCATTGCAGAGCGGCTTTCTTGGCGTCCCAAGAGTACTGGGAGTCGAATACAACCGTTTTCTGTCCTCTTTCCATCTGCCGGAACAGGCCCTCAAGGAGGACATCCTCGATGATTTCCCTAATACTCGCCGCGAAACTCTCCAACTGCAACGGATTGTCCCTCTTGCCCTCAAACGCCAAGAACCCTCGGGCACCACCATTGCGCATGACCCGCCGAACCACAGGCTCGAAGTCAGTACGGCTGGAAGGCTCCTCGCTGAACAAGTAGACGGGCAGGTCGGGCAGTTCTGACCGTAGGGAGCCAAGCGCGCTTAACGCCAAGTCGACGCGCGGGCTCCCGGGACCTTCACCAATGCTCAGATCCAAAAGCACGAGCCCTGCGCCAGAGCGCCGGGCCGTCGCAGCAGCCATGGCTGGGTCGTGAAGAGTCGAAACCTCTACAGGCAGACCAGCGCAAGCGCTCTCGATTGCAGGCGGCAAATACGAGTCCTCATCCACAATCAGCAAAGTCAACTGTTGTTGCTGGTAATGTTCGTTCAGCCAGTTTTGGGCCTTAGAACTGATCGTCACCCTCAGCGTCTTGAGGATATTCCGACCGGACTTGTGCATCGCTCCCCGGCACTGCTCGATTCCGTCTAGGATCAATTTTGAAGCCCAGCGAGCACCCTGCATGGTGGCTCGACGCGCATCTACATCGGGCAGCAGGGACATCGTAAACAGGGTGGCAGCCTCCTGCGAAACATCCGTCCGGGACAAACGGTAGGCGGTAGCCTCCTCGGTCACAGCATGCTGGACGATTTGAGCCAAATGGCGTGGGGCCAACCGCCGGAACAGCACCGCCCCGCCTTTGGCAAGCCGTGACACGAATTCCTTTGATAATGCCGGCTCGGTGCTCTCTATCCCGGACTGGTGACGCAGTTTGGCCGCGGCAAGAACCTCAAAAACAGTGCTTTCGCAGTCCTTTACCTCTCCGATCACGCCACCGGAGTTAGTCTGCTCAAAGATTTCCCTCCCTAGGTTTGTGGTCAGGATGAACCAAGCCTTCTTGGCGTCAATTTCCCTGTTGGAATATTTACACAAGACCACGCCGCGATCGAGCACATCCAACAACGCATTGCGCGAGTTCTCGTGGGCCTTCTCGATCTCGTCCAGAAGAACCACAGCCTTCGGATGCTTGTCGAGCAACTCCGGGATTTTTCCGCGCTTGGCATCCTTATAAAACGACTCGATGCCAAAAAGCCCCTCAAAATTTTGATGGGACGAGTAGAGACCCATGGGGAAAAGTTCAAAGGCCGGTTCATGCCCCTCGATCTTCGCGACCTCTTCGGCGAAGGCGCGCGCCAGCAAGGTCTTGCCGACGCCCGGCGGTCCCGCGAATGTTAGGATGTAAGGTCCAGAGGCTGAGTCGCCAGCCATCCTTACCCGGAAGTACGCATCGCATAGCATCTCAATGGCCGCATCTTGACCGAGCACACGCTTGAGCAAGGCATCACGAAGCCGGAAGCGCATACGAGATGCCTGCTCCAAGCACTCCAGCGGTGTTCCGCCGCCCTGACGACCAGCCGGCCTAGCGGGAGCGCCATGCGGGCCAACAATCTGTAGGACGACAGGGTCATCCCTCTCGGTTATGAGCGCCGTCAAAAGTTCTTTCGCTGGCAGCGTAGGCGCCTCACCGTGGACCGCATGGACGACCCGTTTCAACGAGGGATGCATAGGCATGGTACTTTCCGCCACGCTCTCGTCGACACCCTTGGCTTGTTGCATCAGTGATACCAAGTCGTCCGGGTATTTCCCTCGATCGCGACCCAAGACATCGCGCAACGCGGTTTTTAATTCGCTGTTGTCTTTGGCAGCCAAGATGAACCCGCATAGCATGTCTCCAATCGTGAGTTCTTTATGGCCGGCACTCCTGGCGACCCTCTTTGCCCACCCGATCGCTAGGCTTGTTGCTTCGTGAATCTGACTTGTATCCGACATGCTGTCTTTGTCCCAAAATGGTAAACGCCGGTGGGGACTCTCCCCGAACCGGCAGGGTTGGCGCAATACGCTTACAATTCGTCGGGGGGACGCTGTCCACCCTGCCCGAACATCTCTTCCAGCATCCGGCGCAGTTCATCTGGGCTGGGGGCACCCGACGGGGCCGGTATGAGCGAGAGATCAAGGATACCTTGCTCCGCGGCCGTGCGAAGAGCAGTGTCGCAAGTATCGATGATTCCGACGAGCCCTCCCACGCAACGCGCTAATTGTCGCGCTGTGATTGTTCCGTCTTCAATTGGGAACTCCACAACCGGCCGGATCTCGCCATCGTGATGATCAAATTCAAATTGGATGAGTTTCGTCATCCATTGGATCATCATGCAGAGTTTGAGAAAAACCCCCTGATTCCGCCCGGTGATTTTGTATGCATTCGGGCAATACACAGTTAGGTACTCGCCGTTCTCAGACAATTGGATTATAACGAGGATTGAATGATCCTTGTTTTTGTCTAAGTAATTCTGTGTAACAAATCGAAGTCCCAGTTGGGTATTGTCTTTCGGTATGTAAGTATACTTCATTTCAAGTTCGTCGAGCATTCCTTTAATCTGGTCCAATCTAACGGCCATGGCGGTTCCCCTCTCAATTCAAGATCACCCGATTTGTCGGGAAGATTTGTAAGTGATGCAGCGCATGGTCGGCCGTCAATCATTTTCAATTTGCTTTCAGAGCCGTCCCGCCGCTATTTCCGCTGGACAGGGCCTCCATGTCGCGACTTTCCCGGTGGCAGCAACGGCCCCGGATACTTTCCCTGCACAGACTCGCACCGAGTCCCCCAGGGTCGGACCCGGCGTCTCGAGCGATCGGCTGCACGCCATGAAAGCAATTGATGGCCGTAGCACGCTGGGTCGGTCTGGTCTCGCCGGAAGTCGTCAATTCGTCGGGGTGACGACGACGTGCAACCAAGTCGGGAAGTAAAACAGATTGCGGGAAATCAGGTCGACGGCGGGCATCTGATAAGGAGAACCGACGCGTTGTCCCTGTAGCGCCACTCGTCCATTCGGGCGGACAGCCAGTCCCGCTCATCGAAGTGGCGCGTGCTCGCGGCAAGGACGGCGACAAAATCGCACGGGTCCAAAATCTCGCTCGTCGGCCGTTTCGTTCTGATGCCGTGGTCAAAAACATCTTCGATACTTTTTGACAGGTCCTCCAAGCGCGCCCAAACATTTGATTGTCTATGGGGCGCGGGAGGGGGGGCGGCCCGGTGTCATGGAAAAGTTGGATGATGACGGGCTGCTCGGCGGAAATCCACATGACAGGTATCATGCGGCTGGTCGGCGTCTGAAAGCGGGCAATTCTACTTTTGCCAATAGGCCCTGCCACGAGGCTCGCTTCTCTTCATCCAGACGGGAAACCGCGGCTCGCCGTTGTCACCGGTAACACCCTCCCGTTCATGCCTCCGGCGCTCCCCGATGTCTTTGCCGTCAGTGGGCGAGACCGATGAACACTAAGACGGATGTCGTCGCGGCAGGCACCTCATTGGCCGTCGATCGCGGCAGCGCCCCTCCGCGCATTACTTGGGGGGGCTCCGTCGTTCTCGTTAGAGGACCCCACGACGAGACGCCGCTTTCGCAAGCCAACCATTTTAATGTGTTCCCACGCGGTGAGGTAGTCTTCCAGATCGCGCAGCACCAGCACTGGGTGAGAGTCGTCGCAGGATATCACTTTGATATCTCCACAGCCAGCGAGGAGTTGCAGCCATGAAGAGTTGGTACAACTACTATCCTTGTAATTGCGTGTGTCCATCTGCTCGCGGCGTTTCTTGATGAGCCCGTAGGTTGTGTCCAAGAAATTTTCTGTGAGGCGATACTTCTCGCTTTTCTGACGAACCCACATGGAGCCGACAGCCACGGGCAGCGCGACGAGGTAGCCCATGTAAACGAGCAGGCGGGTCCAATGACCGGAAAAGCCAAAGACACTCGTTAGCACGGTCTCGATCACGAGGATGACGCCGACAGTCAGACCCAGTCTCACCCACACCATCCGCATGGAAGGTGCGCCGTCCCAAATGACATCCTCCCGGTGGTTAGCAGCAGCCGACGGCATGACTATGCCCTCCCTTGTTCTCAACTGTCGCGTGGCGGTTCAGGGGCTGTGTGTCAAGTAGTTTCCGTGTCAGCGCAAGGCCGGGGGCGGGCATAGGAAGGTGGGGGGAGAGGTCGATCGGGTGCAGCATGCCTTTCAGTGGCAGCCGGCGGGGCCGGGACATCGCACAGCCTGAATGGACTCAGCCTCGCCCCGCACACGGCATTTCCGCAAAGCAAACAGTTGTTTGGCAACAGAGCGCTGGCGGAGGCGTGTTGCATGAACCTCCTGCGCACGAGGAAGGCCTGGCTATCCAAGGCCCTGTGCAGAGATGGTTAACATAATGGATTGACAAGATCTATGTTCATCCGAGGCGCCGTAAGATGCGCAGGATATCTTGCATGCTTGCCCTGCCCAATAGGGCCTGCATTCCCAGCGGCATTTGCCACCACATCGAACACGCGCAACCGGCATCAACACGCAAGTCGGAGAACCCTAGACTGCACAACCTTAATCAAGGAAACTCGAAATTCTGTGAGGCATACGAGGCTGTCGGCCGCGGTGGCGGGTCCGTGCTGCCGGCCAGCCCGCGAAGTGGCAGGCATTCGGTTGTGCCTGCAAAGAGCCCCCGTGGGCTGAGCCTCCGCGAGGTGAACAACACAATGTCCTCTAGTTTTATGTCGAACACCCCGGTCGATTTGAGATGTTCCGGAGTAAAAGGATTGTGGGGCCTGTCTGCGAAGTACGCCACTTTGCAAGCACCCCAGCGTCTTCCTCCGGGATCGAACCGGCGGACCTTCGTATGCAAAACAAGGCCTTCCCCCGAACGCTGCGCCGGGCAGATTCCTGATCCCACAGCCCTTCGCGCCTCTTCAGGCCCAGCCTAGGCTGCTAACTGGCATCCAATTAAAATTGCGTCCTGGAGCATCGATGGGTCGGCGACAGGTACCCTCGGAGCCTGAATGACAGTACGGCACTTTACATGCCGAAAAAGCTTGAACATTGCTGTCAACGAGTAGCACATCGACGCAGTCTAGTCTGACCCATTTGCGGGTCAAAGGGATATCGGTTTGCAGGCTGGCCAAGGGTGGCGAACCAATGCATTTGCGGGTTGGGAAGTTGCTTTTTTTGATGGCGGCATGTGGGGGAGTGGCAGGGTGTGATCCCGGCCTGCGAGAGGCCACCCGCGAGCAGATCCGACAGGCACGGGAGTGGACCCCGGAGAATCAGCGCAAGTATCCGGTGGAGTTTGCCCAATACGCCGTGCGCGAGGCGGAAGATTCCTTGGGGCGGCTGGAGGCAAACAGGCTGCGCTTGACGCAGCATCAGGCTCGTATTCGTACCGCTGTCGAGGAATCGCGGGCAAAGGCCGACGCTGGAGGCGAGGCGCTGCGTGAGTTGAAGGGGCTCTACAGGTCCGCGGACACTGCAAGTTCGTGGCCCGTTGTCTGGCGCGGTGTGTCGCGGGATCGCCACTGGGTGCGACAAAACATCGTCAAACTCGCTGGGGATGTCCGGCGCGAACAAGAGGCGCTGACGCGCCAAGAGGCCATTCTCCGTAAACTCGACACGAAGTTGGAGGAGAACCGTCAGGTGGCGGATCGGACGCGCGAAGCCCTTGAGAAGATGCGGCTGGCCAGGGCTGAGATCGAATCGAAGAGTGTGACCCGACTTGTTGAGCAGCGCGTTGCCGAACTGGCTGGAATTCTCAAAGCCTTGGGCGGCGATTCGACGGGGGATAACCTCGACGATCTCAGCGATCTGGCCGTCGAGCGAGCCGCTAAAGTTCCAGAATCGTCGTTTGAGGAAATTATGGCGACCCCATGACGCGGCTTCCAGCGTATAGCCTAGTGCGAAGACGGGAGGGTAAATGCTAGTTGGCATTCTAATAGGTATCATCGCATTGGTCCTCCTCGCATTTGTCGCAACCCTTGTTATGGGCGGTGGCGACTTTGACTTGGAGCATTTCCTCATCTGGCTAGTGCCAATGGCTTTGGCAGGCCTACTCGGCTGGTTGGCTTATGCGCAGTTATTCAGTCCGAAAAGTCCCCGTGTCTCGCCCGAAACGCAGAAGGTGGTCGAGCAATTGCGACGGGGACTTAAATCCGCCCAAGAGCGCCGCAAGTCTCTCGAAGAACGGCTGTCAAACCACATTCCGAACTTTCGGTCTCTATTGCAAACCCAGGCTACTAGGGTGCGCGCCGAGTTGAACACTCCACGAGCCAAAGAGGCTGAGAGCGAACTAAATGAAATCGCTCGCACGCTCGTCGGAGTCGACCGCTATGAAAATGAGGTGGCTGCGGCGATACCCCGTTGGGCTGCGCTTGAGCGGCGGCTGGAGCGTAGCATAGCCGCGGTAGAAACCTTGGACCTAGGGCAGGCAAGGGCCCTTATGGAGGACATAGAGAAAGAGACAGCAGCCACTCAGGCAAAACTGAATGTTCAACTGGATGACAAGATCGGGCGTGGCGTTCTCGCCGACAGCGATGTTGACCGGAAACTACAGGAACTGAGGGGGCAGTAAAATGCACAAACCGCTCGACTGCGCTCACTCACATCAACGCCACTTGGTGTGCATGATTTTGCTGCTATTCACTTGCTGGTTACTAGTTGCCGGCGGTCACGCTCAGCAGGCATCCGCGGAAGACCACGCGGTAGCATTCATCCTTGTGGTGGACAAGTCCGGGTCCATGCTCCGAAGAACTTCGTCCGGCAAGACTCGCTGGCAGGAGCAAAAGGAGCGGATGATCGGTTTTGCGCGCAAGGGAATACCCTTGGGTTCACGCGTCACGGTGATTCAGTTCTCTTCGCCGGAGCAAACCACGACCGAGACGAAGGTGATGAATACGCCGGCAGACTTGGAGAGTTTTGTCGCCTCAATCAGTGAGTACCGCGATCCTGTCAACAACGCGCCAACATTTCTTTATGATACGCTGGCAAACGCCTTTCTTGAGGCGGAACAGTTGTCTGTCGAATTGCCGGGCCGAATTGTCCAGGTCATGCTCTACTCCGATGGAGAGGACGAGAAGAGCGCCGCGTGGGACCTGGATGCCATCCGGGAGCGTTTTTCTCAATTGGTGGATCGGCATAAATCCATCTGGTTATTCCAGACTCCCATCGAGGGGGTTAAATTACCGTTTGACGAAGGACAAAAAAATGTAGTGACTGGGGATCCCTTTGTGCCGCTTCCGGTGCTGTTGGAACCAGCATCAGTGATTCTAAGGAATCTGGCAGCGAACCCCGAGCAGGAATTTCAGATACGGACGAGAATCGCGGCGGGGGCCGAGGAGGTTCTCCGGGGTAAGAGGGTCGGGCTGATGGTCACTAGGCCTGACGGATCTCCTCTCCCTATTTCGCTTGTCCCGCCCGAACTGGATCTTATCTCGGCATCTACCACGATCACCGTTAGGGCAGAGCCGGGCAGGTTTGATCCCGGCCAGGAAGTCCGGGGCAGCCTCCGTTTCAACTATCCGACCCTAAGCGGATACATTTTGCATGGGCCGCAGACGATTGATTTCGTAGCCCAGAAACAGGAACCGCCTGCTATCTTTGATTTGCGCCCCACCGACGGCGAGGTGGTGCCTGCCCGAAAGGAAATCATGTTCCTCGTGAGCACCGTGCAGGGCGCGTCGGTCATCTGGGATCTGGGCGATGGCGAGACGGCCACGGGTGCGGAGGTCCGGCACAAGTATTTGACGCCCGGCCCTCGGCAGGTACGGGTCAAAGTGACCTCTGACCCCCGATTGGGTGCCACGGAACGATCCATTCGGCTCAATGTGGTGGATGTCGGTGTAACGCTCGATCCAGTGCCACCGGGGGTGACTGTCGGGCAACCAGTTGTGCTCAAGGCTTCCGGCCGTGGCGGTATTCGCCGGTACGAATGGCTGGTTGCGGGGCGAGTCTACGACGGAAGGCCACGCGATGATGGGCGCGAAGGCACGATGATTGAGATCCCGTTTGAGCGCTCGGGTGCCAATCCCGTACAAGTCCGCGGTTATTCGGATAAGATCGAAGTGGCCTCGGAGGAGGTACTGGTTCAGGTTGCGCCTGCCCCACGAGCGGCCATCTTGGCTCCGCAGGACCGTGCCGTAGTCGTCTTGGGCGAGGATTTTGAGTGTCGTGCGGCTGTAGAGGGGCCAGTCACGGATGTTGAATGGGTCATCTCCTCCGCCGAGGGCGAAACAACCAAGGAACTCCAGCGCATTAAGACACCTGTAGTGTCTGAGGGTAACCGCAGTGTAGCCGTGATGCAGTACCGTATCGCTGAGGCGACTGGGGTACGCTCTGCACAGATACGTGCCAGGACGGTTGCTACAGCATCCTCTGTACCGGCGGTCCGTTCAGAAG
>JAOAAY010000038.1 GCA_026418615.1 Candidatus Sumerlaeaceae bacterium | reverse complement strand
GGCTGGGATTGTGGGTAAAGGGTTTTCCGTTTCGTGCGGGTACTGGCTCTCAGTAGCCTGTCAGCCCTTTGCAGGGCGGGATGCGGCGGATGGGGCGGATGGGCTGAGGCGCCGGAGCGGTGTCGCTGGCAAGGCGGACGGCTTCTGCGAGCGCGTCGAGGCCGTCGTCGTGGAGTCCGCCGGGGTACTCGTCAGCCTGCTGGCGGAACTCTTCGGGCAGTTCGCGCGAGAAGAGTAGCCACCCGGCGCCGGCGGGGTGCTCGAGGCGGGCGATGCGTGCGCGTTTGGGCGCGGTTTGTTTGACGCAATGCAGGGGCAGTTGCCAGGGGCGTCCGGCGGCGCGGCGCGCTTGGCGTTCGCGTTCGAACTCGGCCGCGAACAGTTGCTGCGCCTGATTGGTCTCGACGCCGAAGAGGGCGTAGTTCCACGCCTCGTGGAGGTCGAAGGCGCGGCGCACCTGCGCCTCAGGGGTGGCGCGCGTCATCCAGAGGTCGAGCACATAGAGCAGGCCGGCGGCATCGCGCCCCACGGTGGCGATGGCGGCGTAGTCGCTGCGCGAGGTCTCGCACATGGCCGGGTCGAGAAAACCGAAGATCTGCAGGTCGCGCAGGGCGGCGAGGGGTCGGGGCGCGGCGTCGGCCTCGGCGGTTTCGCGTCCGGCCTCGACCCACGGCCACAGATACCCGTCGCGCAGGACAAAAGTGCGCCACTCGGCCGTGCGGAACAGGCGCGTTTCGTCGTCGAACGGGGCGTTTTGCTTTTCCTTGAAGAAGGCGCGGCGGCCGCGCAGGGCGCACTGGATCATGAGGGCTTCGTAGTCTTCGCGTTCGGGCCAGAGTACGCGCGCGCCGCGGAGCATCTCGCCGCGGTGGTGCTCGAAGAAGGCGTGGGCGGTGGCGAGACGGTCGGGATCGAGCGGATCCATCAGCCGCAGGCGCCACTCGGCCCAGAGGTCGGCGCGGTCGGCCCAACTCTCCACGCTGCGGTAGAGGCGCCCCGTGAAGTCCGCTCTCGCGAGCAGGGTGGCGAGTAGCGATTGGGGATGGAGGATGGTGCCGATGACCTCGATGTGGGTGTATGTGTCGCCCAGGTTTTCGATGACTTCAGAATACCAGTCGGCGGTGGCGCGCCGGGCGCGGCCGGTGGCCACGCGGCGCGAGTCCTCGGCGTCGTCGAGGATGATCTTGGTGGGGCGGAAGCCCGCGTGGCCGATGCCGCGGATCTCTGCGCCGGCGCCGAAGACCTCGATGAGTGCGCCGGCGGCGCTGAGGCTGTGGCGATTCCATGGTTTTTCCGTCTCGGTCAGCCGGGGATGGTCGGCGCGTAGCGCGTCGTTGCGCTCGAGTTCGAGACGCAGGTTGCGCAGGCGTGTGCGCGCCTGCGCGAGTGTGGCGCTGATCAGCACGATGTGGCGCTCACGCCCGAGGCACAGGTCGAGCAGCGGGAGGATGAGCGAGTGGATGGTGGACTTGGCGGCGCCGCGGGGCGCGGCGAGGGCGAAGCGCGTACCGGTCCGCGTGAGGATGGGGCCGGAGGCCAGCGCGTCGTAGCGCGCGAACGAATCAAGGTGCAGGGCGCAAAACGGACGCCGGCACAGATGGGGGAAGTAGCGGCGCGCAAAGGCTGCGCTGCCGCCGGCGGGCAGGGGGATTGTGTCGGTGGCTTCGCGCACATCGGAGACCATGGGCCGCAATCAAGCGCAGCCATCCGGCCATGCCCGCCGGGCGCCGGGGATTCCCTTGCAGCCCCTTGCGCCATGGGGACGGGGTGCAGGACAAGGCATCGGCCGCGGGGCGTGTTGTCGGTGAAAAACGGTTTACTTAGAATCCAGCGCGAGCGGCGTGTTCAGCCCGGGGGTTCGTGCCCGGCGCGGCGGGCTTTGAGTTGGGCCAGTTGCTGTTCGAGTTTGTCGGCTGCTTCGATCCGGCGTATTTCCTGTGCGGGGCCGCCGGTGTTGAGTTGCTTGAGGGCCGCGGCCTGATCGTGGCGCTGCTCGGCCGAGTCGGCGATGGCTTTCAGGATTTCCTCGAGGCGTCCGGCGTTGATGTCTGCGCCGCTTTGGGCGATTTTCTCGAGGGCTGCGGCGCGGCGGTGGCGGGCGAGGAGGGCATCGCGCGAGCGCGACACCTCGCCGATGCGTGTTTCGAGTTGCACGAGCACGCGCTTGAAGTCCTCCATCTCGCGGCGTGTGCGCTCGATGAGCGATTCGAGTTCGGCCACCGTCTGCATAAAGGAATTATGGCGTTCGAGGGCGGCGCGTGCCGCGGTGTCGTTGCCGGTGTCCACGGCGGCGCCCGCGCGCTCGAGCCACGCGGCGGCCTCGGCGCGGGCCGACTCGAGGCGCTGGCTCAACATGTGCTCGTCCGCGAGGGCCTGTGCCGCGGCCGTTTTCACCTGAATCAATTGGCTGTTCATGTCTTGCAGGACCAGCGACAGCATGTGCTCCGGATCGTCGGACTGGTCGAGCAAGTCCGCCACATTCGCCCTGATGAGGGCGGCAACGCGTTCAAGGAGTCTCATGGTCGTGCCTTTCGTGGCTCATCGTGGGGCGGGCGTTGCCGCCCGCTGTGGGATCGCTGCCCCGCGCATGGCCGGTCTGGCGGGCTTTGCGTCGGCGACCCGCCCCGCGCCGCGGTCGGGCGCGGGAGCGGGCGGGACTCTGCTGAGCAAGGCGCAACTCATCGGCATCATCTCATTCAGGCTGGTGGTGGGTTTTTGCTGGGATCGGCGGAACCCGGTGTCGTCTGGCCGGCGGTTTTTTCGGTCGTGCCCTTCTCGAAAGCCGCCTTTTCACCAATCTGCGGCACGCGTTCGAGCAGTTGCTTGAGATCCACGCCCGCGAGCGTCTCGAACAGCGCGGGGATCTGGACAATCATTTTTCCGATGTCGCCCGTGACCTTGTCGAGGCCGGCGTTGGAGCCGTTGCCCGTGCTGAGGACGGTGATGCGGTCCACATTGCGCAGCGGCTCACTGATGGCGCGCGCCACCTCCGGCAGGCTGCTCAGGAGTTTGTCGATGACAAACGCCTGATTGTACTCATGGAAGGCGTTGGCTTTGACCGTCATGGCCTCGGCCTCGGCGAACCCTTTCGCTTTGATGGCGTCGGCCTCGGCAAGTCCCGTGGCGCGGATGGCGTCGGCCTGGCCCTGAGCCTCGAGACGGGTGGCCTCGGCGCGGCCTTGGGCCTCGATGGCCAGTTTTTGCCGCTCGGCCTCGGCCAGTTGTGCGATTTTCTGGCGTTCGATCTCGGCGGCTTTGAGCACGGTGGCGAGCAACTCGCGCTCGCGGCGCTGGATCTCGGCCTCCTCCACCTTGATTTGCTCTTCCTTCCGGACGCGCTCGATGCGCACCTGCTCGGCGATGACTTGCTGCTGCATGATATTGGCCTGAATGTCATAGGCTTTGTCGGCGGAAGCCTTCTGGCGCGAGATGGCGGCCTGATAGTCGGCCTTTTTCACCTCGAGGTCCCGGACGGCCTCCGCCTGTTTGGCGGCGCTGGCCGTCTCGGCCTGCACGCGCTCCATGTCGGCCTGGGCTTTGGCCTGAGCAGCCTCGCGCATGTACACGGCGCGCTTGATGGCGGTGTCGCGCTCGGCCTCGGCGGTGGCCACATCCGCGTCGCGGCGGATGCGCGCGACATCCGGGCGCCCCATGTTGGCGATGTACTCGTTCTGGTCGCGCACTTCCTTGATCGTGAAACTGACCACCTCGAGGCCCATCTTCGACAGGTCCTCGGCGCAAGTGCTGCGCATCTTGGCCGAGACCATCTCGGGTTCCTTGACGATGGCCTCGACGGTCAACTGTCCGACGATGCCGCGCAGGTGGCCTTCCATGACGAGCCGGATGAGTCCCTCGCGCTCGAGCGGATCCTTGTTGAGAAACTGTTCGGCAGCGGTTGTGATGCTCTCGGGGTCGCTCTTGACCTTGATCTGGGCGACGGCTTCGACGGTGACGGCGACGCCTTGCACCGTGTAGAGATTTTGCTTGGGCGCGACATCAAAACTCATGAGTTCGAGCGACAGTTCGCGCGCGGTCTGGATCATCGGCCAGACAATGGCGCCGCCGCCCGTGACAATGTGGGTGCCGCCCCAGCCGTAGATGATGAGCGCCTGATTGGGGCCCACCTTGCGGTACATCCGGGCAATGACATAAAAGATTGTGAGAATGGCGAGAACAAGCGCTGCCACGATGATTGCCGTGATTCTGTCCATGCCTGAACCCCTCTCTCCTTTGTTCCTGGTTTGTGTGCCCGCGGCTTGGCGCCCGCAGGGTCCGGTCTGCGTTACTTGTTAAAGAATCGATTTGTTATTGCACGGTTCCCGGTTCGCCTCCCCGTCCTTGGGCGGGAGCCAGCCCGCCAAGGGCTTCTGTGGCGGACCGCACATAGGCGATCCCCTTTTCGTAACGCACGACGACGACCTCCTCGCCCTGCGGGTGGGCGCGCCCCTCGTCGCTGCGTGCCGCGCAGGTCTTGCGCGTGCCGCCCTGAACATAGGTGATCTCGCCCGCTTCGCCGAGCCGCACGGCGCTCGTCACCCGCGCCAGCGTGCCGGGCAGGTAATAGTCCGACTTGCGCATGCGCTTCGTGCCCAAGCGTATGAACTTGTTGAGGTAGTAAAACACGGCCAGTGCGCCGGCAAAACCGCCCGCGAGCGCCCCCAAGACGACCACCAGCACCATGCCGCTGGCGTGGCGGTTAAGGATGTATCCGATGCCGCCAAACCAAGTGAGGAACATCAGCATCCCTTGATAGGAAAAGAACGAAGCCCCGTCGGCTCCCGCGCCGTGGCCAGCGGCGTGGCCGGCGGTGCCGGCGTCGCCCCCGAGGTCGGCGCCGTGATCGCCGCCCCAGTGCACGCCGTCGTGGCTGTGATCAAAGCCGAACAGCAGCGAGATCAGCGTCAGGATCAGCCCGACGAGAAAACAGCCCAGAAAGATATTGGAAAGCAGGTGGGTCACCGGTGAGCCTCCTCCTTTTTACTCCCCCGAGTTGTGGTTGACGGTTGCCCGGCGGCGGGCTGGGCCGGCCATGGCGGCGCCGCAGACAGGCGCGACAGCAAAACCAGCAGATCGCGCGACCGCGGATGACGCGCCAACACCGTCAGGGCCTCGGCTAACTCCGGATCCGTGGCGGCAAACCGCTCCACGCCCGCTTCGAGCCATTCGTCCAAATGCGACTCGCTCGCATAGGGCACCACCACGAGTTGAGTGCGGTAGCCCTCCGGATCGCTGACGAGGAACCCCGGATGGACCTTGAAGAATCTCGCGAGTAACTGCCGCGACTCCTCGGTCATGTGCGTCCGGCGCCCCGACTCGAGTTGAGACAGGTAGGCCTGACTGATGGACTCCCCGAGTTCTTCGCGGATGAGACGCACCACATCCGCTTTGGAGAGGGGTCTGTTCAACCCGCGAAGGCTGCCCTCCAGCGTCCGGAGCACCCTAAGTTTGCCACCGAGATTCATGCCTTCCCCGCCCAGCAACACGAAACAAGGCTATTTGCAAATCAGACAGATGCAATTTGCCCCGCTTATGTTAGCAATCTTAGCATAAATTATTCGCTGTTTGCAAAATTTGTCAAGGCGTTACAGTTTTTCGGTTCCGGCTGGGCGCACCCATGTGCTGGTGGGGTTGAAGTGTTGGTAGACGGTCCGGGCGACTTTTCGGATGGCGACCTCGGCCTCGTTCTCGTGCGTCCAGCGCTTGTCGGCGTTTTGCTTGGTGTACACTGTGAGGATGTAGGTAGCGCCCGGCGAGGCGACGATGGCATTGTCGGATCGGGCGTCGTTGATGGCTCCGCTTTTGCTGCCGACCCAGACGGTGGGTGGTGCTTCGCCGGCGATGAGGCCGTCGAAGTATTGGTTGCCGAGCAACCGCAGCATTTCGTCGGTGGAAGTTGTCGTGCCGGCCTCTCCCTTGTAAATCATTTCGAGGAGTCTGCGCATTTCGTCGGGCGTGCACACGCCCAGCCCCCACTCGCGCAGGCCCTCGGCGCTCCACACTGCGCGCCCGCCGACGGTGGCGTTCATGCGCGTATGGCGGAAGCCGCGGGCGCGCAGCCAGTCGTTGACCTTGTCGAGCCCGCCCAGCCACTCGACCAGCATGTTCGTCGCCACATTGTCGCTGACGGTGATCATGAAGTGGAGGAGTTCCTTCAATTCGACCTTGGTGCCATCTTTGAACTGTTTGACAAATCCCGCGCCGCCGACGCTGGTCGCGTCGTCGTACGGTTTGGTCATGTAATAATCTGGAAATTTGCCCGTGGGCGAGCACATTTCATCAAAGACGGCGCACATGACGGCCAGTTTGATGCTGCTGGCCGTGGGGAACAACTGGTCGCCGTTGACGGAGATTTCCTCGCCGGTGTCGAGGTTTTTGACGCTGATCCCCATGACACCGCGATGCGCTGCCGCGATGCGCTCCAACTCCGCTTTCAGCGCCGACGCCGTCCGGCCGGGGGGCGTTTCGGGTGCCGATGCTGCCGAGTCCGGGGTTGTTGTGGGTGCAGATTCTGCAGAACAAACGCCGCGAACGATCAAAAACAGAACCGTGAAAACCTGGATCAGTATCCGTGTCCTCATCCGTCTGGCACTCATTTTCGATTATTGTCTCCTCTATACTTAGACATCAAAATCCAGATTTGCCCTGCTCGCCGATGCGGTCAAAAAGAACCCAAAACTCCGTTTATGCGTGACTCATGCTAAATTGACTGGAAGAATTTTTTTGTTGAAACGATGTGTGTCAGCACCCATACCGCGCCTGCCTGAAGGGCGGGACTTTTTTCATCCCAACGAGGAAGGAGCATAGGGGTCTCTTGAAACGCTTGTCAAATGCTTTGAGGGGTCGCGCCGGACTTGTCTGGACTCTGGGCGTTGCGGCCATCGTGCTCAGCGGTTGCAGCGGAGTGCCTTCGGGCCACAAGACGCCGGAGGACATCAACTTTGGCGACACGGCCTTCCTGATGGTGAGCGCCGCGCTGGTGATGCTCATGACGCCTGCGCTGGCGCTGTTTTACGGCGGACTTGTCCATGCGCGCAATGTTCTCTCCGTCGTCATGCACAGTTTCATCGCCTTGGGCATCATCACGGTGCTTTGGGTCACGGTGGGTTACTCGCTGGCGTTTTCGCCGTCGGTGCTCAAGATTGGCGGGGCGGGGTTGCTGGGCGGACTTGATTGGTTCGGGGTGCGCGCCGTGGGCATGACTCCGAGCGAGACTTATGCGACGACGGTGCCCCACCGGCTGTTCATGATTTATCAGTGCATGTTTGCCATCATCACGCCGGCCCTGATTTCAGGCGCGTTCGCCGAGCGCATGAAATTCAAGACTTATGTAGTCTTCATCGCGATTTGGTCGCTGCTGGTGTATTGCCCGGTGGCCCACTGGGTGTGGAGCAGCGAAGGCTGGCTGCTGAAACTCGGCGCGCTCGATTTCGCGGGCGGTGCGGTGGTTCACATCACATCAGGGTTCACGGCGCTGGTGTGCGCTCTTTTGATCAAGCCCCGGCGCGGATTCCCGCACCAGCCGTTCATCCCACACAACCTCGTGCTGACCGTCCTGGGCGCGGGTCTGCTGTGGTTTGGTTGGTTCGGATTCAACGCGGGTAGTGCGCTCGGTTCCGGCCAGATCGCGATTGTGGCGTTTGTCAGCACGCACTGCGCGGCTGCGGCGGGAGCCGTCGCCTGGATGCTGGTGGACTGGACATTCAAGGACAAGCCGACCCTTCTGGGCGCGGCATCGGGTGCTGTGGCAGGACTTGTGGCTGTCACGCCGGCAGCGGGCTTTGTCGGCCCGCTTTCGGGCATTGCCATTGGCCTTGTGGCGGGTGTTGTCTGTTCCTACGCATGCACTTGGCGCGCGCGGCGGGGCATTGACGACGCCTTGGATGCTTTCGGTGTCCACGGTGTGGGCGGCACCATCGGGGCTTTGCTGACGGGTGTTTTTGCGTCGCCGTTCCTCAACTCGGCTGTTACGAATCCGGGGCTGCTGCACGGCGGCGTGAAACTGATCGTCCTGCAGGTTGTGGCTGTCGTGGCGACGGTCATTTACACGGTGATTGTCTCGTTCGTGATCTTGAAAGTACTGGACTTGACAATGGGCTTGCGCGTCACCACCGAGGAGGAACAGATGGGTCTCGATTTGACGCAGCACGGCGAGAGTGCGTACACCTCCTGACCGTCGTGACCGTCCCAGCCGCCAGAATTCAGTTGTTGAGAGAGTGAAAGGATAACATGAAACTGCTCAAGTGCATCATCCAGCCGCACAAACTCGAACAGGTGAAGGACGCCCTGAACGCCATCGGCATCAAGGGCATGACGGTGACCGAAGTGAAGGGCTACGGCCGTCAGCGCGGCCACAAGGAAATTTACCGCGGGCTGGAATATAACATCTTTTTTCTGCCCAAGATCCAGATTGAGGTGGTCATTGAGGACAACCTGCTCGATGAGGCTGTGAAAGTCGTTGTGGAGAACGCCCGCACGGGCAACATCGGAGATGGCAAAGTCTTTGTCATGGATGTCGCCAATGCCATCCGGATCCGCACGGGCGAGGAAGGTCTCGACGCCCTTTGAGACGGGCGCTCAAACCTTAAGGATGTGGATGTAGCCGGGCCGGCGGGCCGTCAAGGCCGCCGGCCCGTTGTGTTTGGGCTGCAGTGCGCGCAAGGGGGCGGCCCGCCGTCTGCGCAGGGGTGGCGCAAGGGCCGCGATCATCACTGACTGACCGGATTCCCCGGGGGATCTCGCGCTCAGTCGTCTACCAGAGCCTGCCACCGGATCTCGGTCGCGTCCAAGGTCACATGCCCGGCTTCGAGGAAGCGGCCGTTGCCGCCGCTGATCGTGTCCACCAGATCCAGGCCGAGGAACAGGTCGCGCCTGCTGGCGGAGTTGACGCCCGGTCCGGGCTGTGAGGAGAGATGCGGCATGGTCGTGGTGATGGGCGTGCCCGGCGGGTGCTCAGCGCGGATGTCGCTGCTGAGGGGCGTGTGCATAATCATGTGGTACCACCCGCCCGGCTCGCCCGGCGTGCGCTGGTCAGGATTTTGGCACCCCACGCCCGGCAGCGACTGTTGCGCAATCGAGTTGTTGGCATTGAGCGGGTACAGCCCGCCGCCAGTGCCCCATGCGCCGCCGATCTCAAACTTTTGACTCCACCCGAACTTGTTAGTTCGCGCACGCAGCCTGATCTGCGCCTGCCGGTTCACTTGCTGGGTGCTGGTCAGGTGCCACCGGATGGAGTACTGGGTGTCGGCACTGACACGGGGCCGGGTCTGCAGATTAGCCGAGGCCGAGCCGTCAATGTTGATCTCGCGCGCGGCCACGCCGATTCGGTTTGTGGGCACGGCCAGCGAGGCCAATGTGATCCCGCCAGCGCCCTCCGAGTAGGTCGGGAGCGAGCCGACCGTCTCTACCGTGCCGAATGCACCCTCAGTGGTGCCGGGGATCAGATTGAACAGGTTGATTTCGCTGGCCGGGTAGAAGGCGGCGAGGCTGCCCGCGCCCCCTGACGCTGTCTCGTAGCGGCGGCTGAGCGGGCTGAGGGGGGTGACGAGGGGCGCCGGGTAGGTTCCGATGCACGCTTCTGTCAACGCGAGGTAACCCTGATCACTCGGGTAGATGGCGTAAGCCTCGACGCCGCGCAGCACGCCCTCTCCCGCGGCGTTGGCCTGTAGGTAGGGGACATCAATGACATCAAAATCCACCCGGTAGAGCGAGGGGCTGAATTCCCATGTGGTCGGGCGCATTTCGGAGTATCGCCTTATCTGCCCTGCGTCGCCCTCGTTTGGGTCGTGGTGGAAGACCTCCAGCATGGAATTGACCGCAAAACGGCAAGACAGGCGCATGCGCAGGTTGGGGATCTGGTTGCGGTCCGAGGGATTTGGCTGGCCCCCGGCAAACAGGTAGAACTTCCCGCGCACGATGTTGCCGGGTCCGATATTCGTATAAGGGAGCCACTCGCTGAAGTTGGACAGCACTCCGGCAATGCGGAAGCGGTCCGCCGACGGGGCCACATAAAGCCGGATGGCTGTCTCAGTGAGGGAATAGTCCACGAATGCGAGCGCCGAGTTGAAGCCGGATGAACTCCAACCGGTGCTCGACCCGGGCGCTGTCAATTGGTTGGTGGTAAAATTCTGGCACTGGTGGTTAACATAGGTCGCGCGTTCTACGGCGCCGATATCAAAACCATTTTGAATAGGCCGAGCCACGCCCCGCTGATCCACCGTGACCGTTGTGGCGGGATCGCCCCGATTGAGCGCCAGGCTGTTGGCCAACAAATTGAGTGTCGGAGTCGGCCCGCCGTAATAGTTCAAGGGGCCAACTTGCGCATTGATGACCGAAGCGCTCTCAAAAGCGCCGGGGTTCGGCGTCGTTGTGTTAAACGGGTCGCCGTAGCGGTCGCCGGTCGTATTGAAAATGAAAGGCTGGGTCCCCACCGTTCCGATGAGGTTATATCCTGAGGAGCGGACGATTCCTGCGATGTCCGGACGGTTCCCATCCGGATCCTGGTTGCCGGCCACTATCGTGTTGGCCAGCCAGAGTTGATTGCTCCCGTTCTGCATCACCCCACCGCCGTCATCGGAGCCAACGCCATCGGCGTTGCATTGGTTATCCCATAAGGTGCAATTCTCGACCGTGACGCGACCCGTCGCCCCGCCCGAGAAAAGGCCGCCGCCATCGGTGCGTGAGCGGTTCGAGGCGAAAGTGCAGTTTCGCACCAAAACCGATGAATCCTCGCTGTAAAGCCCGCCGCCGCCTTCGCCTCCGTAAGATTGGTTCATCCAGAACAGCGTGCGGTCTACGAGAGCATTACCCACATCCGCGAGCGACAGGCCACCCGCCGGCCCTCGGGCATAGTTCGAATTGAACTGGCAGTCAAACATCTGTACCGACGCGACATTGCGTATGTTAGCCCCGCCGCCACTGGAATAGACATAGGTCGAAGCCTCGTTGGTATCAAACACAACCCTGTCGAGAACGACTGTGTTCGCTGAGCCGAAAACAGCCAAGCCGCCTCCCCTGTCGCCGGCGAAGCAAGACGAGAACTTGCTGTCTACGATGGACACATTTTTCAACGCTCGAACACCCCCACCGTCAAGGCCTGCCCAAGAATCGTGGATATGACAGCCGATCAGGGTGAGCGGTCCACCAGCGCTAATGGCTCCGCCATGGTCCGGAGTGCCCCCTTGGCTCAGGGTTAGATCGCGAATGGTTACGCTGGTGGATGAGTCGTATCGGAAAACGCGCGACTGCGAGCCGCCACTGACTGTGAGCCGGTCGCGCCCCGGACCGACGATAGTCACACTGGCCGGAATCGAAATTTCGCCGCTGGTGAGGGTCAGAGTGGTCGGGCCGCCCGCCGTGAGCGACGGTGCAAAAGAGATCGTGCCTTCCGAACACACCTCCTGCACCGCCTGCCGCAACGAACCCGCGCCCGCGTCGTTGAGGTTTGTTACCACCATGGCGGGCTGGCACCCCCGCCCCGCAAGATTGAGGGTAAACGACGAGTTTTCGTATGCAAATCGAAGGAGTCCGCTGAACGAGGCACGGCTCGACGGCGTGAAAGTCATGCCCTGCTGCACGGACTGATCCGGCTGCAACAGCCCCGGAAACCAAGAGTTTTGCGGAACCGTAAACTCCGGCAACCCGCCGATGGTCAGGCCGGTCGGAGTTACGACTTCGTCGCCGACATTGGTCACGACCACTGTTTTCTGCACCGGTTGGCCCACAAGACAGGGGCCGAAGTCGAAGGTCCCGCCGTTGGGGTAGAACCGGGAGTCCACCGACCATTGAAGGATCGAAGGGCGGAATTCGACCGATCCGATGTCGGCCCTCACGCCCTGCGGGCGACTCACCCGCCGCTGATCCATGGTGGCGGTCGTTGCAGGAGCGGCATTGTCCACAGCCGGGCTGGCGGCCATGGGAACATGGATCAGTGCCGGGCCTCCGATGGAAGCGAGTGGTCCGAGTCGCGGATCAATGGCGGTGGCGCTTTCAATGGCTCCCGCGTTGGGAGTTGTGGTATTGTAAGGATCGCCGTAGCGATCGCCTGCGCGGTTGCTGCTGAAGTTGGTGACTCCGACATGGCCCACGAGATTGTATCCGAGGGAGGTGATCGCTCCGGAGATATCAGGGGCTTGATTGCCGAAGTCCACATTGCCGGCCACGATGGTGTTGGCCATCAACACGGTCCCGTTAGCGCGATGGATTCCGCCGCCTTGTCCGGCGTTGATGCCATCAATGTCGCACCGGTTGGCTGTCAGTGTGGCATTCTCCAAGGAGACCAAGGTCGAGGCCGAGTTGGTCATGATGGCCCCGCCGTTTTCAAAGGCCCTGTTGCCCGACAGTGTCGAGTTGCGAATGCTCACCGTGGCACCCTCGACATACAGGCCACCGCCGCCGAATGTAACTGGCCGTTCGGCCAGATTATCGTGTAAAGTCGTGCTGCTAATCAGCCCCGCCGTGTTGAAGGCAAAAGCCATTCCGCCCCCGACACCGGAGGCCTTGTTGCGACCCACATAACACTCCACCAGGGTGACCCCCGTGCCCGTGCCGTCGACAAACAGACCGCCACCAACCGCACCTAGGCTCCCCGTGGCTACGCAGTCGGTGATTGCACATTTTTCGATGACAACCGATGTCCCGGTTGCCACCCACAGGCCAGCCCCGTCGGCGCCGCCCGTGAGGAATCCGTCTCGAAAGGTCAGCGACTTGAGCGTGACCGGGCCGCTGGTCACGCTCATGACGCGACTGGCGCCATTGCCGCTGACACTTATCAGATCGCGTCCCGGCCCTTCGATCGTCAGCCTTTTGTTCACCAACAGTTCGCCGGAAGTCAAAGTTATTGTTGTCGATCCAAACTCTGTCAGGCTGGGCAAAAAAGTGATGACGGCGCCCGGGCAAGCCAAGGCGATGGCGTCGCGCAGCGAACCGCCACCGCTGTCGGCTGTTGTTGTCACGACAGGGTTGGCGGCACACCCGCCCACCTCTACGGATCCGATGTCGTAACCCGCGCCGGACGGACGCGACACCCCGCGCTGATCAACTGTCTCAGTGGTTGCGGGATTCGCATTGTTCAATGCTGGACTGCCCATACCCGGCAGGTGGGTGAACCCGTAGCCTCCGTTATGGGCCAGCGCCCCCAAGACCGCGCTAATGGTTGTGGCGCTCTCGATGGCACCGGAATTTGGGGTCGTGGTATTGCCCGGATCACCGTACCGGTCGCCCGCTGTATTGCTGCCAAAGGCCTGTGTTCCGAGGGAGCCGATCAGATTGTAGCCGAGCGAGGTGATCGTGCCGGAGATGTCTGGCCGCAGGGTGGTGCGGTCGGTATTGCCTGCGACAATCGTATTTGTGAGGAGCACCGTGCCCCCGGTGCGATGGATACCTCCGCCGGTGCCTGCGCCGTTGGCATCTGAATCTGCAGTGTTGTTGGCCAAGGTGCAGTTTTCGAGTTTCAGCAGCGATCCGGCCAAGGCCTGCCAAGCAATACCCCCGCCACTGTCATCGGCCGAATTGCCGGAAATCGTGCAGTTGATCAGGGAGATAGTGGTCGTGTTGTCCGCAAACAGCCCTCCGCCATCACCGAGGCCACCGGGGAGTTGCCCCGCGCGGTTGCCCGAGAAAGTGGTGCGCTCGACCATCACATGAGAATTGCGAGCGAACATCCCGCCGCCTGCCGAGTTGGGAACTCGATTATCGGCCACTACGCAGTCCGTCATCAATCCTGTGGGTGTAACCAACCAGGTTACGCCGCCACCAATGGCGCTGCTGAGGGTGCCCGTGCGGTTGTTTTGGATGACACAGCGGATTAGGGATCCGGAGGCGGAGCCGAAAAACTCGACGCCGCCCCCGCTTTCCTCGCCGAGGTTTCCGTCCACCTGGCAGTCTGTCAGCGTCAAGACGGCGCGGGTTTGCGCAGAAATGCCGCCCCCGCCCCGCCGGGCCGTGTTGCTCGTCAGGCGACAGTCGCGAAGTGTCAGCAGCGAATCGCTTTCGCCAAGGATGCCGCCCCCGCTATGCAGGGGAGGGGTCATGCCGTCACGAATCGTCAGGCCACCCAGTGAGGCCGAGGTGAATGATGTCACTTGGAATGGCCGCACGGTGTTGTTGCCGCTAATCGCAAGGCGACTGCGCCCCGGACCGATAATCTCGGTCTCATCCGATACGACCAATCCTGGGCCAACCAGTGTGATGGTCACGGGCCCGCCTGCTGTCAGCGACGGGGCAAAACGAATGACATCGTAGCCCGGCGATCCCGCCGGTGCGTCACCCGACGGGAGATTTGTGCTGGCCGCCGTCACGGCCTCGCGCAGCGAGATTTGGCCGTCCACGACGACCGAATCGGCTGGCGTCGTCACCGTTAGAGTCGCTGCCCAAACTCGTACCGGAAAAATCCCTATGACGAAGAGCCATGACCGGCTCGCCCTGACGCCCCGCATGATGCCTATCTCCCGCCCCAATGGTTAGCGCTGGTCTGGTACCAGAATGGTCTAGTATAATCCGGCGGGTGGCGGTGTCAAGCGGGATGATGATGCTCATCTCAACGGCGGCACATGGCTGCACGGGAGTCTGGTTTAGTCGTACTCAGTCAGCAACACATGTTCGCGGATTTCGATGGCATCGGCTGTGACCTGGCCGGCTTCAAGGAATCGGCCGGCGCCGCCGGAGAGGGTGTCAACAAGATCAATGCCCGTGAAGATATCGCGCCGGCTGGGGGCGTTGATAAAATTCCCCGGCTGTGCGGAAATGTTGGGCATGACAGCGGAAACCGGCGTGCCCGGCGGCTCGCCGCGAATGTCGGCGTTCATGGGCGAGTGCATGATGAGGGTGTACCATCCGCCCGGCTCGCCGGGTTTTCTCTTGTCGGGATTCAAGCAGCCCACGCCGGGCAGCGTCTGCTGGGCGATCGAATTGTTGGCGTTGAGCGGATAGAGTCCGCCGCCGCCTGTGCCCCAAGCGCCGCCGATCTCGAGTTTTTGACTCCAGCCGAACTTGATGGTGCGGGCCCGCAAACGGATTTGCGCCTGACGGTTGACCTGCTGCGTGCTGGTCAGGTGCCATCGGATCGAATACACCTTGCGGGGTTCGACGCGGGGGCGGGTTGCATACGACACCGTGGCGGATCCGTCTATGTTGATTTCGCGCGAAGCCACGCCGATGCGGTTTGTGGGGACTGCGGCCGAGGCCAAAGTGATACCAGACCGGCTCTCGGCGTAGGTCGGCAACGGGGCGAGGGGGTCCACGGTGGCAAATTCGCCTTCAGTCGCGCCGGGGGCGAGACTGAGCAGGCTCAACTCGGACGCTGGGAAGAAAGCGCGAAGTTCGCCGGCATCCACGAGACTAGTGGAGTAATTCATCATAAGATTGTACTCAGGGGCAATCAGCGAGGACGGGTACACCGCCGTACAGGCCTCGGTCAGGGCGATGTAACCGGTATCCGTCGGGTGAATGGCGTAGGCTTCGGCGCCGCGCAAGACTCCTTCCGTGGCGGAATTGGCTGCCAGATATGGCACATCAATAGGGTCGTAATCCACGCGGTAAACAGACGGCCTTGCCGCAATTTGGGAGGGTCGCAATTCGGCCAGCCGGGCGCGCTGGGCGGCGTCGCCTTCGTTGGTGTCGTGGTGGAACACCTCGAGCATCGCGTTGACAGCAAACCGGTTCGACAGGCGCAAACGCAAGTTGGGGATTTGATTGTAGTCGGTCGGATTGGGCTGACCGGCGGCATACACACGGTAGGTGCCGCGGACAACCTGATTGGACGGCACCGCGAGTAGCCATTCGCTGAAATTCGAAATGATCCCCGCAATCCGGAACCGATTCGGCGACGGCGCGACATAAAGCCGTGCGGCGAGTTCGGTGGTGGAGAAATCTGCAAAGCCGAGGGCGGAATTGAACCCGAACGAACTCCAGCCGGTCGGAGACCCCGGCGGAGTGAGGACATCGAACGAGAAGGTCTGGCACTGATTGACAACGGCGCCTCCGACCTCGACGGCGCCGATGTCATAGTTGGCGGGGAACGGGCGAGGGGCTCCGCGTTGATCGGTTGTTACGGTGGTCAACGGATTGCCATTATCAATTGCTGGGCTGGCGGGGAGGGGCTCGCAACTCCATGTCCATCCTCCGTAATTGCCGACTTCGGCCAGTAGCGGATCGATGGGAGATGGACTTTCCAGCGCGCCGCTATTCGGGGTAGTCGTGTTGAGGGGGTCGCCGTAACGGTCACCTGTTGTGTTCGAGGCGAAAGTCTGCTGTTTGATGTTGCCAATCAGGTTGTATCCCAATGACTGGACAACTCCGCTGATGTCGGGCCTTTGACCGGAGCCATCCGCGTTGCCGGCGATGATGGTGTTGGCAATAAATACATTGCCGGTTTCCGAGTGTACGCCGCCGCCATCACCGACATCTGCATTGCCAGAGTCCACCGTGTTACTCGTTATGGTGCAGTTTTCGAGCAGCAGACGGTCAGAGCCCGCGTGATGTATCGCCCCCCCGTTGAGTATCGAAGAATTGTTACAAAAGGTACTGTTGACTATCTTCACTGGACTTGACACAGAATAGATGGCGCCACCCCAGTCATTGAAACTCGAGTTGAACAGAAAAACGCAGTCTTTTATCAGTGCTGGGGCTAACTCATGGGAAATAGCACCTCCACGGAGCACCGAAGTATTGGCGGAAAAAGTGCAAGCATCGAGTACCAGAGGGGCGTTAGAGTAGAATGCCCCAGCGACAAGACCGCTGTAATTAACATTTAAAACGCACCGTGTCAGAGTTGTTTCTCCGCCGGAAAAATTATCCAGAGCGCCTCCATACCACTCGGCGTAGCAATAGTAGAAAATGGAGTCCGATGCCTGAAGCGTTGAGCCGCCACTCAGTCGAACGGCTCCGCCTCCCTCGGTTGCTTCACAATCTGAGAACCACGAGTTTTCCATTCGGGTAATCGCTCCAGAGTTCGCATAAAGGCCTCCGCCATTCCTCGCAAAGTTATTAGTCACTGCACTGCGGATCAGTAATTGTGTCCCGCCGACATTTCCAAGACCGCCGCCGTAGCCATTCGGTGTTGCGCACGAGGTTATAACGCAGTCAGCGAGTGTCAGTCTGCCTTGAAACTGGTAAATCCCACCTCCTAAAATATTGAATGTAGAGATGTGCCCGTCCCGAACGGTAATTCCGGAGATGGTAGCCGAAGTTTCATTAACAGAGAAAACCCGGCCAGCAGAAATGGCGCTGATGGCATAGGGGTTGTTAAAGGCGGTCTCGTTGGGCCCTATAATGCTCATCTCGGTGTTAATGGTCAACTGCCCGAGAGTCAGCACCGTCGTGGCCGGACCGCCGCTTACCAAGGCGGGCGAGATGACGATGACATCGTATCCCGACCCGGCAGGTGCATCAAAAGCCGGTGCATCCGTATTGGCAGCCTGGATTGCCTCGCGCAGCGACACAAAACCATCGTTGGCCAAGGTGTCATCCGTTGTGTTGACAGTGATTGTCACGGCTCCAGCAGTAGCATTCAGAAACAGGCACAGGCTGACAAAACATGCGGTCAGGGCCGACACGCCCCAAGGACGATGAGGGTTTGAAACGGAAAACACGGGATTTCCTCCACCAGCGTTGATGCGTCCCCTCTCGCTTGGGCGTACCGAGAAACCCGTTGGCCAGTGGAGACAGATCAGGATCCTTTTATGGATCAAAACGGTCCCGTTTTTCACGCGAATTTCAAGTGAAAAGTCACCTTAAGAAACGGATTGAACCTCATATCGCACAGCGTCTAACGGTAAGATGCCCCAAGCGCGTCTGGAGGGGGCATGACATGCAGGCGTACGGGTGTTAGACGCCGGGGCCGGGGAGATCGCAATCTGGCGGGGCGGGGGCTGATCTGCCCCTTCACCTGCGGTTCTGGATGAGTGAACGCGCTACGGCGGCAGCAACTTTTCGAACGACAGAGCGCGGGGCGAGGCGCGACAGGGCGATGCGCAAGCGGGTCTGGGTGATGCAGAGGGCTTGGCCGCGGTCCGAGGCGGCGAGGCCTTGCCGGACAACCTCCGAGGCTGTCTGGCCGTGCTCGAAGAAGCGGGGATCGAGGCCGTTGTTGTGGGCGAATTGTGTGCGCGTGGGGCCGGGGCACAGGCAAGTGACGCGCACGCCCGCGGGGCGCAGTTCTTCGTGGAGGGCCTCGCTCAGGTGGAGGACATAGGCTTTTGTGGCAGCATAGACCGCGAAGAAGGCCAGCGGCTGGAAGGCGGCCGTGCTCGCCACATTGATGACGCGTGCGCCGCTGGCTATGCCGCACATCGCGGGTAAGAGCCGTCGGGTGAGATCGGTGAGCGCGACGGCATTGAGCATGACGCACTCGTGCAGGCGTTGCGGGTCGAGGCTCATGAAGTCGCCGGCCTCGCCGAAGCCGGCGTTGTTGATAAGCCATTTGGGGCGCAGCCCGTTGTGCTCGAGGAATCGGGCCACCTCGCCCGGAGCGCCGGGCTGGGCCAAATCGAGGGGCAGGGTCAGTACCTGCACGCCGTGGCGCGGGGCCAGTTCTGCGGCCAGCGCGGCGAGGCGGTCGGCGCTGCGGGCCGTAAGCAAAAGATTTTCTCCCCGGGCTGCCAGTTGCCGCGCAAACTCCTCGCCAAGCCCCATGGAAGCCCCCGTGATAACCGCAATGTCCATGCCGTGCCTCCGCGGAAAAGATGGGGACGCCGTCGGGCCAGAATACTGCCGTCGGGCCGCAGCATTGCCGCGTGCCGCGCAAATCCTCTTGCCGTGGCCCGGCTGACTCGCGACCGTCAAGCCTGCTGATCCAGTCTTGCCATCACGATCAAGGATTCTCAATCCCCTGCGAGCATGAACCGAAGGCTGCTACTCAAGGTTGTCTTGTTCACGATTTTTGTGCCTACCACTTTCATTTTGCTGATCCCTTACTTGATTATCAAGGGACAGGGAGAGTGGCACGGGCTTCCGTTGTCGCCGTGGCGGCTTCCGGCGTACGCCCTGTTCTTTCTGGGGGCAGGCCTGTATCTGCGGTGCGTGTGGGAGTTTGCCGAGCGCGGGCGCGGCACGCCGGCCCCCGTGGATCCGCCCAAACACCTCGTGGTGAGCGGGCTGTACCGCTACAACCGCAACCCCATGTATGTCGGTCTGATGATAGCCTTGTTTGCGATTTCCTGGATTTTCATGAGCAACGAAGTGCTGTTCTACGCCCTCTGCATGCTGGCGGCATTCCATGTGTTTGTTGTTTATTACGAGGAGCCTACCTTGCGGCGGCTGTTCGGGGCGGAGTATGAGGCTTACTGCGCTGCGGTTCCCCGATGGGGGATTACGCTGAAGCCCTACCACCGGCCGGAGGAGATCCCGGCTTCAGGGGCTGGGAACCAGTAAGGAGCGCCTACGGGGCGGAAAGGGCGGTGGTCTTGCCCGGTGCGCTCGGCGTTGGGTGAGGGCGCGTTGAGCCTGACGACGGGGCGGCGGGCTGCGACGGCACCGCAGGGACGGAATGGATTCACTTCCCGGACGACCGGTCGGCGCGGGCTGCAAGGGTGCGGTTCCCGGTTGGGGGTGTGGTTCCCGATTCACGAGGAGGGCGTCCGGTCTGTTTTTTTATAGAACATTTGTTCTGTATTGCGGGTAGGAAATGGTGTCGGGAGCCCGCCATGGAAACGCCAGTGAGTGCATCGGGATTTGTCCACCTGCATGTCCATAGTTATTACAGTTTCTTTGACTCGACGCTTGCGCCTTGCGAGATTGTGAGGCTGGCTGCCGGGCAAGGGGCGGCGGCTGTGGCGCTGACGGATACCAATGCGTTGTCGGGTGTGGTGGAGTTTTACAAAGCGGCGACCGCCGAGGGGATCAAGCCGCTGCTGGGGGCTGAGGTGCGCCAGCCCGAGGAGGCGCTTGCCGACGCGACGGCCACGCGCTCCGTCGGGTCCGGTCATGGCGCTGAGCCGGCGGACTCGGTCTCCACATCCCTTGCTCTGCGGCCCGGCCGGACGGATCAGCGGGCGGTGCTGCTGGCGCGGAATTTTGCCGGCTATTCGGCCATCTCGCATTTGGTGACGCGCCGCATGCTCGACGACCGTTTTGATCTGCTGGCGGAGTGTCGGCGGTTGCCGCCGGATGTGGTGGTGCTGAGCGACTGTCCGCCGGTGCTCGAGGCGCTTGCATGCAATCCCGCTGCGGGCGTCCCGGCTGGGCTGCATGTTTTCGGAGCGCTCATGCCCTCGCGCCACGCGCGGCGACGCAACCGCGCCGTCTACGAGTGTGCTGCGCGCCTTGGTCTGCCGCTTGTGATTGCGGCGGATGTGTGCGTCGCCGTGCCCGGCGATGCGCCGCTCCACGACCTTCTGCAGGCCATGCGCCGGCTGACGACGATCTATCACCTGCGTGAGGAGGACCGACTCGATCCGGCCCGGCATTTCCAGTCGGAGCAGGCGGTGTGTGCCTTTTTGCGCCTGCGCAACGGCCTATTACAGTCCGACGGCGCCCGCGCCTTTGCTCCACGGTTTGGCTTCTCCCCCGATCCTGCCGACTGGGTCGCCAACACTGTGCGGATTGCAGCGCTGTGCGACTGTCGCCTGCCGCTGGGCGAGTGGAAGTTTCCGCGCATGGATCCTGCGCCGGGGGATGCCGACGCGGCAGCGACGCTGCGGCGGCTTGCGCAGGAGGGGCTGGGGCGCCGCTACGGCTGGCCGCCGCCCGAGGCCGCGGTTCGCCGGCTCGATTACGAACTGGGCGTCATCACCCGGCTGCAGTTTGCCGATTATTTCCTGCTGGTGCATCGGATCGTGGCTGAGGCTCATGCGCGCGGTTTCCCGACGCTCGGGCGCGGCAGCGCGGCCAATTCCCTTGTCAGTTACGCGCTGGGGATCACCGATGTGTGCCCGCTGCGTCACCATTTATATTTTGAACGCTTTCTGAACCCGGAGCGTTCCGCGCCGCCGGACATTGATGTGGATTTTGCCTGGAACCAGCGCGACGACATTCTCCGGTGGTGCTTCGAGTTTTTTGGCGAGGGGCATGTGGCGCTGATTGCGACGATTGCGACGCTGCGCACGCGCCAAGCCATCCGCGAGACGGCGCGCGCCATGGGACTGGGGCCGCGCGAGGTGGACGCCTTCAACAGACTCCATGAAATTGGTTACTGCGAGGAGGACACGGGCCGGCGCGCATGGGACGGCACGGCCGACCGGCCCGACGACGGGGAACAGGATGAGAGCGTCGGCCGCATGGGGAGCGGGGTGGACGCGGTGCGAGAGAGTCTCAGCCTCGCCCGGGATGAGCCGTGGCGCACCGTCCTTGCCCATGCCGGACGCATTGCCGGGTTTCCCCACCATTTTTCCATCCATTGCGGCGGCATTGTCATCAGTCCCCGTCCGGTGGCCGATTATGTTCCGCTGACCCGCAGTGCCAAGGGTTTTGTGATCACGCAGATGGACATGTACGGCGTGGAGGATCTGGGGCTGGTCAAGATTGACCTGCTGGGCAACCGCTCGCTGGCTGTGCTGGGCGACGCGGTGGCGCTGTGCGAGGCCAACGGCCGCGGCGGCGGTGCGGGAGCCGACAGCGAGGGGGCGGCGGCTGCCCCGTCATCCGCCTGCGCCGCAGGAGGCGATGCGGCCGTCTTCCAGCGCGAGGCTGTGCGCATGAAATCTCCCGGCACGCGCCGCGGCACGAGTGTGGCCCTTGCGGGTGTCATGGGCATTGTGGCCGCGCCCGAAGCGTCGCCACGGGGGGCCGTTGCTGCGTCTTGCGACCCGCGACCCTTGCGCGAGCGCATCCGCGATTTGGACGCGATTGCTGCGGATCCGGCCACCCGCGCCCTCATCCACGCGGGCGACACCATGGGATGTTTTTACATCGAGTCGCCGGGGATGCGGGCGCTATTCGAGCGGCTGCGGTGCCGCAATTTTGAGGAGGTCGTGGCCGCGAGCAGCATCATCCGCCCCGGAGTGGCGGAGAGCGGAATGATGCAGCAGTACATCGTGCGCCACCAGTCGCAGCGCGTCGCGCCGCCTGCCCGCCGACAGCCGGCCCGCGCAAGCGATGCCTGTGCGCCCGCGCATCCTCTCATGCTGCGGATTCTGCCGGAAACCTACGGCGTGATGGTTTATCAGGAGGATGTGCTGCGGGTGGCTCACGAAGTGGCGGGCATGGCGCTGAGCGAGGCTGACCTGCTGCGCCGCGCCATGAGCGGCAAGATGAGGTCGCGCGACGCCATGGCGGCCATCCGCGACAAGTTTCTGGCGGGCGCCCGCGCCCGCGGGCTGGCCGAGGATGACATAGCCGAGATCTGGCGGCAGATGTCCAGTTTTGCCGGATATTCATTTTGCAAGGGACACTCGGCGGCTTTTGCCGTGCTGAGTTTTCAGGTGGCGTATCTGAAAGCCCACCATCCGGCGGAGTTCTTTGCGGCGGTGCTGACGAATGGCGGGGGGTTTTACGGTCCGGACGCCTATCTTGGCGAAGCGCGTCGCCGGGGGTTGAGTGTGCTGCCGCCGTGCATAAATTCCGGAGAAAAACATTACACCGGTTGCAGCGCAAGCGGGAGCGGCCTGGCGGGCTGGGTGCGGGTGGGGCTGGAGGCTATCAAGGGTTTGTCCGGCACAACGCTGGAGGCCATCCTCGCTCAGCGCCGGCGCGCCGGACCATACCGCTCGCTGGCGGACTTGATTTGCCGGACGGGTGCGAGCCTGGGGGAGTGCCGGGCGCTTGCGAAGGCCGGGGCCTTGGACGCGCTGCGCGCCGCCGGCGCGCCGGCCGATGCCGCCCGCCAGCGGCCCGCCCTGATGCTCGAAGCGGAGTTGCTCTGCCGCGCCGGGGCGGATGGCGGACTCGGTCTGGCGGGGCCGGAAATCCTTTTGCCGGAGGGCGGCGCCGGCGTGGCGGCGGCGTGGTCGCTGCGCGAACTGTGCCGCCACGAGGCCGAAACCTTGGGCTTCATGCTCAGTGCCCACCCCCTTGATCTGGTGGAGGTTCCCCCCGATGTTGTGAGCGCCGCGGCCATCCGCGATCACGCGGGCCGCCGCGTGCGCATGGCCGGATGGCTGATTGCCGCAAAATTACTGGCTACCAAGACCCGCCGTCAGCCCATGAAAATGCTGACCCTTGAGGATCGCAGCGGCACTTTCGAGGCCACCTTGTTCCCGCGCATGTATGAGCGCTTTGCCCCCCGCACGCTCACCCGCGGGCCGTATCTGCTCACGGGCCGCGTGGATGTGTCGCTCGGTTCGCCGACGCTCAATGTGACGGGGGTCGAAATCCTCGCATCACCGCTGTCAAAGTCATAACGGCAGGCCGAAAAGCCTCGGGGGGGACTCGGAAACTTCCCCGGTCGTCGGCCAGAGGCCGGGGAAAAGGTGGGCACCGGGACGCTTCTCTGGCCCTGAAGAGCGCCCGCTCCGTCGCGGCCAGTGTGGCGCAGACACCTGCGGAGAGGAAAAAACGAGCCGCGGACGGCCGGCGTGTGACATCGCAGCCGGACCGCCCGCGGCCCTCAAAACCCGGTGCTCCGGTCAGCGGACTTCGAGCAACTCGACCTCAAACACGAGTGTGGCGCCCGGAGGAATCACAGGAGGGAAGCCGCGCTCGCCGTAACCCGCTGCCGGGGGGATCGTCAGACGGCGCTTGCCGCCGACTTTCATCCCGACGATGCCCTCGTTCCAGCCCTTGATGACCGGCGCATTGCCGAGATTGCGCACTTCAAAGGGTTCGCGCCCCGGCTTCAAGGAACTGTCAAATTCTTTGCCGTCTGTCAGGGTGCCGCGGTAGTGAACTTTGACAGTCGAGCCCGCGACGGCTTCCGGGCCTGTCCCGACCACAAGATCCTCGATCTTGGTGCCCGAGGGAAGGGTCTTCGTCTTGGGTGCTTCGGCCGCGGCGGTTGTGGCGGCGGCGTCGGGCGCCGTGGCAGACACGGTAGCGGTCGTCTCGGCGGCAAAGGCCGTCGACGCAGCGAGTGCGGCAAGCGTCAGGGCAACTGCGGTGAATCGGAACATCCGGTGAATCTCCTTTTGCGAATAGGTTGGCTGCCCGGCCATGGCCGGGTTTGAGACAGCACAAAACAGGTTCAGGGGGAGCAAGAATCGGGCCGCACAGCCATCGCGTACCCGGCAAAAACAGAGCGGGAACCCGCGCAGGGTTCCCGCCACGCTTGGAGCCGGACGGCAGGCTCAGGGTGCCGGCGTCAGACGATGCTCAGTTCCTCTTCCACCAGCATCAGGCACTCGGTTTCGAGTTCCTTCATGGCCATCTCCTCGCGATCGGTCATGTGGTCATAGCCGAGCAGATGGAGCAGGCCGTGGATGAGCAGGATGGACAATTCGCGCTCGATGGAATGTTCGTTGGCCTCTGCCTGCTTGCGTGCCGTCGGCACGCTGATCACGATGTCGCCGAGAAGGTCTGGCCCGATGGAGGCCAGTTTGCCCTTGTTCATCGGGAAAGCCAGCACATCCGTGCTTTTGTTGGCCCCGCGATAGGTCCGGTTGAGGTTGCGCATCTCGGCGTCGTCCACAAAAACCACGGACACTTCCGCCGACTCGCGTCCGCGGTCTTCCAGCACGAGTTTGATCACATTGTTGGTGATCTTTTTGAGGCGATGGGTCGTGATGATGTTAGATTTGCATTTGTTGCGTATGTTGATTTCCACTGTCTCCTGCACCCTTTCGTCAGCGACTTGTCGGCAGGACTCGGGCGACCGGGCAGCGACGGAGGCCCCTTGTGTTGCCCTCCGCCGTGCCCGGCTGCCGCCTTCAACCTGCCACTCCTAACCCCTGACCATGTTGGCGGCCAGTACGAGTTACGCTTTGATCTGAGCGATCAACTTCTCGCAGTTGGCCTTCAGTTCCTGCGTAACTTTCCAAGTTTCCTTGACGAAACCGTCGTTGGCCGCGGGCGCATGGGCGTGGGCATAGTCGGGAATGATGCGGACGCCGCGATGGTCGTCTTTTTCTTTCGACGACTGCACATCGCGGGCGATTTTCTCCTGTTGCTCGATGAGCATACTCAGAAGTTCCGCCACACCCTTCCCGGGCAATTCCTTTGCCAACACGCTCCGCTCGTGTTCCCAGCGCGGATCGTTACTGGCCTGCAACAAAAGGGCGTTTACATCGGTCTTGGGATTTTCCGCAAGGGCTTTTTCCACCACCCGCTTCAGGCCGTTGAGAGCGTAGTATTGAATGTAGAAGGTATAGGCTTCGATGGCGCGTTTGCGGGCGTCTTCCTTCATGTAGTTTTTGCCAAGGCCTTTGACATCCTTGTCGGTGTAAATGGCTTTCGTTTCCTTGACTCCGGCGAGCCGTTCGCGTGCTGAGATCATCATGTCCACGATGTCGGGCCGGAAGACCTCGAACACGAACTTGGTCCGGCGGGCCTTGTTGCGCTTGGTGTACTTGCCCTCGTTGCGCTTGACGGAAAAGATATTGTCGCTGAGCACCCAGGCCGGAGCGATTTCGTTGTACGCCGGCGAGATGCCCGGATACGGCGCGTCGGGCGTGATGATGAGCGAGAACGGGAAACTCACCTTCTGCGGCAGCGCCGTCACGCCCGTCGCGATGATCGAATAGGGAGCGCCGGTGAAGTCGCTCGGGAATTTGATGTTGCATCCCAAGCCGAAGAAGGTGCCCTCGCCCGGCCAAATCTCCTGATCGGGAGCCTTGCCCGTGTGGTTGGAGCCGACATTGGCGCCGTAGCCGACATTGCCTTTGCCCTCCGGCCACAGGGCCGCGATGAGCAGCGACTGGTGGTGGAAGCCGACGAACGGCCCGCACAGGCTGGCGGTCACCTCGCCCTCGGCCACGCCGGTGTTGGGGCCAAGGATTGACTGGGTCACTTTGCCGTGGCGCTCCACATGGCTGTGCTCCGTGCAGACGCTCTCCTGCACGATCGCCATGGAGGCCGCCTCGCATCCCCACTGCAGGATGCTTTTGGAAACCCATGCGCCGTCGAGAACCTCGGTTTTCTCGTCCTTGTTCGAGAGGAGCGTCGCCTCGGCCACCTTGTTGGCATTGTCCACGACGGCGTATGGCCCGATGTAGGCGTTGAACACTTTGCCCGTATTGACGACCCGGGCGCCCTCTTCGATGATGCCCTTCGGGCTGGTGACGGCTTCGACATACTGTTTGACGAACGCCTCGTACTCGGCGAGCAGGTCCTTGTTGTCGCGGCTTTTGGCCACTTTTTCGGCCACGGGGATCGTGATGTCGGCGTAGGAGAGCACCTCGCGCCCGCCGGTCTCGATGGCGATGGGCAGTTCGATGCCGTTTCCGAAGGCGGTGCCGGCGACGGCCGTGACGCTTTTGCAGTTGGCCACGACGGCGCCCTTTCCGACGACATAGTTCGAGAGCAGTCCGACATTGTACACAAGGGCGTTGTCCTCGACGACGGCATTGACGAGGCATGAATTATAAACGCCGGTGGTGAGTTTGAGGCCTTTCTCCACCTCGATTTCGCCCGGTTCGAAGGCGCCGAGGTAGCATTCGCCAAACAGTTTCACATCGAAGGCGTGGTTGGGGTTGAACTTTTCGGCCACCCGGATCTTGCTCCAGTCGGCCGCCCACACGCGGTGCTCCTCGAGTTTTTTGCGCAGTTCATCGCTCACCGGTTTGCCGGCCGGCTGAGCGCTTTTGACGCGCGACACGGCTGCCACCAGTTCGCTGCTCTTCAGTACCTCGTCGAGTTCAGGCAGGTGCTTTCCCATGATTAGAGACTTCCTTCGTCTAAGATTGGTCTGTCGGGTTGATTCCGGCGATGGGGCCGCGAGGGCCGGCGGAGGGTGCTCGGGCGAGCACCCTCCGCTTGGGGCCGGAATGTTCGATTAGCGGCCGGCGAGCCGGTCGAGGGTCTTCTGGTACTCGGCGTTCTTCTGCTTGTAAACCCACTTGTAGTAGTCCTTGAGTTCGAGTTCGGCCGCGGCCTCCTCGTCAATGACTACGATGGCGTCGGGGTGCAACTGCAGGGCGCTGGCGGTCACCATGCTCGTCACCGGTCCTTCGATCAATTGCTTGACGATCTTGGCCTTGCGCTTGCCGAAGGCGATCAGCAGCAGGCGACGGGCCTCGAGAATCGTGCCGACGCCCATGGTGATGGCAAACTTGGGAACCTCGTCCTCCTTGCCCTTGCCGAAGAACAACTCGGCGTTGTCCTTGATGGTCTGCTCGGTGAGGGTCTTGACGCGGGTGCGGCTGGCGAGCGAGGAGCCCGGCTCGTTGAAGGCGATATGGCCGTCGCCGCCGATGCCCAGCAACTGCAGGTCAATGCCGCCGGCCTTCTCGATCTGCTCTTCGTACCATTTGCAGAACGCGTCCGGATCCGGCGCCATACCCATGGGCACATGGACATTTTCCTCGTTGATGTCGACATGGTTGAAAAGCCGGTCGTGCATGAAGTAATAGTAACTTTGTTCGTGTGACGGCGGGAGGCCAATGTACTCGTCGAGGTTGAAGGTTGTGACCTTGGCGAAACTCAGGCCTTCCTCCTTGTGATAACGGACGAGGCGGGCGTAAGTTTCCTCGGGGGTGCTGCCGGTGGCCAGACCCAGCACGCAGTTGGGCTTGGCGAGAATCTGCGCCCGGATGATACCGGCGGCGATTTCTGCGAGTTCCGTACGGTCCTTCGCAATGATGACTTCCATTCTTTCTCTCCTGCTTGTTGTGATGTATTTTTTCTGGGCACAACACGCCGGCCGGTTCAGGCCCGGCCTGCGTTTTATGCCCTAAAGACCTTCAATGACCAGATCCCGCTCCGACAGGCCGCGTGAGAGGTATTCGTGCAGCGCCAAGGTCACGGCCCCTTTCATGGCCTCCTCGCTGCCAAAACTGCTGGTGCGCAACTCCACCCCTTTCTCCATACGGTCGAGGACATTGTTCTCCAAGGTCCGGCAAATCGGGTTGAGCATGAGGTCGCCGGCCTCGCTCATGGTTCCGCCGAGAATCACCAATTCCGGGCCGAAGAGGTTGACGAGGTTGGCGATGCCTGTCCCCAGCAAGCGTCCGACGCGCTCGATCAGGTTCAGAGCGAACCGGTCGCCAGCCGCCGCCGCTCGGAAGATGGACCCTGGGGTGATCTTGCCGGGCTCGGGCGTGAATTCGGGGATACGGGTTTGGACGCCCTCGCGCAGGGCCGACTCCACTTGCTGGACGAGCGCATAGTCGCTGGCCACGCTCTCGAGGCAACCGTAGTTGCCGCAGTAACAGATGGGGCCGTTTTCAATAATCTGGGTGTGGCCGAATTCGCCGACTTGCGTTCGCGAACCGCGGTAAATGCGTCCGTCAATGATGATGCCCACGCCGAGCCCCGGCCCCAACTGAGCATAAAGCGCATTGCGGAAACCCCGATATTTGCCGAATATGCTTTCTGCCAGCGCGATGGCAGCCACATGGTTATCCATGACGACGGGGACGCGAAATTCGCTCTCGAGAATGCTGGCCAGCGGCACATCCCGCCAGTCTTCAAAGCGGGGAAACATGCGCGAGATGCCGCGAACGGGGTCGAGGATGCCCGACATGCCCACGCCAATTTGCACGACGGGGGAGAGTCCTGATACGCCGGCGATGTGCTCGAATTGATCGGCCACCGCCTGCCGGAGTGTCTTGAGAGCCGCCTCGCGCCCGCCGCTGGGCGAAAACGAATAGATCCGCAGGTTGCTAATCCGTCCCTTGAGGTTCGCGTAGGCTGACGAAATGCCCCTCGATGAGAAGGTCAGACCAATGACCGTGCCTCGCTCGGCATTGATGTCGAGCAATTGGGGTTTACGGCCACCCGTGGAGTCGGCGTAGCCTTCCTCGACCAAGTCGTTGCTGGCCAGCAATTCGGCGGCGCAGGTGGAGACCGTGGGCAGATTCAGTCGCAAGCCTTCCGACAGTCGTCCCCGCGAGACGGGGCCATGCTTCCAGACAAAGAAGCGGATCAGGGCCTTGCGCACCTTTTTGCGCGACCGATCGTCTTCGTAAGTTTCGCGGTTGGATTCCATGAATTGCTGACGAGGCGCTCGTTTTTGAATGAAGCCGGTGCAAGTCAACAACAAAATCGCGCTTATCTGCTATCTTGCTTCATTTTTTTACAGTTTGGTGCATCAGCCGCGGGGTATCAAGGCCTTTTTTCAGAAATTCCCGTCAAATGTTCCGGTGCCGGTCCATGGGAAGATGCCACGATCCGATTGACGCAACTTTGCGTTTGCCCTGTAGTGGCGCAGCAAGATGGAACGCGCCGAACTGCTTGAACGCCTGCGCGGGATGCTGCATGGGTTTGCCCCCTGCGACTACTTGAAGGGGGTCGTCGAGGTGCATCGCTTCGTCGAATCGCTCGACGAAGCCGAGAGGTCGGAGTTCATCCGTGCGTTGCTGGTGCTGCTGGCGCGTCCCGAGGATGCTACGCCGGTTGCTTTGAACTTGGCGCAGGATCTGCACCTGATCCAGGCCCGCTATGTCTTGTTGTCACATCTGTATTCGCGCAACTTTTTTCCGCCCTCGGAGGAAGTCGCAGATCCCAGTCCTTGGACGGATGTGCAACGCGGCTTGGTCGCGTTGACACTGGCTCGTCTGGGCGCGCAGGCGGCCGTGCCGATGCTCCAGCAAGAGGTTTCGCGCCGATTGGCTGCCTGCGCCGGCCGGGATGGCGTGATTGCCCGTTTGTTGCGTCGTTTTCTTGCCCGCACCCCGCCTGCCCGGCCGTGCTGCCCGCCGATTTTGGATGTGGCGGAGGACGCCGAGGGGGTGGCGGCGGCGACCAGTCGTGAAACCCGGGCGCTTTTGCGAGCGTTGGCCATGCTCAGCCCGGAAACGGCCGTTGGGCACCTTGTGGCAGCGGTGGATGCAGACGGCCGCTCGCCGGGGCATGTGGCAGCCATTCTGGACGGTCTGGGCGAGACAGTCGTGCCCTGTGACGACAGCGCGGGCTGGGTGGGGCTGGCTCTGCGGCGGCTGCCTGCCTCGCATCCGGCCCGGTTGGGCGGTCAGTCGCTTGGTTGAGCCCCGGCGTCGGTCCGGACGCTGTTGCCAAAATCCGTGCCCGTGGAGGTGGAGACGCGGTCAACGATTCCCATGACAAGTTCGCGCATGGGTGCGCGCGGCACCTTGAACACGGTGGAGGCGAGACCGGGAGCCGCGCCAACGAGGACGATGTCGCCCTCTCCAGCCCCTACATAATCAATGGCAATGGTGCTGAGGCCGCTTGGGTTGCGCCGAAGGTCGAGTTTCTGGACGAGCAGCAGTTTTTTTTGCGCATAGGAGTCCATTTTATCCGTTGAGACGACCTTGCCAATGACCTGCGCCAGATACACGGGGATCATCCTCCTGCCCTTGGTGAGTGCCTCGGGTTTCAGACGCTGCCGCGTGCGGCCGGTGCCGTCAATGGCTGAACAGGCCGCTAACGCCCCGGCCCGGCATTCCGCCGGGACTTCACAGCGAAAGGCGCAGGTGCCGGCCTGCAATCCGGCTTCAAGTTTTCACTTGTCATGCCCGAGCGGTGCTATCAAATTAACGCATTACAAACCTAAAGTTCCATCAGCGAGGCGGTGAGGCATGAGGGGTGGCAGGCAGCAGGGTGCGGGACGGCGCGCCGCGGAGCGGCAATCGCCGGCGACGCCCAAGCGGATTCTGGTAGGCGTGAGGCTCGAGCCGCGTCTGGTGAAGGTCATGAAGGGCCTTGCCGAACTGCGCGATGTGTCGCTTGGCGAACTCATTGAGGAGGTCTTCATGGCCGCCATGGAGGGCTCCAATGCGTTCGCCGAAAAGGGCGGGCGCCTGTCGGCAGAGACGCGCCAGCGCATCGCGGGACTGAAGCAGGTTTACGGCCTCGACTATACCCTTGCACAACTGCACGACCGCCGCCGCGCATGAGCCCCCGCCGCGTATCAACGCCAGCCGCCGTGTCGCCGAGTGTGCCGCTGCCGCGTTTTGGAACGGACGGTTGGCGGGCGATTATTGGCGACGCCTTTACATTTGACAATGTCCGCCTCGTGGCCCGAGCATTGGCACGCCACCTTGCCGCTGACGGGCGCACAGCAACTCCAGTCATCGCCATTGGGTACGACACCCGGTTCCTCTCTGCCGAGTTTGCCGCCGCTGCGGCCGGTGCGGCTTCGGAGGCGGGCGCCGAGGTCCATCTGACTGCCGGCCACTGCCCGACGCCAGCCCTGTCGCTTTTTGTGCGCCGGCGTCGCCTTGACGCCGGTCTCATGGTGACCGCGAGCCACAATCCCCCGGTGTACAACGGCGTCAAATTCAAGGGGCCGTACGGCGGCCCGGCTATGCCCGAGATGACTCGTGCGGTAGAGCAAACTCTGCGCGCCATCGCGGACGGCGCGGTTTGGTCGGCGGAGCGGCCAGCGCGAATCCGGAAAACCGATTTCATGCCTGCCTACTGGCGGCAAGTGGAGGGTTTTGTTGATTTGGCGGCCATCCGCCGGTTTCGCGGCCGGATTGTGTTCAACCCCATGTATGGCGCCGGCCGCGGCACGGTGGATGTGTTTCTGCGGCGCTTGGGCCTCGATGTCGTCACGCTCAATGACACGGCCAATCCGGGGTTCGGGGGACTGCACGGTCCGGAACCGATTCTGTCGAACCTTGCGGATCAGGTCGGACTCATCCGGCGCGAACGCGCCGCCCTTGGACTGGCCACGGACGGCGATGCCGACCGCTTTGGGGTTTTGGACGGGGCGGGCCATTTCGTGCAACTGCATGATCTGATGCCCCTTTTGTTCCGGCATCTCGTTCGTACGCGCGGCTGGCGCGGGGATGTGGTGCGCACGACCTCGATGGCCGACACGGTGGACAAACTGGCCGCGTCCGAGGGCCGGCAGGTTGTGGAGGTGCCTGTCGGGTTCAAGAATGTCTGCGAGCAGATGATCGCGCGGGAAGTGGTGATCGGCGGCGAGGAGAGCGGCGGTTTTGGGTATCATGGCCACATGCCGGAGCGCGACGGCGTGCTCAGTTGCCTGTTGCTCATCGAAATGTTGGGCGCGTCAGGCCGGTCCATTGCGCAGGAGGTGGCCCGTTTGCGCCGCGAGACGGGTCCCTTTGCCTACGGGCGCATAGACCGTTATGGCGACATGGACCGCCTGCGGGAAAACTTTGCGGTGCTGTGTGAGGCTCCGCCCGACCGCATTGCCGGGCTTCACACGGAGCGGGTGAGCCTGATTGACGGCATCAAATTCTATTTCCGAGGCGGCGGCTGGATGCTGATGCGTCTGAGCGATACGGAGCCTTTGGCGCGCATTTATGTGGCCGCGGACACCGATGCGCGCGTTCGGCGCATCCTGTCAGCGGGGGCGAAACTCCTGTTCGGCTGAACGATCCGGCGTCATTTTCGGCCTCGCGACAGACGCACAATGGCAGCCTGGAGCGCCGGCGTCATGTAGGCCACATTCTGCACTGCCGCGGCGTCAATGGCCTCGCGGTGTTCGCGCGACAACTTGAATGCCGTCGGGATCCGGCGCAGCAGATTGTTGGTTTCCGGGTCGTAACCCTCCAGCCGGATCACGACTGCTTCGAGCGCGGCTGGGTTATGGAACTGTGCGACATGGGCATCGTAAAGCGCCAGCGGCCTGAGCGTGCCGATGTCGTACATGCGGTAGATGACATCCAGCGGCCCCCAGATTTCGTTGCGGTCCACCTTTTTTGTTTCAAGCCGGAAATTGGCCTGTATGACGATCAGCAGCACGGGCTGGTTGCGGTCGAGGGTTTTGAGGAGACTGATGAGCGCATCCACGCCCTCATTCTCGACGAGACCGCCATCGGCCACATGGATCCAGGGCGATTCGAGCAACTGCGGTGAGACGCGCCCGGCACTGGTTTGGGGGACATTCTGCGGGTACACTTTCAGTCGGAACGGGGCCAGCACGATAGGATAGGCTGCGCTGGCGGCCACGGCGTGTGCTACGCGGAAGGAACCGATGTCGCTGCCGAAATCCTCAAAGGCCAGCGGCTGCATGAGGTCTATGAGAGCCCGCATGCCCGATCCCTGGGAGGCGATTCGCAAACGCGAGTCGGCCAGCGGCGCCGGGAAGCGGCTGGCGGGCAGGTTGGACATCACGAGACGCTGGCCCGTATTGTAAATGGTGCCGTTGGTAATCAGAATGGGGGCGGGGTTTTCGGGCCGCGCCTCGGCCGCCCGCAGGTCATCGAAAGTGGCGGGACGCCCGAGCACGCGTTCGATCTCGTTCGCCAGAAAATCCGTCCGAGTTACGCCGGTGGCCAGCAGTTGGAGGGCCAGCGGGGGAAAGACGACCATGTGACCGTAACTGCGCCACTGGAGGTTCAGCGCCATGGAGTCCTTGAACCGCTCGAAGAAGGCCGGGTCGGCGCGTTGGTCGAAGTTCACGCAGTACCAAGCGGCGGCGAGGCTTCCTGCGCTGACGCC
>JAOAAY010000037.1 GCA_026418615.1 Candidatus Sumerlaeaceae bacterium | reverse complement strand
CGGGGGGGGGGTAAAGCCCCTCACAGTCATCCGTTCTCGTTCATGGGCAAGATAAACCATTTGAAATCCCCCATGCGGTGCGGTGCTGTTTCTGCAGGGCGCAAATACCACACAACCGGAACCAAACCCATCTACAACCGGCCCGTGTTGTCAAGACAAAACGACAATTGCAAATCACCCTGTGCCAACTCGCCGCGGGCGTGCTACGGTTCGATAGCGATCGCGCCGGGGAATGTCGGAGACTGCAACCAGCCCCGCGCGGCCGCGGCTTGTGCGGTCGAATGCGACACTCGAGGTGTGCTTGCCCTCTTGCCCGCTCCGTTGAATTCACGACCGCCAAAAGTTAACATTTTTCCGGCCTGCGTTAGCGTGGTTCGCCGACCTCGGGTCCTTGCGGTCGCGGTTCAGCGGCCATAACATACGCGAAATGGTCAACCGTCCCCGAAAGTTGAACCGTCCCCGAAAGTTGGCGCCGTAGGGGATTTTCGTGATGCAACGGTGGTTGAGGTTCAGGGCCGGGCGGATTGACGAACTTTTCGTTGGCTGGTGGCGGAGTTGCAGTTCCCGCTTGATTATTGGCCGGCCGGGTTCAGCAGTCGGGGTTCGTTGCGCCGTGTCGGAGCGGCGTGGATTCTGAGTCTTTTGTGGAGCGGTTGGCAATCATGTGGCGCGGAGTTATCGAGCAGTACCGGGAGCACCTTCCCGTAACGGCGGACACCCCCGTGGTGACCTTGCGGGAGGGGAACACGCCTCTGATTCCAGCCGACACGCTGGCGCGCGAGATCGGTCCTGACGCCGAGGTTTATTTCAAGTTTGAGGGTTTGAACCCGACGGCGTCGTTCAAGGATCGGGGGATGACGATGGCCGTGTCGAAGGCCTTGGAGGAGGGGACTTCGGCGGTGATGTGCGCCTCGACGGGCAACACTTCGGCCTCGGCGGCGGCGTATGCGTCGCGCTGCGGGCTCGACTGTCTCGTCATCATCCCGGAGGGCAACATCGCGCTGGGCAAGTTGGCTCAGGCGCTCATGCACGGGGCCAAGGTGTTTGCCGTTCGGGGCAATTTCGACGATGCGCTGCGCATGGTGCGTGAAATCTCGGCGCGATACCGGATCACGCTGGTCAACAGTGTCAACCCTTTCCGTATCGAGGGACAAAAGACCGGAGCGTTTGAGATTTGCGACGCGCTGGGCGAGCCGCCAGACTATCATTTTATTCCGGTGGGCAACGCGGGCAACATTACGGCTTATTGGAAGGGTTACACGGAGTATCACGCGGCGGGGCGCATTGACCGGCTGCCGAGGATGATGGGTTGGCAGGCTGAAGGTGCGGCGCCGATTGTGCGCGGGCATGTGGTGGAGAAGCCGGAAACGCTGGCGACGGCGATTCGCATTGGCAACCCGGCCAGTTGGAAGCAGGCGGAGGCGGCCCGCGATGCGAGCGGCGGAATGATCGGCATGGTCTCCGACGCGGACATTATCGCGGCGTACCAGTACATGGCGCGCCACGAGGGAGTGTTCACGGAACCGGCCTGCGCGGCTTGCGTGGCGGGGCTGATGCGGCTGATCCGCGAGGGTTATTTCCGCAACGCTGTGCCTGCCGTGTCCGGGCCTGCGGGCAAGACGGCGCGCAAACTGCGGATCGTATGCATCCTGACGGGCCACGGGCTGAAAGATCCGGATAACGCGCTCAAGTCGTCCGGGCGTCCCATGGTCATTGATCCGACCATCGAAGCGGTGCTCGAGCATGTGCCCCTCGCGCCGCGGGCGTGACGGAGTGTCACCTTTTTTGTTGCGTGCCGGCGCCTTCGCACGCCTTAACTGAGGGTCTACCATGAGCAAGATTGTACTGGTCCTCGACGACGACCACGAGAACCTTGAGATCATGACCTCTGTTCTGCGCAGCAAGGGTTATGAGGTGATTGGCTGCGACAATGGGGCTGAGGGGTTTCGTCTGCTGCTCAAGCACAAGCCGGATCTGGCGGTGGTGGATCTGAAGATGCCGGGCATGAGCGGGTTGGAGTTTTGCCGACGGCTGCGCCGAACCCCGGAGGTCGCTCAGACGCCTGTGCTGGTGGTGTCGGGCTTGCTGGATGACCGGGACAAGCCCGATGCGTATTGGGCGGCGGGACTCGGGGCCGATGACTATCTGGCCAAGCCGTTTGATCCGTTGGCGCTGCTGAGCCGGGCCGAGTATTTGCTGCGCAAAGGTCGGTATGTGTCGGATGCTGTCGAGGCGAAGGAGGCTGGCGGCGGGTCGAGCAAGGCGTCGCCGGATGCCGCGCCGCGGTCGAAGCCGGGGTTGTCGCCATCGGATGTCGTGCGCGTCTTTGTCGAGAGTTGGAACACGGGCGATTTTGGCGCGGAATATGACACGATGGGCGAAGAGATGCTGGGCGGTTTGACGCGCACCGAGTACATCCAGCGGCGCGAGCAATCGCGTGCGGATGATCGCGGCCGCACGGCATCGCAGCGGGTGCTCGACACGGCGGAAAACATTTCGCACCATGTGGCGAAGGTCATGTGTCTGCGGGAGGACATGGTAAGCGGGACTCCGCGCACGAAGGAGGAGACTTATGTTCTCAAGCAGACTGCTGCCGGATGGAAGATAGTCAGTGTCCGGTCGAAACCTTTGCCGTTTGCCATTGAATGACGGGTGACCGTCGCGCGCCATTTATGAACTTGAACAGCCGGTCGCAGTGTGCTCCTGTCTGTAACCGGTTGCTCACCGTCATGGACGACGGAATGTTCGATCATGTTGTGATGCGGCGTCGGGCGGTGTGCCGGAAGGGGACCGTGATTTGGCAACTTCATTGAAGTGTCCGCGCTGTGGTGGCGCGGTTGCTCGAGGTAGTGAAAAGCCAGAGACTGTGACCTGCCCATCGTGTGGAGCGCGGCTGCGCTTGGTGGCGCGCCGTGCTACGCCTGACGCCTCCGGCTCGGAGGACGCCGTCGAACAGTGCACCCCCTCGGGAGGGGGTGAAGCCAGCGCTCCGCTGCCGAGCGGTATGATGCTCGGCGGATTTCAGATCCAGAAGTTCCTCGGCAAAGGGGGGATGGCGGCGGTTTATCGCGGCATTCAGATTTCGCTGAATCGTCCCGTGGCCATCAAAGTTTTATCGCCGCGTTATGCGAGGGATCCGAACTTGGTGAGGCGCTTCGAGCGCGAGGCTGGGGCGCTGGCGGGTCTGAGCCATCCGAACATTGTGAACATCATCGAGCGTGGCGAGGCCGGCGGTTACCATTACATCGTCCTCGAACTGGTCGAGGGGGTGACCCTGAATCATGTCCTGCACACGGCGGAACTCAAGGAACGGCATTTCTTGCGGGTCATCGAGGAGGTGGGCAGTGCGCTGGCCTACATTCACTCGCTGGGTATCGTGCACCGGGATGTGAAGCCGTCCAACATCCTGGTCAACCGGCAGGGGGTTGTGAAACTTTCCGATTTTGGCATCGTGCTGGCTGGTGAAGAGCCTGAGGTGCCGAGCCGCGGCTCGACGGTGGGCACGGCGAGTTACATGGCACCCGAGCAGCGGCGCGATCCCAACTCGGTGGATGCCCGCGCGGACATTTACTCGCTGGGGGTGACCTTCTACAAGATGTTCACCCGTCAATTGCCCGGCGATCCGTATGTGCCGCCATCGCAACTGAATCCGTCGCTGCCGCCGGCGGTGGACGCGATCGTCGCGCGCGCCCTGCAAACGAATCCCGATGACCGGCCATCGTCGGTGCGCGAGTTTTGCGATGATTTGAGGCGCGCGTTCGAAGCGGGTCGTGAGGCGGTTGGGGCAGAGGCGGCGGATTCGCCGGCGGTGGTGTCGCCGCTGGTTCAGATGCTCGACTCGGGCGCTGAGCGGTCGGGCGCCGCTGAAACTGGCGCGACCCTTGACGGATCGGCCGTGGAGAGGGGCTCGCCAGTCGGGGCCGCGCAGCCAAGCGCGCCGGTGCCGACCGTGCCTGCTCATCAGTGGCTGCTGGCCTTGGTGGCTGTCGGCGTGACGGTCGTGCTCATCACCTTGGTGTTGCTGGCTCTGCGGTGGGCGTGATGGGCCATTGCTCATTTGACGCGGGCCGGCCGCGCGGGTAGCGAACCGGAGCGATCATGCGCGAGAGGCCCCTTCGATCACGGCTGTTGATCCTGTTTGCCCTGACGGATGTGATCGGCGTTTTGGTGGGGCTTGTGGGGGCCTACCTGCTGCGTTTTTACGCAGGAATCATCGAAGTCACCAAATCCTACTCTCCGCGCGATTATCTCGAGTTGCTTCCCGCGGCCGTCGCGATCTGGTTGTTCTGGCTGCAGAACACCGGCTGTTACGAGTTTCGGGAGCGGGCGTTCAACCTGCAGATTCTGAAAAAGATTGTGCGGGCGAATGTGCTGTCGGTCATGACGCTCGTGGCGCTGCACTTTTTTATGCGGCGTCTGGAGTTCTCTCGGCTGGTTTACCTGACGGCCATCCTGACGGGAACAATCGGTGTGGCGGGCGGGCGGTTTTTGCTCGATCGCACGCTGGCGCGTTTGCGCCGAGCCGGGCGCTTTCCCAGCGCGAATACGGCCATTGTGGGTGCCGGCGCTCTGGCGTTGGAGATCGCCGAACGCATCCGCAACCATGCCTATCTCGGCCTTCGCGTGGCGGGTTTGGTCACGGCTGACGGCACGGGGCCGGCAGACAGCGAATTCCCCGTGTTGGGTTCGCTGAGCGACATGCGCCGCATCGTGCGTCAGCACGACATCGCCGAAGTCATTGTGGCGGATCCGGGCGTCGGGGGTAAGACGGTGATGCACCTTGCCATGGAATGCGAAAAGGAAATGGCGCGGTTGCGCGTGGTGCCGGATGTTTTGCAGGCGCAGTTGGTGGAACTGGCGGTCGAACAAATAGACGGCATTCCGCTGTTCGGGCTGAGGGACACGCCGCTGCAAGGATGGAACGCGCTCGTGAAGCGCCTGTTCGACATTTTCGTGTCGGCAGTGGGTCTGCTCGTGCTGTCGCCTTTGTTGCTGGCGCTGGCTGTGGCTGTGAAGGCCACTTCCCGCGGTCCGGCGCTGTACAAGCAGCGGCGTGTGGGTTTGGACGGCCGGCGGTTCAACATGTACAAGTTTCGTTCGATGCGCGACGGTGCGGAGGACGAGGAGGATGAGCCGTCGTTCACGCGTGCGGATGATCCGCGCGTCACGCCGCTGGGCCGGTTCATGCGGCGCAACAATCTTGATGAGTTGCCCCAACTGTGGAATGTGCTCCGCGGCGACATGAGCCTTGTGGGCCCGCGGCCTGAACGGCCTCATTTTGTGCGGCAGTTTCGCGAACAGGTGCCCCGGTACATGGGGCGACACCGTGTGCGCAGCGGGATGACCGGCTGGGCGCAGGTGCATGGACTGCGCCAAAACACCCCCATCGCCGACCGGGTCAAGTATGACCTGTATTATATTGAGAACTGGAGTTTCTGGCTGGATCTAAAGATCCTGCTGATGACGCTGACGGCACGCCGAAATGCCTACTGACAGGCGCTGACCGGCAACGCGGCAGGGGAGCGGCGGAGGGAGTACGGAATAGCGTTTGTCATGTCAGGCGTGCGCCGGTCTGGCGCGACAGCATTTCGGCCACTGCGATGGCGCGACCGGGGGTGAAGTGGCGGAACACGAGATAGCGGTCGCGCTGGCGCGTTTGAAGAATGATCCGGTAATGCCCAAGGCTAAAGACGGGCATCATACAGCCGACGGCCGTGGCGGGAAGGCCCGCCGTGCTCAACCCCTTGGCCAGATCGAACCGCGTCATGTCCGAGTCTGGTCGCGAGCAGGCCGCTCCAGAGGTGTGGTCAATATCCACGGCAGCAATCTGATCCATGGGCAGGCGCCGCGTGCGCAGCGGGATAAGGAAAAGCAGGGATCGGCGCCACACGATCACGCGTTGCGCTGCGCAGACGCGGGTGTCGTACACGATCATGCCGAAGAGGGCGACAACGCCCGCCGCGGCATACCATGCGATGGCGCGTTGCGAGTAGCCGGCCAGCCATTCGCCGACTGGCTGCCACAAGGGAAGCAGTGCCATGGCCGCGGCTGCGAAAACCAACGAAAACCGAGGCGGGATGATCAACCGGATCTCGGGCGGATAATCGTTGGGGAGTTGGCGATTTTCTGTCATTCGTGGACCATCCTGATCCGAGCAGCCCCGGGTGCCGCGGTCAAGCCATCTGGGCAAGGCTTGCGATTGCTATTGCGGGCAGGGCGCGCCCGTCGCACAACCGCGTTCCTAAACAAGGCGACATGAATGATCCGCTGATACACACCGCCGAGGAGGGCGCCGGTCTCACGGCGTTGAAACTCGCCGCCATCGTATTCCTCGTGCTCCTTAACGGTTTCTTTGTGGCGGCGGAGTTTGCGATTGTGCGTGTGCGCGGCACGCGGGTGGATGCGTTGGCGCGGGCGGGGTCACGCCGGGCGCGCATGAGCCAGCACATCCTCGGTCATCTCGACGCCTACTTGAGCGCCGCACAACTGGGCATCACCATTGCCTCGATTCTTCTGGGTTGGGTCGGCGAGCAGACGATGCGCCATGAAATCGTCGAGCCGTTCCTGCGCCTTTTCCATGTGACCGACGAGACGGTGCTCCGGGTCGTGTCGTTTCTGTTCGGCACGGGCGTGATTGTGTTTCTGCATGTGGTCATCGGCGAACAGGCGCCGAAATGGATGGCCATTCAGGCGCCGGAACCCACGACGCTGTGGATCGCCTACCCGCTGAGGTGGTTCCACATCGTGATGTATCCGTTCATTGCGGTGCTCAACAGCGCGGCCAATGCGTTTGTGCGGATGGTCGGCATCAAGTCCGCCGGCGAGGGCGACTTGGCTCACTCGGAAGAGGAACTGCGCATGCTGCTGGCATCCTCGAGTCGGGTGGGCATGATTCCGCCGGAGAAGCGCGCACTGATCGAGAATATCTTTGACATCTCGAATACCATCGTCAGGCAGATCATGGTTCCGCGCACGGAGGTGGTGGCTTTTGATGTGCGCAAGCCGCTGGCGGATAGCCTGCGCATCGCGCTGAGGACGGCGCACAGCCGCTATCCGTTGATTGACGGCGACATGGACCATGTTTTGGGCGTGATCCACATGAAAGATTTGTTCTGGCAACTGAACGAATTGGGTCAGCCCGCGGCCACGCCGGCGGCACAGGTGAACCCGATGATAGCCGGGGGCGACATTGCCCATCACCCGCCTGCGTCGGGTGCGGAGTTCCTGCGCAAAATCGCGAGGCCGGCCCTGCTCGTGCCTGAAACGATGCGCGTGGACTCGCTGTTGCGCCAATTGCAGCAAAAGCGTGTGCACTTGGCCATGGTGGTGGACGAATTCGGCGGCATCTCCGGCATGGTCACCTTTGAGAATGTGATCGAGGAGATTGTCGGCGAGGTTCAGGACGAGTTTGATCAGGAGATGCCCCGGGTGCAGCGCATTGCTGAAGGCGAGTACATCATGGACGGCGCGGCCAACCTTTTCGATGTCAATCAGGCCCTCGGCACGCAATTGGCCGCGGAGGATGTGGACACGATCGCCGGGTTCCTGCTGCACGAATTTGGGCGTCTGCCCAATCCGGGGGATCATGTTACCGTGGGCGGCTACGAAATCACCGTGCGGGAGGTGCGCAAGCGGCGCATCCACCGTGTGCACGCGCGCGCGATTTCTCCGGGCGAGGCCCCGGCTGCTGCGCCCGACGAAACCCGCCCGACCGAAACCTGAGATTTCCGTCGGCCTTAGATGACGGGGTTTTCGCTTGCAACTCTTTGCGTTTCACTGTCGCACGCAGTCAGGCCCGGTAGGACCGATTCCAGTAGAGAAGGGTTTTTCGGTGCTATGTCGCCCACTTTGATTCGCACCTTTTCGGTTGTTTGCTGGCTCGTTGCGCCATGGTCAGCATGGGCGGCCCTCGCTGACGCGGCGCCAACTCCCGATGACCTTAAGCAGCGGTCTGGCAACTCCGTCGGGATCATGGAGATCACTTCAGTCGCGCACGGCGTCGAGACCAAACTCGATTGGACGAACTACGAGGAAAACCTGCACTATTTCATTGGCGGCAACCACCCGGACTGGCGGCGCGAGACAGACTCTGTTGGCTGCACCGGTCTCAGGGGTCAGATTCAGGTCGCTGATACGGTGCCACCGCGCCCGTCTCCGTCGGCCGCGGAACCCGAGTCAGAGTCGTCCGCGGGCTCCCCGGACACGCGGGTTTCGGACGAGATTGACCTCGCCGAGTTGAAAAGGCGTTTTCAGAATGCCGTCGTGAAGATCGAATTTACGGCTGTTGAAAATCGTCCCGAGACAAAACTGAACCCCACGAAAAGCGAGCAGTATTCCGATGATGGAAACAGCGCACCGCACGGGTCGGGGTTTTTTATCAGCGAATCGGAGATTTTGACTAACGCCCATGTGGTGGAGAACGCCCGCCAGGGCAGTATCCGTGTGCGGACGCCCGCGACGGGCAACCTCGAGTTCCGTGCCGAAGTCATCGGCGTGGGCGGTTCTGAAAGCATTGATTTGGCCATCCTGCGGCTTCCGGACGACGAAATAGCGCGTCTCAAGAAATGGACCGGCGTGAATCGCATTACGACGCTGGAGTTAGGCGACTCGGACCATGTGAAACAGGCCGACTCGCTTGCCATTTTTGGCTATCCGCGGGAAAGCGATGACCTCAAGATCATTCAGGCCAAAGTAACCGGGCGCCAATATCTCAAGGTGGATATGGACCGGTTTGTCTGCGGACACCACTTTATCGAGGTCGGCCCCAGCGGTGTGGTCCAACCGGGCAACAGTGGGGGACCTGCGCTTGACCGCTCGGGCCGTGTCATGGGCATTCCGGCGCGCGGGAACTATGCGTCAGGTTGGCTGATTCCTTCAAACATTGTACATGAGTTTCTTGAGCGGATTCGGCAAAGTGACCGCGGGCGCAAGTCGCTACGAGTGGCACAGTTGGGTGTGGACTTGGCCATGAACTCCATTGGGACGGCGGTGATGAGCGGCGCACCCGAGGACTGCGTGATTTTTGAGTTGGGGGTGCTCGTCCGCGAGGTGACTTCGAACACGCTCGCCGAGAAATGGGGTATTCAGGCGGGCGACCTGCTTGTGGGTTTCGCAAACAAGCAACGGGGCATTTCCTGCGCGCTCGATTTCCAGGGTTACCGAGTGACCTCCGGCCGAATGAAGACATGGCCGCCGCAAGAGGGTAGCGACGGGGCTGAGGACGGCACATCCGAACCGCTGAAACTCCATTTGAACGAAATGATTCTCACCAGCCAGCCGGGCGACGATGTCAGTCTTTGGTTGGTGCGCCGAGGGGTTAAGGGCATTCAACGCTTGGACAATAAGTTCGAGTACTTGGAACCCTTCAATATCCCGCACCTCGGGGCGTTTGAAAAGCCCGAGTTCGAGTTGTGGGGTGATTTCGTGGCGCAGGACTTCAATTCGTTCAATCAGGCCCTGTTCGAGGTGCCGCTGCGCGAGGTGAACGCCGGGGGTGTGCTGGTCACTTTCTCGGAGCCTAACAGCCTTGCCTCCCGCAGCGGGATCACCGTCAAACCGCGATCGGTCTGGGGGTTCTCGTTTACCGGCGAGTATGAACCGTCAACATCGTGGGTGATCATTGACTCGGTGAACGGCCAACCCGTGAAACGCCTTGCTGAACTCAAGGCGGCGCTGCGAGCAGCCGAGAAGCGGTTCGACGACATCACGAAGTCACCGGGCTATGACCCTGCCAAGCGGATGCTGCTGCGTGAGCGGTATGTGGAGATCGGCTACCGCACCAACACTTATTGGGGCGGTGTCATCCACATGAACCCGGCGTTTCCGATAGACGAGGCCCTCGAGTGCAAGGCGCAGGCCGCCATCAAGGTGGAGTGAACCCGTCGCGTTTTATCGTCCCACGACGATCATTTCGCCAGCCCCTGTGCGGCCGCTGTAGCCGGGATCATACATGGCCTGCACCTGAGCGGGCGGCAGCGTGTAACGGCCGGGGTTGACGGCCCGGGCGGCGTATCGGAACACGCGCGTCTCGCCGTCGGCGACAGGCCGCAAATTCACAAAGCCCAGCATCCGGTCATCGCGCATTTCGACATGCTGGATCGTCAGCCCGGGTACTTCTTCCGCCTCGCCGTCGGCGATTTTTTCGGCGGTGGCGAAGTTGGAGTTTTCGATTTCCAACCCGGCGGGCAGCAGGTCCTCGATCACAACATTTTCCAAGTCGGACGCCCCGCTTAGCGCCAACTCGACGATGACGAACTGACCCTGCGACAATTTCAGTGGATTCAGGGTGTCGCCGCTGCGCGTGACGAAGCGGCGTGTGACGGACAAACCGGAATCCACGGGCGAAGAATCCGGCCGGGCCGGCACGCCCTCGACGGACCAGGCGGCATAGGCGCGTCCCGTGCCTTCGATCTCGATGACCACCTCTTTCCCAGCCCAATCGGCGGCGCTCCAGTTTAGGGGTTTGTCGCTGGCAAACTCACGCGTCTGGCCGTCCACTGTCACCTTGCCGCGGAAGTTGGCGGGCGTGGCTGCCTGTAACTTGGCGTAGCGTCCGAGAGCGTAGAGCGCAAAACCGTTTTCCTGTGTCGAGGCCCAACGATCGCCTGCTCGGGCGCGCAGCAGCCAGTCGGCCAGCGGCGCGATGGCCGGGGAGGATGGCTCGGCATCGCAGAGCGCCGCGAGGAGCAGCGCGCGATTGCGCACGGCGGAGTCGAGTGTGCCGCCGGAAGCCCGGCGCGTCGCACGGTCGCCGTCAGCGGCATCGGCCAACGGCTGGAGGATGGCCTGTGCCTCGGCTGCGCGCCCCGAGGCAGCGTAGGCCGCGGCCAGCAGTGCGCCGGCGGCCATGCCCAGGTTCGATCGGCGCTCGTAGAGTTTGTCCATGGCTTCGCTCGGCGCGCGGCCTGCGAGTGCCAGCACATGGCAGATATAGGCTCGCTCGGTCAGCCACGGACCGGGCTTTTCCGGCTCGGGCATGGCCAGTTGCGACGCCAGATAGGCCAGCAGTTCCGCTCGGGCGCCGTCAGGCACCTCGAAGCCGGCCTTGCGAGCCTCGATGAGGAAGTGGGCGCCGTAAGCGCTGCCCCAGACCCAAGGCTCGCGCTGGCCGGGCCACATGGCCAGCCCGCCTGAGGATGTTTGCAGGGCGAGTACGGCGTCAATGGCCTGCTGAACGGCAGCGCGCACACCATCGGCGCTGAACCGCCCGGGGTCCACCTGCGCGGCCAGGTCGGCGAGATAAAGCAGGGGGAATGCGCCGGAGACAATCTGCTCGGCGCACCCGTATGGGTATTCAATGTTGTAGCGCAGGCCGCCGGCGAACTGGAGCGCCGGCAAGCCCGACACTGCGAGCGACACGGTGGTGGTGCCGGCGAGGAAATCGCCGCCGGGAAGCGTGATGGTCCGGGGGGCTCCCGGCTCGATCGTCTCGACGCCGGCCTTGCGCACAGACGGACTCGCAGGCCGCACGGGAAGTTCTATGGTTTCGCTGTATTCTTCCGTCCCCATGCGTCCGGCCAACCGCATGCCCGCCAGTCCCGCGGTGCGGGCAGCGGCGAGTTTGACTCGGTGCACGACCTGTCCGCGAGCGGGGACTTCGACGCTGGTCTGAGCGCCTGTCTCCGCTGTCAGCGGGCCGGAGGTTTCGACGGTCAGCGCGACCGTCTGGGTTGTGTCTGTGTTGTTGTACACGACCAGAGGTGTCTCGGCCGTGTCGCCCGGCGCAAGGAAACGCGGCAGGCTTTCCTTGATCATGAGCGGACCGCGGACAAAGACGGTGGCGTCGGCGGATCCAAACTTGGCCCCGGCGGCGGCAACTGCCATCACGCGCATGCGGCCAAAAAATTGCGGCAACGCGAACTCTGCTGAGGCACGGCCATCGGAATCTGTCTGCATCGCACCAAGATAAATCGCGACAGGTTTGACTCGCTCGGCCGGCACAGGCGAAAGACGGCGCGCGCTGTCGCCGGCGGCGTCGCCGCCCGAGGCCGATTTGGTGCCAGCCGTCTCTGTCACATCGGGCATCAGGTCGGAGAGGAAGTCAGCCGTGGCGACAGCCAACCGTCGGACGCCATGGAAAAACCGAAGTGGAGACGGGGTCTCGAAGGCCGTGAGGGCCAGAACCCCCTCGTCCACTGCCCACAGGGTGACCTCGCCTGCGGCGGGCGCGCTGGTGGTCGCGTCGCGCAGCAGGACCTCCGCTGAAAATCCGGAAAGCGGCCGCACCTCGGCGGGAGCCGAGAGGGCTACATCGAGGCGGCGGGTCTCGGGGGTGATGGTGATGTTGGCAAATCCAAAGGCGCGGTGAGGCAGCCATTTTTCCGCGGGCTTGACCGGTCGCAGTACGGTTGCCGACGCATAGACATTGGGCAGCATGGCGTCGGTCACGGGGAGCGTCAACTCGGCCGTGTTTTCGGACATCTGAACCACGGAGTGGGATAAAATGTTATCTTGCTCAAAAGTTATCAGCAGGGTGCCTGTGAAAGGCGCCTTGACGAGCAGCCGGGCGGTGTCACCGGGCTGGTAGAGAGCGCGGTCGGGGACCACCTCGAGGCGCTCGGGTTTTTCGAGCGACCAGGGTTGCTCAGTCCACTGGTCGCTGGTGGCGTGGAAGGCAAACGCCGTGCGGGTGGCGCCGGATGCCCCGCTCAGTTCGAGCAGGTACATGCCCGCTTCGTCCGGGGTCCAGGTCAGAGTGGCGCGGCCCTCTCGCAGCGCGACTTCGACCTGTTTGACGGGCGACAGTTCGCGCACCGTCTCGAAACGCACGGCACCGTCCTCGCGCTTGAGGATGCTGTTGAAGCGCACGCGGCTGATGGTGCCGGTGAGCGGCTGGTCGCCGGCCGGCGACAAGTCGGACCGCACGCCGACGATGTCGAACTCTGTCGGTTTTCCTGCGGTACTAAAGGTTTCGGCACGCAGGCGCGCACCGATGTAAAACGGAACGGGATCCACAAAACGCTCGATGGCTGCGGTCACGCCACGCCCGCCGGTATCTTTGACGGTGATCTGCACGGTTGCGCGCAAAGCGGCCGGGGCCTTGGCGTCGGGGAGTGAGACCTCGAAGCGCGCGCGACCGGATTCGTCGAGAGTCTGTTCGGCGAGTTCCGTCTCGGCGCGCGTGAATTTGATCGAGTCGTCGCCAAATGTGTAGTCCGCAAACTCCTCGGGCTTGAAAGGCGCGGGCGCGTAGGTGACCACGCCGCTGACGCTGCGTCCTGCGGCGGGCTGGCCGAACATCTCCTCGGCCTTCACGAGGATGTTGAGCGGCTCCAGCACGGAGAAACGCTTTTCAGCGGCTTCTGCCGTCAATTTGAGGCGGCTGGGAATGAACTCCTCGACGAAGACTTCGGTTGAGCCCAACTCCTCGACTGCGGCCTCGCGGGCGCCGTCTTCGCCGTCGTCGTACTCAAAGTCATCGCTGCCGCGGCCCCGCGCGGCCTTGTCGCGCCTTTGCGCGGTTCCGGGCAGTTGGAGCGTGACGCGGTAGAGCCCGGTGGGCGCGCGGTTTGGCACGACAAGTTCCAGTTCCACACGACCATTGGGGGCCGTCATGACGGTTCGCGGTTCCCAGCGCCGGCCGTCAGGGCGCTGCACCTGATATTCAAGGGGGAACGCCTCCGGCGGCACGGTGCCGCCTTTGCCGCGGACATAGCCGAAGACATGGATCCGTTCGCCGGGCCGGTATGCACCCCGGTCAGCCGTCAAAAACGCCTCGTAACCTTGCGCGAGGAACGGACGACCATCAGCCGGAAATTCCTCCGCACCTGTCAGCGACTTTTCCAGATCGAGATGGCAAATGTCGTCGCCGGCGCGCACCACGACGGCTGACGGACGGCTACTCGGGTCATTGGACAGATTTTGGAACAAGGCGAAACCGTCGGGGCCCGTCTCGCCCTCAGCCAGCGGCTGGTGTTTTGCCGACCACACAAAAACCTTCGCCCCGGGGATCGGTGCGGCCGTGTCGAGAGCGGCGACCCAAACGCCCAGTTCCTGCGGGCCGCGCTTGCCGATGATGCCGAGGTTGCTGACAGTCACGAGCGCGGAGTCGCGCAGGCTCTGGCGCACGCGCCAGTCGTCCATGTCGGCAACGCCGGCCGGCGCGATGCCCTGGAGGCTGAAAAGGTAAACGCCGGCCGGTTTGGCGCCCAGCAGGTCGCGAAGGTCAATTTCCGTGACGGCCGCCTCGTCGGGGTTGGCCGTGACAGGGATCTCCCGGCGTGCGGTTTCGCGGCCGAGGCGCGACACTTGCCACTCGGACTGTTCATTGATGGTGAAGAGCGCCAGATTATTATCGAACACGCGGACCGCGCGGATTTCGACGGCGTCAATGGCTGCATGGCGGACGCGCAACTTCATCCGGCCCTGCGGGGAGAGATGGCCCCCGGCGTCCTTGAACTGGGCAAAGGGTTTGATGGGTGGCATCCAGGCCGAGAGGGTCGCATCCTCCAGCAGCATGTGGCCGTTGCCCGCCACGATGCCCTTTCGCACAGTGACTGTGTAACGGGTTTTCGGCTGAAACGGGCCGTAGAGCGAGAGCGTGTTTCCGTCGTCGCTGACGGTAAAATCCACAGGCGGTTCCACGGAGATGAACGGTTTCCAGTCGCCGGATTGCAACCATGCGGAAAACTGGATGTCGAGGTGCGGGCGCTCGCCGGTCCAATTGGCGGTCAGCGACTGGGCTTTGAGTTGGAAGGTGAGAGGGACGAGGCGGTCCACGGCTCCTTCCAGCGCGCGCGGGCCGCTGACGCCTTTGAGGCCCGGCTCAAGACGCAGCGACAGGCTGCCCGTGGTCGGAAGCGGCTCCGTCACAATCCGCGGCTCTTTTGTCCGGGCGTCGCCCTGGGTTGTCCACTTTACCTCGCGCCCGCCGGCGCGAATGGAAAGATGCTTGTACAGATCTGACGGCATGACGCCGTCGTTGAACTTAAGTTGGACGACGGCACGCCGGCCCGGCCAGTACCCCACCTGTTCCGCGGCGATCAATGTGAGAGCGGCGGTCCGGAAGGTGAATTCCGATTGGCCTTTGAGCGGAGCGCCGGAGACACTCCGGATGGTGTCGCTCACGCGGGCGGAGTACTCGGTACATGGACGCAGCCCGCCGCGCGGGATGAAGCGCAGACGCCGCGGCGACTCCCAGATAAAGACGCCCGACAGCGAGGGCGTGAAGGCCACGAGGTTGGGCTGATCGCCTTCGGTGCCAGCGGTGGCCGCTGCGGCTTGTGCCACATCGGCGGAAAAATCCACGACGACCGAATCGTCGAGTGCGGCAGGCCCGCTGGGGGCGAATGCCGTCACGCGGAACTCCTGTTGCGAGGGTGCGCTGGGAATTGGAGTTTCGGCCTTCGGTCTGGCAGCGGCGGGTGTGGCGCTGGGGCGCGCGGATCCAGCCCGCCTCGGCGGGATGTCGCGTTGGGCGGCAACGGGGACCGCCGCCACCCAGAGCACCACCAAGAAAACTATTGTGACCGCGGCAAAAGTCCATCGTGCAGGATTTGGGTTGCTCATGGACGGGTACGCTCCCCCTGGACAGAGTAGCGAAGGCGGGAATCTGAGGGTATTTTCCCCGACTTGCAGCAGCAACCGTGGATGCAAGACCATCGTTTGTCAACATGGCGGTCGTGCTTGCCGGAGCAACCCGCCGCTTGCCGCGAGGCTGGTTGATCAATGCCGGTTGAACAATGGCATTTCTTCGCTCATAGTCTCGTGTAGGATGATGGTCCATGCACTCTGATCGCCCAAGTGCCAGCGAAGGTACCAGCACGGAAGGTCTGCCATCGGGACTTGGCGAGGCCATCTATCAGTTGATGGCAGACGGGGTAATCGTCCTCAACACGGACGATGTCATCGTGGCCTGCAACCCCGCGATGGGGCTTCTTGCGGGGCGTGAGGTGAAGGATATCATTGGTCGCCGACCCGCGGAGTTATGGGGCTCTGCCGCAGTTCTGTCGCTGACGCGTTTGACGCCCACCACCGACGAGGTGACGCTGCGCAGGCCTGACGGCCAAACGCGACTGGCCACCGTGAAGAGTTTCGCGTTGCCGGGCGAGGGAGGGCAGATGCTGCGCGTGTGCATGTACCGCGACATAACGCGCTTGCGGAAGTCCGAACTGCGCCGCCGCGAGGGCGAATCATCGGCGCGTCTGCTCATCGAGTCTCTCGAAGATGGGGTGCTCGTCCTCGCAAACGGCCGGGTGATTCTGGCCAATCAGGCCTTTGCGCGGATGGCTGGATTTGGCGGCGGAGCCACGCTCAATCCTGAGGATGTGCCCAGCCTGTTTGTGGGTGGCGACTTTGATCTGCTGCATCCGCCGGGTCTATGGGAGGGGAATGCCCCGACGGCTAGCGACCATGTCGAGGTCACGCTGAAAACCCTGCAAGGTCGCAACCTTGTTCTGCTGGCCCGCGTCTCGCGGCTCGAGTACGGGGGCAAGCCGGCCGTTTTGTGCGTCTTGCGCGACATTACGGCGCGCAAGCAATCCGAGAAGATGTCAGCGGCGACCACCAACATGGCGCGCAAGATCATAACGGCGCGGAGTGAACGGGATGTGGGGTTGGCGCTGCTGGAGGCCGCCGACGCCATGTTTGGATGGGATGCTGCGTTTGTGGATTTGTTCCCGACGGAGGTGGACCGCCGGCTGATGCCCCACCGGAACTTTGTCCCGTTGCTAAGTTTCGACATCGTCAACGGTGAGCGCCGGGAGGTGCCACCGCCGCGCTTTTACATGCCCCCGGAAACCTACGCTCAAGAGATCGCGGATCAGGGGCCAAGGTTAATCTTGCGCAAGCCTTCCGATCTCCACGAACCCCATCCGTATTCCGCCTTTGGCGATGTCAGTCGCCCATCCGCCTCGCTCATGTTTGTGCCTCTGCAGGCGGTCTCCGGGATCATCGGTGTGGTTTCGATACAAAGTTACCGGCTTGATGCGTATACCGAGTCAGATCTCGAGGCCCTGCAGGCCTTGGCGGCGCAATGCGGACCGGTCATCGAGCATCTGCGCAGCGAAATGATCCTCCGAGTGCTCGAAATGGCCATGCGCATGTCCAATGATATGGTGGCTATCACGGCCTCGGATCCGGCGACGGAAACCGGCACCTCTCTGATTTTTGTCAATGATGCTTTTTTACGCGAGACGGGCTACAAGCGCGAGGAGGTGCTGGGGCGCTCGACCCGCTTCCTGCAAGGCCCGGAAACGGATCAGGCGGTGCTCAAGGCGATGCACGAGCGCCTCGTCGCTGGCCAGGCTTCGACATTCGAGTTGGTCAATTACCGCAAGGATGGGTCAAAGTACGATGTGGAGATTTCGACCTACCCGGTGGTCGAGCCCGACCGGGGATTGACCTGTTATGTTTCGGTGCAGCGCGTCATTACGGGTCGCAAGCGCGAAAGGGAAGAATTGGCATATGCCGCATTGCACGATCCGCTGACGCAATTGCCCAACCGGGCGCTGTTTCGCAATCGCGCCGAGCGTGCCATCGCCCGCGCCAAACGCTACGGCGAACCCATGGCCATCGCCTATCTGGATCTCGACAACTTTAAGCGCATTAATGATGCGCTTGGACATCAGGCGGGCGATGATGTGTTGCGCGAGGTGGCCTTGCGCCTGAGCACAGCCGTTCGGCCGAGTGATACCGTCTCGCGCTATGGGGGCGACGAGTTCACCATTTTACTCGAGGAGATTTCCGGTCCGAAGGATGTCAAGCGCGTTGCCGAGCGAATCATGGAGCAGATACATGCTCAGTTTCATGTAGCGGGGCGTTCGGAGTCTCTCACGATCAGCATGGGCATTGCGGTCGTGACGGGGGACGGAGAAACTTTTGACCAAATTGTTGCCCGAGCCGACGAGGCCCTGCTTGCCGCCAAAGCGGCAGGCAAGAACTGCTATCATGTGAGCCGCAGCCGGGCAAACTTGCCGACGGAGGGGCTATAGGCCGCGCCTCGGCTTGTGCCGGCCCGCCGCTGTGACTGGCAACGGTCGCGGGCACGGTTGCACGGGTGGCGCTTGCGCCGTTTTTCAGGCGTTGGGCTGTCTTGGCGATGGGGCGGAGGGGGGCGGCTTGCGCACCCCCTTGACATAGGGGGACGGCTCGGTTTGCGTCCTTGCGTTCCCCCCGGCTAAAGCGCTTGCCCCCGCGGTATGCGCTTGCGGGGCGAATAATGCTGACGAGCGGAGCAACAGCCGGAAATGGGCGAGTGGATAGGCCGTGGGCGCAAGGCGCGCCGCGCATACGGTTTTGATGAAATCGCGATTGTGCCGGGCACGGTGACAATCAACCCCAACGAAGTGGATGTTTCGTGGGAATTGGGCGGGCTGCGTTTCGAGATGCCCATCATCGCGGCGGCGATGGACGGCGTGGTGGATCCGGACTTTTCCATCCTGATGGGCAAACTGGGCGGTCTTGCCATATTAAACCTTGAGGGGGTTTGGACGCGCTACGAAGATCCGCGCGACATCCTGACGGAGATTGCGTCGGCCACGCCCGAGCGGGCGACGGAACTCGTGCAGCAACTCTATCAACCGCCCGTGCGCGAAGACCTCATTTCGCGCCGCGTCGAGTACATCAAAAAGGCAGGTGTGCCCGCCATTGTGAGCAGTATTCCGCAGCGGGCGGAGCGTTACGGCGCGCTGGCCGAGGAGGCCGGATGCGACATCTTCGTCGTTCAGTCCACGGTCAGCACCGTCCGCCATCTCTCAACGGAGTACAAGACGCTCGATCTGTACCAGTTCATTGCCAATACGAAGATGAAAGTCATGGTGGGCAACTGCGTGACCTACGAAACGGCGCTTGAGATCATGGAGTGCAAGCCGGCGGCGGTGATCATCGGCATCGGGCCCGGGGCGGCCTGCACGAGCCGCGGCGTGCTGGGCATCGGCGTGCCGCAAGTGACGGCCACGGTGGACGGGGCGGCGGCCCGCGATAAGTTTTACATGCGGACGGGGCAGTACATCCCGATCATCACCGACGGCGGTATGAATGTCGGCGGCGACATCTGCAAGGCCTTCGCCTCCGGTGCCGACGCCGTGATCGTGGGCAGCGCGTTTGCCAAGGCCAAGGAAGCCCCGGGCGGAGGCTATCACTGGGGCATGGCGACTCCGCACGCGAACCTGCCGCGCGGCACGCGCATCCATGTGGGCACGAGCGGTACGCTCGAGGAAATCCTTTACGGCCCGGCGCACCTTGACGACGGCAGCCAGAACCTCATCGGTGCGTTGCGCACCTGCATGGGCAGTGTCGGCGCCGCCAACATCCGGGAACTCCAGCGGGTGGAACTTGTCATCGCTCCCGCCATCAAAACCGAGGGCAAGATCTTCCAGAAGGCCCAGCGGATTGGCATGGGAAAGTAAGGGCTGACGAAAGACAACGACTTGACACAACAGCGCAAAGATGTGGCGGCAACGCGACCGGGCCTGATGGCTCCTCAGGGGCAACGCCGCCCTGTTATCGGGTGTGCGGAGGGGGTGTCGGCAGGGTGGGGCAGGACCGGCTGGCTGGAATGCCTTTGCGGCGAGGCCCCCGTTCGCGGAGTGAGTTGCGGCTGGCCGGGCGCATGGCTTCGGCCGGATTTTGGGTAGGGATGGCAGTCACTGTGTCGTCGGCGGCTTGTAGTCCCCCAGTTCCTCCCTCGGGTGATTTTGGGGCGTTGCGCTCTTGCGTCAGGTTCTTTTCTTCCGGGAGTCTCTCCGTATGATCCTCATTCTCGATTTTGGCTCGCAGTACTCGCAGTTGATCGCGCGCAAGGTGCGGTCCTTTTCCGTGTACTCGCAGATCGTGCCGTTTAACACCCCGGTTGCGGAGATCCGGCGGCTAAAGCCGGCCGGCCTCATTCTCTCGGGCGGCCCGGCAAGCGTGTCGGAGAAAGGCGCTCCGCGCATTCGGCGCGAAGTGCTCGATTTGGGTGTGCCGATCCTCGGCATTTGCTATGGCATGCAACTGCTGGTCCACCTGTTGGGGGGCGAGGTGAAACCTCAGCAGAGCAGCGAGTACGGGCGGGCCACGCTGCGCCATGACTCAGCGGATCCACTGCTGATCAAGATGCCGAAACGCGACACTGTGTGGATGAGCCACAACGACGCGGCGGTGCGGCTTCCGAAAGAGTGGAAGACGCTCGCCTCGACCGATGGCTGCGAGCAGGCCGTGGTGCGTCATTCGCAGCGGCCGCTGTACGGCCTGCAGTTTCATCCCGAGGTGCATCACACGCGCCACGGAGAACTCATCCTGCGCAATTTTGTCTTCAATGTCTGCCACGCCCAAGCCGACTGGAAACTGACCGATTACATCGAGCACACCTGCTCGGAGATTCGTGCGCTGCTGGAGGCCCACCCGGGGGCGCGGATTGTCAGCGCCACGAGTGGCGGCGTGGACTCCACGGTGCTGGCGGCGCTGCTAAGCCGCGCTGCCGGCGACCGGTTCGTGCCGGTGTTTGTGGACAACGGCGTGTTGCGCGCCGGCGAGGCGGAAACAGTGCGGCGCAACTTCCGGGAGAAGATCGGCATCGAGGTGCGGTTCATTGATGCGTCGGAGCATTTTCTGGCGTGTCTTGCGGGGGTGACCGACCCGGAGGAGAAGCGGCGCATCATCGGCCGCGAGTTTGTCAATGTGTTCCTGAAGGAACTTGGCCCCAAGGATTATCTGGCGCAGGGGACGCTGTATCCGGATGTCATCGAGAGCGTGAATGTGCGGGGTCCGAGCGCGACCATCAAAACCCATCACAACAGGGTCAAAGAAATCCTGGACTTAATGGAACAGGGGCGCGTGGTGGAGCCGCTGAAGGAGTTGTTCAAGGACGAGGTCCGCGAGTTGGGGGCGAAACTGGGACTGCCGCGCGAGATGCTCTGGCGCCAGCCGTTTCCCGGTCCCGGGCTGGCCGTGCGGCTGCTGGGCGAGGTCACCCGCGAGCGGCTCGAGGTGTTGCGGCAGGCCGACCGCATCGTGCTCGAGGAAATCAAGGCCGCCGGCCTTTACGACAAACTGTGGCAGAGTTTCGCCGTCCTGCTGCCGGTCAAGGCCGTGGGGGTGATGGGCGACAGCCGCACCTATGCCAATGTCGTGGCCGTGCGCGCCGTGGAAAGCGTGGACGCCATGACGGCCGACTTTGCGCAACTGCCGTGGGATGTGCTCGGCCGCATTGCGTCGCGGATCATCAACGAGGTGCGCGGGGTCAATCGCGTCGTCTACGACATCAGCAGCAAGCCGCCCAGCACCATCGAATGGGAGTAGACAAGGCCGGGCCGCCACGCTAACTCTGGACAAGTCATGAGCCCTGACGACCTGTTTGATCCGCCGCCCGGACCGCCGGCTGACGAGCCCGTGGCGGCACGCATAGCGTACCTGCGCCGCGAGATCGAGCGCCATAACCGCCTCTACTACGACGAAGCGCGCCCGGAAATCAGCGACCGCGAGTATGACGCGCTAATGGAGGAACTGCGGCAACTCGAGGAGCGCCATCCGCATCTGCGCTCGCCGGACTCGCCAACGGTGCGCGTGGGCGGGCGACCGGCGCCGGAAGCCCAGCAGGTGGTCCACCGCGTGCCCATGCTTTCCATCGCCAACACCTACTCGCCGGCGGAACTTGCGGAATTTGACCAGCGAGTAAGAAAATTGCTCAACAAGGGGGGTGATATCCCCTATGTCGTGGAACTCAAAATTGACGGCGTGGCCGTGACGCTCATGTATGAGGACGGTGTGCTGGCCTACGGTGCGACGCGCGGCGACGGCACGCGCGGCGAGGTCATTACGGCGAACCTCCTGACGGTCGATGGAGTGCTAAAGCGGCTGCCGGGCAAACTGGCCGGTGCGGGACGCCGACTCGAGGTGCGGGGCGAAGTTTACATCGAAACGGCCGATTTTGAAATGCTCAACCGCGAGGCGACGCAGGCGGGGGAGGAGCCCTATGCCAACCCGCGCAACCTGGCGGCGGGGTCGCTGAAACTGCTGGATGCTTCGATCACAGCCCGCCGGCGGCTGCGGATCTTCCATTATGCTGTTGGCGACACGGACATGACGCTGCCGCCGACGCACATGGAGTTTCTGGCGTGGCTGGAGGCGGCGGGCTTCCGTGTGAACCCTGAGCGCCGGCTTTGCCGGTCGATTGAGGAGGTCATCGAGCACGCGGCGGTTTGGGAAACCCGCCGTTCCTCGCTGCCGTACAACACCGACGGCCTCGTCGTGAAGGTGAACGACCGCACGGCATGGCCTGCGCTGGGTTTGACAGCCAAGAGTCCGCGCTGGATGGTTGCCTACAAGTTTTCCGCCGAACAGGCCGAGACGCGCCTGCTCGACATCAAGTGTCAGGTCGGACGGACGGGGGTGGTGACGCCGGTCGCGGTGTTGGAGCCCGTTTTTCTGGCCGGATCGACCATCTCGCGTGCGACCCTGCACAACGAGGACGAGGTGCGCCGCCTCGGCGTGCTCATTGGCGACCGGGTCATCATCGAGAAGGGCGGCGACATCATTCCCAAGGTGGTGCGTCCGATTGAATCGTTGCGCACGGGCGCGGAGCGGCGGTTTAAGTTTCCGTCGCACTGTCCCGAGTGCGGCTCGCGGCTGGTGCGCAGCGCGGGCGAAGTGGCGGTAAGGTGCGAAAACATGGCGTGTCCCGGACAGGTGCGCGAGCGCATCGCCCACTTCGCCAGCCGCCAAGCGATGGACATCGAAGGGCTTGGCGATGTCCTCGTGACGCAGTTAACGGAGAAAGGGCTGGTGCGCGACCCGGCTGACCTGTACTCGCTGACTGTTGAGCAGGTCGCCAACCTGGAGCGCATGGGCACCAAAAGCGCGGAGAACTTGATCGCGCAGATCAATGCGAGTCGCTCGCGCCCGCTGCATCACTTTGTTTATGCGCTGGGAATCCGGCAGGTGGGTGCCGCGGCGGCACGGCTGGTGGCCCAACGCTACGCCACGCTGGAGGATTTCATGAAGGCTCCGGCGGAAGACTTGATGCAGATCGAGGGTTTCGGCGAGACGACAGCGCAATGCGTGCGCGACTTCTTTGCCAACCCGCACAACCGCGAAATTGTCGCGCGTCTGCTGGCGGCGGGTCTGGAACTGCCCAACCCGCTGCACCGACCCGCCGGGGCGGCGACGGGCACTGCGGAAAGTCCGTTTGCCGGGAAAACAGTGGTGCTGACGGGCACGCTCGCCTCGATGACGCGCGACGCCGCGCGCGAGAAGATCGAGGCGCTCGGGGGCAAGGTCAGCGGCAGCGTGTCGAAGAAGACGGACCTTGTGATTGCTGGCGAAGAGGCCGGCTCGAAATTGGACAAAGCGCGAGCCCTCGGGGTGCGCGTGATGGACGAGGCGGAGTTTCTAAGGCTGCTGGGCCGATGAAGGTTCGGCCGGGTCTGGCGGCGAGGTGACAAGATCCTCTGGCACCGTGGCGGCCGGCTCCGATGTGTACTTGATCCGGCGGTAGACCTTCAGTTCCGTCTCCGGGATTTGACCGATCTTGCGGGATTTGCTTTCATCCTCCAGCCACCGGTCTTTGTTTTGCTCGAACCACACGCGGGCCAGCGACAGGCGAGAGCGGCCTTCCGTGCGGTAATCGTTATTATAGAAGACGAACACCCTTTCGCGGTCCCGGGTGACGGCGTCGAGGCGCTCCAGGAAGACGCGACGATCCAGATTTCGGGAGAAGGGGATGCCTTTGATGCCCCGGGAATACCGATCCACCGCCTGCTCGATCCCCTGCGAGTAAATGTATAACAACACATCGCGCGACGGATCGAACTGCTCTTTGCGGACCCTCTGAAACAACTCGTAAACGCCCGGGCCTTTGTCGGTCAGGCCTCGGGCGTTGTAAAAACCCATGAACACGACAAACAAGGCGATGAGCGAGACCTTGCCGTACTTGCCGGGCGCTGCGTCTATGCCGGCTGCGACAAGGAAGAGGAGAGACGGCAGACAGACGATGAAGTACTCCGGGTGAAGACTGACCCGCGAGGCATAACTGCCCATCAACATAATGCCGAAGGCCGGGATTCCAAAGGTGAACCATTGGAAGAGCAGGAACGAAGCGAGACTCAGGCGCCGCCATTTGCCGACGACATCCTGAGTTTCGTCAATCCACATGACACCTTCCGGCAGCGCCTCGGCTTCCTTTGAGCGCATCCAGTAGTAGTAGAAACTCAGGCCCAGCGTCACGAGGATGAACAGGTACATGAGAGCCTGACCGAACTCGTTGTAGCCATAGCGCGAAAAGTTGCCGACCACGACGGCCACGATCCCCTGCGCGACATCGTCAATGACGGGCATGTCCGGCTCGACCTTGCGCGGGAAAGTCGCGTTGGCGTAAATGGCGGAAAAGATCATGACAATGACGGAAAGGATGATGCCGCCGATGCTGACGAGCAGGAAGGGGCGCGGCGTCTTGCGCGGTCGCGAGGCAGCAAAGATAAACTGGGCGACAAGCAGGAACCAGAACAGCGGGTGCACGAGGGCGCCCAGCGCAGCGCAAATGGCGTAGCCGGACCAGTGTTTGCGCCCGCCCTCATTAAGGGCGCGGACGCAGAAATAATTAGACACTATGCCAAACAGGCTGAGCAGGGCAAACGACGAGGCCTCAATGCTCGAGTAAACCAGCACCGGGTTGAGCGCAATGGCGAGCATGGCGACGGCGAACGCCGTGCCGCGCAGGAAGCGCTGCGCGTAGATCAGAAACGCGATGCAGGCGAGCAGGCCGAAGACGACGGACGGCAGCCGCAGCACAGTCTCGCTCTGGGTGCCGAAGGCGCCGCCCCACACGCGCATGAACTCGTAGTAGAGCGGGAGTTTTCCCTCGAAGATCGAGCGCACGAACGGCGGCCGTTCGCCATTGATGAAATTGATCGTAAAGAACTCTCCGCCGGTGATCTCCCTGTAGCCGACATGGACGCACCTGATGAAGAAGCCAAACAGGATGCAGGCGGCGGCAATGGTGGCCTCGTAGGGCGACAGTCGCCGCATGCGAAAGGTGTACACGGGTGTCTGATTGGGCGATGCGGGCGCCCCCTCGACGGGATCTTGTGAGACGGACGAGATCACGCCATCGAAGACAGAGCGTCGGGCGGCCTGTTGGCAAGCACATCTTGAGGGATGGTGCTGTCGGCGGGCTGGCTGTTCAGCGCAGGAACTCCGGCCCGATGTGGCGGGCTCCAGCCCGTGCCGCCTCGAAGAGTGCGCCATGGCAGAGGCGATTGACCTCGCGGGGCACACCGCCCGACAGGGCGTGACAGCGTGGGTGGAAGTCCGGGCGGAAAATCCCCGGGTTTCCGCCGCTCACAAGGCAGCGGAACTTGATGTATTGCTCGGTTTCGGCGGCGTCGAGCGGGCGCAAGCGCGCGCGCACGAACATCCGGTTGAAGATCGAGGCGTACTGCGGGCGGTGCATCTTGTCGAGGAACGAGTCTTCACCAAACAACAAAATGGTGACCAGTTTGCGCTCGGGCAATTCGACATTCGACAGGGTGCGTACCATCTGCAGTGCGTCGACGCCGAGGAAGTGGCACTCGTCAATGATGACGATGAGTTTGCGGCCGGCCTGATACAGGTCGGCGATGCGCTCTTGAATGGGTCCCATGAGCATGTGGATGGGCGCGCGGGGGGGCAACGGCCCCAGTTCGAGTTCCGCGGCCAGTTCGCGCAGCAGCCCGGTTTTGGTCATGCCGGGATAGGCCAGCACTAAGACCGGCTCGTGGCGGCGCGGATCGAGTTCGGTCAGGAGGATCTGGGTCAGCAGCGTCTTGCCCGTTCCGCTGAGTGCCGTGGTCAGTCCTACGGCGACATGCTCGTCTATGCACTTCTTCATTTTGATGTAGGCGTCTTCGTGCGCCTCGGTACGGAAGAAGTACTGAGGGTTGACACTGTCGAGGAACGGGTTTTCGCGGAAAGCGAAGTGTTTGACGGCCAGCGCGGAGCGCTCCTCGAAGGCCGGTGTTGCGCCGGATCGCCCGCGGGCGTCTGTCAGGTCTGTCACATCAATGATGGGATGGTGGTCCATCGTCTGGTCCTGTCTCGAGAATGGGTGCGCGACCGGTCACATCAGGCCGCGGGCGTCGAACATCAGCAGGTAGGTCACGATCATCCCCACGCAGAGCGTGGCGGCGACCACGATGAAACCCATGACAAACCGCTCCGCCTTCTGGGAAGGCGTCCCGGTCTGCTGGCTTGTGTCGGTGTTCATGGTCCGGAGACCTCCTTGGGTGGATTGTTTGTCCGGCATCGTTACGCTGCCGAAATCGAGCCGGCCATGTTGCGCTTGAGCGCGCCCATGAGGTCGGCAAAACTCGACTGCTTGCGGTCGTTGGCAAAGACCTTCTGATTGAAGATCGTGGCCACGATGTCGCGGAAGTTGCGCGCCACCTCGGTGTGCGGGAAGGCGAAGAGGACGGGCTTGCGCTGGGCGGTGGCCGTGCGCAGGTGCTCGCTGGCCACGATGTGGCCCAGGTCGTTCAACTCGTAATTGAGCGAGCGCTGGACGGCCGTCTGCAGACGGTTGAACACATTTTTTCCGTCATACATGTCCTGCACCATGTTGGCCACGAGGCCAATGCGCGAGTTAGGCTCCATTTCGAGCAGGATCTTGATGATGGAGAAACAGTCGGCATTGGCTGCAAGGTCGGGCGTCGTGACAGCAACCACCTCGTCGGCATAGGCGGCGAACCGCAGGACATTTTCGCTGATGCCGGCGCCGGTGTCGACGAGCAGCACATCCACCTCGCGTTCGAGATGGTCGAGTTGCCGCAGCAGGACGCGCCGCTGTTCGTCGCTCAGGTTGGCCATCTCGCGAATGCCCTGCCCGCCGCTGATAATCTGAATCCCCAGCGGACCGCGCGTGATGACATCGTCGAGCGAGAGATTGTCCTGCAGGACATGCGCGAGATTGTACCGGGGCTTCACACCCATCAGAATGTGGACATTGGCGAGGCCCAGGTCGGCGTCAAAGATGCCCACCTTGCGCCCGGTCTGGGCGATACCGAGGGCCAGATTTACCACGACACTGGTCTTGCCGACGCCGCCTTTGCCGCTGGTGACGGCGATGACGCGCGCATAGCCCGCGCCCCGGACGGGCGACGGCGTGCCGCCGCCGCGCAGGCTCCGGAGCGAGGATTTCAACTCGCGTTTGACCTCGTCCACGGTGAAACCGCGCTTATAGATGAGATCCTTGATGCGCGCGAGGATGGAGATGTGGTCCTCCGTGAACTCGTTGCGGTCGAGCCCCATCTCCGTAAATGTCAGGAACTCCTTGAAGACGCTTTCATAATAACGGATTTCGCTTTCTTCGAGGCCGGTTTTCGCGGCCACTTGCTTGATAGAGAATCGTTTGATCATCGGGGAACCTGCCTCCTGCAACGGGAACTCGGGCCGGATCCGCCACGCGTGGGACGGTCCCGCGCCCTTCAGCATCTGGTCTGCGGTAACAAGTCGGAATTGGGTGCGAACGATTCGGATGTTCCGGCGGCGCGTCTTCCCATCCGCCGGAGATGCTGTCAAAGAACACGCAACGATCTAAAAGCGCGCCGCGACGGCGCTTGTCAAACGCCATTTTATCAGGTGCCGCGGGGTTTGCGCCTTGCCAGCGGGAATGGCGGGCCGCAGGAATCCCACTCCGACGGGGACGGTCACGACGCCAGCGGGTGCGCCTGCGCCACCGGGCGCGGTGAAGCACGCGCATGCCCTCCGGCGGTGGTGTCGTCTCCGCGGCGCTGATCGCGACGGGATGACTCTGCGCGGCGGCGCAAAAGGGGAGCCCGCCGGTGCTGATTTTGCTTTTCCGCTGGGCTGGCTGCGATTTATTGTTGACCTTTAGGTCATCAATGCTATGCATTCACCGACATCGGGATGTTTCAGACATGCTCTCACTGAACCAAACGACAGGTTACGCGCTTCTGACCCTCGGGATGCTTGAGCCGCCGGGCGGCAAACCGGCCCTGGTGCGCGACCTGGCCCGCAAGACGGGCATACCGAAGCCCTACCTGTCAAAGATGATTCATGCGCTTGCGTCCAAGGGTTTGCTTGCCACGAAGCGCGGATTTCGGGGAGGCGTGACGCTGGCGCGTCCGGCGGACCAGATCACGCTGATCGAGGTGGCTCAGGCGGTTCAAGGCGGACCGTTGCGCCACACCTGCCTGCTGGGCCTGACCGAGTGCTCCGACGAGCGCGCCTGCCCCCTGCACGCGTTTTGGACGGTGACGACCGACCGCATCATGCGCATGCTGAGCCGCACCACCCTGGCCGAGGCGGCAGAGTTCGAATATCTGCAGAGCCAGCGGCCGCCCAAGCGGCGGCTGCGGTCTGTGAAGCAGGCATCTCCCGTCACGAACGGCCGCAAGCCGGCCCGGAAGACCAAGCCGTGAGGTGAACCCGCAACCACACGCCGTAAGGAGGACCGCATGGATACCACCACGAGGCACATCAAATATCAGGCCGATTGCGACCCGACTTTTGCGCCGGCGATCAAGGCGATTCCCGGCTGCGAAAAACTCGACAGTTGCATCCAATGCGGCACCTGCTCGGGCATTTGTCCGCTCAGCATATACATGGACATGCCGCCCCGGCGCATCATGAACCTCGTCCGCTACGGCTTCAAACGCGAGGTGATGAACAGCAACACCGTATGGCTGTGCTCGGCCTGCTACGCGTGCACGGTCGAGTGTCCGCGCCAGATCAAGGTGACGGATGTCATGTACGCGCTCAAGCAGATGGCCATCAAGGAGCGGCTGTATCCGAAGCGCTTCCCGATGGTCGTTCTCGCCAATCAGTTTTACAAGATGGTGCGCCATCGCGGCCGCATGAACGAGATCCACCTCGTGACGCGGCTCTATCTGCTGACGAACTGGTTCAAGTTGCTCGAAATGGCGCGGCTGGGCATCGAACTCATCCGGCGCGGGCGCTTCTCCGTGAAACCCGACAACATCGAGCGCCGCGCGGAACTGCACGCCATTCTCGACTACGAGAAACGCTATCCCCCGACGGAGGCCGCCCCGAAATGACGAAACGATACACCTATTTCCCGGGATGCTCGATTCTTGGCACCGGCCGCGCCTGCGAGGAGTCCACCCGTGCGGTGTTCGCCGAACTGGGCGTGGAACTCGACGACCTCGAAGATTGGAACTGCTGCGGGGCCACGGCCTACATGAGTGTGGACGAGCACAAGGCCCTTGCTCTGGCGGCGCGCAATCTTGCGCTGGCCGACACCAAGGAATGTCCCGAACTGACCACGCCGTGCAGCGGGTGTTACCTCGTGCTGAACAAGACGCAGCGCTACATGGAGGAGTACCCCCGGGTAGGGGATAAAGTGAAATGCGCGCTCAAGGACGCCGGCCTCAACTACACCGGCCGCGTGCGCGTCCGGCACATGCTCGACATCCTTGTCCACGATGTCGGGCTCGATGAGGTGCGCAAGCATGTCAAGCGGCCGCTCAAGAACGCGAAGATCGCACCCTATTATGGCTGCCAGACGGTGCGGCCGTACCTCGATTTCGACCACCAGCATTATCCCATGACGATCGACCGGCTGGCGGAGGCGCTGGGAGCCACGCCGGTACACTTCCCGCTCAAAACGCGCTGCTGCGGCGGCAGTCAGATGGGCACGCTGCCGAATGTGGCCCAGCGGCTGTGCTACGCGATCCTGCGCGAAGCCCGGCGACAGGGGGCCAACCTGATCCTCAGCGTCTGCCCGCTGTGTCACTTTAATCTGGACTCGTACCAACCCGACATCAGGCGGCGTTTTGGCGAGGATGTGTCCATTACTACCATGTACTACACGCAACTCGTCGGCCTCGCCTTCGGCATGGATCCCGAAACTCTCGGACTGCACCGCAACATGACTTGGGACGGCAGTTGGCTCGAGCGCGAGGTTCTTGCCGGGGCCACGGCTTAGGAATGGAGGCACAACACCCATGACCGGAATCCCCAACACCGACGGCAACGGCCGCCGCGGCGCAGCAGGCGAAGAGATCCGCATCGGCTTCTATGTGTGCCACTGTGGCATGAACATCGCCTCGCTGGTGGATGTTGCGGCGGTGGCGAAAGAGGCCGCGAAACTGCCCCATGTGATCGTGTCGCGCGAATATAAGTACATGTGCTCCGACCCGGGGCAGGAGTTCATCATGCAGGACATCCGCGAGAACCGGCTCAACCGCATTGTGGTGGCCGCCTGCTCGCCGAACCTGCACGAGTCCACCTTCCGGGGTGCGGTGGCCCGCGGCGGCATCAACCCGTATTTCTTCCAGATGGTGAACATCCGCGAGCACGGCTCGTGGGTCCACACGGACGCGGCGGCGGCTACCGCAAAAGCCATTGATCAGGTGCGCGCGGCTGTTGCCCGCGTCGCGAAGCACCGGCCGCTGGAGCGCCGCCGCATGGAGGTCAATCAGGCGGTGCTCATCGTTGGCGGCGGCATCGCCGGCATCACGGCGGCGCTGAATCTCGCCGATGCCGGAAAAAAAGTGTACCTCGTCGAGCGCGAGCCGACCATTGGCGGACACATGGCCAAGTACGACAAGACCTTCCCCACTCTTGACTGCGCGGCCTGCATTCTGACGCCGAAGATGTCGGCGGTCCGGGAGCATCCGAACATCACCCTGTGGACCTACTCGGAAGTGACCAAAGTGGACGGCCATGTGGGCAAGTTCAAGGTCACCGTCCGGCGCAAGCCGCGCTACATTGACGAGGAGACCTGTGTGGGCTGCCTCGAATGCATCAGCGCGTGCGTGTTCAAGACGCCGAAGTTTGAGGACGAATTCAACGAGGGGCTTGGCAAGCGCAAGCCCATCTATATTCCGTTCCCGCAGGCCGTGCCGCCCCTGGTCACGATTGATCCGGAGACCTGCCTGAAGTTCAAAACGGGCAAGTGCAAGTCGCCGTGCGAGACGGTGTGCGACCGCAAGGCCGTGGACTTTTCGCAGACCGAGAAGACCGAGGAGATCGAGGTCGGCGCGGTCATCGTCGCCACGGGATTCAAGGCGTTTGATGTCACGCGCCTGCCCATCTACGGCTACGGACTGTATGACAATGTCTACACGGCGCTCGAGGTCGAGCGCATGGTGACCTCGTCGGGTCCGACGGGCGGCGAAATCACGCTGCGCGACGGCCGGGTGCCCAAGAGCATTGGCATCATTCACTGTGTCGGCTCGCGCGACAAGAAGACAAACCGGTGGTGCTCGCGCGTTTGCTGCATGTATTCGCTGAAACTGGCCCACCTGCTGCGGGAGCACACCGGAGCCGATGTGTATCAATTTTACATTGACATGCGCTGCCCCGGAAAAGGCTACGACGAATTCTACGAGCGCATGCTCGACGAAGGCGTGCAGATGATCCGCGGGCGGGCTGCCGAGGTGACCGACTGGACCATGAGCCCCGAAGAGGAGGGCAAACTGGTTGTGCGCGTGGAGGACACGCTGGCGGCGTATGTGAGGCGCATTCCGGTGGACATGGTGGTGCTCTCGACGGGCATGGAGCCGGCTGTGGGCGCCGACGAGATCCGGCGGATGTTCAACATCTCGTGCAGCACGGAGGGTTTCTTCCTCGAGAAACACCCGAAACTGGCGCCGGTCGAGACGGCGACGGCGGGCGTGTTCATCGCCGGCTGCTGTCAGGGGCCAAAGGATATTCCGGACACCGTCGCGCAGGCGGGTGCGGCGGCCGCGCAGGCACTGGCGCTCATTGACAAGGGTTATGTCGAAATGGAGCCGAACACCTCGTACATTGACCCCGACGACTGTTCCGGCTGCAAGTCGTGCATCCCGCTGTGTCCCTACCACGCCATTGCGTTCGACGAAGGGTCGAAAAAGGCCGTCATCAACGAGGCCCTGTGCACGGGCTGCGGCACCTGTGTGGCGTCGTGTCCGTCAGGGTCCATCTCGCAAAACCTGTTCGAAGACGACCAGATCTTCAGTGAAATCGAGGAGGTGCTGAGCCATGTCTGAGGCTTGGGAGCCGCGCATCGTCGCGTTTTTCTGCAACTGGTGCACCTACACGGCCGCGGACTTGGCGGGCGTGTCGCGCCTGAAGTACGCGCCGAACCTGCGCACGATCCGGGTGATGTGCAGCGGACGCGTGGACCCGCAGTTCGTGCTGGAGGCCTTTGCGCGCGGTGCGGATGGGGTGCTGATCGGCGGCTGCCACCCGGGCGACTGCCACTACATTAGCGGCAACTACAAGTGCCTGCGGCGCTTCAAGATGCTCCGGCGTTTGGTGCGCGACATGGGCATCGAGGAGGGGCGTCTGCGGCTCGAGTGGATCGCGGCCTCCGAGGGCGAGAAACTCAAGAATGTGGTCAACGAGATGGTCGCCCATGTGCGTGCGCTCGGCCCGCTGAGGCTCAACCAGAAGTTTGCCGAATGGGACGAGGAAATGAACCAACTGGAGCACGCGGTCGGGGAGGCGCAGAAAGCGAAGGAGCCTGTCCATGCCTGAAAAGCCCAAGATAGCGTTTTACTGGTGTGCATCCTGCGGCGGCTGTGAGGAATCGGTGGTGGATCTGGCCGAGAACATCCTCGATGTCGTGGCCGCTGTGGACATCGTGTTCTGGCCCGTCGCCATGGATTTCAAGGTGTCCGATGTGGAGGCCATGCCCGACGGCTCGATCGCGGCCACGATGATCAACGGGGCCATCCGCACCTCGGAACAGGAGGAGATGGCGCGGCTGCTGCGCCGCAAGAGCAAGTATCTCATCGCATACGGGGCGTGTGCGCAACTCGGGGGTCTTCCGGCGCTTGCCAACCAGTTTCCGCGCGAGCAGATCATGAAATTCGTTTACGAGGAATCGCCCACGGTGGACAATCCGGCGCGCATCCGCCCGCAGACGAAGTTCGCCGAGGACGGACGCGTGGCGACCCTGCCTGAGTTTCGCAATGTGGTACGGACGCTCGATCAGGTGGTGGAGGTGGATTATTACCTGCCGGGTTGCGCGCCGACGCCGAAACTGCTGGCCAAGGCGGTGGAGGCACTCCTGACGGGCGATCTGCCTCCGAAGGGCAGCGTCCTGGCGCCGGATGTGGCGCTGTGCGAGGAGTGCCCGCGCAAGGACTCGAAACCGACCGAGGTGGCCTTCAAGGAGTTCAAGCGGCCGCACCTGACGGCGCTCGATCCCACCCTGTGCTTCCTGGCGCAAGGCGTGGTGTGCATGGGCGTGGCGACGCGGGGCGGCTGCGAGGCGCAGTGTGTGCGGGGACACATGCCCTGCACCGGCTGCTTCGGCCCGACCTCGCGCGTGCGCGATCAGGGCGCCAAGGTGCTCTCGTCGCTCAGTGCGAATGTGGCCGCGGAGGACGAGCACGGCATCGAGAAAACGCTCGCCGGCATCCCCGATCCCGTCGGCACCTTTTACCGGTACGGTTTGGCCGCGTCGCTCCTGCGCCGCAAGGTTTCGCTCCGGTAAGAGGAAGCCTCAAACCCTTTTACATTTACGGTGGTGACACGAAAGGAAGTCCGGACGATGGACGACAAGGTGAAGCAGGCATTCGGCGAAGCGCAGCAGGCGGCGCAGGCAGCCTACGCCGCGCGTCGGCGGCGCATCACGGTGGATCCCATCACGAGACTTGAGGGCCACGGCAAAATTGACATTTTCCTCGACGACAAGGGCGATGTCGAGCGCGCGTATTTCCAAGTGCCGGAGTTGCGCGGTTTCGAGGTGTTTTCCATCGGGCGCCCCGCCGAGGACATGCCCCAGATC
>JAOAAY010000036.1 GCA_026418615.1 Candidatus Sumerlaeaceae bacterium | reverse complement strand
CTCAACATGAGCACGATTGATCCACAAGTCCTGACGCTCTCAGCCTCGTCACGTGCATATTATGCTGACTCGATTCAGAATTTCCTATGCACCGCCCCCGCAACCATCATCGGGCAACTGGCGCAGAACTCCGCTGGATGCATCCGCGATACGGAAACGGGAGCGTGGCAACAGGAAATCGGGATCCTTAAGTCCTCCCTCGCCGATCAGGCTGGTATGTTGTACCTCGAGTTTTGCATCCCGCGCATGGGGCGCAGGATTGACGCCGTGCTTATCATTGGCCCAGTCGTGTTCGTGGTGGAGTTCAAGGTAGGTGCGAGGCAGTTTGATAGGGCCGCGATTGAACAGGTTTGGGACTACGCGCTTGATCTGAAAAACTTCCACGAGGGTAGCCATCATGTCCCAATCGTGCCTATAGTGGTCGCTACTGAGGCTACTCTCTCGACACCGCTGGAACTGGTGCCTGACTGGGACAATGTATACAGACCTGTGCGCGCTAATGCGCTAGGACTGCGTATGGTAATAGAGAAGAGTCTCCGTTCGATTTCTGGGACCGTTGTGGACAGCCACGAGTGGATTGAATCGGGCTACAAACCAACTCCGACGATCGTTGAGGCTGCGCGAGCCCTTTATGCACACCACTCAGTCGATGCTATTGCACGGTATGACGCTGGTGCAGAGAATCTGCGCATCACGTCTGCCCGCTTGGAAACAATTGTGGAGGAAGCCCGTCGATCCAAACGAAAGGCGATCTGTTTCGTTACAGGCGTCCCCGGAGCAGGAAAGACGCTGGTTGGGCTGAATCTTGCCACGCAACGTCAACTGCACACTGAGTCTTCATCCGCTGTTTTTTTGTCAGGTAATGGGCCGCTCGTAGAAGTCTTGCGGGAGGCACTAACTCGGGATGAGCATGCGCGCCAAAAGGGAAATGGCAATAAGGTCAGGAAAGGCGAGATTCGCGAGAGGGTTAAAGCCTTCATTCAAAACGTCCACCATTTTCGAGATGAGGCTTTGGTCGGAGAATCGGCGCCAGTAGAGCATGTCGTAATCTTTGACGAGGCACAGCGAGCATGGAATCACATCAAGACGGTTGACTTTATGCGCCGAAAAAAGAATCGGCCGAACTTCGCATGTTCAGAGCCTGAGTTCCTCATTCGGTACATGGATCGCCACACCGATTGGTCGGTGATTGTGTGCCTTGTTGGCGGTGGTCAAGAGATCAACACTGGTGAAGCGGGCATTGAGGCATGGCTCGATGCAGTCCGAGCGCATTTTGGACACTGGACCATGCACATTTCGTCTCGACTGACTGACAGTGAGTATTGTGCCGGACGGGCAGTGGAAGTCGCTCGCCGGCAAAGAAACGTAAAGTTCGAAGACTGTCTTCATTTGGCTGTTTCGATGCGCTCCTTCAGGGCTGAACATGTATCCTCTTTTGTGAAGGCCTTGTTGGACTTAAATTTTTGCTTGGCGCATGAAATGTTCGACCGGCTTGCGGATCGTTATCCCCTTGTGGTAACGCGTGACCTTAATGCGGCAAAGTCTTGGATTCGCTCACGGGCGAGAGGAAGTGAACGCTACGGCATGGTAACCTCATCAAAGGCACTACGGCTCAAGCCGCATGCAATTGATGTTCGAGTGGACGTGAACCCAATCCATTACTTCCTCAATGATCCGACGGACACGCGTTCGAGTTTCTACCTGGAGGATGCTGCCACGGAATTCCAAGTGCAGGGCCTAGAACTCGACTGGGTTTGTGTAGCATGGGATGGTGACTTGCGCTTCACAGGATCTGAGTGGAGTTACCACAACTTCCGTGGTGACAAATGGCAGAAGATCCGCAAAGAGGACAATCGCCGCTACCTTTTAAATGCCTACCGAGTTTTACTGACACGTGCTCGGCAAGGAATGGTCATTTTCGTGCCATCGGGTGATAGTACCGATCCAACTCGTAAGCCAGTGTTCTATGACCAAACCTTCAAGTTGTTGAAAGACAGCGGAATCCCCGTGCTGGCCTGATTTGGAGGGGAAATCTTGGGCGGTTGAAAAATTTCCAGTCATGCGCTCGCCGTTTAAGATCGAGCCCAAGTTACAAAACCCCGCGCGCCGACACGCATTTAATCAACCGTTCCCGAATGTGCATCAACCGTTTCCGATGTGACGATGTCCCGTCGCCGAATGGAGTCCGTCCCTGTTCTTTCTGGAAAGCAGCATCATCCATCCATATGCCGTCGGTGGGAGTCGGTTGCAATACAGTCCCACGGACCTAATCTAGGCCTTGGATGCTCAGGCCCATCTCCTGAATGTATGGGCTAGGTGCCATATGCTCGCCAAGTACCCTCTCGTCCACAAGCAGCGTGATGCGCTTCCGGGCTCGCGTAAAAGCCACATAGAAAAGCCGCCGTTCCGCCTCCAAGTCTTCTTCGGTCTCAGCCAACTTGCTTGGCCAGATGCCCGCATTCACATCCAGCAGAATGACAGCGTCGAACTCTTTGCCCTTCGCTCTGAGAGCGGTCATCAGGTGCAATGGGCGCTTCCAGGAATCGTCCTCGACTTGCTCGTCGTCTTCGGCAGGGGGAATTCGTGCCAGCGTCGCAATAGCCTTCTCGATATCTTGGTAGAACGCCGCGAAGTCTTCGCCGTAGCGCTCGGCATACTCGCTCAGGTACAGAAATGGAGGATCAGTGTAGAACACATCGTCCAGTGACTTCCCGTAATCCTTCTGCAAACCTTCAAAATGCTGGCTGATTGCCCGGATCGAATCAGCAACCGACTTCGCTGCCAGAACTGTCCTGACCGCAACATAGAAGATGCGCGCCATAGCCCCTCCAACATTTTCACCCTTCAAAGGCCCTGTGTAAGTGTATAGGTGCTCCACTGCATCCTTGAGCGTCCGAGGGCGAGCAGCCAGAAGATGTGCTTTCAGTTTCCCCCGGTCGCTCTTGTTGAGCGGATAGCGCTTCACCTTGTCGCAAATTTTTAGCAGGCTCTCGACCGGATCTGGACCAAATGGCAACGGCTGGTCCGCCTTAGCCTTTAACAAGAGCATCTGCTTCAAATCGTCAAATGCATCGCTCAACAGTACATGCAGGTCCTCTGCAGCGTAAAAAGGGACATCGTCGCTAGCGAAGACGATCTGGTAAGGAATGATCTGACTTCGTTTGCGGCCGATGAGCGCTATGTTCTGGATGTTCTCATCCTCGAGCAACTGTTTCACAAGAGTCCGGCAGTATTCAACGGACTCCTCCAGCGTCGGCATCAGCAGCACCTCGATCTGCGCATTTGACATTGAGACCGGTACCACTGATTTATGAACACGCCTCTTGTTGTGCTTAATAAGCCTTTGTGACAGTTCGACCACATTCCTGGGAGATCGATAATTAACCTCTAGGATATGACTCACATAGCCAGGGGAGATATGCTTGTCGGGTGTCAGAATGAACTCGGGCGTTGCACCTCGCCACTCATAGATGGCTTGGTCGTCATCACCGACGATCGTCAGGTCGCACCGGTTTACCGCCGCGATGGCTTTTAGGAGATTTAGGTCCAGCGTGTTAATGTCCTGAAACTCGTCAACGAGGATATGATGGTAGCGGTGCATGCCCGTTGTGAACCGCCGGCCCGCCGCCGCATTTTCGAGGTCAATGCATGCCCAGTATTTCTGATCTTCAAGAGTGAGCATGGCGCTCTCGTACATCCTGGTGATGGCGTCGCACCAAAACCCGTGGAAATTGTTAAATGCTTGGCGGACAGGCGCGGGTTTGCTGGCCTGCAGGTCCACGATCTCAAGATCGTCAAGTTGCTTCAGCATACTCACAACATGTTTTCCCATGCCGTGCGTCGCGAGCCACTCAGTGTGCTTCTCGTAGGCATTGTACTCGCGGTGCAGATCGTGGCGGTATCCAAGCCCCTTGATGATGTCCATGAGGTCCATCAACTGGCGCGCCGCGCGCTGTTTTCTGTGATTATCGGTCATGGCCTCTTTCACCTTGGTGTGTCCCTGCCAGACGGGCTGCAACAGGTTTGTCATGGTGAAGTATCGGTCCTGAGAGGTGGTTACAAGTCGTGGGTTGTGCATGCGATTTTTCAGATACCGGAATCCCCACGAGTTTAGTGTGGTAACATCCACCACTGACCGCACAGCGCGCAACTGCGGGTCATGCTTGAGGCGGTCGCGGAGTTCGTCACGGGCTGCCCGAGTAAATGTGAAGACTAGGAAGCGCGTGATTTCGCCTTCTGAAGCCGCTTGTGCCTGTGCCAGGCAACGCCAGAGCAGCGACCTTGTCTTGCCGCACCCGGCAGGCGCCAGCAACCGGACTGCTTTCTCGCGCTCCGCACAAAAGCCTTTCTGCGAATCATCAAGGTTGGAAACTCCCAGTGCCGCCGCGACAGCGGACGAATTAGGACTTGGCCCTTTCGGGCGGCTGCTGACCTTGATTAATTTCTTTTCCTTCGCCATTGCGCATTACACCTGTCTGATTGTACTTTCCGCCATTCTGCAATTCGGGGACGGTTGACCAATTGGCAGTCTTGCGCGCCCCGACCTTGACCCTTTGGACTGCGTGCTCTCAATCGCGCGACTACAGGAGTGTCAAGACGAAAACTTTTGAACCTTTGTTCGAGTCGCTTGCCCGGGAGTCCGCTCAGCAGCCGCTGAGCAAGAGTTATTTCATGCGCTAACCTTTTGTCTTAAACCCGTTCATCAACCGTTTCCGATGTGACGCTGTCCCGTTCCCGAATTGACGCCGTTTCAGAATTGACACCTACCGTTAGTCGTTTTTGCGCCCGCTTTGCGCCGCATCGCTGGCTTGACGCGTGGCGTGGGCTTGGGCGATTGGTGGGGCCATGACGGAGTCTTTAGACGCGGGATTATTGCTGGGATCGCACATGAGTACGGCGGGCGGGGTGGCGCGGGCCGTTCGGCGGGGGGAGGCGGTGGGGTGTTCGGCGATGCAGATTTTTGTGAAGGGCAACACGCGGTGGGAGTTTCCGCCGTTGCGCGCCGAGGATGCGACGGCGTTTCGGGCGGCGATGCGTGACTCTGTGGTCCGGTCGTGCATCGCGCATTCGATCTACTTGGTCAATTTAGCCTCGGCGGACCCGGTGATTCGGTGTAAATCGCTGGATGATCTTGTGGATGAGTTGGACCGATGCGATCGTTTGGGAATTGGTGATTTGGTCGTCCATCCGGGGGCGCACGGCGGTGCGGGGTTGGAGGCGGGTGTGGCGCGCATTGCGGAGGCTCTCAATACAGTGCTGGCGGCGCATCCGCGCGGGCGCTGCCGCGTGCTGCTGGAGACAACGGCGGGGCAGGGGTCGGCCGTCGGGGCGCGGTTTGACGAACTGGCGGCAATCCTGCGGCGGGTTCGGCGTAAGGCGCGCATAGGCGTGTGTGTGGACACCTGCCATGTGTTTGCCGCCGGGTATGACATCCGCACGGTGGCCGGCTATGAGGCGATGTGGGACGAGTTTGACCATGTGATAGGTCGGCGATGGCTGCGAGCGCTTCATCTGAATGATTCGAAAGCACCGTTGGGCTCGCGCCGCGACCGGCACGAGCATATCGGGCGCGGGCATCTGGGGCTGGAGCCGTTCCGGTTGATCGTGAACGACGCACGGCTGCGCGGTCTGCCCATGGTGTTGGAGACGGAAAAAGGCCCGGACATGGCCGAGGACCGCGAGAATCTGCGCGTGCTGCGGTCCCTCGTGGGGAGGAAGCGGCCCGCGTGAAGGCGGTGGCAGAGTTACCGGCGCTTGCAGGGGCAGTCAGCGCTTTGTTATTAGTGGCTGGTACCACCGAGTGATGGTGCTTGCTGCAAGAACCGCATCCATGCGCGGCGCAATTCGTCATCATGTTTGCCCGGCAAGGTTGGGAACGCCAGTGGCGGCAGGGCATCAAAGCGACAGTGAAGTTTTACAGCCGACATCGGCAAAAATCCGGTCTGGATAGGTATCCACGCGCACCCTGACCGGCACGCGACTCGTATAGAGTCGCTGCAACCGACTTGTTATTCTTGAGTCCGTAGTCCTCGATCATCACTTCCTCGCGAGTGAGCCCAGTGAACGCGCCGACATCCTGCAACCGAGAGCCCCGGCGCGACAAGAACCGTGTGAGTCCGGCATAGTCATCGCCGGCATTGCGAGCCTAAGAGCGAGCCAGTCCGCCGCGGCCAGCGATGGGTTGAGCGCACTCGAAGCCGCCGACGCTACCCTGTAGTCGTTCACCATAAGCGCCAGTCCGGGTACATCCTGACACTACTGGGCCATGATGCCCAGACTTGCGAGTATACTCGCGTAGGGTCTTTCCCGAGTCTTTGATAGAGTGCTGCGTAGCAATCTCTATGTGTATCAATCAAACCTCGGGCATCCTCCGGAGCATCAGGTGGCAGAGTCCTTGCACTGGGGATTGAGGTCAGCGGACACGGCCGGACTTGCCGCGATAGCCGAAGCGATGGTGATGAGCGTTTTCTTCGTCCGCGACATCATTTCGGGGCAATAGTGATCATAACAAGTTGGCGGGTTGAGCAACCGCCTGAGGTTTCATGGTGGTGTAACCAAAGAAATGCTGATCGCTTTATCCTCGGCGGGCTCGGCGACGCCGGCTCGGGGCGAATGGGCGGCAATGATTCCTCGTTCGGCACCCACACTGGCCGCACACCATGGTTGACTGTTGCCGGTGAGAAGTCCCGTTATGACAGGCTCAGGTAGGACCATAATAGCCTGTGGGTTGCACGGAATGATTCTATGGCAGAAGCCGCGGCGTCTTGAGCCCATATCAAGTCAGGCCGCAGTGGTCTGAGGCGGAAAAGCCCGTGAAGGTAGTTGCGGCGTTCAATGCGTTTAAGGGGTCGGTCGGGGCTGTTCAGGCGTGCCGGTGTGTGTCGCGTGCGGCCCGGACGCTGCGCCGTCGGATTGCGGGCGGTCTCTTGGTCGTTGAGTGTCCCATGGCGGACGGAGGGGACGGGACGGCGGAGGTGTTGCGGCGGGCGCTGGGCGGCACTTGGCGGCGGGCGCGGGTTACAGGCCCGTTGGGAGAAATGCGAGAGGCGCGATATGTCTGGTGTCCGGCGCGAAGGCTGGCGGTCGTTGAGATGGCGCAGGCCTCAGGAATCGCGCTCATAGAGCCGCGGCAGCGGCATCCTTTCGCGACGACGACCTTTGGCGCGGGCGAACTGGTGGTGGCGGCGGTTAAGGCTGGTGCGCGACGAATCGTGCTGGGCGTGGGCGGGTCGGCAACTGTGGATGCGGGCGCAGGAGCACTTCAAGCGCTCGGCTGCCGGTTTTTCCGGGCAGACGGTTCAGAAATTTGCGAGCCGCTGACGGGATTGACCATCGCGGAGTGCGTCCGGGCGGAATGTGACGCGGCGCGCCGCCTGTTACGGGGGGTGACGATCGAGGTTTTGTGTGATGTCCGGAATCCGATGCATGGACCCTGCGGTGCAGCGCGGGCCTTTGCCCCGCAAAAGGGTGCGACGCCCGCTGATGTGGAGGTGTTGGCCTGCAATCTCCGGTCGTTCATGCGGTTGGCACCGGGGGGACAAGGGGCGCGGGTTGCGGCGGAGCCTGGAGCGGGGGCGGCTGGGGGCTTAGGCGCGGGGCTTGCGGCGTTTGTGGGCGCCCGACTGGTTGAGGGGGCGCCCCGAGTCGCAGAGTTGACCGGTCTGCGGCGGGCACTGCGCGGGGCCGATTTCGTTGTGACGGGAGAAGGGGCGTTCGACGCGCAAAGTTTCATGGGGAAAGCCCCGGGGGAGGTGCTGCGCATCGCGCGGGAGATGGGGGTGCCGTCGGCGGTGCTGGCGGGTCGGGTCGCCGTGTCGCGCAGCACTTGGCGTCGCCGCGGGTGCGTGATAGCGAGGAGCATCGTTCCCCACGGAATGAACGAGGCGGAGGCCATGGAGCGCGGGGCGGAACTCGTGGAGGTCGCCGCACGGCAATTGCTGCGGGACCTTACTGCGCTGTCACGGTCGAGTTCGCGGTAGCCCGGACTGTCGCGCTCCCATGTGGCTCAGACAGGAAAAGGAGCCAGCAGCGGGTGCGCCCGGTATTTAGTTGTCGGCGCGGCTGGGTACGGTCGCGACGCGTTGGGGACGATCGCAGGCCCACCTGAAAGCAGTAGGCTTGCACCGCCGGGTCCTGGGGCTCAACCTTCGGCCTTTTTGTTGGATGCCAGTTTTGTGACGAAAAGGGTCTGCCACACGATTGCCCCTGTGAAGAATGCCAGAAACCACCAGACGAGATGTTCGCGGAGGGCGGGGAAGGCGCCTGTGAGGAATGCCGCGCCGACATAACTGGTGACCACGATGATAATGAAGCGCTGAAGGAACACAGCGAGCAGGGCGAAAACCGCTGCGCAAACGGCAACGACGCCCATAACGGAGCGGGTCCACTCAAACTGGCTATCGGTCACAACAAAAAAGACTTCGGAACCAATGCGCCCCAGCAGCGCGCCAAATAACAGACCGATGACAGCAAACGCCCCCGCCGTCACGATCCGAGCAAGGAAAATGCCTGCCACAGCCCCGAGCAATGAGCACGCCAGTAAGGTCAATTGATGTTGGTCAGGCGCGAGATTCAGCACGAGCGACAGCAATTCGCCGAAGACAAACCCCAAGCCGAGGCCGATCACAATGCCGAACAGGCGTGTTCCGGCCCAGACGATAACCCATCCGCCGAGGCACAGGCTGGCGCCAAGGATCGTCTGGATGACGAGCATCTGTGCCTGATAGTCGTTCATCTGAGGATGGTTCGCTCAATGGTTGCGTCGTGTGGCGCTACCTCAGACCGCCGGGGAAGATGCGCACCGGCCGGAAGTGGACATCGAAGCGCGAGTCATACGGGTTGACGCGTCGCATGGCGTCGAAGCGCTCCGCCTCCATGATGGCGAGCAGTTCGCCGCCTTCGCCGGCGATCCCGCATATGGCGCCGGAGGGGACGGCGGCGGCAATGGTCGGGTTGTCCATCATACGGTCATTGAGCGGCTGGCCGTTCGCAAGGCGGCGTTCGTAGCCGCGCAGGAGTGTCAGGATCGGGTAGCGGTTAGGATCAAGGGTTGCCGCGCCGCGAATCATGAATTGATGCGCCCGCTCAGGTTCGGATAGGAGCCACTCGGCCGGCATGGCTTGGTCGGCGCTGACATGGCCGATGCTTTTGCGCTCGAGCGAAAGGAGAAATCCGCCGCACCCGAGGTCCCGACCGAGGTCGCGGGCGAGGGCGCGGACATAGGTTCCCGAGGAGACGCGCGCGGTGAACCGCACGCGGCGCAGGGTGACGGGCGGGGCGTCGGGGGGACGGCGTGCGGCCATGGGCGCCGGCAGTTCCGCCGGCTCAAGAGCGTCTACATCGAATCTGTGGACAATCACATGGCGCGGTTCGGCCTCAACCTTCTGATTTTCGCGGGCATATTCATAAAGTTTTTTGCCTGCGATCTTGACGGCGGAAAAGCGCGGCGGCACCTGCTCGATCTCGCCCACGAAGCGCCCGACCGCGGCGCGGATGCGCTCGAGGGTCAGCGCGGAGGGATCCCCCACCATGGTGGGCTCGCCTTCGGAGTCGTCCGTGGACGATTCGGCGCCGAGCGCAATCCAGCCATGATAAGTCTTGTCATTGTCAATGAGATAAGGCACCAGTTTGGTGTAGGGACCAAGGCAGAGCGTGAGCAACCCGCCTGCCGCCGGGTCGAGCGTGCCGGTGTGTCCGACCTGGCGAGTGCGCAGTGCCCGGCGCGCCATGTCCACAATATCATGCGAAGTGGGGCCGGGCTGTTTGAGCACGGGCAGCACGCCGGCGATTCCCGAGTCATTGTGTGATCGTTTGCGGGGCATGTTGGGCATCATCGCGGCCGGGTTTGCGCCTGCGCGGCAACCGAATTTTGGAGCCTAGCGGCGCGGGTCAGCGCCAGATCTCCGGATTTGTCTCCTCGGGCAGGCCATCGGCCAGTTCGCTGACGCGGCCGAGCAGCAGGTCGGGGTGCGCGGCCTGAGCCTCCAACTGAGCGCGCAACTGGGCGCGCGTGCCGTGGAAGCAACTCAGCGAAACATACCCGTGGACGACGGATTTGATAACTCGGACGGACAGGAACCGTTGAAACTCGAACTTCGGATCCAGTTTCGGATCCATGCTCATGACGATCAGTTCGAGACGGCCGGGGCGATGGATGGCCGGGTCGCCAAAGTGATGGTCGCGGGTGACGCGCAAGTCGGGGAAGGTGCCGCGTTCGCTGACGCGCTCGTCAAACTTCGCGAGGATCTCGCGCAGCATGTCGCGTAGTGTTTCGGCAAGTGAGCAATCGGCCATGACGGGTACGGGATACAGGCGGGCAGGTTTGACATTTCGGCGGCAGGGGCTGTGCGGCACAATTTGTGCGCAGATGAGTAAGCCTTGGATGTGGTTGCCACATCTGGCACTGATTGGGCTATATTTAGGAAGCCATTGGCGTTCGGCGGCTCGCACGATTTCGCACGGCGGGAGGTATGACAATGTACTATAGCGTGGACAGGCTGCTCAAAGGGGCAGTGGCAGCGATTGTTGGAGCCGTCGTTCTCGTATCGGGAGTCGTGGCGGCGCAACCGGCTTCGCGGGGAGAGCGGGTTGGGGAAATCCTCGAACAGCGGCGCGGGATAGGCCCCGGTCGGTTCGCGCTGAACCGGTTCGGACAAATCAACCCGCCGGTGGACGATGAGGCGACCACAGGGCCTCGCGGCTGGATGAAGTGGGGTGGCGGTCTGCCCGAGGATCTGAAACATGTGCCGGCACTGGATACGCCGTTGCGGGAAATGCTCGAAATCCACCAAGAGCGGTTGCAACTGGCGCGCCAGCGGCAGGCGATTGCTTTGGATCGGTCGCGGCCGTCCGGCGAGATCGTGAAAGAGTTTCATGAACTGCTGCGTCGTGAGGACGAACTGACCTCGCGTCAGCGCACCGTTTTGGCCGGGCTCTTGAAGAATTTGGACTCTGTTCAGGAGCAAGTCGCGCGGCGGCGCGAGGCGCTGCGCCGGGAGATGGAACTCGCACCCGGCGGAGAGGCGGGCGAGGGACGCAGCGCGCCGGATTCCCGGCGCTTGTGGCGGGCGCTGCGTTTTTATGACATGATCGGGCCCCGGCTTGAAGTGCTGGCCCGCGATCCCGACAGGCACGATGCGCTCCGGATGCTGTTGCGCGGAGGTTTCGAAACGGAGGGACTGGATCCGGCTGGCGCGGAAACGCTTCGCGTTCAGTTGCGCGAAGTGCGTCAGCAACAGGAGCGCTTGCAGCGCAAGATGCAGGAATTGGAGCAGCAAATTGATGAGATTTCGGATGTGTTAGCGGCTCTTGAGCATCAGCGAGTCGGGCCGCCTGCGGCGGGTCCCACGGGGTCTGCGTCTGATCGGCCGGGTGCTGCTGGTGCTCGCGCGCCTGAGCCGCCCATGGCCGCCCCGCCTGAACCGCCGCGCCCATAGGCTCAAAATGATTATCGCTGGCGCCTGAGTTCAGCAAGAATACGCTTCATGATGGCGGCCTCGTGGCTGGCCAGACCCAAGAGGCGTGCTCCGGCGTCAATGAGCGACACGGCGATACGAATGAGCAGGCCAATCACCGCGATCAGAAACAGGATCGCCACCGGGCGCGAACTGACGGCGATGTACTCGGCGAGATCGCGAGGTGTGATGGTTTCGCGGGCAGCCGAGGGCGGCGGGTCACCCTCCGCCTGTTGCTGTGCAAGGCTGGCGGGTTCTCCTGAGTGCAACATGTCGGGCAGACGACCGCGCACAACTGCTTCCCACTTGTCGAGCCTGTCGTGAATACTGGCAGGTTCCGAAACGGCTTTGCCGAGCGCAAGAAACAGGGTGACGGCAAACCATGTGCCTACACTGACAAGGATGAGCCCTATGAATGCGCCGAACAGCCGCAATCCCCGCATGACGCCATCGGACTCGGAGGCCGTGTCGACCGTCATGGGGTCCGGAAAGGGCATCTCACCTACCTATTCAACGCCGTGCGCAACGCGCCCGCCCGGTGTCAACCGTCATGGGATCCGGAAAAGGCATCTCGCACCCTTTATACCGCGGGTGTCAGCGTGACAGGCAACAGTAGTAAAATCCCCACCGGACTGTCAGATGGCCGACCCGGCCGCCTGCGCGTCGCGTTCGATTTCAAACAGCAAATTGCGTTCATCGCTGGCGTCGAAGAAGTGCGCCTTGTCCATGTTGAAGATGAGTTGCTTTTGCTGATCAATCTCGGCCCGGACATGCGGCTCGACGCGCGCGATGAAGGGGTTCTTGCCGGTGGTCATGTAAAGGTAAATCTCGCTGCCCATTGGCTCGATGACTTCGACGCGGGCGGTGATTTCCTGCTTGTTGGGCAACTCGGTGCCGTAGGAGGGATCGTAGATGTCCTCGGGCCGGATGCCAAAGATGACGGTCTTGTTGACGAACGGCCTGAGGGGTTCGTGGTAGCGCTCCGGGATGCGCAGCCGGAAAGTCCCCTCGCTGAAATAAAGCCCGCCCTCCTGCTGGATTTGCCCTTCCATGAAATTCATGGGTGGGCTGCCGATGAACCCGGCGACAAACTTGTTCTGCGGGTGGTCGTAGAGGGAAATGGGGTCATCAATCTGTTGGACAAGTCCGTCCTTCATGACGACAATTCGGTCACCCATCGTCATGGCCTCGACCTGATCGTGGGTCACATAGATCATGGTAGCCTGCAGGCGCGAGTGGAGTTTGGAGATTTCCGTGCGCATCTGGACGCGCAATTTGGCGTCGAGGTTGGACAGCGGCTCGTCAAAAAGGAAGACTTTGGGGTGGCGGACAATGGCGCGCCCGACGGCGACACGCTGGCGCTGGCCGCCGGATAGGGCCTTGGGCTTGCGGTCCAGCAGGTGCGCAATGTCGAGGATGGCCGCCGCTTCCATGACGCGCTTCTTGCGCTCTTCCTTGGGAATCTTGCGCAGTTTGAGGCCGAACTCGAGATTCTCCTCGACGGTCATGTGCGGGTATAGGGCGTAATTTTGAAACACCATGGCGATGTCCCGGTCCTTTGGCGGGACATCGTTCACGAGGCGGTCGCCGATGTAGATGTTGCCCTCGGAGATCTCCTCCAAGCCTGCCACCATGCGCAGCGTGGTGGACTTGCCGCATCCCGACGGACCCACGAGAACAAGGAACTCCTTGTCCTTCACCGTCAGATTAACATTGTCCACAGCCCGCACATTGCCGGGGTAGACCTTGGACACGGATTCCAGGCGGACTTCAGCCATGTAACTGCGCACCTCCGTATGGTGATTGTTCGCGACTATGACAGCGGATTGGAGGCAATCAACCGGTTTCTGTTTCGGGGCAGGCGAGAGGCTGATTGCGGTGCAATCGAAGGTCGCGGCACGCACAAGGAGACAGGAGAGAACGCGCTTGTTATTTACATGGCTTAGCATGGGTCTGCGGGGGGCGGCGGAGGGGAGGGGCAGGAACCGTGTACGGGCGACAGGCCGGAGAGAGATACGAGGTACGGCTTGTCGAGAGGCGTGTTGCAGATACCGATTATAAGGTTGAAAAAAGCGGACTCCAATTGCAAACGCGGCTGATTGCGTGTTGAGATGCCATACGGCTCAAGCACCTTGGTTTTTGACCTCGGTGGCGAGGGGGAAGTATTGCTGCCCAACTGCGAGGCACCCTCACTATCGCCATCCGAGATGGTGCGGCGTGCGCTTGCTCACCCCATTGATTCGCCGCCCTTGAGGGAACTGGCGCGGGGCCGCCGCTCGGCGATCATCTTAATTGCCTGTCGCACCCGCCGCACGGGCAGCGAGGTTTTTGTGCCCCTGCTGGCGGACGCACTGAACGAGGCCGGCATACCGGACGAGTCCATCACCGTCTGCACGGCAACAGGTAGCCACGACAATTTCCGGCCGGAGGACGCGCCGCTGTTGCTGGGCGATGCGGCGGGCCGGGTGCGCTTTCGGGGGCACGATTGCATTAACCCCGAGCAACTGACGGATGTTGGCACGACCTCACGAGGAACGCCCGTCCGGCTGGCGCGGCAATATCTGGAATCGGATCTGAAGATCGCAACGGGACGGGTGACTTTTCATTATTTTGCCGGTTTCAGCGGCGGGCGCAAGGCCGTGCTGCCGGGGGTCAGCGCGAAGGAGACGATCATCGCCAACCATTCGATGGCCGTCTTGCGCGAGGGCGGCGTGAGGTTGAATCCGGACACGAGAAACGGCAATCTCGACACCAACCCGATCCATCTGGACATGCTGGAGGCAGCCCGGTTTGCTCCGCCGGATTTTACTCTGACCACCGTCTTGAACACCCGGCACGAAATCACCCATGCTTTTGGCGGTGCCATGGAAGCGTCGCACTTGGCAGGGGTTGAGGTCGTGCGCCGACTGGATGCGCCCGGGGTGACGGCGCGGCCCGATTGGGTGATTGCTGGCAGCGGCGGCGCCCCGTACGATGTGAACGCGATTCAGGCTCTGAAGGCGCTGTTCAACAATTTCGCAATTGTGCGGCCCGGCGGAGCGTTCATCCTTGTTGCCGAATGCGCGGAAGGAAGTCCCCAATGGCTGCTTGAGGCCACTGCTCTGGCAACCCGGGAGGAACTGAATCAGCGGATTGCAAACCGTACGGTCAGGCAAGGGCACAACGCTTTGTGGATTCGTGAGGCGCGCGAGCGGGCGCATGTGATCATGGTGTCAAAACTGGCGGATCAAGAAGTGAGGGCGTTGGGATTTCATCCGGCCCACAGTCCGCAAGAGGCTTTGGCCCTTGCGTCGGACCTGTCCGGCAGGGCCGACCGTGTGGCCATCATCCCGTATGGAAACATCACTCACGCGACTTTCAGAGAATCATAGGAGAAGGAGAGACGAGAGTGGGCGACTGGCTGGGGGGTAAACTGCGACTTACCTGTGTACAATGCGGGCGTGAGTTTCCGTGGGGTTTTTATCCTCAATGTACGGTCTGCGCGGGCGCGCTTGTCGAGATTGAGTACAACTTGGCTCGCGTTCGTTTGACCTCGAGCGGCTGCCCGATGGACCGCTTCTTCGACTTGCTGCCCCTGATGTCGCGCGAGAGCATTATTGACGGGGGAGACGGCAACACGCCGTGCTTTCATGCGCGTGAACTGGGACGGGCCATCGGCCTCGACAAGGTTTACATCAAGGATGAGACCAAGCAGCCGACCCTGACGACGAAGGATCGGATGGGCGCCCTCGTTGTCGCGGTTTTTCGTGAGTTGGGCATCCGCCAGTTTGTCACCTCTTCGACGGGTAATTCTTGCACATCGCTCGCGCGGATCGTCTCGCGCTATCCGGATGACATCCGCATGAGCATCTTCGTCGGGGATGAATTCCTGCAGCGCCTCAACTGGCCCAATGAGCCCAACATAACCGTTTACTGGCTGAAAAACGGCACTTTTGTGGACGCGCACGAAGCGGCGCGGTGGTTCTCCCAGAACCATCCGGAGTGGGTTTCCGAGCGCGGGTTCTTCTCGTTTGCGAAGCGCGAGTCGCTCAAGACCGCCTACCTCGAGGCCGTTGAGCAGATCCCGGAGCCTATTGAATACTATTTCCAAGGCATTAGCAGCGCCATGGGGCTCTATTCCACATTCGGCGCCGCGCAACAATTACTTGGGCTCGGTCGCATCGCGCGGTTGCCCGCCATGGTGGGTGTGCAGGAGGAAACCTGCAATCCCATGGTCCGGGCATGGGAGCGCGGGGCGGAGCGCATGGAAGAGCAGGATATCATCAGGCGTCCCCACGGGCTGTCCAAGTCCACGCTACGCGGCGATTCGAGGATGGTGTACCCGTATGTCCGCAGGGCTATGGTTGAGTCGGGCGGGTTTGCTGTGACGGCGACTCAGGAGGAGATGCGCGAGGCGCGCGAACTTGTTCGACAGACCGAGGGGCTTGATATTTGTTACACATCGGCGATGACGGTGGCGGCGGCTCGCAAATTGGCACAGGCAGGGCGCCTGCGGCGCGACGCGGTGATCATGCTGAACATAACGGGTGCTGACCGCGTCGGCCAACCCAGCCCCATGCCGCACTATATTGTGGAACGCGACGGCTCGGGCTGGACCGTTACGCCTGCGGACCCCGTGCGGGATGTGGGGGTGATGGAACGGGTAAGGCAGGTGCTTGTGGAACAAAACCGCCTGCCCACCGATACGCGGATTGATTCCGAGACGCGGCTTGTTGATGGGGGGCTCGCGCTGGATTCGGTGGGGCTGTTGGAGTTTTCTCTGGCGTTGGAGCGCGAGTTCGGCTGTCACATCTCTGAAAACGAATTGACGCCTCAGCACTTCGCAACGGTCGGGACGGTTGCAGATCTGATGCGTTCCAAGATCACCAGAGAGCCGGCAGGTGCTCCCAACTGAAATCGCAAGCCGGTTGGGGCAGTTCCACTCGGCACCCGCGGTAATCCGTTCAGACGGAACTTGGTTGTCATACGCGGGCCTCGCCGAATTGACTGCCGGCCGTCGGCGCGAACTGGCCGCCGTGGGGGCTGGCCCCGGGGTGCGGGCGGCGCTGGTTTGCGCAGCGACGGAAGGAGTCATCGCCTCGGCGCTGGCCCTGCTGGCCCTTGGCGCGACGGTCATACCGGTTGGGGCGTCGCTGCCGTCGGCGGATCTTCAGCGCACCGTGCGCCTGACGCGGTGCGGGCTTGTCGTGACACCCCACGCCGTGGAGCGAACAGGCATCACCACGGAAGGTGGGAGGTCTTGGCCGGAGATTCCGGTACTGGGGCTGTTGTCCAGTGGTTCTACGGGGCGACCAAAACTTGTTTTGCGGTCGGAAACTCAGGTTGAGGCGGGCATGGCAATCTTTTCTGCGTCGGTTGGACTGTCCGCCTCCGACCGGGTCTTGGCGGTGCTACCTCTGGAGCACAGTTACGGTTTTAACAATGTTTTGCTGGCGACATTGGCAGCCGGCGGCGCCGTGATTCTATCGGAGACGGCACATCCGCGTGCGGTGGCGGCCTTGGTGCGCCGCGAAGGAGCCACCCTGCTCCCGGCCGCGCCGGTTCTGTTCGATCTGTTGGCCAAGTCGGCCGGTGTTGTCGATCGTTCTGCGTTGGCTTCGCTGCGCGCTGCGGTCTCGGTAGGCACGGCCCTGCCGCGCCGTGTTCACACGGCATTTGTGACGGCATTTCAGGTGCCTTTGTACCAAAGTTACGGGACGAGCGAATCCGGCCCTGTGGCCTTGAACACGGATGGTGTCGTGGACGGCGAGTTCCTCGCCCTCGGCGCGCTGTGTCCGCGTGTCAATGCCATGATATTAGATGACTGCGGCGCGGAAGTTGCGGACGGACTGCCGGGCGAGTTGGTCATCGAGTCTCCTGCGGTCGGGTTAGGATACGATGTGGAAGAGGACCAAGTCCGGTCCGGAAGCCGTTTCGAGGGGCGCCGTTTCCACACGGGGGACCTGGTCGTGCGCGAACGGGGAGTTTTATGTTTTCGTGGCAGGCTCAAGGTTCTTATTGCGGCTGCTGGGCACAAAGTGGATCCGGCCGAGGTGGAGCAGGTGCTACTGTCTCACCCTGACATCGCGGATGCGGCCGTTGTAGGCCACCCGGCAGGCGAGGGGCGCGAGGAAGTGAAAGCGTTGGTGGTTGTCCGCCGACCCATCGAGCCGCTGGCCTTGATGGATTTCTGTTCCCGCTCGCTGGCGGCGTACAAGGTTCCGCGGATCATCGAAATCCGCGACAGCCTTCCCCGCAATGCGATGGGCAAACTACAGCGTGAGGCCCTGTGACATTGCCGGGGCGCTGGGCCGGGTTTGACCTGTCAGATCTTTTGATTGCTCTGGCGTTGCGTCTGCCGGCACGATTGGCCGTGGGGTTGCTCGTGGGTGCTGGAGGGCTGCGGTTGCGCGTCTCTGTGCGATCGGGCGCGTTGCGCCGCCTTGAGGAGCATTTCACCGGGTATGTCGCAATGGCCGGCTCGGATCAGTCGCCCCGCGAGTTGGCTCTCCACCACCGCAGGCTTATGTGGCTCAACAGTTGCGCACCGGCGGTGGTGGCTTTTCACCGGCAGGCGCTCCCGGCGTCATCGCTTCAGGTTGCGGGGTGGGAACATGTCGAGCAGGCCCTTGCGGGTGGGCGCGGGGCCGTGCTGGCCTCCGCCCATGTTGGCATTCCGGGACTCCCGTCGGCGTGGCTGATCCGGCGAGGCATCAAGGTGCTCACGCTTCGGCGGCCGTATCTGGAGCCGCTGGCGCATACTGCTCACGGCCGAAACCTGCTGTTTGGCGCGGAAGCCATGTTTGTGAACTGGGAGGCGGCACCGGCTGCTCCGCTCAAGCGAGCCATCGAAGTACTCAGGGAGAATGGTGTAGCCAGTTATCTGCTTGACGGCATCCACGGGCGGCGTGGCGCCACGGTGACATTGTTTGGCAAGCGGGTGGAATTGCGAACAGGCTTCGCTGAGGTCGCGCGCCTTGCCGGCGCGCCGATCATACCGGCGTTTGCGGTCGAGGAAAAGCAACGGCTGCTGCTGACCTACCATAAGCCGAGTTGGGTGACTGACGCGAAAACAATCCAGGAATTTGCCGAAACCTTTGCGGCGCTTTATGAAAGCACTGTGCGTGCGCACCCGCACAACCTGAACTGGACGCAGTTCGAGCGCGATTTGTTCGGCGTTTAAGACCGGCGCGGTGGCGTTTTGGATTTGCCCGTGCCGCTTTTCTACAAGAAAGCAATTGCTTTTGCATCCAAAGGCATTCGCGATGATTCGATGCACAGGGTGCGCATGGTCTGTGAGGGCGAAAGTCGCCACGGGGCATGGTGGGTCGGACACCGCGGCCGCGTTAGCAGTGCGGCTGGCACGCTGTCCATCTTTTGGAGGGAGAACGACCATGAAGCATGTGCTGGGTTATGTTCTGGCCGCCTTGGTGCCATTTCTGGTGAGCGCGCCGTTGGGGGCTGAGTCGGCGTCAGGTTACTGGCGCTATGCGGAATATCGGCTGGAACCCGACCCGGGCACCTTGGGCAAGGGATTGCCATTCAAACAGATCAGCGGGGCGCTGCAGGTGAAACCGAGCGCAAACGGATCGCTGTCCATGACATTTATGAACGAAGATGCGGACAAAGCGAAATACATCGCGGAACTGACCTTCGGTTTCACTTTTGACCGGTCCATAGAAACATTGGTGCCGGGGGACAAGGTCCCGGTGAAGGCGAGTTTGTCCTTTGGAGGCAACGACAGGGCCAAGGCGCTGCCTTCACAGGCTTCGGCCCAGATCGCCGTGGGCAACGGCGATTATCTTGTGAATTTGTCCGACAAAAAGATGGGCGAGCCGGCCTGGGCGGACGGTGTCATTGCGGTTGAGGGAGGCGGGCCCGGTGCAACGATGCTCCTTCAGGTAACAGCCTTTATTGGCAGTTACGGCGGGTTTTCCGGCAAGATGACCATCGTGTACAACTGGGTGGAAGGCGTGCTGCCGCTACCGCCGTCCGAGGCCAAGCCTGATGGGACTGCGCCATCGGGCGCGTCTGCGTCATCGGCTGATCCGGCGACGCCGTCGGGAACACAGGCATCACGCGCACGGCCAGCGCCGCCTGCTCCGCGGGCGCCAGCCGTACCCACGGGCACCTCTGACGCCTCGAGCGACCTATCGGGCGACTGGGAATCGCAGTGGGGACCCGTGACATTCGTGCCTGATACGGGGCAGGGCAAAGGCAATGTTTATACGGGACATTGGCATCAGGGCGATCGCGGAACAGGCGTGATCATCGAGGCAAAATTTGACGCAATCACGCGCATCTTGCTGATGCGGTATTACCAGCCGTGGAACAAGCAGTCAGGCACGGCCCGGCTGACTCTCTCGGCGGACGGTTCGACGCTGGAGGGGGCTTGGACGCAACCGAGCGAATCGGGTACCTGGCGGATGACTCGCGAGGTGCCCTTGGAAAAGGTGGACGAACGGCCGTCGGCAGTGCCCGCGGATGCGGCAGCGCGCCCCGATTCCGCGCCGCCACAGGCAGCGGCCGGATCCGGCGGCGGCAATGCACTCGGCAACAGTTCGCTGGAGGCCATTTTCGCCGCAACCAAGGAGGAGTTTGACGCCCGTTACGCGGGACAACGCATCCGGGTGACAGGCATCCTGCACCAGAAGCAGACCTACGGTAACAACCCGATTGTCTGGGTAAAAGTCGGGAACAGGAAGGTCCGGGGAGCGCAGGTGGAAAACGGGACACCCAATGCCGTTGAGACGATCGAAGCGTTCAGCCCGGCTTGGTTCGAGGGCAATATCCTTTGGATTGAGGCTGATGAAGGGGTCCTCGTGCTGAAGCCCGGCGCGAAACTGGGAGGGCTTTAGGCTTTAGCGGAGGGTGCATCGTCAGCCGCTTGCCGTCGCTAACCGAACAGATCCTGGCGTGCGGGCACGGACAAACCGAGATGGTTGTAAGCCTTAACCGTGGCGACCCGGCCGCGAGGGGTGCGTTGCAGAAAGCCGATCTGGATGAGGAAAGGCTCGATCATGTCCTCGATCGTATCCTCGTCTTCGCCGATGGCGACAGCAACATTGTTGAGCCCGACGGGGCCGCCGGCAAACTTTTCCATGATAGCGCGCAGGTAAACACGGTCCATGATATCGAGGCCGAGGGGATCCACATCGAGCATGCGAAGCGCCTCGTCGGCGATCACGGTGTCAATGTGACCGGAACCCCGGACCTGCGCGTAGTCGCGGACGCGCTTGAGCAGACGATTGGCAATTCGTGGCGTGCCGCGGGCGCGGCGGGCTATCTCAGCAATGCCGGCGGGATCGGCCTCGATCCCCAGAATGCCGGCGGATCGGGCGACAATGTGTTCCATGTCCTCGGCGGTGTAGAAGTCCAGACGCTCTGCAATCCCGAACCGGGAGCGCATGGGTGCAGTGATCATGCCCGCCCGGGTGGTAGCGCCGACAAGGGTGAAGCGAGGCAGGTCGAGTTTGATGGATTTCGCATGCGGGCCCTCCCCGATGAGGATGTCTATCTTGTAGTCTTCCATGGCCGGATAGAGGCACTCCTCGACCACGCGATTCAGACGGTGGATCTCATCAATGAAGAGGACATCACCTTCTTTGAGATCCGTCAGGATGGCCGCGAGGTCGTCCTTGCGCTCGATGATCGGCCCGCTTGTTGTTTTGATGTCCGTGCCGAGTTCGTTGGCGATAATGTGGGCGAGCGTGGTTTTGCCGAGGCCCGGGGGGCCGTAGAGAAGCACATGATCCATGGCTTCGCCGCGGCGGCGGGCGGCCTCGACGAAGATGGATAAGTGCTCGACGACCCGGCGCTGGCCGACGAACTCGCTGGTGCGCTTGGGGCGAAGGGTTTTCTCGTCCGGCTCTTCGTTTTCGTCGCGGTAGGGAGCGATGACTCTGTTCATGCCGCCAGTAAAGGCCGACGAGTGACCCGATGCAAGACTTGATGGGTTGAGACGATTCAGGGGGCCACATGGGGCTTGCCGTGGGCGAACGACGGCGGCAGGGGTGGCTCATGGTGAACCCACGCCGCTGTCGTCAAGTCCAAGTATTATTGATGGTCTGGCTGTTGGTCGGCGCAGGTTTGGAGCAAGGCGCGGCCTATTACGAGGAGGCAGTGACCAGCGGGGGGCGCATCATGGGCACGGTGGAGTGGGCCGGCGACTTGCCAGTCAACAGCCCTTTTGAGGTAACTGTTGACCGGGGTTTGTGCGCCCCGGGCGGTACCATGGCGGGAGATGCTCCGGCCGTCACGACCGGATCGTTGATGCTGCGCGGCGCAGTGGTTTTTCTGAGAAATGTCCGGTCGGGCAAGCCGCTGGCTAAACTCATGAACGATCCGGCCGCTGGCGACCGCTTGATATTTGATGGGTGCCGACTAAGCCCGCGTCTGCTGGTGACTCCGAGCGGCACGGACTTGACGCTTCAGAACCTCGACGCGGCTGTGCACCGCCCCGTCGTGTTCGGACCACACGGCTCACGCTTGCGTCTTGAGATGGCAGTCAAGCGCGGCACGCGGCGCCTGCGATTGACCCATGGCGGGGCCTATCGTGTGCTTTGCGAGCGCCACCCTTGGGAACATGCCGATGTTTATGTGGCGGAGCATCCATACCACTCTGTGACGGGCACGGACGGGTCGTTCGTGCTGGAGGATGTGCCGCCGGGTTCCTACGACCTGATCGCGTGGCATCCCGGGCTGGATTATCGGCAGGTTATCGGCGACGACGGGATGCCGCGCTATCTGTTTGATTTCCCCGTTCAGGTGCGGCGCCGGGTGGTGCTGAAACCGGGCGAGACGGAAAAAGTGGTTCTGCGCATGATGCCAAAGTAGGGAGCGAGGCTGGGGCCGGAATTTCGCTTGCGCGGCGGAGTGGAGCATTTCACACACGGGCTTTTTCAAGCGCAGGTGATTCGCGCCAAGAGGTTTGAGGTTGCACGACACAGCATATTACTTGGATTTGGCTGCCCGCTACTTGATGCCGACTTACGGCGAGCGCTCGATGGTGCTCGTCCGGGGCGAGGGCGCACGGGTTTGGGACGCGGATGGCCGCGAGTACCTGGATTTTCTGGCTGGCATCGCCGTGAATTCCCTTGGTCATTGTCATCCGGCGGTGACGGCTGCCATCCGCGAGCAGGCCGGCATCCTGATGCACTGTTCCAATCTTTATCTGATCCCTCAGCAGGCCGAACTGGCCCGGCGGCTCTGTGAGGTTTCGTTCGCGTCGAGGTGTTTTTTTGCCAATAGTGGCGCCGAGGTGAACGAAGGAGCGGTGAAACTGGCCCGCCTGTACTCCCGGACCAAGTATGGCGCCGGGCGGCACGAGATTGTGACCATGCGCAACTCCTTTCACGGCCGCACCATGGCGCTCATCACCGCCACGGGGCAGGAGAAAGTGCAAAAGGGGTTTGAGCCGCTCCTCGACGGTTTTCGTTACGCCGTGTTCAACGATCTGGACAGTGTCCTCGGCGCGATGACCCCGGCCACCTGCGCGGTCATGGTGGAACCCGTGCAGGGCGAGGGCGGCGTCACGGCCGCGACGCCGGAGTTCCTGCGCGGTCTGCGCGAGATCTGCACGGAGCGCGATGTGCTGCTGATTTTCGACGAGATTCAATGTGGCATGGGGCGGACGGGCCGCCTCTTTGCGCATGAGCATTACGGCGTGACGCCAGACCTGATGACCCTCGCGAAAGCGTTAGGTAATGGTTTTCCTGTCGGCGCCCTGCTGGCCGCAGAGAATTGTGCGGAAACATTCACTCCGGGCTCGCACGGGACAACATTCGGTGGCAACCCGGTGGCGTGTGCCGCCGCGCTGGCCGTGCTGGATGTGATGGAGCGCGATGGACTTGCTGCGCGGGCAGAGTGCATGGGCGCATACCTGCGCGGGGCGTTGGCGCAACGGCTGGACGGAATAGATACAATCAAAGGATATCGCGGTCTCGGGCTGATGCTGGGCATTGAACTGGCTCATCCCGGCGCCGAGGCCGTGAAAAAATGCGCCGCGCGCGGCCTGCTCATCAACTGCACGATGGGCAATGTGCTGCGCATTGTGCCGCCGCTAGTGGTGACCGAGGCGGAGTGTGATCGGGCGGCGGAGATTCTTGCCGAGGTGCTGGCGGAGGAGGCGCAAAACTTCCATGCCGCCGCGGCAGCAGCACAGACCAATGCGGGAGGCGGAGCGTGAAACGCGATTTCCTGACATCAGCGGATTTTTCGGCGGAGAAAGTGCAGCAGTTGTTCGAGTTGTCCGCGCAAATGAAGGCGGATACGCAAGCCAAGCGCCACCTCGATGTGCTCAAGGGTCACTGTGCCGCGATGATCTTTCAGAAGCCGTCGCTGCGCACGCGGATGACCTTTGACATCGGCATGCAGCAGTTGGGCGGCACGGCCATTTACCTTGGCCCGGCGGAGATCGCGCTTGGCGTCCGCGAGAGCGCGCACGACATTGCCAAGAACCTTGAGCGCTGGGCCGATCTGATTGTGGCGCGGGTGTTTGCGCAGGCGGACATCGAGGAACTGGCGCGGGCCAGCCGCGTGCCCGTCATCAACGCCCTGAGCGATGACGAGCATCCGTGTCAGGCGATGGCGGATTACTTCACCCTGTTTGAGCGCGGGCTTTGGGGTCGCGATGTGCGGCTGGCTTTCATTGGCGACGGAAACAACACCTGTTGTGCGGTGATGACGCTGGGTGCGGTCGTCGGAGCGGATGTGCGCGTTGCGACACCGCCGGGTTACGAGCCGCCGGCGGCCGCGGTCGAACGCGCTCGCGCGCTGGCAGAGGAAAGCGGCGGGACGCTGACTGTGTGCAACGACCCTGTTGAGGCCGTGCGCGGCGCCAACGCTGTTTACACAGACACTTGGGCCAGCATGCATGTCGCCCACGAAGCGGAGCAGCGGCGGCCGAAATTCCAGCCCTATCAGGTCAACCGCGCGCTTCTCGACAAGGCCGGGCCGGGCGCCGTAGCCATGCATTGCCTGCCGGCGCACCGCAACGAGGAGATTACCGACGATGTGATGGACGGCCCGGACTCTGTGATTTTCGATCAAGCCGAAAACCGTTTGCATGTTCAGAAGGCTGTCATCCTCGAATGCATGGGACTGGCTGGGACGCGGTAGGCGCTGTGCGGCGTGCGCTGCTGGCCCCGGCGCATCATGCGTGACCGGGAATTCGACGAGGGAATGACGAGTTGGACCAGGTTGTCGCGCTCTGCCCTCGGCGCGCCCTTGCCGCCGTTGCTGCGAAAATTCGGTCGAAACGGAGTGCAAATGAATGCCGCCCCCGGAGCATCCGCACCGGGGGCGGTGTTGTTACGGAATCAGGGACGGCTATTCAGCGGTGGTGCTGAAGTACTCGCGGGCCGCATTGATGCCGGCGCCGCGCTCGAACTTGTGGCCGAGTTTGGCGAGGCACTGCTCCACGGCGTCCACGATCGTCACGACATCGAATTCGTTGTAATAGCCGAGCGTGGCAAAGCGGAAAATTTTCCCCTTCAGGTGATCCTGACCGCCGGCAATGGTCATGCCCATTTCGCGCAATGTTTTGACAATCTTGCTCCCGTCCACGCCTTCCGGTACATTGACCGCGGTGATGGTGTTGGCAGGCGACTGGGAGAACAGCGTGCAGCCGATGGCTTTCATTGCACGGCGCGAAGCCTCGGCGAGACGGGCGTGGCGCTTCCAAACATTTTCCATTCCCTCGGCCTTGAGCATGTCGAGGGCGACCTCAAGGCCGAAGATCAGGTTCACGGCGGGAGTAAAAGGCGTCGTGTTCTCTGCCAAAGACTTTAGCGCCTTGGCGAGCGAGAAATAGAATTTGGCTGATTTGGACTTTTTGACTGCTTCTTGGGCCTTGGGGCTGACGGAGACAAACCCGAGTCCGGGCGGCAGCATCATTCCCTTTTGTGAGCCGGCTCCGACGAGGTCCACCCCCCATTCGTCGGTGCGCAATTCATCGGCGCAGAGGCCGCTGACCGCGTCCACAATGAGCAGCGTGTCGGTATTGCGCGTCACTTCGGCAATGGCTTTCACATCGCTGAGCGTGCCGGTGGATGTTTCGCAGAGTTCGATGTAGACGGCGCGGGTGTCGGGCCGTTTCTTCAGCAGGTCGGCAACCAGATTCGGATCAGGACCCGTGCCCCACTCGAACTGCACTCGGTCCACATCGAAGCCGAACGCCTGTGCCATGAGGCCCCAGCGTTCTCCGAACTTGCCGCTTTCCATGCTGATGACATGGTCTCCCGGACTGGCGGTGCTGACGATGGCCGCCTCCATGGCGCCCGTGCCCGAGGAAGCGAAGGTCACCACGGGATGCTGCGTCTGGAAGATGACCTTCAGATCTTCGCTGACTTTTCGGAACAGCGGATCGAAATCGGCAGCACGATGGTGGATGACCGGCTTGGCTGTGGCGGCCAGCACCTGCGGCGGGACGGTGACCGGGCCCGGGGCATATATGTAGTTTTTCTTCAGCAAGGTCGTCTCTCTCCTCACGATTTGACGGCCGGCATGCCCCCTGATGGAGCCTGCGGAAGCGCGCGAGCGCGTCGTCTGACGATACTCGATGGGTGCTAACCGATTCGTGTCAAGAGGGTGTCGGAACCTCCCGCTCTTACTCGGAGATGACGCGACGGACCGACCGCGCAACCGATTCAATGAAACTGCCCGTGCGCGGGCGGAAGACCTGGAACGGCTCGTTTGGCGAGCCGACGAAGGGCCGCAGCACCCACGCCAACTGGGTGCCGACGAACATGTAGAGCAGCAGCCAAAGCACAAACAGTCCGCGCGGCACGGCCCGCGACACGGACGCCCCGAGACTGTCCACGCAGCGGCGGAGGTACCCGATGCCCACAAGGCCCGCGTACACGAAGAACGCCACATGCAGGAGTTTCAGGAAGTCATAACTGCGCGAAGTGAGGGAGAAGAACAGGGCAACAGTGGCCATGCTGGCCAGCGCCGTGGTGGTGATGGCGAGGGAGCATAGCACGAGTGCCAGCATCTGCCGGAAGGAGAGACGCGCGCCGGCAAAGGTGTTCGACACATAAACAGGCGGCAGCACGATGAGCAGCGTCAGCAGGAACAGGACGGGCACCTTGAGCGCCACGATGCCAATCAGCGCGACCTTCGGGCCGAGCATCATCGGGGATCCCTGAAGCAGGTTGGTTGCGCCCATGATGGCCCCGTAGAGCGCCGCCATGACGACCGACACCCCGAACAGGATGCGCGAGATGCGCCACAGGTCGCGGTCTAGCCGCAGCGATTCGATGATCTCGTCCGGGTGATGGAGCAGGTAGTCCACCCCGCGCCAGAAGCCCTTGGGGAACTCCGCGGGCGACAGCGGCCCGCCGGGGAACTGATGCGGGCCGGATTCCGGCAATGCAGCCGGATCGGGTGGTGGCGGCGTGCCGGGTTCGTCGTATCGGCTCATGTCATTGCTCTCCTTTTCGCTGTCCCGCGTCACGGTGACGGCGGGGCCATGATGACGGATCTGATCAACTGAAAAACGGACTCAAAGAAGCTGCCCTCGATGGAGCGCAGGACGGTGTACGGGACCTCGTAGGAGCCAATCCACGGGCGCAGCACCCAGGACATCTGGCTTCCCACGACACCATAGAGGGCCGCCCAGCCAAACAGAAAAGCGGGGCGGAAGCGCATCCCCAGCCGCCGCGCGGTGGCCCGGAAGACGACGCCGATCACGAGGATGCTCAGGATGCCCGATACGGCAAACACCACGACATGCATCAGGACGATGAACTCGTACTCCGCCCTGCCGGTGGTGAGCGCGAAGAACCATGCGACGGGCGCATAACTGGCCAGCGCGGCGGCATTGGCGCTGACCGCCAGCAAGAGCAGCCGGCTCACGCCCCGCAGCCCGAGGCGTGGCCCGGCAAGGCAGTTCAGAACATAGAAAGCCGGCAGAGCCACGGCGAGCGACAGCAGGTAGAGCATTGGAAGTTTCGCGGCGGAAACAGCCGCGGGAAAGGCGCCGCGGAAGAGGCCCATCCCCGCACCGTAAAGCGCGTAGAGCAGGGCGATCACCACGGTCAGGAACCGCGACAGTCCGCGCCCGGCATCCGGCTCGACCACGAGCCGGGCCGCCTCATCCGGCGTGACAAGCGCCTCCCACCACACAGCCAAAAGGGGTTTGGCAGGAATTTGGGTCATTTGGGAAGCGCGAGTTCCAAAGCATTGGCAGCCGGAGCGGAGTGCGTTTTTCAAGGGGAAATGTGCTGCGCTCTGGAAGTGAACGCCGCGGCGGCTTGGTGGTAGTAGGCGTGCAATCGGACCGGACCATGACCACGCGCGTTTTTCTCATGAATCCGCCGTCGGAACTTTACCGGCGCGACGACCGCTGTCAGTCGAAAGTGGACGATCAGACCGTGCGCGTCGTGTTTCCACCCATTGAATTGGGTGTGCTTGCGTCCATCGCGCGGGAAGAGGGGGCAGAGGTTGCGCTGAAAGATTACCCGACGGTCGGGGGAACGGGAGAGCAATTTGAGCGCGACATCTGCTCATTTCGGCCGGATCTCATCCTGCTCAACACGACGGCTCACACGATCGCCCAAGATATGGAAGCCTTCCGCATCGCCCGGAAACACTTTCCCAAAGTGATGACGGTCGCCAAGGGTGAGGCCGTCGCTGTTCAGGCGGAGCGTATTCTGCGCGAGTTTCCGCACTTGGATATCGTGCTGGACGGCGAAGCCGAGGATACGGTCCGGGAATTGGTGGCGGGCCGCCCGCGGGAGTCGGTGGCGGGAGTGATTTGGCGCGATGGCGATGGTCGTGTCGTGCATAACCCGGAGCGGCCAATGGTGGAGCCGCTGGACCGGTTGCCGCTGCCGGCGCGCGACCTGTTTGACAACCATTTGTATGTCAGTCCGGAAAACGCGCAGCCCATTACAGCCATTTATGCGCAACGGGGATGCCCGGCAAAATGTATTTTCTGTCCTGCGGGTTCGATGTTCGGATACAAGGTGCGCGAACGCAGCGTCGGGAATGTCATGCGCGAGTTGACCGAGTGTGTCGGGAAATACGGCATCCGGAATTTCCTCTTCCACGGCGATACCTTCACGCTGCACAAGAAGTGGCTCATTGACCTGTGCCGTGCCATCGTTGACGCCGGGCTGGAGATCCGTTGGGGTTGCAACTCGCGCGTGGACACGATAGACGATGAGCGTGCGGCTTGGATGCGGCGGGCTGGGTGCTGGGTGGTGGCTTTCGGGTTTGAGCATGCCAATCAGGAAATCCTGGACAAAATGAAAAAGGGCCAGCGCGCCGAGCGGGCGTTCGAAGCGGCAGCGGTGTGCCGCCGCAACGGTCTAAAGGTTCACGGTTTCTTCGTGATCGGCATGCCGTGGGAAACGCGGCAGACCCTCGAAGAGATCTATCGTTTCGTGCGACGCCTGAACCCGGACTTTTTCGACTTCAACATCGCCTACCCGCTGCCGGGCACGGAGTTTTATGAAATCGTTGAGCGCGACGGTCTGTGGGAAGCGCCGGACCCGACCAAGGGCGGGTATGCGCAGGCGGCCGTGCGGACTTACGCGCTGTCGAGCGCGGAACTGACGGCGTGGCGGCGGCAGGCTTTGCTGCGCATGTACGCGCGGCCGTCGTACATTTACCGAACGCTGCGCCATGCCGCGGCCACGGGCAACACGAGCCATTATGCTCGCGCGGCCGTGCGCCGGCTCTCCTCACTGTTGTCCATTCGTTAGCGCGTGGCCAAGTACCTCGAATACCTGCGCATTAGTTTTCTCAACATTTTCGCCTATCGCGCCCGGTATTATGTCGGTATTGTCACCTATATCATTTACATTGCCATTTACTACTCGATCTGGAAAGCCATCTACGACCATTCGCCGTCCATTGACGGCCTCTCTCCCGGACAGATGACCACCTATGTCGCCGTCGGGTGGATCTCGCGCAGTTTCTTCTTCAATAATCTCGACCGCGAGATCGAGCGCCGGGTCGTGGATGGAAGTCTCGCGATGGATCTGCTCAAACCCATTGATTTTCAGGCGATGGCGTATGCACGGACATTCGGGGAAATGCTTTTCCGGCTGGTTTTGTTTGCGCTGCCGACCTCCGTCGTCGCCGTGATGATTTTTCCTGTCGCCCCGCCAGCATCCGTACCGGCCGCCGTGGCATTTGTGGCCAGTTCCTTGATGGCCGCGCTGATTTACACGAACATCAATTTCATGATCGGGTCGCTCGCTGTGCCCCTCAAGAACATCGAGGGCATCGCCTACGCCAAGCAGAACCTGTTGCTGTTCCTCAGCGGGTTGGTGGTGCCGTTTGACCTGCTGCCTGCTTGGATTGGCGGGGTTCTCAAGGTGTTGCCGTTTGCGGCGATCAGTTACCTGCCGCTAAACATTTATCTGGGGCGGGTGACTGGAGGCGATCTCGCGGTGTCGCTGGCGGTTCAGGCTGCGTGGGCGGTGGGGTTGCTTGTGGCGGCTCGGGGTTTGTGGAACCTGTTCACGCGCCGGATCGTCATTCAGGGCGGGTGAGCCAGTCGGCGACGGCGCGGATACAGGGAGCGTCGCAGGGTAGCAGGTCTGCCGCGGACTCCGCATGCCCGGAATGCCCCGCCAGACCGGGAACATAGGGGAAAATGCCAAAATTGCAGACTCCCGCGGTCTGGCAGGCGAGTGGAGGGCCGTGTTCTTCAGCCAGCGAAAGTGCACCGTCTGCGCCGCGGACAAACACAACGCCCGCCACTTGCACCTTGCGTTCGCGCAAGTGCTCCACCGTCAAAACGGTGTGATTGACAGTGCCGAGCGCTGTCCGAGCGACGATCAAAGCCGGCAAGCCCAATCGGGCGGCGAGGTCGCTCACCAGTAAATCGGCCGTGATGGGCACGGCGGCACCGCCCACCCCCTCTACGATCAGCCATCGGTGACGCTGCGCGAGAGCGGACGCGGCGTTCGCGATAGCCTCGACATTGACATGACGCCCGTCGAGACGGGCAGCCGTCAGCGGCGCCAGAGGAGGCCGGAACCGCTGCGGGCAGACAAGGTCAAGGGGGTCACCACTTTGTGCTGCGGTGGCCAGCAGTTCAGCATCAGTCAATTCCGGCTCACCGGGCCAGCCCACGCCTGTTGCCACGCATTTCATGACGCCGACATCATGGCCTGCAAGCCGCAAGGCCCGAGCCAGCGTGGCAGCCACCACCGTCTTGCCGACGCCGGTGTCCGTTCCGGTAACGAAAAGGCCGGTGGTCTTTGTCCGTTGGGTTGTCACGACGGCGTCACGGCCTCGCGCGGTCCGTCCCATACGGCGTAGCCGCCGCTCATGGAACGCGCACGATACCCGCGGGAGGAGAGGAATGACGCGACGGCGAGGCTGCGGACGCCGTGCGCACAATAGCAAAAGATTTCGCGGGCCCGGAACGCCTGCAGTTCGGCGAGGCGACTATCCAGTTCCGACATGGGTATGGCGACGGCTCCCGGGATTTTTCCGGCATGGAAAAGTTCGAGGGGCTCGCGTACATCGAGCAGAATGATGTCTTCGCGCCCGAGGGCGGCTTTGACCTCCTCAACCGTGATTTCCAGCAGGTCGTCAGCCTCGGGCTGACCGATGGCTGGCGGCGGCGGATCGTTGGCGCCTCCGTCGCCAAAAACCGTTCGCGGCGGTGGCGGCGGTGGCGGCGGCCCCTCCAAGGCCCGCTTGGCAAACCGTTTAATACGGCGCAAGGCGCCGAGCAGCGTAGCCATGGCTACCTCGGCAGAGAGTCAATGACACGAGCCAATCGGATGTCCAACTCAGTCAGTCCGCCGGCGCTGTGCGTGGACAGTGTGATGCGCACCTTGTTCCACCCGTGCATGAGGATATCCGGGTGGTGATCGGCTTCCTCGGCTTTTGCCCCCACGGCATTAACGAAGGCGAGGGCCGCGGCGAAATCCTTGAGCACATATTCTTTTTCAATGGCTCCGCCTGCCAGCGACCAGCCGTCGAGCGTACTGAGCGCGGATTCTATTTCGGTCTGGGTGAGACGGTTGGGTGGCATGTTGTCGGCCTCCTAAACTTGGCCGGCCTTGGTTGGCCGGCATTGTTTTGGTCGAGGAATGTAACGCGGGGTGTGGCTGATTAGTCATTGTTTGGCGCGCCGTGCCGCGGGCTAGGCGGTGTCAAGGCGTTTGCCCTTGAAAGCCCCGGCATCCTTGCCCACAACCCTCGCGGCATAGTGCATGAACCTGTTCGAGCGATTCTGGCAGACCGTTGAGGAAAAGCGCGAGCGCGGCTACGACTGGCAGCCGTCGGGGATGGGGCACGATGTGGGATTGGCGGCCATGCATCCGCCTCAGGGGGTTCAGAGCGAGGCGGCGCGGGACCTTGCTGCCGTCGTCCGGCGGGCCCCGAAACGCTATCCCCCGCTTTTGGTGACCCAGCCGCATCACTCCCCGCGGCCGGTTTGCCTTGTCTGCACGGTGCGGGGCGGCCGCCTGCCGGAATTTCACGAGTTATTCGAGCAATACATTGACAAAAACGGCTTCATCGCCGAGACTTTTCTCCTGCTCAAACCCCACTGCGACATTCCCTACCTCCTGTTCATTGGGGAGCGCACTTTTTACTTTTACGACACCGCGCTGGAAGAGTTGCTCAAGTGGGGGGCGGATTTCGCAAGTCTGGAAGAATTGTTTCTGGGGCCGTTCGAGCGCGGTGATAACTTGCTCGAAGTCTGGGGCGACATTCCGCGCAAGACGCTGAGCCAGCGCTCCGAGGAGTTCACGCGCTGGCTGGACCTGTGGCGTGCGGCCATCGGCGCGCGGACGAACGCCAATCCCAACTTCATGACGAGCCTGATGCAGAAGGTGATTCTGCTGTTCCTGTTTGATCTCGGTTTTGGCTTGGAAGATCCCGACCTTCGTTTACGGACAAACTTCCTCGACCTGCGGGCGACGACACCCAAGCGGGGAGCAAACGGTTTTCAGCCGCCTTTGGTCTTCGACGGCATTGCCTGGCTGCATGAGGCATCGGGCGAGGTGCGGATGCATTTCGCCTTGGATTTCCTCTTTTGGTCGCAGGCCGAGAGCAACTTCTTCGCCTTGATGGGGGCGGACGCACGCCGCCTGTTCTCGCAGTTTGTTCTCGAATTGTTCCTGCTCAGCGCGAGCAAATATGACTCGGCGGTGCAGGCGGATGCCTTCTCCGACGCCAACTCGCGGCTCAAATTGTGGAAATATTCGGTTACAGAAACTCTGAACATCCGTCAGCGCCTGCAGGCGGACGATGTAAACGTGTACGAGCCGATCCATGTGGATCTTGAGGAAAGCGGCGTGGGTTGGGCGCTGCATATTGTCGAGCAGACTCTCGATTTTTGGCGTGTGCGTTGTGAAACCTTTGCGCGGCTACTGGCCGAACGCAAACGCATCGAGGTGCAGTTTGACATGTTCCAGCAACCCGACCCGGAGCATGCCCGCATTCCGGAACTCAACGATGTGTTCGCGACGGCTTTCGCCACCAGTCTGCGGATTCATTATGAGTTGCCCGCTTTGCGGACGACGCTGGAGTATTTGATCATCCTGAAGGTCTTTGAACTGTGTCGGAAATGGAACCTGCCTCTGCAGCCGTTGGACGCGCTTGCGGGTGCGTTCATGCGTAAGGAGCCTCAGGGCAGCACGCGCGAGGTTTGATTGGGAACATGTCGGGTACCGTCATCGAGTGTGTCCTGTTTGATGCGGGCGGAACCTTGCTCGGCACCAACACGGACAGTGAGCACTGGTACGAAATGTTCTTTGTGGATGCCTGCCGCGAGTTGGGCCGGGAAGTCGCCATGTCCGAGGTCACGCGCGTCCTGCATGACGCGGCGGTGCGCTTCGCGCCGGAGAGGCGCTCGAGTTCGCCTGAGCAAGTGCGTGCCTACTGGGAGCATGTTTACGGAGAGGCGTTTCGAGCGCTCGTGCCCGGATGCGACTGGCGGGCGCTGGCCGGACATTTCATTGACCGCTTTGAAGCAGGCGAGTTCGTACAATTGTTTCCTGACACGGTGCCGGCGCTGGACATGCTGCGTGAGCGCGGCCTGAAATGCGGCATCGTGTCCAACTTTGGCACCTATCTGTTGGACTTCCTGCGCATTGTTGGCATAGCCGACCGGTTCGCGTTTGTGCTCGTCTCTGCGGCGGAGGGCTGCGAAAAACCGGAGCCGGAAATTTTCATGCGGGCCATCGAGTGTGCGGCCACCCTGCCGGAGCGGATCCTTTTCGTCGGCGACAGTGTGACCGAGGACTACGATGGGCCGTCGCGTCATGGAATGCTCGCTGTGCTGATCGACCGGCACGACAAGCATGCCGACAAGCCACACCTGCGCCGCGTGCGACGGCTGACGGAAATCGAGCGCTACCTAAACGGCGCGGCCTGAAGTGCGTCGCGCTTAGAAACGGTCCGTCATGACAACTTCGTCGTAGTCGAGTTGACCGCCGCGCGGCCACGCCTCCTTCGTCGCCTTGCCGACTGCGATCATCATACTGATGACATGATCCGGCGGCAGATTGATGAGTTGGCCGACCGCATCAAAGTCAAATCCGTCCATGGGACAGGTGTCGTACCCCATGGCTTTGGCTGCCAACATGATCGTCTGGGCCGCGATGCCGCAAGAGCGCATAGCCTCGTCGCGTTGCACCTGATCGCGTCCGGAATAATATTGTCCAATGGCGGGCACCAGGAAATCCTGCACCGGCTGAGGCGCGTTGCGCCAGTAACGCGCCGGGTCGCGCTCCCATGCCTTCAAGTCGGCGCAGAGCACTATCAACAGCGACGCATCAGTGACCTGCGCTTGGTCCCATGCGACCGCGCGAATCTGGCGGCGTAGTTTCGGGTCGCGCACCACAACGAACCGCCAGTTCTGAATGTTGAAAGCCGTCGGCGAGAGCATGGCCAGCGAAAGAAGCCGCCTCACCTCGTCATCCGACATGCGGTGTGTGGTATCATAATGTTTTATAGCGCGTCGCTGTTCAATGGCGCTGAGCGTGTCCATGCGGCAGTCCTCCGGGGTGCTGTTCAGATGATTTTCTTGAACTCTTTATGCTACTTGCTTGCAAGGGTTTGCTTTGCCCGTTGTTGACAACCAGAGGGCTATAGTCACATAAGTGATGACCAGTAGCCCAAGCGGGCCCCACCAAGCCCATTTTTAGCCTAGGAACAGCCTGTATCATGGACAAGCAGAAAATACCGACGCGCTTCCTGCCCGCCGAACGGCTTCCCGCCAGCGAGGTTGCGTCGCAAACTGGTACGGTGGCGTCGAACTCGCTGATCGGCTTGTTGCTGAACGCGATGCCGGAGATTGTTCTCATTCTCAATGCGCAGCGGCAGATCGTTTTTGCTAATCAGGCGCTGGCCGACCTGCTTGGGATCGGGGATTTGGCAACGGTTTACGGACTGCGTCCGGGCGAAGCCCTTGATTGCATCCACGCATTTGAGGACAAAGGCGGCTGCGGGACCACGGCATTCTGCACGACATGCGGGATGGCCAAGTCAGTGGCGACGGCGCAAAAGGGTTATGCGGATATTCAAGAATGCCACATTCTGCGCCGGCAGGGCGTCGAGGCACTCGAGTTCCGGGTGCACGCTTACCCGTTTAAGGCTCTTGGCGCAGATTTCACGCTTTACGCGCTGACGGACATCAGCGACGAGATGCGCCGGCGCGCCTTGGAACGCCTTTTTTTCCACGACATTCTGAACACAGCGGGCGGTGTGAGCGGCGCCGCGGAATTGCTGGCCACGGCCGACGGCGAAGAATTCGAGCAAATGCGCAGCATCGTCTCGCGGCTATCGCGGCGGCTCGTGGACGAGATCATGGCGCAGAGGGATCTTGCGGCGGCTGAGTCGGGCGACTTGGCGGTCCGCATCGAGCAGTTGAATGTGGCCGACTTGCTGACGGATCTGGCGGAACTATACCGGCGTCACGAGGTCGGACGCGACCGTCAGATCGTCGTCGAGATGCCTGACACCCCGCTGACCATCAAGACCGACGGGCGACTGCTGGGGCGGGTCATCGGAAATCTGGTGAAGAACGCGCTTGAGGCGTCGCAACCCATGGAGACCGTCACCATCGCCTGCCGTGTTGTGGATGACGAGATCGAGTTCACCGTGAACAACCCTGCCGTCATGCCGGAGGAAGTGAAATTGCAGTTGTTCCAACGCTCGTTTAGCACGAAGGGCACAGGCCGCGGCCTTGGAACATATAGTGTGCGGTTGTTGACGGAGCGCTACCTGGCAGGCCGCGTGTGGTTTGTCTCGGATGAGGACGGCGGTACAACCTTTTATTTGCGCTATCCGTTGGTGCACCCGCGCCCGGAATATTGATGCACTTCACTGAGTGAATACCAGATTCACTTGGACATCGGGGTGGAGGCTGCGGGTGACGGGGCAGAGCGCGGCTGCCTGCTCGATGCTGGCGCGCTGCTCGGCCGTCATGCGGCAGTCCGGGGGATAGGTGACCGTGACATCAAGCGAGCGAATGCGCCGCTCGGGTGCAGGAACCATCTCCTTCACGACCCGGACGCGAGTTCCCTCGATGTTGACACCCTCACGGCGGGCAATAAGCCCCATGATCGTCAACATGCATGTGCCGAGAGCCGTGCCCACCAGATCCGTGGGCGAGAACTCGCTGCCTGTCCCGCCGTTGTCCGTCGGGGCTTCCGTGACGAGCACCTTGCCCGATGGTCCGTGGACCGCTTCGCAAAACAGGTTTCCTTTGTACACCACATCCACTTCCACTGCCATGCGTGTCAGGCTCCTTGTGTGTCTTGATTGAAAAAGGTTCCAGCGGGTCCGTCGGGGGCGCCCATGGCCGTCAACGATATCACATGATGGGGTTGAAGCCGCCGGGGCAAGTCACTGCGCCGGTGTCGGCAGAACTCACCAGTTGCGCGTACTTGGCCAGCGCTCCAGAACGATAGCGCGGCTCGATGGGCCGCCACGCAGCACGGCGACGCGCCAAGGTCGCGTCGTCCACTTCCAGCGTCAGCGTGCCCGCCTCGGCGTCCACGGAAATCATGTCGCCATCCTCCACGAGCGCGATGGGGCCGCCGTCCATGGCCTCCGGTGTGACATGACCGATCATCAGGCCGCGCGTCGCACCGCTGAAGCGGCCGTCGGTGATCAGCACGCAGTCGTAACCCAGACCTTGCCCGACAAGCGCTGCCGTGGGGGCGAGCATCTCGCGCATACCGGGGCCGCCTTTCGGACCCTCGTAGCGGATGATGACGACATCGCCCTTCTTGATCTCACAGCGCGTGATGGCCGCGAAAGCATCGTCCTCGCAATTGAAGACGCGCGCGGGGCCGCGGTGGGTAAGCGTCTTGACGCCAGCGGTTTTAATGACTGACCCGAGCGGCGCAAGGTTGCCGGTGAGGACAACGAGGCCGCCCGTCGGACTTAGTGCCTTATCCAGCGGCAGGATCACATCTTGGTCCGGGGTCAGCGTGATGCCCTCGAGGTTCTCACGCATGGTTCGTCCGGTGACCGTGAGGCAATCGCCGTGGAGCAGCCCTGCGTCCAGCAGCACGCGTAACAGCACGGGCACGCCGCCCGCCTTGTGCATGTCGTAGGCGACATAGCGGCCGCCGGGTTTGAGGTCGGCGATGGTCGGCGTGCGGCGGGAGATGCGGTCAATGTCCTTCAGCGTCAATTTAATCCCGCACTCGTTGGCCAGCGCGGGCAGGTGGAGGGCCGCATTGGTGGATCCGCCCGTGGCGGCCACCACAGCGATGGCGTTCTCGAAGGCCTCAAATGTTAAAATGTCGCGAGCACGGATGCCACGCTCCAGCAACCGCATGACAGCCCGCCCGCATTCAGCGGCGTACTCGTCGCGGGCGGTGTCCTCCGCCGGAAATGAAGCACTGCCCGGCAAGGCAAGGCCGATGGCCTCGCTGACGCAGGCCATCGTGTTGGCCGTGTACTGACCGCCACAAGACCCAGCACCGGGGCAGGCCGCGCACTCGAGTTCGTGCAAGTCGGCGTCGCTCATTTTCCCGGCTGCGTGCGCGCCAACCGCTTCATACACATCCTGGATGGTCACATCCTTGCCGCGGAACTTTCCCGGCATGATGGTGCCGCCGTAGAGAAACACCGAGGGGACATTGAGGCGGGCCATGGCCATCATCATCCCGGGCAGGCTTTTGTCGCAGCCGGCCAGCCCGACCAGCGCGTCGTAGCAGTGCGCACGCATCATGAGTTCCACGCTGTCGGCGATGGTCTCGCGACTCACGAGCGACGCTTTCATGCCCTCGTGGCCCATGCCGATACCGTCGCTGACGGCGATGGTGACAAACTCGCGCGGGGTTCCGCCGGCCTCCGCGACGCCGCGCTTCACGGCGCGCGCCTGACGATCGAGGGTGAGATTACACGGCGTAGCCTCGTTCCAAGTGGAGGCCACGCCGACAAACGGTTGATCAATCTCGCGGTCGCCAAGGCCCATGGACCTCAGAAAAGCCCGGTGAGGTGCGCGATGTGCGCCCTTGGTCACTTCATGCGACGGCAATCGTTTTTCTTGCTTCTCAGCGGCCACTTCCCGGGTTCCTCCTGCGTCAATGTCTTACAGTTGCGGATTCATACAATCGCGCCGGGGCTTCTTCGAGCGCAAAACGAACAGTCGAGCGTCGGGTCGATCGCACGGTGGGGACAGCCCCAGCGGCCGCCGAGAGCGCCCGGCAATTCAGAAGTGGCCGCAGCCAACGCTTCCATCGCTTGCGTCTCAGCGGGAAAAACAGGCAGGGCGTGTGACTTGGAAATAAATGACTCGCGCAGAGGCGCGGAGGCGCAGAGGGGGATTGAAGATTGGGACCCGGGGGTGTGGAGAGTGCAGTAAAATGATTCCTCAGCGCCCCAGCGCCTCGGCGGGAGACTGAAATGGAACGCCGGGACAGGACAGACAAAGCATGACCCGCGCAGAGGCGCGGAGGCGCAGAGGGGGCTCAAATGTGATGGCCGCAACCGACTCAGTTAATTCGCTTGCTATGTGACGCGGTGATGCGCGGGCTGGGAAACTGGTAGGAAGAGACTCGCGCAGGGGTGCTGCGGAGGTGCAGGGGATGACGGAGAACGAAATCGGGACGCTGGTGATTGAGGCGGCGATCGACATGCACCGGGAACTGGGGCCGGGTCTTCTTGAGACAGTTTATGAAATTGTTCTCGCCCGCGAACTCAGTGAGCGCGGGTTGAGGGTAGAGCGCCAAGTCCCGGTACCCATCCAGTACAGGGGCATCCGCTTTGAAGAAGGCTTCCGAGCGGACCTGATCGTCGAGGGCAAGGTGATCCTTGAACTCAAGTCAGTTGAGCGAGTGACCCCGGCACACAAGAAGCAGGTGCAAACCTATCTGCGGCTTACCGGCTGCAAACTTGGCTACCTGCTGAACTTCGGCAATGAGGTGATGAGGACCGGGATCACCCGATGTGTGAACGGTCTCGATGAGTGACCCCTAATCCGCAGCGCGTGAGCGCCTCTGCGGGAAACGGAAATGGAACCGCGGGACTGAGCGGACAAGGCATGACTCGCGCTGAGGCGCGGAGGCGCAGAGGGCGATTTGAGATTGAGACGCGGGTGTGTGGACAAGTGCTGTAAGAGGATTCCTCGGC
>JAOAAY010000035.1:39270-41353 GCA_026418615.1 Candidatus Sumerlaeaceae bacterium | reverse complement strand
GGCGGCGACGCTGATGACGCGGCTGGTCCCTGCCCCACCGGCCAGAGCAGTGTCAAATAATCAATCCGGGAAACGGACGCATAAATATCTGATAGGCTGCGGCGCGAAGCCAGGTCGCTCTGGCAGCCCTTGCGTGCGTCATCTCTGGCGCTAACGCCGGGGGATTACCGATCGCGCGCAGACTCTTGCCTGCACATGCCAGTCCATCGCCGCGCCGCACGGCCCGGTCGGGCAAACGCTGCCGGACTAAGGCCGGGCGCTCTCGAGGCCGTATTCAGCAATCTTATTGCGCAGGGTGTTTCGATGGATGCCCAGAATCTCAGCGGCGCGCATCTGGTTCCAGTTCGTTTCGCGCAAAGCCATTTCGATCAGGCGGCGTTCGGCGTCGGCGATGGACATGAGCGGCATAATCCCGCCGCCTCGCCGCCCCGCCGCCTGCTCGCCGGCCGACTGCGACTGCGACGCCTGAATCCAACTGAAATCCGCCGGAGTCAGCACGCGTCCGCGCGCCAGCAGCACGGCGCGTTCGACAGCGTTCTCGAGTTCGCGGATGTTGCCCGGCCAGTCGTATTTTTGCAACAGGGCCACCGCCGCGTCGCTGGCACCGAGCACTTTGACACCCAGCCGCGAAGCACAGCGCATGACAAAGTAATCAATGAGGGCCGGTATGTCCTCGCGCCGCTCGCGCAAGGGCGGCATGTGCAGTTGCATCACATTGAGACGATACAACAGATCCTGCCGGAAGCGCCCCTCGCGCACGGCAACTTCGAGGTCGGTGTTGGTTGCCGCGATGATTCGCACATCCGCGCTGATGGCCCGCGTGCCGCCAACCCGGTAAAATACGCGCTCCTGAAGAAAACGCAGCAGTTTCGGCTGCAACGACAGGTCAAGGTCGCCGATCTCGTCCAGGAACAGCGAACCGCCGTGGGCCGATTCAATCTTGCCGGGGGTGGTCCGCTGGGCGCCGGTAAAGGCTCCACGCTCATAGCCAAACAATTCGCTTTCAAAGAGGGTGGCTGGAATGGCGCTGCAGTTCAGGGCGACAAACGGACCGCTGCGGCGGGGGCTCAACTCGTGAATGTGGCGGGCCAGCACTTCCTTGCCCGTTCCGCTTTCGCCGGTGATGAGCATGGTCACGGTCGTCTCGGCGGCGCGCTCAGCCGCCCGGAACACCTCCGTAACGGCGGGGCTGCGCGAACCTACAAAGCGTGACGAAGCCTCCGCCGGCAGGCCTGCCATGCGATCCACCAGTTGGGCCGCTTGCAGCGCGCCAGTGGCCAGTTTGGCCACGGCCTGCAGCAGCCCAAGATCGCGAAGCGAGAAGAAATCGGTCTCGTTCTTTTCGACGACGATGACCCCAATCGTCTCGCCGTCAGCGACAAGAGGCGCGCAAATACTTGACAAGCCGCTGGAGAAAGGCGGGCTGGCGGCCTCGGCAGCCAGTTTGCGTGCAAGGCGGGTGTCGTGCGTGGGTTCGTCGGCGATGGACTCCTCCGGCGGCGTGACCTCCGGCACGATCGGCGCATCGTCCACACCCGGCAGTTCCCGCGGGTTTTCGCTCAGCATCAGCGGCGTCTGCTCCTGCGCCACGGTGGAGATCAAACTGAGGTTGACCCGCATGGGACGGTCCGTCGGCACCGCGAAAACGGGGCGCAACTGCCCTGAGGTCCGTTCGCGCATCAACAGCACGGCGCTGTCGCCCATGAGCATCATCAGCACTTGTGTCATCAGCCGCTCCGCCGTCTCGCTCAGCGGCGCCGGCGGAGCCGCAAACAAATCGGCAAACTTGAGCAGCGACTCGATCGAAAGCCGGTCGGGTCCCGTCAGTTGCTCCAGATGGCTCTGGCGCCGCGCCGCAACAACCGTTTCGCTGTCCGCAGGATAGATGTACACCGGGCTTGATGAGAAAAGCGGGTTGCCGATGCGCAGTTCCGAATTGAACAGAAAAACCGTGTTCCCGATGCGGATCTCATCATTGCGCAGCAGCACATGCTCACTGGTCAGTTTTCCGTTCACCATCACGCCATTCGTTGACCCGCAGTCTGTCAGCGTGAAGGCATGGCCACGGCGGGTGATCTCCGCG
>JAOAAY010000035.1:22886-39260 GCA_026418615.1 Candidatus Sumerlaeaceae bacterium | reverse complement strand
CCGCGTGAAGGCGCGAAACATTCGCGTCAGGAATCTGGATTTCGTTGTCGTTGCCGCGTCCGATGCGCGTGCGGTCGCCTAATTCATAACAGAGCCCCAGTTTGGGGCCTTTAATGACCAGCAGCGTGGCTTTAGGCATCGAAGCAGTCGGATAATCAGATTGCATGACGATAGAAGACTCTCGCGCACTCCGGATTGCCAAGTGAAAAAATGCCCGCGGTGATCCGTCGGCCGGCACCCACCGGGCAAAAATAGAGTGCAAAAGCCGGCGTATGCAGCCTTTGTTTCGGCGTACAAACCCGCGTCCAACCTGGAGGGATGCCCTATGAAGACTTGGCAGTTGTCTGCCCGTTTATTTCTACCCTTTGTTGCGGCCAGCCTGCTCGGCGGCTGCGGTCAGCCGCCCGCCGAGAAATCCGGCGGCGCCACCACCCCCGCTGGCGCCAAAAGTCCCGCCGCCGCCAAGCAGCCCGCCGCGCCCTCGGATGGTCCCATCGTCATTGCGGTCGCCGGGCCGTTCACCGGTGACAGTGCCGAACTGGGCTTGCCGCTGAAGATGGGAACACAGTTGGGCGCCGAGAAAATCAACGCTGCCGGCGGCATCAACGGCCGCAAAATTGAACTGCGCATCGAGGATGACGCAGGCAATTCCGCCGACGCTCAGAATGTCGCCACGCGCGTCGCCAGCGACCCCCGCGTCATTGCTGTCATCGGCCACTACAACAGTTCGTGCTCCCTCGCCGCCAAAGGCGCCTACACCGAGGCCAAAATCGTGATGCTGTCGCCGGCCTCCACCAATGTGACGGTCACAAAAGACAGCGATTATGTTTACCGCAACATTTTCACCGACGATTTCCAAGGCCAGTCGCTGGCCGATTACATCGCCGGCCAGTTGGGCCTGAAGCGGGTGGCCGTGCTGTACGATAACGACGACTACGGTACGGGCCTGAAGGAGAGTTTCAGAAAGCGCGCTGGCGAGTTGGGGCTTGAAGTGGTCAGCGAAACGGCCTTTGCCCGCGAAACCACGGATTTCCGGTCGCAACTCGAGACCGTGCGCTCTTCAACCCCCGACATCATCCTGATTGCAGGGCTGTACAAACAGGCGGCAGTGATTGCGACTCAGGCGCGCGAACTGGGCATCAACACACGGATCATCGGCGGCGACGGCCTCTTCTCCCCCGGTTACATCTCTCTGGCCGGCGCTGCAGCCGAGGGCACGCTCGTCACCTGCCCCTTCCTCTTTGAGATCGGCGGAGAGCGCGCCCAGAAGTTCGCCGAAGAGTACCGCGCCCGGTGGAACAAGGACCCCGACGCATGGGCCGCGCTTGGCTACGACGCGTTTCAGATTATCGTCGAGGCGATCAAAAAGAATGGCCCGACACGCGAGGGCATTCTGAACTACCTCAAGAGCGTCAACTCGCCCGAGACCGCGTTTGACGGGCTGACGGGCAAGACCTACTTCGACGCCGAGGGCGACTGCAAGAAGGCCGTGCAGGTCGCGCAAGTGAAGAACGGCAAGTTCGTGGCCGCGGAAAAACAATTGACCGATGCCGCCCCGACGACGCCACCGGCGCCCAAGATTAACGCGTCGCCCGACCTGCCCACCACCACTGAATCCAAGGCGGCCGAAGGCAAGTAATCCCGAGTCCGTCATCTGGTTCCGCGGGCGGTACGCCGCCCGCGGAGCCCGGCCGCCGCCGTGTCGGCGCACCAACCATCAATCCCAGCGAGGCTGCCAACCCATGGCTTTCATTCACGGATCCATCACCTATTTGCGGTTTCGACCCATTGATCCGCTCCCTCGCAACTTCAAAGACCTGCTGTCCGAGCGCCTGCCCAAATATGCGTTCCGCGAGATCAACCCGAAGACCAACCCGGAATTCTCGACGGGCTGGATCAATGCCATGAATCCCATAGACACGCGCCTCACGATCGAGAAGGCTTTGTTCGGGCCCTATGTGATTCTCGGGGTGCGGCGCGACCGCAAGAGTGTGCCCGCCGCTTTGCTGAGGGCTCGCCTCTCGGAAGCCGTACGCGCCCAGTTGCGCGAGCGCCGCGCCAAGAAACTCTCGCGCGAGGATGTCCAGCAATTGCGCGACACCGTCCGCGAGGAGATGCTGGCCGCCGTCAGCCCCAGTACCAGCCTCCACGAAATGATTTGGAACATCGAAAAACAGGCTGTTTATTACTCCACACGGGCCCGCAAGGCCGTGGAAGAGTTCATTGACCTTTTCAGCGAGACCTTCGACATGACACTCGAAGAGGTCAATCTCGTCAACCGCATCGAGGGATACATCTCCGAGCGGGGGCTCGATGTCGAACTCGATCAGGTTGAACCCGCCGTGTTTGCGCGCCGCTGACCTTATTGCCTAGGCGGGTCTGTCATCGGTTTGTCACCGGACTTTCTTTCGCTTGTCACTTCTCCCTCCCCCTCGAATTGGCGCATAAACCCGAGGCATGTTGGACAATGTCACGCGCCAGAGGACAGAGAAAATCTTGTTCCCCTACCCGCCCGCCGAAGAAACCAACTGGCTCGATGGCGAGGAGCCGCTGGATGGCCCGCATCGCTACCGAACCGTCTGGATCAGCGACCTGCACATGGGCACCCCGTCCTGCAATGCCGAGGGACTGCTGGAATTCCTCAAAACCTTCCGCTGCGACAAACTTTATATTGTCGGGGACTTCATTGATTTCTGGGCGCTGCGCCGCAGCGTCCACTGGCGCCAGAGTTTCAACGATGTCCTGCAAAAACTCCTCCGCCGCGCCCGCAAGGGCACTCAAATCGTTTACATTCCCGGAAACCACGACGAGTTTGTCACCAATATCCTTGGCCGCTACGGCAACATAAGGATCTGCGAAAATGATTTGCACGACACAGCCGACGGCCGGAGACTCCTCGTCCTCCACGGGCACGAGTTTGACGGCGTCATCCGCCACATGAAATGGCTGGCGCTCCTCGGGGATCTCGGCTATCATCTGCTGCTCTTCCTGAACCGGTACTTCAACCGCCTGAGGGCCCGCCTCGGCTACGATTACTGGTCGCTCAGCGCTTTCGTGAAGGGAAAGGTCAAAAACGCCGTCAACTTTGTCAGCCGCTTTGAGAAGGCGGTGGTGAAGTACGCACGGCTGCACGACGCCGAGGGCGTCGTCTGCGGCCATATCCACACGGCCGCCATCAAGCGGTTCAAGGACATTGAATACTATAACACTGGCGACTGGGTGGAGAGCCATACCGCACTCGTCGAGCACTACGACGGCACTATCGAACTGGTGCGCTGGCGTCGCACGGCCGGCGCATCGGCCACGCGCACACACGAGACGCCGGCACCAGCCGAAGTGATGGCGCTGGCAGGGCTGTGAGCAGCACGCCGGGCGCCCGCCAGGCCTAACGCGCCCGCCAGACCCTGCCACCTACATGGAGCGCCACAAGCGCCGAGTGGCCGGATTTATCCACCCGAACCTCCGCGAGCGCGTCGCGACGGTTTTCGGTAAGCGCCCGCTCGAGATCCCCGCGCTCAACCTCCGGAATGTAGAATTCTTCGAGCCCGAACCTAAGTTGCCACGGGAAAAAGCGCGCTCGCAGCGCCGCTTGAGAGGGCGCCAGATCGCGCGGCAGTTCGCCAACCAGCCGGACCGGCCGCCATGGCTTGCCATCGCCCGCCGACTCCAAGACGGCGTAGACGATATCGCCATCACGGAAGGGCGTTTTCGGAGGCTTGCGCATAAGCGACCGTTGCGCCTCAGCGTGTATCTGCTCGACAGCCGCCGTGGTCAGCCGGCCATCACGATCTACCAAATGGTTCACGCGCACGAGCGACCCGGTGTCGGGTCGGTCGTGCAGATGAACGCGAGGGTATTCCCTCTCCAAGTCCTCGAGGGTAAGCCCCAACTGTTCGAGTGTCGCAGAGGTGGGGGAAAAACTCATGAGCGACATGTACTGCCTGACGAGAGCCTGCGTGGTCTCTTCGGGGCTGACTTTCGCCGAGGGGAAATAAGCACCCGGCAGACTTGCGTCATAAGACAGCGCAACATAGTAGCCGCTCAGCACATTGTACGGATCCACGGGTGCCACCTGCAGGAATACCGTGCAACCGGTGCGCAGGGTAACGACCTTGGGCAAGGGCACCGCGACCAGCACGGCCACCTGCGCCGCCACGGCCAACCAGAAGGCAAGGGCTCGCTTAGACGGCATCGCCATGATCCACCCCCGTGGCGGCCGTCTCGGAGGCCGTACGGCGTTTGAGCCACCGCTCATACTCGATTCCGGCATACATGACCACCACGCCGCACGAAATGAATCCAAAGGCCTTCAGCATCAGGTCCGTGTCGTACTCGAAGAAGCGCGTCAGCACGAGCGCCACGGCGAGAAATGTTCCCGCCCAGAAATGGCCGCGATGAAACTCGCTGAATCCGCTGGCCAGCGCGGCAGCCGCAAACAGCAGCACGGCCACATTGCCCAGCAGCGTTGAAAGAATATCCGTTGCCAACCCGAACACGGCCGGCAAAAAATACGCCAGAGCCACCGTGGCCGCACCGCTCAGCACAAGCCACGACACGCGCCGGCGCGCCACGGTCGGCGGCTCGGTACGCCACGACAAAGCCGCGAGAATCAAACCCGCCGAGCAGGTAGCCGCAGGGAGCATAACGGCGGCGGGATTAGCGAACATCCTCGCCGACATCTGCTCGTGGATTTCGTGGAATGAGGCCACATAGGCCGCCACGGCCATCGCCCCCACGCCAATAACGCGCACCGTATCGCGCGAAACCGGCCCCAGCCAATCCGCCCCAGCCCACACCAAAAGCCCCGCCGCCACGAGCCCGGCCGCCCATGCAGATCCCCGCCCCCCCAATGTGGAGCACGCCATGGCCAGCGCGATGACAAACACAACGGCCGTGGCCCCCGCCAGAGCGCGAGAGTTGCGTTCGCGGGCCAGCCCCCCAAACGCCGCTAGCATGGCATAAGGCGCAGCGATCAAGACCCATTCCGGATAATTCCGGCTCGCAACGCCGTAGAAGCCGAACCATACGGCTCCAATGCCCAGCGCCAGCAGCCCCGAAGGCGTGCTGCCGGCCGCCCACGCCGACGCCAGCGCACCGGCCGACCACAGCAGCCAGGCCAGCCCCGTGCTGCTCGTGATATGAAATACTTGGGCCATCAACCCGATGCCGCCGCCAAACACCAAACACGCCGCCAGCAGGAGCCCATGCCCCAACCGATCACGCCCGCTGCCAAACATCACAAACGACGCCCAGTGAAGACCCAGTAACAGAACAAACAAGCCGGCGATTTTAACCGCAGCGGGGATCGCGTCCCAGTTTGCCGCCACCATGGCGATCACGCCCCCGCCAATCAGCAGGCCGCCAATCCCAAGCAACACCGCCGCCAACAGCGGGCCGGCTCCGCGTCCCGGCTGGTCCAGACCGTGGCGCTCTGTGATAACCTGTGCCGTTTCCGGCGTCACCACTCCATCGCGCACCCACGAGTCTAAGGCAGCACGCAACCACGCACGAACTCTGGCCGGCGGGATATTAGACGACGGCACCACGGGATTCGGCATAGACCCCTCGTGGAGAGACACATTCCTGCCAAGCGGAAATGCAACCGGAATTGCCTGTCGCCGATTGTCCAACCGGCGAACCCGGACGGCCGCCCGGTCTTGCTGAATGGCACGGAGACGCGCCTTGTACGCAACAGTACTGAAAAGATGCCCAAATTGACCCCCGATGCTGTCTCCGAGAGTCCGGTCGTGGCGGCCACCGAGCCTGCTGCCACACACGCAGGGGCCGGATCTGTGCTAATCCGTCGCGCGCGGGTGACCGACATGCCGCAGGTCCAGAAGATTATCAATCATTTTGCCGACCGCGACGAGATGCTTCACCGCAGCCTCAACGAACTCTACGAGCATGTGCGCGACTTCGTCGTGGCTGAGGTTGACGGCCAAGTGCAGGCCTGCGCGGCCATACAGGTGACATGGGACGACTTGGCCGAGTTGAAATGTGTGGCCGTGGCGCCTGAGGCTCATGGGCGCGGGCTGGGCCGACTGGTCATCGAACAATGCCTCGCCGAAGCCCGCGATCTTGGCCTGCGGCGCGTCTTCGCCCTCACCTACAAGCCCGAGTTTTTCTCGAAGTTCGGCTTCGAAATGATCGACCGAACGATGCTGCCTCACAAGGTATGGGGAGAATGCATCAAGTGTCACAAGTTTCCCAACTGCAACGAAATTGCCATGATGCATGTCATCGGGCGCGGCGGGCCAGCCAACATCTGACCCTCCGGCTCGCCGGCGGTTGCATCAGCACGGAGCCCGTATGAAAACATCCGCTTTGCTCTTCTCTGTCCTTTTCCTCCTTCTTGCGCCGCTTGCGGCTGCCGACCCCGCCCGGGAGTCGCGTCCCGCTCGCGGAGAAAAGGTTGCGACTTCGCCATCCGACAAGCGTGAGACTGACACCAAATCATCCGACAACCGCTCCCGAAAAGCGGTGCAGGTGACGGTGTCGGGCGAATTGCTCGAGCGGGGCTCGTCGCTGTCCATCCTGCGCACCAGCATGAAAAGCCTGAAGGATTATCTGGACACGCTGCGCCGCGCCCGACAGGACCGAAATGTTCAGGTCATCGTGTTGCGCCTGTCTCCTGTCTCCATGGGGCTGGGCACGGCCTTGGAGTTGCACGACGCCGTGGAAGAGGCCCGCGCCGCTGGTAAACGCGTCGTGGCGCTCCTCGAGGACGGCTCCCAGCCGGCTTACCTCGTCGCCTGCGCCGCAGACGAGATCGTCATGCCGCCCTCCAGCGATCTCATGCTGACCGGCATCTCTGCCGATGCTTACTTCCTCAAAAGCCTGCTCAGCAAACTCGGCATCACAGCCCATATCCTGCACATGGGCCAGTACAAGGCCGCCGGCGAGATGCTGACCGAGGACGACTTCACCACGCCCGCCCGCCAGAACATGGAGGAACTGGTGGACGATGTGTATAAGTTGTTCACGGAGACCATCGCCGCCGGACGCAAGTTGGAACCGTCACAGGTCACGGCCCTCATGGATCGCGGCCCGATGAGCGCGGAGGAAGCGCGCGAGGCCGGACTGGTAGACCGGATCGCCTATGCTGATCAGGTTACGACCGGACTTGTCCGCGAGGGCTTGTCGGTGGTCGAGGCCGACGACTACGCCGGCAGTGCGCGGGAGCGGCTGGAAGACATCAGCCTGTTCGGCCTTCTCACGGGCGTAGGCAGGCCCGCGGCACCTGCCGCAGCGCGTCCGTCGCGCTTGCCGCAGGTGGCCGTCGTGTACGCTGTCGGCCCCATCATGCCCGGATCCAGCGAAAGCATTTTGGGCACCGAGGAGGAGATTGCGGCGGACGACCTAATCAAAACTTTGGAGGAAATCAGAAAGGACGACAAAATCCGCGCGGTGATTTTCCGCGTGAACAGTCCGGGCGGCTCCGCGTTTGCCTCGGATTTGATCTGGCGCAAAATCGCCGAACTCCGGCGCGAAAAGCCGGTCGTGGCGTCCCTGAGCGACACGGCCGCTTCGGGCGGCTACTACATTGCGATGGGCGCGACGAAAATCATCGCCCACCCGGGCACGGTGACCGGTTCGATCGGCGTCGTCGGCGGCAAACTCGATCTTTCCGGCACCTACGAAAAGATCGGCGTGCGCAAAACCACCATTTCGCGCGGACGCTACGCCAACCTGTTTTCCGAGACAGGCGGTTTCGCGCCGCACGAGCGGGAACTCATCGAGCGGATGATGCGGCGAACATACGATGATTTCGTGGCCAAGGCCGCCGAGGGACGCCAAGTCACCACGCAAACCATGGACGGCCTCGCGCAGGGCAAAGTCTGGCTCGGGGCGCGGGCCAAGGAAGTCGGCCTCGTGGACGAATTGGGCGGCCTCCCGAAAGCCATCGAGTCCACCAAGCGGCTCATCGGCCTCACGCCGGACGATAAGGTCGAGTTGATCGCCTACCCGAAAGACATGTCCCTCATGGATGTCCTGCAAAAAGCCATTGGCGGCGGCGCCACGGTGAGCCTCGGAGCCCCGCCCTCGCTGTCGGCTTGGTTGCCCGCGGCAGTGCGTCCGCTGGCCGCCCAGGCGACAGCCTTGGTGCGCCTTCTCCGGCACGAGAGCGTGCTCGCGGTATCCCCCGTGCTGCTCGAAATCCGCTGACCCCGGCCTGGCGCCCGCCGCAAGAATGCGCTTCACGGGGCGGTGTGTTGCATGTGCACTGGCTCGCAGGCTGACTGTCCAAGGTGAGCGCAAAACGACATACCGAACCGCCGGCTGACCCGGCAGCGGGCGCCACCCCGCTGATCCGCCAATACCACGCCATCAAGGCGCGCCATCCTGATCATATTGTTTTCTTCCGCTGCGGCGACTTCTACGAAATGTTTTTCGACGACGCCCGCACGGCCGCCAGCGTGCTGGGCATCACGCTGACAAGCCGCGGCACCGATCCGCAAGGCAACCCCGTGCCGCTGGCCGGCATCCCGTACCACAGCCTCGAACCCTACCTCGCGCGCATGATCCGGGCGGGTCTGCGCGTCGCCATCTGCGAGCAAATGGAAAACCCCAAGCACGCCAAAGGCGTGGTCAAGCGCGAGGTGGTGCGGGTCGTCACGCCCGGCACCGTGGTCGAAGACGCCCTGCTCGACAATAAATCCAATAATTACCTGGTTGGCTTGGTCTTCGACGGGGGTTACGGGCTGGCAGCCCTGGATTTCTCCACAGGCCAGTTCGAAATTTCGGAGTTTCGCGGCCCGCAGGCCTCAGCAGCCTGCGCCATCGAACTGGCCCGGCGGGATCCGGCGGAGGTGGTGGTGACGAGGTCGCAGCGCGAGGCGCTGGCGGCGGAGTTCAGCCTCGAGGCGCGCCGGGAGGACAACCTGCTGGCATCGGGTGGATCCGCCGGCGCAGGGTCCGCGGCGGGAGCACTGCGCGGTTCGCGCGTGGCGGTTGTCGAAGATTTTGCCGTCTCGCCGCATGCGGCACGCGACCTGCTCCTCCGGCAGTTGGGCGTGCGCGATCTGGCCGGGTTCGGGGCGGAGGACAAACCGCTGGCCGTCCGCGCCGCCGCCGCCGTGCTCGAGTACCTGCGCGAGACCCAGCGCTCACAACTGGTTCATCTGCGCGAACTGCGGGTCTGTCACCCGGGCGAGTACATGGTGCTCGACGCGACCACCCAGCGCTCGCTCGAACTGGTGCAAAACCTCAACGATGCGTCCCGGCGCAATACACTGCTGGAAGTCCTCGACCGTACTTCGACACCCATGGGCGGGCGCCTCTTGCGCTCCTGGATCCTCCAGCCCTTGCGCGACCCTGCACAAATCACCGCGCGCCTCGACGCGGTCGAGGCCTTGGCCCGCGATCAACGCCTCCGTCGCGAGACCGCGCAGCGCCTGCGCGAGGTGGGCGACCTGGAGCGCATTGTCAGCCGGTGTGCATGCAAGACCGCCAACGGCCGCGACTTGCTCGGCCTGCGCCGCTCGCTCGAGCAACTGCCGCTTCTGCGCAAGGCCGTGGCAGCCGCCGGCGCGCCGCCCGCGCTAACATGTGTGCTCGAAACGCCGGCCGAGGCCGATGCCCTGCTGCAAAATCTGGCGTCCACGCTGGCCGCCGCCATCGTGGACGCTCCGCCGGTCTCGGTGCGCGAGGGCGGAATCATCCGGCCGGGTTACAACGCCTCACTCGACGAGTTGCGCGCGATGGCCACCGACTCCAAGGCTTGGATTGCCGCCATGCGCCAGCAGGAAATCGAACGCACCGGCATTCCCAACCTCAAAATCGGATTCAACAAAGTCTTTGGCTATTTTATCGAAGTCACCAAGGCGCAGGCGGACAAAGTGCCAGCCCACTATGTCCGCAAGCAAACCGTCGCTGGCGGAGAGCGCTACATCACCCCGGAGTTGAAGGAGAAAGAGGAGGTCATCCTCCACGCCGAGGAACGCGCGCAGGAACTGGAATACGAATTGTTCGAGCAACTGCGGCTGCAGGTGTGCGACGCGGCTGGCGCCGTTCAGGCGGCCGCCCGCGCCATTGCCCGGTTTGATGCCCTTGCATCGCTGGCGGAGGTGGCCTCGGCCAACAACTACTGCCGCCCCTCGCTGGCCACGGACGGCCGCCTCACCATTTTCGACGGCCGCCACCCGGTCATCGAAACACTCGATCTCGACCAGCCCTTCGTGCCCAACGACGCCCATCTCGACCCCGCGGCCGAACAAATCCTCATCATCACCGGACCCAACATGGCCGGAAAAAGCACTTACATCCGTCAGGTGGCTCTGATTGCGCTCATGGCTCACATGGGCAGTTTCGTGCCCGCCCGCGAGGCGGTCATTCCCACCGTGGACCGCATCTTCACGCGCGTCGGCGCGATGGACCAACTGGCCCGTGGCCAGAGCACCTTCCTCGTCGAAATGAGCGAGACCGCGAACATCCTCAACAACGCGACGGACGCCAGCCTTGTCATCCTCGACGAGATCGGCCGCGGCACGAGCACCTACGACGGCCTCTCGATTGCGTGGTCGGTCATTGAATACCTGCACAACACGCCCGGCCGCCGGCCAAAAACGCTGTTCGCCACGCACTACCACGAACTCGCCGAACTCGAAGGGCCGCTCCCCCGCGTGCGCAATTTCAATGTGGCTGTTGTCGAAGAGGAGGATCGCGTGGCGTTTCTCTACAAAATCGTCCGCGGCAGCACGGATCACAGTTACGGCATCTACGCCGCGCAGGTGGCCGGCCTGCCCCGCGCGGCCATCGAGCGCGCCCGCGAGATCTTGGCGCAACTGGAGACGGGACGCGAAGTCAGCGTGGCCACGCCCGCAGGCCGCACAGCCGCACACGGACACTCCATCCCGCGCATCGAGGAACAATTTGTCCAACTGACTCTCTTCGACACCGCCGAGCACCCCGTCATCGAGCGGCTGCGCCAGGTGGATCCGAACCAATTGACCCCTCTCGACGCTCTCACGCTGATTGCGGAACTCGTGAAGGAGGCCAAGCGGCGCCCCTGACCGTGCGCCATCACGGAAAATGGAAAAATCTTTTATCATTTCTCTGCTTCGCCGTCATGGCATCCGCCTCTCGCGCCAGTTGGGCCAGCACCTGCTGGTGGATGAGGCCGTCCTCGCCGACATCGCCGCAGCCGCGGGCGGCGACGCATCGGCACGCATCGTGGAAATCGGCGCAGGCGCCGGCAGCCTGTCGCTAAGGCTGGCCGGGACGGGGGCACAAGTCATCGCCTTGGAACTCGATCGCCGTTTCGAGCCAATCCATCACGCCATCATGCGCAGCCAGCCCCGCCTGGCGGCCCGGATTGAGTGGCGCTATGCCGACGCGCTCGACACAGACTGGGCGGCCGAGGCGGCAGCCGCGCGGACAGCCGGCAAACGGTTTGTCATCACGGGGAACATCCCGTACCAGATCACTTCGCCCCTCGTCATGGCGGTGTTGGAGAGCGGGGCGGAGTTCGAATCCATGGTGCTCATGATGCAGCGCGAGGTGGCTGAGCGGCTGACGGCGCGGCCCGGCTCCAAACGAAATGGCGGCATAACCATCAAATGCCAGTATTTCTGCGACATCGAGACCGTGCGCGATGTGTCTCGACGCGCCTTCCTGCCCCCGCCTGAGGTCGAGTCGCGGGTGCTGCGCTTCCGCCGCCGCGCGGGCGTGCCGCCGGGGCGGCCCGCGGACCTGTTCTCCCTCGTCGAGGCCGGTTTTGGTCAGCGGCGCAAAATGCTGACCAACTCCGTCGCGGCGTCAGGAATTGGGTGGACGAAGCCCGAAGTCGAGTCGGCGCTTCGTCGGCTGGGCATGGACCCGGCGGTGCGGGCGGAAGGTCTGGGGCTTGCCGAGTTCATGGCGTTGCTCGATGCGTTGCGCGGTTTACCCCCAGCCCACGGAGCGATTACGGGCCGAGTTTGACAAAGCGGCAGAAAAAATCGCCCCCAGGCCCGATCTCCAGCACCGCTACCGACGGCAGATCGCGAAAACGCGGCCGGCAGGCCGCCCCCGGATTAATGATGGCCACATCCCCGCGCGTCTCGTGCTTGGCGATATGCGAATGCCCGTGGATGATGATGCGAGGGTTGGCAGACTGAAACATCTCCACCGCGCTGGCATTGTAGTCGGCGGGATCCAGCAGGTGGCCGTGGGTCATGGCCAAGGATAATCCGCCTATCGTCCCGGTCCACCTCAGCGGGCGCCGGGCCGTCGGCGCACCGTCCACATTCCCCGTCACAGCCGTCACGGGCGCGATGGTTTCAAGGTCATCCAGCACGCGGTCGTCACCCACATCGCCAGCATGCAGGATGTATTGCACGCCGTCAAAAAGATGGAAGACGCGGGGATTCAACCAGCCGTGCGTGTCCGAGATGAGGCCGATTTTCACCGGGGGAATCGTCAAATATCCCGCGGGACCGCACCCTCGGGCGCCGGTGGCGGCGGCGGCAGATTGCCCGGCGTGATGGAAAACTGCTTCAGGATGTCCGCCACGGGCGCCAGCGGCGTGCGAAGCGTAACCTCAAACAAGCCGGGCGACACCTCGCGCGACGCGATCACCTGCGCCTGCTGAACATGGCGGTCAATGGCCCGCTTCAAGCCGAGGCTTTCGTCCATGAAGGCGCCCACCGTGTGCGTCGGATCCACCGGCAAAGCAGCGACCTGCCGTTTCAACTCGCTAATGGCAGCCGCCTTGGCGGCCTGTTTGCCCGCGAGCGAGCGCTGCGGCTCCTCGGAGAGGTGAGCCGGCGCACTGCCGCGGCCGGTGGCCGTCACCTCGCGCGTCGCCCAAGCAAACTGTCCGTTGACCGCGGGCTGATACGCCGTCAGTGCGGCATCGGCCGCCGCGCCAGCCGGGCGAGCCGTCGTGCACCCGGAAAAAACCAAGGCGGAAGCAACAACAACAAGAAAACCGAGAACCAGCGCCGCGGCAGGCGCACGCAACGGTTTGGAGAGTATTTGCGGATCCATCACGAAGCCCATACAAACGACGGTGAATTTCGTTTTGCGGGCAGGCAAACGGTTCGTGGTTGCGTTGTCACCCCGGTTTCGCTTGCTCATGACGAAATACTGAACATGGACAAATCATCGTCAGAGCACATGAAGGCGGACCTGCTCATCATCGGTTCCGGCATCGCGGGTTGTGCCGCGGCGCTCGCCGCAGGCGAAGCGGGGCTGGATGTCCTCATGGTCACCAAAACGGCGGACCCGCGCAAGTCCACCTCGACCGCCTGGGCGCAAGGCGGCATCATCTACCGCGGCAAGGGCGATTCGGCAGACCTGCTCGCGTCGGACATTTTTCGGGCCGGCCATGAAGTCGGCAACATGCGCGCCATCCGCCAACTCGCCGAGTTGGGACCGCGCTATGTCGAGGAGATCCTCATCAACCGGCTCCGGGTGCCTTTCGACCGCACAGACAACGATTTGCTGGACATCACCGAGGAGGGCGCCCACTCCGTGCGCCGCATCATCCATGTGGCCGATCTGACGGGCAAGGCGATCGAGGATCACATGGTGGCCGCCGTGAAACAGTTGCCCAATGTGCGCCTCATCACTGACGCCACCGCCGTGGACCTGCTGACTTTGTCGCACCATTCCATGACCCCCTCGGATTGTTACGAACCGCCCACCTGCGTCGGGGCATATGTGTTTATGCAAGCCGAAGGCCGGGTGGAGCCGGTGCTGGCCAATGAGACGCTGCTGGCCACGGGCGGCCTCGGCCAACTCTACCTTCACACGACCAACCCGCGCGGCGCGCGCGGCGACGGCATCGCGATGGCCTATCGCGCCGGCGCACGCATGCTCAATCTCGAATATATTCAGTTCCACCCCACGGCGCTGTTCGCCGAGGGCGAGCGCTTCCTGATCAGCGAGGCCGTGCGCGGCGAAGGCGGCGTCCTCGTGACGCGTTCCGGCGAGCCGTTCATGCACCGCTATCACGAGTTGGGCAATCTTGCCCCCCGCGATGTCGTGGCGCGGGCCATTCATCAGGAAATGCTCGCGCGCGGCGAGCCGTGCATGTATCTCGACATCTCTCATCGCGACGCACGCTGGATCAAACGCCGGTTTCCCAACATTTATCAGAAGTGCCTGTCGCTGGGCATTGACATGACGAAACAGCCCATTCCCGTCGTGCCGGCAGCGCACTACTCGTGCGGCGGCGTGGCCGTGGACCTGCAGGGGCGCTCCAGCATCCGCCGACTGCGCGCGGCCGGAGAGGTCAGTTGCACGGGCGTCCACGGCGCCAATCGCCTCGCCAGCACCTCGCTGCTCGAGGGGCTGGTCTGGGGCATCGAGGCCGGCCGCTCCGTCGCGGAGGAATTGCGGGCGGCCGGCGGCGACTATTATTTTCCCGGAATCGCTCCGTGGCGCTACGAAAAGGAGCCCGCCGATCCCGCCCATATCCTGCAGGACTGGCTCACCATCAAATACACCATGTGGAACTATGTGGGGCTCGTACGCTCCACCAAGCGGATGAAACGCGCGCGCGCCATCCTGCGGGAACTCCAGACGGAAATCGAATATTTTTACGAACGGGCCCAACTCACCGACGATGTCATCGGCCTGCGAAACGGATGCCAGGCGGCGCTCGCCGTCCTGTTTGCCGCGCTGGAAAACAGACGCAGTTACGGAGCCCATTACCGCGTGGATTGATCCGCACAGCGACCCCGGTTCAGGCGGGCAATCAGGCCGGATGTCCGAATCCATCGCCCCGGGCACCGTGGCGGCCCTCGTCGCCTGTCATGAGAGATCCGTGGTCAGCAAAACACTGATCAAACAGGAGGGCGGAATGTCACGCTGTTCGTTTTCGCCGCGGGATCAAGCCCGAGCGAGCATGCCGCGCCGTTCGAGGCCATCATCACCATGCTCGACGGCGAAGCGGAGGTCATCACCGGTGGCCGATTCCCTGCGGTCGCAGCCGACGGGATGATCATCATGCCCGCGGGCATATCCCACGCAGTCAGCGCTGGCGGGCTGTTCAAGATGACGCTCATCTTGGCGAAATGACCGGGGGCTTCGGTCAGGGGCGCTTCAGCCGCGGCGAAAACCAAAAGTGAAAAACACCGCCCCCAGCAGGCACACGAAAGCCATGGCATAATTCCAGGTCAGCCGCTCGCGCAGGTACAGCACGGCAAACAACGAAAAGACGACGACCGTGATGACTTCCTGCGTGATCTTGAGTTGAAAGCCCGACCACCCCGAGAGGGCACCCAAACGGTTCGCCGGAACCATCAACATGTATTCAAACAGTGCAATGCCCCAACTGATGACGATAACCTGCCAGAGCGGAACATCCTTGAATTTCAGGTGTCCATACCAGGCAAATGTCATAAAAATATTAGAACATGTCAGAAGCAGAACGGTTGGCACGGCGCGTACACAGACCCCGGATGGCACAGAATGAACATGGAAGCGATTCCCGCCCCCATGTGCACCGCCCGTCCATCATTATTCGCGAGGGACGGAACTGCGGACGAGCCGCCACCGGGACGCCCGGCTCATGTCAGACCGTCCTCGGTTCCCCTGCGGTCCGCCGGAATAGCCTGACGATATTGATTGTCATGCCTGATCCGTCCGCCCATTGTTCCGACCGTTTGCTGGAAATCGGGAAATGACACACAGCGCGACGATGACGATGGAGGCAGTGGCGGCGCGGACCAAACCGGCGCCGTCGGCGGAGGAGCGCGCGTTGCTGATGGCCATGGTGCCCGAACGCCTGCCGCGCCATGTGGCCGCCATCATGGATGGCAACGGCCGCTGGGCGCGCCAGCGCGGCTTCGCCGACCGCATTCGCGGCCACGAGGCCGGCATCGAGGCGGTCCGCGAAATCGTTCGCACCTGCGGCGAACTGGGCATCAGCGCGCTGACTCTCTACGCCTTTTCCGTCGAGAACTGGCAGCGTCCGCAGCGCGAGGTGTCGGCGCTCATGGCCTTGCTCAAACGCTTCCTGCGCGCCGAAGTCGGCGAACTCACGGAAAACAATGTGCGGCTGGTGGCCTCCGGGCGAATTGCCGACTTGCCCAAGGATGTGCAGGCGGAACTTGCCGCCACCATGGCCGCCACGGCCGGCCACACGGGACTGGTCCTGAACCTCGCGCTGAGTTACGGCGGGCGCACGGAACTGGTGGATGCCGTCCGCCAATTGGCCGCGCAGGTGCGCGCCGGCCGGCTTGATCCGCAAGCCATCTCAGAGGCTGACATCGCGGCCGCCCTCTACCATCCGGAACTGGGAGATCCCGACCTGCTCATCCGCACTTCCGGGGAAATGCGGGTGTCCAACTTCCTCCTGTGGCAGATTGCCTACGCGGAAATTGTCGTGACACCAGTCTTGTGGCCGGATTTCCGACGGCGCGATCTGTACGCCGCCATCCTCGA
>JAOAAY010000035.1:6893-22728 GCA_026418615.1 Candidatus Sumerlaeaceae bacterium | reverse complement strand
TTAGTGGCTTTGTGGGGCACTTACGAACTGCACTATATGGGCCAGCAGAAAGGCATCCGCAGTTCGCTCAATGTGTCATTGGTGGCCAGCACGGCGTTCGTAGCCTGCGGCTTGCTCGAACATGTTCCATTCCTGCGGGCCGTGCCCGTCGTCATTGTGGCGCTGCTCGTGGCCTCATTTGCAGCCCAAGTGTACCGCCGCGGGACGGAAGACGCCTTTCTCGGCGTCCCGCTCAACATGTTTGGACCGCTCTATGTGGCACTGCCCGTGGCGCTGGGCTTCCAGATTCTGAAACTGGGCCAATGGTGGCTGCTCTTCGTTCTCGCCGGCGTCTGGGCCTGCGACATCGCCGCCTACTACACGGGACGACTGCTGGGCGCACACTCGCTGGCGCCGGGGGTCAGCCCGAAGAAGACTTGGGAGGGGGCCGTCGGCGGCGCGCTCGCTTGCGTGGCCGTGTGCGCAGCCTTCAAATACTGGGTGCCGCCCGAGGCGTTCCGGCTCGAGTGGATTCATGTGCTCGTGTTGGCCTGCATCATCGCCGTGGCGGCCGAGGCCGGCGATCTTGCCGAGAGTTGCCTCAAGCGCGACGCAGGGGTCAAAGACAGCGGCTCCATCATGCTCGGCCACGGCGGAATCCTCGACCGGATCGACTCGCTCCTGTTCGCACTCGGTGCTGTGTACTCGTATTTGCTGCTGGTCGGACACATGGTACCCGGCCCCCGCTAAAGCGCCTGCGGGCGCGCGCACCGTTCGCTTTTGCGTTGAAGTCGTCCCCTTGCCCCAAAACCGTCAGGCCAAGCATTCACCCGAGGGGTAAAAATAAAATTATGGCTCAACAAAAACAAGTCGTTCAGGACAAGATCTACGCGCTGGCCCGCAAGCAAACCTGCCGCATCGTGCTGCCGGAAGCCGGCACCGACAACCGCACCCTCCATGCCGCCGTCGAAATCAAAAAGCAGGGGTTTGCGACGCCCGTGCTGGTGGGATCGGCCGATAAGGTGACGGCCCTCGCCGCCGCCGAAAAGGCGGACATCGCCGGCATCGAACTGGTGGATCCCGCCGCAGATTCGCGCCTGGCCGCCATCGCCGAGGAATACCGCCAAAAACGCGCCAAGGAGAATCTCTCGCCCGAGCAGGCCCGTGATGTCGTGCTCGATCCGCTCTACTTTGCCTCGATGATGGTGGCCCGCGGCGACGCCGACGGTATGACCGCCGGCGCGGTCACGACCACCGGCGATGTGTTGCGCGCCAGTATCAAGTGCATCGGCCTCCAGAAGGGCATCAAGACCGTGTCCAGCAATTTCATCATGGTCGTGCCAGACTGTCCCCTAGGCGAGCAAGGCGTGCTCGTGTTTGCTGACTGCGCCGTGGTGATTGACCCCACCCCGGAACAGATGGCCGATATCGCCATCGCCACAGCCGACACGGCAGGCCGCCTGCTGGGCCTCGAACCGCGCATCGCCATGCTGTCCTTCTCCACGAAGGGCAGTGCCCAGCATGCGCTCGTGGACAAGGTGCGCACGGCCACTGACCTCGTCAAGCAGGCGCGACCCGACCTGCCCGTTGACGGCGAATTGCAGGCCGACGCAGCGCTCATCGAGTCCATCGGCCAGCGCAAATGCCCCGGTTCGCCGATTGCCGGCAAGGCCAACATCCTGATCTTCCCGGATCTCGACGCCGGCAATATCGCCTACAAACTGGTGCAACGGTTGGCCGGAGCCGCGGCCATCGGCCCCATCCTGCAGGGCCTCGCCAAGTCGGTGAACGATCTCTCGCGCGGCTGCTCGGTCGAAGACATCGTGGATGTCTCGGCGATCACGGCGGCCAAAGCCAATCTGCTCCGGTAGAGAGATCCACAAAATCAATGGAATCCGGGGGCAGACAGTGCGTCCGTCCCCGGATTGCTTTCTAGGCCTTGGCAGGCGGCGGGGCGAAACGCCCGGCTGTTCGCGTCAGCCCCGCCGCCAACCGCGACCCGAGGAACTGCCCGATCTGTGTTTCCTCGTCGATGACGAAACTGGCCCCCGCCTCACTGAAATCCCGCGCAAAACGATGGTAGCGTGCACGGACGATAACCGGCACATGCGGCGCCAACGCCACGGCATGACGGATGGCCGCAAGGGTGGCGTCGTAATCGGGTGCGGTGATGACCAGCGCGCTCGCACTGGCAAGCCCGGCATGCTCAAGCACTTCGTCCCGGCATGCGTCGCCCAAGTGAGCCGTCAGGCCCGCCGCCTGCGCTTCTCGCACCGTCTGCTGATTGAGTTCCAGAATCAAGACCGGTACGCCAATAGCCTGCACCGCCTCCACAACGCTGCGCCCGGCCGGACCGTAACCAACCACGATGACATGGCCCGACAGGGCTGCCCGGCCAGTCGCCACCACCTGTTCGGCCGGCGGCGCCAACCCCGCCCTGATGAACAGTGACTCGACGGCCGCACCTGCGCGGGGAGCGAGGGCAACCAGCGCCGGCGTGGCCATGAGGCTCAGGATGCAGGCTGAAATGACCAATTGGTAGCCTTCCGCATCGATAGACCCCGCCGCCAAGGCGACGGCAGCCAGCATCAGTGAAAACTCGCCAACTTGAGCCAGATAAAACCCCATCGCCACGGCATGCCGGTGCGTCTGCCCGAGCGCACGCGCAATGCCCCACACAATGGCCGCCTTGAGCAAGACGATGTGCACCACCGCCAGCGTGACGAGCAACCACTGCTGGCGAATCCACACAAGATCGGCCAGCATACCCACGGATGCAAAAAATAATGTGACAAATAGCACGCGCAGCGTGCCAATGTTTGAACGCAACTGGGTCGCAAACGGCGACTCCGCCAGCAGCATCCCGGCAATAAAAGCGCCCAAGGCCGGAGAAACCTCTAACGCATGCGCGACCCACATCGCCCCAAGCGCCAAAACCACGGCAAACAGAACGAGAATCTCCCGGCTGCGTGTGCGTCCGGCTTCCCGCAAGGCTCGCGGCAAAACAAACCGGCTGGTGGCATAGAACAGCACGGCCAGCAGCAGGAAAAACCCCGCTGCCACACCAATTTCTGTCATCATCCCCTGGCCGCTCGCCCCGCGTCCGAGGGCCGTCACGGCCAGCACCATCGGAACCAGCGCGAGATCCTGAAGCAAGAGGATGCCCATGGCGCCCCGGCCCCGCGGCGTGTCCAGATCCGTACGGTCGGTCAGCAGACGCAGCACCGTCGCCGTGCTGCTCGGAGCCGCCAGCAAACCCAGCGTCAGCGCCGTGCGGGGCGGCGACCCGGCCGCCCAAGCCAACCCTCCAAAAACCGCTGCCGTGGCAAGAATTTGCATGATCCCGCCCACGATCGCGATGCGCCCCAACGACACAAGTCGCCGCGCCGAAAACTCCAGACCGATGGTGAACAGAAGCAAAGCGATGCCCAGTTCCGAAAGCGACTGAACCAGTTTCGGCTGCGACACCAGCCCGAGCGCGCCCGGGCCGACCAGCGCGCCAGCCAGCAAATAGCCGACGATTGCGCTTTGCCGGAGCCTTTCCAGCAGCGCGCCAAACAATAATGCAGCACAAAACAGGACGGCCACATCCTGCAGCGATGCCCAAAATTGGACGACCTCGGGGCTCTCCATGACCATCGCTTATGTAGCCCGCGAGGCCCGTCATGCACGATGAAAAAGAAACCGCCCGCAGGCTTGAAGCCCGCGGGCGGGGTTAGACGACCGAGTGGCCGCTCAGTTACTGGGCGCGGCGCACATTGGTGGCCTGAGGGCCCTTCGGACCCTGAGCCACATCAAAGGTCACAGCCTCACCCTCGGTCAGGCTGCGAAAGCCCTCGCCGATGATCGAGGTGTGATGGACGAACAGGTCGGGACCGTTCGGCTGCGTGATAAAGCCGAAGCCCTTTGCATCGTTGAACCACTTCACGGTTCCGTTGGCCATGATTGGCCTCCTTCAAGGGGGCGCACCCCCGTGATGTGAGAAGAATCTGCTGCGGATTGAAGGGAGTTGCCGGGACTTGAACCTCAACCGGCCGTGAAGGAAACGATTGGGCTACAGGACCTGCGGTGCTACTCTCCTCCGTAAACCACGGAGGTCTTCTCTTTGTGTCGCCGTAGGTACACCGCCCCGGTTGCGGCATTCAAGGCCTTTCGATGGCGTCCGACTTGCCGCCGCTCCGCGGCCCGCGCATGAAGCATCCCGCTCGATTGGGGTCTAGAGCAACATCCCGCGCCCACGGGCGCGACCCGCAGGAGGCTCGATCGTCACGATGGACAAGGTTTGCGCCCTTGTCGGCGCCAAATGGTTTCAAGGCACCGTCACGACTGTCATTTTGATCAACGCCGTGGTCATCGGTCTCGAGACGGATCCGGCCATCATGGAACGCTACGGCAGCGTCCTGACCTTCCTCAACCTGCTCATTCAGAAAGTGTTCGTGGCTGAGATCGCGCTCCGGATCATGGCTTTCTGGCCGAGGCCACAGCGGTTTTTCCGTGACGGTTGGAACTCTTTCGATTTCGCCGTCGTCGCTGCAAGCCTCGTTCCGGCCATCGGTCCCTTCGCAACCGTCGTCCGCTTGGCGCGGGTCCTGCGGCTGGCCCGCCTGATGTCCGTCTCTCCCGGCCTGCGCCTGATCGTCACCACGATGCTCCGCTCCATCCCGTCTATGGGGCATGTCGTCTTGTTGCTGGCGCTTTTGGTGTACATTTACGGCGTGACGGGGGTTTACCTGTTCCGCGACGCGGATCCCGACTCATGGGGCACGCTCAGGCTCGCGCTGCTCAGCGTGTTCCAACTGCTGACCCTCGAGGGCTGGAACGAGTTACAGTCGGCTGTCATCGGTCGGCACCCTTGGGCGTGGGTCTATTTCGCCAGTTTCATCGTCATCGCCGTTTTTGTGGTGGTAAACCTTTTTATAGCCGTGGTGCTGAACAACCTGGAGTCCGTGAAGTTGGAGGAGGCCGTCGAGGCGGCTCAGGCCGCCAGCGGGGAGGGCGATGTCAGCGAGCAGGCCTTGGCCGAGGTGCTGGCGCTGCGCGAACGGCTGGAGACGCTCGAGGCCCTGCTTCGCGCGCGGCAAGGCGATGGTTCGAGTGTCAGAGGGACTCGACCGCTTTGATGAAGTCTTCCGCGGTGCGCACATCCCGCAACTGCGTAATGGCAGCCCCATCCGGGCCGTAGATGCCAATCACGCCGGCGCGGAACACGCCGAGGCGCTGGGCCAAGTCCGGCTTTTCGGTCAGGCTCACCCGGGCGGCGACAAATTTCGACTGCACGATCGCCCGGACCCGAATGTCGGCGAAAATGCCGACCTCGACTTTGCGGCTGACTTCGGCGTCCCGGCTGTCGAAAAAGACGAGGATTTTCTTGCCCGTGCGGCGCGCCTCGGCCATGGCCTGCTCGAGGTTGTCAGTCCACGGGATGGGGTCGGCACTCAGCACTTTGGGGACGCCGCCGGCGCCCGGCGCGGGAGATGCCTCCGGAGGCGTTGACGGCACGCTCTTCGCAGCCAGCGAAATGTCTGTCGAACGGTTCAAATGCCCCTCGAGGTTCCCGCGAAACTCGGCCACCTGCACAGTGGCGGTGATGTGCGCGCCCGGATGCGTCAATTGGTCGCGAATCGCTACCTGCTGCCACACATCGTTCCAGATGGCGACACGAATGATCCCCGTGGCGTCCTGAACCAGAAGCGAGTGGGGCGCACGATCGGATGTCGGGGATTTGTACGAGGTCACTGTGCCTTGAATCGTGCGGTACTGTTTAATATCAGCGCGGCTGATCGAAGCGATGGAGGCAACTGCTTGGGCCGTGGCGATCGCGGCGAACCCAAGGCTCAAGCCGGCGGCGAGCAAAAGGATTATTGTTCGGCGAAACATCATAGCGCCCTCCGATTAGCGGTTGGGCAGACTCACCCGTGGCCTTGAGACATAGCGGCCAAGGGTCAGGCGACTTCTGCGGCAGTCTCGTGACAAATCCACGGCGCTCGCGCGTCAGCGCGACAAGAAACGCCCCGTATGGCTGCGGGATTCGGCAGCGATGGCTTCGGGCGGGCCGGTGGCCACCACGAAACCGCCCTCGTCCCCGCCTTCCGGCCCGAGATCTATGATCCAGTCCGCCTGCCGGATGATCTCCAGGTTATGCTCGATGATGACCAGCGAGTAGCCGAGCCCCACGAGACGGCGGAACACGCCCGCAAGCACCTCGAGGTCAGCCAGATGGAGACCAGTGGTCGGCTCGTCAAAGATCATCATGGTGCGCGAACCGTCCGCGCCGCTCGACAGGTGGCTGGCCAGTTTCAGCCGCTGCGCCTCGCCGCCGCTCAGGGTCGCCGTGCTTTGGCCGAGCGTCAGGTAGCCCAGTCCGACCTCGCGCAGGGGCTCGAGTCGCCGCACGATGGCCGGATGAGCCGCAAAAAACGATGCGGCATCGTCCACCGTCATGCCCAGCACCTCGTCAATATTGCGACCGTTGTAAGTCACCTCCAGCACACGCGCTTGAAAGCGCCGGCCCTCGCAGGTCTCGCATGGCAGCGTCATCTCCGGCAGGAAGTGCATGTCGTAAGTCACCACGCCCGTGCCCTCGCACGCCTCGCAGCGCCCGCCGGGCACATTGAACGAAAAACTGCCCTCCGTAAGGCCCTGCCGCCGCGCCTCGCGCGTCGAGGCAAACAGTTTGCGGATCGGGTCGTAGGCTTTGACATAGGTCACCGGGTTCGACCGCACGCTGCGCCCGATCGGCGACTGATCCACCAGCAGGACCTCGTCAAGATGCTCGAACCCCTCGATGCGGTCGAAACGGCCAAGGTCCTCGGTCGCGCGTCCCGCATGGGCGTTAAACCCTTGGTAAATGATATTGTGAACAAGGGTGGATTTGCCGCTGCCTGACACACCGGTGACGCACACCCAGCAGCGCAGCGGGATGTCCACGGAGATGTTCTTCAGATTGTGCTCGCGCGCGCCGACAATTCGCAGCACCGGCTGCCTGACCGAGGGACGCTTGGACCGACGCTCCGGCCGCGACTTGGCCGCCGGCCGGACGGCGCTGGCGGCGGGGCGGCGCCGCAGATGCAGGGCCGTCAGCCCCGGAGCATCCTCACTCAGCAGTTTTTCCGGAGGCCCTGTGAATACCACCTCGCCGCCCCGGCTTCCCGCACGCGGGCCCATGTCAATCACTTCGTCGGCGCCAAGGATGATCTCGGGATCGTGCTCGACCACGACGATCGTGTTGCCCTTGTCGCGCAGGTCGCGCAGAATGGCCAGCAGACGCTGGGAATCGCGCGGGTGCAGACCGACGGTCGGCTCGTCTAACACATAAAGGGTTTGCGTGAGCGCCGTGCCAAGCGCCGTGGCCAGGTTGATCCGCTGCGCTTCTCCCCCGCTCAAGGTCCGCGTCTGGCGGTCGAGCGTCAGGTAGCCAAGCCCCACCCGGGCCAGATAGTTCAGCCGCGCCAGAATCTCGCGGAAGATGCGTCCGAAGAGGTCGTCCTCGCGCGGACTCAACCGCACGGATGCAAAGCCCGTCAGCAGATCACGGATCGAAAAAGCCGAGGTCTCCGCTATGTTGCGCGCTGGCAGGCTGCCGTCCGCCGGAGCCCAAACGACATTCAACGCCTCCGGTACCAGCCGTGTCCCCTCGCACTTCGGGCATTTCACAAAACCCCGGTAGCGCGCCAGCAAAATCCGCGACTGGACCTTGTAGCGTTCCTTTTCCAGCCAGTCAAAGAACGCGCGCAGGCCTTCCTGCCCGTTGCAGCCTTCCGTCAGGGCGCGCCACTGCGCCTTGCTGAGCGACTCCAGCGGCTTGTCCCACGGAATGCCGGCAGCGTCGGCCACTTGCCGTAACCATTTATAGTTGGACTTGTACGACGGGGTGTTGAACGGCGCGATCGGGCGCTCGGCCAGCGACAGACGCCGGTCGGGGATCACCTTGTCCCAGTCAATGGTGATCGTGCGGCCAAAACCGCTACATGCCGGGCACGCCCCGAGAGGCGAGTTGAAGGAAAAGAGATTCGGCTCCGGCCGGGGAAATCCCCGCCCGCAGGAATTGCATCGGAAGCCGGCATGGTAAGTCTGCGCCACGAGCCTTCCGTCGCCGCCCGCATCGAGCCACACCTCGAGGGTGCCCCGTCCCGCCTGAAACGCCGCAGCGAGGCTCGAGGTCAGCCGGTCGAGATCGGCTGCGTCCAGGGTCAGGCGATCCATCAGAATCCGCAGCGGGGCGCTGGACAGGGCGGCCTCGACCTCCTCGGCCGTGCCCCCATCCAAATCCACGAATGGCCGCGCGCGCCCTGCCTCGGCGCCTGGCCCGTCGCAGGGAGGCAAAAACACGCGGGTAAAACCCGACCGCAGCAGTTCGGTGCGCAAGGCTGCCGGCGCGACCTTCCCCTCGTGAGTCACGGCTGCCGTAATATAGGCTGCGGCTCCCGCATGACGCTCAAGCAGACCGGCCGCCACCGACTGGGGCGAATCCTCCGTCACCGCCGCATGGCAGTCAGGGCAGACCGTCGTGCCTGCTTTCGCGTACAGCAAGCGCAGGTAGTCGCTGATCTCCGTCGCCGTCCCGATGGTGCTGCGGGCGTTTTTGACACTGTTTTTCTGCTCAATGGCGATGGCCGGCTGGATGTGGCGAACCGACTCGACATCAGGTCGCGCCATCTTTTCGATAAACTGCCGTGCGTAGGTAGACAGGCTCTCGACATAGCGCCGCTGGCCCTCGGCGAACAGCGTGTCAAAGGCGAGCGAACTCTTCCCACTGCCAGAAACGCCCGTGATCACCGTCAGGCAGCCCAGCGGGATGCGCACATCCACCCCTTTGAGATTGTGGGTGCGAGCCTTGATGATTTCGATATGCGTGTGCGTCATGGGCAGGCGCCGGGCGCCAAGCCATCATACCCGCGCACGCCCCGAAACCATCGGGCGGGGGAAGAACCGAAAAAAACCACCACCCCGGCCGCAATGGCACAATAGGACGCGCCGCAAATTGCCTGTCTCCATGCCAAAACTTATCATGTCCTTTTATTTGTCGCTTTCATTCTCCGCGCCGGAGCGCCTCCGCACGAGATTCGCCTCGCGCCAGACAACCTCTTGTCCCGCGCCTCTTGGCATGACTGCGTCTTTGCGGTGAAAGTTTTTCCGGTCCCGCCGGACTGACTCCTGTCCCCCCGGCGCGCTTTCCCACCGCCACGAGTCTTCGCGCCGATCATTGGCGTTGTCCGAGCCCGCACTCAACGCTGCCGCGCTCTTGACACACGGCCGCCCCTGCCCCGACATTATCAGTCATGAACCTGACCGTGAACGGTACAGAGCGCTGTTTCGATCCGCCGCCTGCGACAGCCGCTGCGTTGTTGGAATCGCTTGCGATCGTGCGCGAGCGCGTCGCTGTCATGGTCAACGGCGATGTCATTCCCCGCGCGCGCCTCGCCGAGACGCCTTTGCGCGAGGGCGACCGCATCGAGATCATCACCATGGTCGGCGGCGGCTGATCCGCGCCCACGGCCGGCACTCGCGCCCTCCGCACCACATCAGCCCAAGGAGCCATCCCGCATGACAACAACACCGGCCACCCCGCCCCCGGATGACAAACTGGTCCTCGGCGGACGCGAGTTCACCTCGCGCTTGCTCGTCGGGACGGGCAAATACGCCACCTTCGAATTGATGGTCGAGGCCCTCGAAGCCTCCGGCTGCGAGATTGTCACCGTGGCGCTGCGCCGCGTGGACCTCGACGCCCACGCTCGCGGCGAAAAAAACCTGCTCGATTACCTCGACACGAGCAAATACACGCTCCTGCCGAACACGGCCGGCTGTTTCACCAAAGAGGACGCGATCACCGTCTGCCGCCTCGCACGCGAACTGGGCATCGGCGACCTCGTCAAACTCGAGGTGCTCAGCGAGCAAAAAACCCTCCTGCCCGACCCCATTGAAACCTTGGAAGCCACCAAAGTGCTCGTGAAGGAAGGGTTCACCGTGCTCGCCTACACGAGCGACGACCCCATCATGGCTCGCAAACTCGAGGACGCCGGCGCGGCCGCCGTCATGCCGCTCGGCTCGCCCATCGGCAGCGGCCTCGGTATCCTCAACCCGAACAACATCGCCATCATCCTCGAGCAAGCCAGCGTGCCCATCATCGTAGACGCCGGCGTCGGCACGGCCTCCGATGTGGCAGTGGCCATGGAACTTGGCGTGGCCGGCGTGCTGCTCAACACCGGCATTGCCGGAGCAAAAGACCCCGTCCGCATGGCCCGCGCCATGCGCCTCGCCTGCGAAGCAGGCCGACTCGCCTACCTCGCCGGACGCATCCCCAAAAAACGCTACGCCAGCGCCAGCAGCCCGCTAAAGGATTTCTGACCCAAGCAAGCAAGCCCGATGCCCACGGAGAAACTCACGCTGCACGGCCTGAAGCCTAAGCGTGGAATGGTTTCGTAGAAGCGCCCCGGGACCGCCAAGTTCCCATGTGGCAGCCCATGCGCATTTGCTGAGAGCGCCAGACCGGCCGATACAGACGGACAAGCGCATGACAGGGCAGTGTTTCCAGCCCCGCCAAATCAACCCTGTAGCCCCCATCACTGGGATTTGTCTCCTCGAACTCGTTGAGAGTTCTCCGGGCTTACCTCGGTTCGATATCCAAAAAAAGCCCCGCCCGCTCAAGAGCGGACGGGGCGATGAACTTGCTGATCGTTGGAATTTACGGACGCACAATTGTGCGGTTCGTTTAGAACAACGACCAATCCTCGACGGCCGCAGGAGGCTCGTAGCCAATGCGGGCGAGGTCGGAGATATCCGTGTTGTTCTGACGGCCGCCAACCACCACAATCGTGTTACCCGCCACCACGGCACCGACGCGACGGAAGCCGCCCGATGTTGCAGGGGCAATCGGAATAGAGGTGTCTACTGTCCAGCCCGTGATGTCACCGCCCGGACCCATCGTGGCTTGCCAAACCGTGTCCTTGCTCGCATTGTTGGTAACAACCGACCCACCCACGGTGGTGTCAGTACCGCCAATGACATAAATGGTGCCTCGGTAAACGACCGCTCCACCATCATACCGACCGGCCGGCAGAGGCGCGGTCGCCGTGTTGAAGGTCCCAAGATCGCCAGACGGCAAAATATCGGCGTAGTAAACTGCTGTCGGCACGGGATCCGAACCTGTGCTACCAGCGACATAATAGAGACGGTTGTTCAGGATAAGCGCCGTCCCTTGACGCAAGGCAACGGGGAGAGTGCCCGCCGTGGTCACTGCTCCCGTGACTTGCCCGGTCACCGGGTCAATTTGCACCCGCTGAACCTGCGGTACCGCCGGGTTACCACCGCCAGCGATGTAAAGAATGCCTGTCGCAGGGTTGATGACTGCCGCCGACTCCAACCGGTCCAAGGCTGGTGAGTACGGCGTACCATCATACGATTGCAAGAGGCTCACGACATCCCCGTTGGGTTGCACCTCGAAGACACGAATACCGTTGAAAACGCTTCCGCCAGCGTTGAACCGGCCACCCACGCAATAGATTTTGTCGCCCCATCCAACGCAACTGCGCGTCATGTAAACGGCATTGTTGACAGGGAACACATAAGTCGCCGTGGTAAAGTTACTCAGGGCCGTCGTAAGACCCGAGCCCGTGACTTCGGAATAATAAATGCGCGTGTCGTCTGCGCCGGCCCACTGAGAATTGCCGCTAATGATGTGGATGAAAGTGCGCCCGGCCGTGGTGGTAACCGCCGTCCCATGCATCTGGATCCGGCCCGGACCAAACTGCGGTGCTGTCGAAGTCGTCCATGTCAGTTGCGCCTGAGCGCCCGCCGTCATGGCCAGCCCGACGGCCGCCAAAAGAATAACCAACCATTGTTTCATCGCCTCAAAACCCTCCTGTAAAAATATATTGAGGTTTGCTGCCCTCTACGGAAAACAAGACTAAATATGCTCTAATTGTTTTCCCAATCTCAAGCGAAATCGAACAGCAATATCTCCATGGATCACTTGTCCAGTCCCGCTACTTGACGCGACTCGGCTCCCGGAACAATAGTCCCAGACCTGCGCAGCGCAGTGAATGGCACCACTGAGAGCCGACAGACGGCATGTGGGCCAACCCCATCCGGGTCAAAAACACCGTTTTCCGTTGCTGTGGCATCGAGCAGTCTGCACGACGAGATGTAAGATGGGACAAACGAATTTCCCGAGGACATGAAAACCATGACCTTCATTTCGTCGCGACCGGTTCTACCGGTGCTCATCCTTGCCGTCGCCGTCATTTGTGGATGCGAACGGCGCCAAGCCGTCACGGCTACGCCAGCGCCCAAACTGGCGCCCCCGCTGCCTGTGGCATCGCCGACGCCCGCTCCAACACCCCCGCTGAGCCGGCCCGCGGTACTCGACATCACCAAAATGCTGCTCACGACAGAAACAAAAACACTCATCATTGAAGCCGTATCCCATGTGAACGAGGCCGCCCCAGACGCGTCGGGCCGCGAGATTCCGTTGCCTGTTCGCGTCGCCATTGTTCAGGACGCCGTGACCAGCCTGACCGCCGGGCTTCTGGCCGATCAATCGCTTACAGAAGCCCAGCGGCCCATCGTCGAGGCATTCGCCAACTCAACCCGATTTGTGGATCGCTCCCGGCTCAGCGGCGTGGAGACCGACGAGCAATTCCGTGCCCTTCTGCAGCACATCAGCGAGGGCCTGCATGAACTGCAGATCCGATTGGTCGAAGCCGTGGAGCAACCGTGAGGCCCGTTCGCCCCTTGGCACCGCTGACTCTGAATAGCATCCATGCGTCCACCACCGAGCAGGGCGCATCAGATAAACCAACGCCGTGAGTCGGTCTATGATTTTCGTGGCGGACAAACTCGCGGCTGGGCCGGACGGCAAACACGCCACGGCAGCCCGGGTGCCGAAACTGCGCACGGCAACCCTAAACAAGCCCTGCGGCAGCGCAGCCTGCACGGTTCGTCTTGCTTGCCGACCCGCACTGTTTTCAATTACAGAGATGTTGTGTCGTTAAAAAAAGCCCGAAGACGGACACGAGTTTTCGATCGGAGGATGGCAGCATGAGAACCAGGTGCACAGCGTGGCTGGCCGCCGCTGCGGTGGCGGTAACTCTGACAGGCTGCGCCCGCAAAGAGGAACCGGCGAAAAACGAGATGACCCAACCGGCTCGGCAGGAAGACAAAGCCCTTGAGCACCGACGCACCCGGGTGCTCACGACTCGAAATGAAACGCAAGCGGGCCGCCCCACTGAAGTATCTTCCCAAGCGCGTGCAACCACGGCACCCCAAGACACCGCCTCAACGACCACGCCGAATGCTGCGACTGCAGTAGAGACAGCCACCACTCCCACCGCGAATGTGGAGTTGACCGAAACAGCGACCAAAGCCCGGGCACGCACTCAAATTGCCGCGGCCGATATTAAACGGGAAGTCGAAACGCTCTCTGCCACCCTGACGGCAACCGGTCGCACGCAGATTACCAAGGAGGAGGCTCAGCAGATTCGTCAGCATTTCGAGACGATTATGGAACAGGCGCCCAACTTGGATTACTTGGACGGCAACCAGCGCGCTGAGGTCTACGAGCGGGCGGATGAAACACGAAAGGCGCTCTACCGACTCCAAACGAACACGAGATCTGAAGCGATCAAATCCGATATCCAAGATCTTCTCGATTCGCTGGCTGAAGTGGAGCGATACCTGAAGATCAACCCGGAAGAACGCGAACGCTGATAAAATGTTTTGCGCCACAGCCTGATATTCGCTTCGTCCCCCCGAGCGGACTTTGAGACAACCTTGGACCGCGCAGCGGCAAAAGCCCCGCCTGTGTGAGCACACTGCCTTCAGGATCACCGATTTGACCGATGTGATTTTCGGCGCGATTCGGCGCAAAGGCTGAGACCGGGTGCGCATCAACCCGGAAAAAAATAAGAAACGCGGCCGGGGGATAAGCCCCGGCCGCGCGAATTGCTACGGCAGCACTCGTTCAGCAATGCCGCTTCAGAAGATCATCCAGTCTCCGACCTTCGCCTGCGACACCTGCTCGTCGCAGCCACGCATCTGAACGGTGCGCGCCTGGCCATCAATGTCCACCGGGACGGACAACCCGGCAAGGGCAGGCACACTGCCCACATAGGCCGGACCCGGATCAGCAGTGAACCGCAGGTTCGTTGGCGAAATCCAGACACCGATCGCCGGAGCATCCGGCACCAGCGGATCCTTGTTCACACTGTTGAGGTCCATATTAGCCGCCTGCGCTGCCGCCAAATTGGCGTAAACGGTACCGCCAGCGTTGAGCCAAGCGTGATTCGTAACACCGGGGCCTTGGAAAATCACATTGAAGTTTGAGTCAATAGGGTTATTATTCCCTTTGACGAACACTGCACTGTTCGCGTTGCCAGGACCGCCCTCGACACGAATCACATTGTTCGTGGTGTACAGGTCGTTCACAGCATTGGTCGAACTAAAGACGACTGCGCCGAAACGGTAATTGGTAACGCCATTGACCACCGATTGGGTCGTCATGTGGATGGAGTTGTGGACTAGGTTGATAACCGACTGCGCAGACCCCGAACGCACGGCGGCATACACATAATCGCCCGGCGTTGGAGACGCATGCGTCCACCCAAACCCAGAAATCATGTTGTTAACCACCGTGTAGGTCGTGCCCGGGGCAGCCGGAGCGCCGGTCAGTTCCAAACCGGTCACCCCTCCCCCCGCCACGGTGGCGGAAGTCTGGATCTGGTCAAGCACATTTCTTTCAATAACCATCTCCCAGCCCGTCGTGCCATTGGAACTGGCGTGAATGAATGGCTGGCTGACCAAGCCACCCGCATTGTCCAACTGGGTGCAACGCATCCGGTTCCGCGCAACAAGACCGGCCCCGTTTTGATTGAGCAGGACCCCGCGCGTTTGGCCGATCAGATCGTTATCAATAAGTTGATACCCTTGTTGGCAGGTTCCCGCCGTAATGGTTCCACTGTTGAGCGCACCGATCGCGTGAGCCTGCCGGGCGCCAACCGACCTAATCCAGCAGTTCTGAATCGTCCAACTGGAGGGAACTTGATCTAATGAGAGGAGAGCGTTTCGGCGGCTGGTAATGCTGACAGCATAGACGCTCCGCGTCGCTACGAAAAACTGATTGGTGACCGGCATGTCAATGCGGACATTCTTGAGGGTGAAATTGTCGACATCTCCCCACACGACAAGCACGCGCGGGAATCCGCCACCGGGCGTGCCAGCAGGAAACTCGTTCAGAAAGTTTGCCGTCGTGGTCAGCAACAAATCCTGGCTCGAGCCGCCAATCGAATTCGACCCGTCAATCGTCACATCGGTCATGACGGCGTTGTTGTCGAGCCCGGACGCGTCAAAGGATCCGATGATCCACGCGCCGGAAGGACCATTGTTGTCCACCAGATTCGTGAAAGTGATGGTGGGCGTCGTCCCGGGAGATGGCTTGAAGGTCAGGCGGAACCCGTTCGTCGGCCGACCAAACGCCGCTGTCGTGGTTTCGGTGATGTCGCCGCTGATAAAAAAGGTATAATTGCCGGCCATACCGCCCACAACGCTGTTAAAGTCGGTTGCAGCGGCCGCCAAAGTCGGATAATCGCCGCCCGGCCCGATCGTGGACGAATTGCCAATCGCACCAGCGCCATTGGCACTGTAAGTGGCAGCACTCGCACCAGCCGTCAGCGCAAACGCAAACGCCGCTGCGAGAACTGTTCTGATGATATTCATCATCGAACCTCCCTGAACCCTGACTTTCGCCAAGGGAAATGTATTTTACATCACAAGATTGCGGTGGCGATGAGAGACTCGCTGCCGCTTTTATAGCAAGAGCACCCGAAACATGGGGTTCGTCAACAAAAATCACAAGGGCTCCCCG
>JAOAAY010000035.1:0-6643 GCA_026418615.1 Candidatus Sumerlaeaceae bacterium | reverse complement strand
GGTTGCGCGGTAAGAGCCAATCGCCTCCGTAAGCGCTTGCGAGGCGATCCAATCATCCTTGGTCAAATGAGCCCGCGTTCGGGCCGCGTCGCCCAATCAGAAGTTCCGCCCGGCCAACAATCTTAACCGCCGTTTCAACCCGCAGGGGATGGACAACATAGGCGGTGCCACTAAACGCTCCGATTGCGGCACTCATGCCCAGCGCGCGACCAAGCCGGCTGATCATCCACCCGACCAAACCCAAAAGCACGATGTTCACCGTCCGAAAATGCCAGGAAGCCACGCCCAGCGCCGCCCCGTTAACCACATAACTGGCCATCGTCAGGGGGCGGTAATTGCCGGAACCGCTGACCGACATGGACCAGTAGTCAGAAGAAAAAACTTCCCGCAGGCCGCTCCACGAGGATATCACCGGATTCAACTCGATGATGGGAACATCGTCGTAGAGAAAGGGATAGCCTAGCGATGGCAGATAGAGAAGGGCCGCGAGAATCGGGGCGGCCTCCAGCCACCGACGAGAGGTCGCCGACCGAGACTTGGACACAGGGCCAAGCCGCGAGGTTGGCGGCGCGCTAGGTCGCCGATGGCGGCGTCTCATGCGTGTCATAAACGGGCTCCGCGCATCCTTCCCCTCACAGTAACGGACGGGCCGACGGGTGCCGTTTACTAAATTCCTCCGCTGCAGCAGAGGCTTCCCCCTTTCGGCCCAATTGTACCAGCAGTGCGTAATAAGCCCGCCAGTACGCTTCCTCTGCAGGGCACTCGGTCACCAATTTCCGGTAAACATCCACGGCGGCCAGCAAGTGGGAACGGTCTCCCATGCGGTCCGCGGCGACGACATAAAGTTCGGCCATCCGCGCGTGCAAATCGAGTCGGTCAGGAGCCAGTTTGACGGACAGGCGCATCAGGCCCAAGGCCTCCGCCAAAGCAGCGGCCGCCTCGGTGCGGGTCGTGGCGGCCTCAAAGCGCATCGCGGCCGTGCGGGCGAGAGCCTCGATCGCGCTTGGTTCTTGGGAATCCAATTTCGCCGCTGCCGTCGCGAGTCGTTGGGCCGCGGGCAAATACTCGGGCCGGGGCGTCCGCCGGTTCATGTCCAGATAATAGTTGGCCAAACCCGTATACAAAGTCACACTTCGCATGGAGTCGTGCAGCCCCTGCAAATAGACGCTCTCGGTCTCGCGCCAGGCGGCGACTCTTCGATAGGCGCGGCCGGCGGAAAGCGCGAGCACCACCAAGAGAATCCCGGCCAGCGCATAATCCGTGGCGGGCCGCCAGCGGGCAAGGCTTTCATTCGCCAAGGCTTTCGCCTGCGCCCAGTGCGCCAGCCCGGCCCATGCCCCGGCGGCCGCCAACGCCCAGCCGACGCCGGCGAGGGTCAGAGCCCGCTCGCTGAACAGGTCGCGGTTGAGGTAAAGCAGATTGCTGACGGGAAGGAACGCCAGAAAAAACAACATCACTCCCGCCGCAAGCCCGGACACCCGCCGCCACCACCAGCAGGCGAAAGCCGTGATGACGAGAAGTCCGCCGCCTTTCCAGAAGGCGGGGTGTGATACGGAGGTGATCACCGGGAAGACATCAAAACCATAGTCCACCTTGAGCCGCAGAGGCCAGAAGTGCAGGAACCAGGCATGGGACGCCGCATAAACAGGCGTCAGCACACGCGCCGGCCACCATGGATGGCGCAGCAGCGGGTTGGCCACATCGTCAGGCATCCGCGCATTCGCGAGCCCCGGCTGCCCGAGCGTGACCCAGCGCGCCAGCGCCGCCAGCAGCAGGACCCCCGTCAGCACGCCAAGAGCCGCGGCAGCCGGCGCGCGCCAGCCAGACCAGCGCGTCCATGCGGTCAGAATGCCGAAGATTTTCCTGGGACCGCCACGCTCCAAGGGGGCCGGCGGCTGGCCCTGCTGACTCGATAGGCCCGCGGGGCGCGAGGCAGATCCGGCCGAGGGCCGATGGCCGCTCCGGCCAACCGCCATCACCGCGGCCGACATGGGCAACAGAATCCACCCGGACTCGCTGGCGAGAATCGCCCCGGCTTGGGTCAGGGCAAGCAGGGCCAGCACACCCGGCCGTGGACGCTCCAGATAACGCAGCAGCGCCAGCAGCCCAGCCGCCACAAAAACCGTAAGCAGCAGGTCCGACCGCCCGTCCAACCTCTGAACGGCATCCACCCGCACCGGATGGATGACAAACAGTAATCCGGCAACCCACGCCGTGCCAGCGGCCACACCCAGCCGCACGGTCAGCCGCGCTACCAGCCAGCCGCCCAGCGCCAGCAACGCCACTTGCACAGCGCGGTAAGGCAGCGGACTGTCCGGCCGCCACGGCTCGCCATACTTCGGAGCAGGCGCCGAGGCCGCGCTCCCGTTCACGAAAAACGACAAGGCCGTCAGCGGTCGCCACGCGCCCGCCGACGGCGGCGCATGGCGCCAGTAGAGCGGAGAAAACGCATCGGCGATGCGCGCCGGACGCCCGGTCACAACCGTCGCAGACACAGTCGTCCGGTCATCCAAAACAAACGGATAAAAAGTTGGTCGCGCCCAGACGGCCAGGAAGAGGACTATGACGACCAACGGTCGCCAGTGCGCTTGCACAACCATCCACAGCGCCTCGCCGGGCGTCATTTCGCGAAGTCGCGCCAGCAGCCCGCGCGAGTCGGGCGTGTCGGCTTGTTGGATCTTTTTCTTGCGTGCCATGGGGTGCGCGTGTGCCGTCGCGGGGGTATCTTGGGGCTGGATTGTGCGCCGCGTGCAAGAGGGTTTCGCGGCGGGAGGACTCATTCACGGGGGCCAGCCCGCGCAAGCACAGGTGGTCCTCGCGCCGGGACCGTCCAGCCAACCGCTCAACCCGCCGAACCCCGCCGTCAAAAACACTTGCGCACCCCCTCTCGGCTCGCCTGTCGTGTTCACCAGAGCGCGCGCCGGCGTGGGGGGACTTTGTGAAACTTTTCACGCCGTCGCGCGGTACTCCGTGCGGCATTTGCAATCCGATGAAAGGACAACCGATTCATGGCCAAAGCCAAGGCCGCCTCGACCCAGTATGATGTGAAGGACATGGCCCTCGCGCCCAAGGGCCAGTTGCGCATCGAATGGGCCGAGCGCAGCATGCCCGTGCTCCGATCCATCCGCGAGGAATTCGCCAAACGCAAACCGCTCAAGGGCATCCGCATCAGTGCCTGCCTCCATGTCACCACGGAAACCGCCAACCTTGTCCGCACGCTCGCGGCGGGCGGCGCCGATGTGGTGCTGTGTGCCTCGAACCCTCTCTCCACTCAGGACGATGTCGCCGCGGCGCTCGTCAAAGAGGGACTGCGCACCTACGCGATCAAGGGCGAGAACCATACGCAATATTACGACCACATCCGGGCCGCGCTGGCGCACCGGCCGCATCTGACCATGGACGACGGCGCCGACCTCGTCTCCTCGCTGCTGTTTATCGAGACAGGCCGCCTCGAACTGCTCGCCCCGCCCATCGCCAAGTGGTATAAAAGCCTCGCCGCTGCCGAGAAACAAACCCTCACAGAATCCGTCATTGGCGGCACCGAAGAAACCACCACGGGCGTCATCCGGCTCAAGGCCATGGAGGCCGACGGCGTGCTGCGCTTCCCCGTGATCGCCGTCAACGAGGCGCAAACCAAACATCTCTTTGACAACCGCTACGGCACCGGCCAGAGCACCGTGGACGGCATCATCCGCGCCACCAACTTCCTCATGGCCGGCTCGACGGTCGTCGTCAGCGGCTACGGATGGTGCGGCCGCGGTGTCGCGGCCCGCGCCAAAGGCATGGGCGCCCATGTCATCATCTGCGAGGTTGATCCGCTCAAGGCGCTCGAAGCCGTCATGGACGGCTATCAGGTGATGCCCATCAAAGAGGCCGCCAAAGTCGGCGACCTGTTCATCACGGTGACCGGCGACACCAAGGCCATCTCGGCCGAGCACTTCCGCCTCATGAAGGATGGCGCGATCGTCTGCAACAGCGGCCACTTCAATGTGGAGATTGACATCCCGGCGCTGGAGAAAATGGCGAAGTCCAAACGCCGCATCCGCGAATTTGTTGACGAATACTCGCTGCCCGGCGGGCGGCGCATCTGTCTGCTCGGCGAGGGACGGCTCATCAACCTCGCCAGCGCCGAGGGACATCCGGCCATGGTCATGGACATGAGTTTCGCCAACCAAGCCCTGTGCGCCGAGTACATGGTCCGAAACGCCGCAAAACTCGAGAAAAAGGTGTTCGTGGTGCCGCAGGAAATTGACCGCCGCGTCGCGCGCCTGAAACTGGCCTCGATGGGCGTCAAAATTGACCGCCTCACGCCCGAGCAGGTTAAGTACCTCGCCTCGTGGGATATGGGCACCTGATTGTGCGACCTGTCCGGACGGCGCGCACCACTGGCCGAGCGGGCGCGCCGTCCGGCTCGTTCTCCGCACCATCAGGACACAGGCGGAGACCAAACAGCCACCGCTGCACACGAGAGACACACAGGCAGCCGCCCGAACCTGAGGCGCAATTGCAGGGGCATAGCCCCCTACCTTTCGCTTTACTCCGCCCTTTGCCCCTCTGACATCGCTACTGATCCTGTACGGACCCGAGACTGTTGGAATGAAGCGAATCCTTGTGATAGCCGGCACGCGCCCGGAAGCCATCAAACTGGCGCCGGTCGTGCACGAATTGCGCCGTCGCGAACTGTGCCGCGTCATTCTCTGCGCCACCGCTCAGCACCGCCAAATGCTCGACCAGGTGCTCGAGATTTTCGAACTCAAGCCGGACATGGACCTCGACCTGATGACGCCGGGACAGTCGCTGTCCGACCTGACCGCGCGCCTGTTCGAGAAACTTCCCGCCGCCATCCGGCAGGCCCGCGCCGATTGTGTCGTCGTGCAGGGCGACACCACAACCGCCTTTGCCTCGGCTGTGTCGGCCTTCTATGAGCGCGTGCCGGTGGCCCATGTGGAGGCCGGCCTGCGCACGCGCGACATCTACGCGCCCTTTCCGGAGGAAGTTAACCGGCGCCTCGTCGCGCAGGTGGCCCGCTGGCATTTCGCCCCGACCGAACGCGCACGCCAGAATCTGTTGCGCGAGGGCATCGCCGCACGAAACATCTATGTCACGGGCAACACCGTTGTGGACGCGCTGCTGGCGGTCGTGCCGACAGTCCACGGCTTGCCCGACCATCTCCAGCCGCCCCCGGGCTCCCGGCTTGTCCTCGTCACGGGTCACCGCCGCGAGAGTTTCGGCGCCGGTATGCGCCAGATTTGCGAGGCCCTCGCGGAAATCGCCGCCATTCATCCCGACGCCTACCTCGTCTATCCCGTTCACCCCAACCCCAATGTGCTCGAACCGGTCAACGAACTGCTTGGCAACATTCCCAATATCCGCCTTGTGGAGCCGGTGGACTACCCAACCTTCATTGCGCTCATGATGGAAGCCCACTTCATCATCTCCGATTCGGGCGGCGTGCAAGAGGAGGCGCCCGCGCTGGGAAAGCCCGTCCTCGTCACCCGCGAAATGACCGAACGCCCCGAGGCCGTCGAGGCCGGATGCGCCCGGCTCGTCGGGCCGGACAAAGAGGCCATCGTGCGGGCAGCCCGTGAACTGTTTGACAACCCGCAGGTCTATGCACGCATGGCGCAGGCTAAAAATCCCTTCGGCGATGGCCACGCAGCCGAGCAGATCGCCTCCGTGCTCGAGCATGATCTGCTCATGGAGGGCTGAGGCGGCGCCGGCCCGCCACCCCGCGCCGCTCCCCCGCCCCTCGGGCAAGAGCCGGGCGCGACGCGCGGTAATTAGCAGACGGCGCGCGGCGCAGTGCCGCCTCGCGCGCGCCAGCATCAACACTCAACCGTGAGGGATGTGAAAGTGACGGAAAAGACCGAGACATTCGAGTTCCAGTCCGAGGCGCGGCAACTGCTCGACCTCATGATCCACTCCGTGTACTCGCACCCCGAAATCTTCCTGCGCGAGTTGATCTCCAATGCGTCCGACGCCTTGGACAAGTTGCGCTTCGAGGCGCTCACCAATCCGGCGCTGGCCCCTCTGGCAACCGATCTTCATATCCGGCTGACTCCCGATCCCAAAGCCCGCACTCTGATCGTGGCCGACAACGGCATCGGCATGAGCCGCGACGAATTGATCCGCTACCTCGGCACGATCGCCAAATCCGGCACCCGCGAATTTCTCGAAGCCGCCGCGAAGGCAAAAGACTCAGGCTTGCCGCCGGAACTCATCGGCCAGTTCGGCGTCGGGTTTTACTCGTCATTCATGGTGGCTGACCGCGTGACCGTGCTGACCCGTCGCGCCGGCGAGGAACAGGCGTGGCGATGGGAATCGGCCGGCGACGGCACCTACACACTCACGCCCGACGAGCGCCCCGACCCGGGAACAACCGTGATTCTCCACCTCAAACCGCACAGCGACGAGGACGGTCATCAGGACTTCACCCGCCCATGGGTCATCCGCTCGATCGTCAGGAAATACTCGGACTTTGTGGCCTATCCCATCCGCATGCAGGTCGAGCGCAAGGAGGTCGAACGCGACGCCGACGGAAATCCGAAACCCGGTGCCGAGGAGCGAATCGTCGTCGAGGACGAAACCATCAACTCCATGAAGGCCATCTGGACGCGCCCGCCCGCTGAGGTCAGCGACGACG